>CAKZZD010000032.1 GCA_937886715.1 uncultured Bacteroidales bacterium | reverse complement strand
GCACGGGTGCGGCTGCTGAACTCGAAAGGGACGACAGAGACGGTGCGGGAGTGAGGCTGGAGGAGAAATACGACGAGATGACGCGCCAGCCGGTGCGACGGCTGGTGATGCGGATGGCGGTGCCGACGATCGTGGCGATGGTGACCACGGCGCTCTACAACATCGTGGACGCGGCCTACATCGGGCGCCTGTCGACAGAGGCCACCGCCGGCATCGGCATCTCGTTTGCCTATATGACCTTCATCCAGGCGCTGGGATTTTTTTTCGGCCACGGGTCGGGAAACTACATCTCGCGGGCGCTAGGGGCGAAAGACAGCGGCGGAGCCGAGGTGGTGGCCAGCGTGGGCTTCTACACGCCGCTGCTGCTGGGGGCGCTGGCGGCGGCGGTGTGGCTGCCGCAGCTGGGCGCGCTGAGCCGGCTGCTGGGAGCACCGGAGGAGGTGGTGCCGATGGCAAACGACTATCTGCGGTGGATAGTGGCGGCAACGCCGATGATGATGTCGGCGCTGACGCTTAACAACCAACTGCGGCTGCAGGGCAATGCGCGCTTCGGAATGATAGGCATCGTGAGCGGGGCGTTGCTGAACATCGTGTTGGACCCGATACTGATATTCGGACTGGGGCTGGGGGTGAGCGGCGCGTCGCTGGCGACGGCGGTGAGCCAGGTGTGCTCGTGGGGCCTGCTGCTGTGGGGTACGACGAGGCCCGAGAGCGTGCCGGTGAGGGTGAGGAATTTCAAGCCCGGCTGGCGCGTCTACTACGAGATCGTCTGCGGCGGTCTCCCCTCGCTGTTCCGCCAGCTGTTCAACTGCGCTGCGGCGGTGTCGCTGAACTACTGCGCAGCGCTGTATGCTCCCGCCGGAAGCGAGGCGTCGGCGGTGGCCGCCTTTGCGGTGGTGACACGCATCATGATGTTCGCCTTCAGCGTGGTGCTGGGATTCTGCCAGGGGTTCCAGCCCGTGTGCGGGTTCAACTACGGCGCTCGCCTCTACGACAGGGTGCACCAGTCGTGGACGTTCGCTTTCACGGTGTCGACGGCCTTCCTCGTGGCGATTTCGGTGGTGGGGTTCATCTTCGCGGAGCAGATAGTGGCCCTGTTCAGGGCCGAAGACGCCGAGCTGGTGGCGATTGGGGCGGCGACGCTGAGGTGGCAGTGCGCCTCGTTCCCCCTGGTGGCGCTGCCGACATGCACGAACATGCTGTTCCAGAACATCAGGATGACGGTGCCGGCGACGCTGCTGAGCATCTGTCGCAACGGACTGTATTTCCTGCCGGCGGTGCTGCTGCTGCCGATGGCGCTGGGACTGGAGGGGGTGCAGATGGCACAAGCTGTGGCCGATGCACTGACCTTCGTTACCTCGCTGCCGTATGCCCTGTGGATCTCGCGGAAACTGAAGCGGGGAATGGCCTAGCAACCCCACTCCGGAAGGAGGGGGATTGTTTTTGTGGCGGAGCGGCGCAATATAAAGCGGCAGAAGCCGTTAAGAAAAGAAAACACAATATGGATAAAGGAAAACTGATACTGTTTCCGGTGCCGATAGGGTCGGACGATCTAGCACTGTCGCTGCCGGAGGGCAACCTGGGGATGCTGGCCACGTGCCGCACTTTCATCGTCGAGGAACTGCGCACAGCGCGCCGCTTTCTGAAGCGTGCGGGCTACCCCTACCCCATTGACGACACCGAGCTGCTGGAGCTGAACGAACACACGCCGTCCGAGCAGATCGGAGGCTATCTGGACGCCGTCGAGCGAGGCGAGAACATAGGCCTGCTGAGCGAGGCAGGACTGCCCTGTGTGGCCGACCCGGGAGCAATGATCACCAAGGAGGCGCAGAAGCGCGGCATCGAGGTGATACCGCTGGTGGGTCCGTCGTCGCTGATGCTGGCGCTGATGGCCAGCGGGATGAACGGACAAAGATTTGCCTTCAAGGGCTATCTGCCCGTCGACCGTGCAGCCCGCGCCGCCGCCCTTCGACGACTGGAGGAACACGCGGGCCGCTCCCACGAGACGCAGATCTTCATCGAAGCCCCCTACCGCAACAACCAGATGCTGGAAGCACTGTCGACGGTGCTGCAGCCGACGACGCCGGTGTGCGTGGCCTGCAACCTGACGATGCCGACACAATATATCCGCACCATGCCTGCCGCCCGCTGGAAGAAAGAACGCGAACGGGTTGACCTGCACAAGCGCAACACGGTGTTCCTGATCGGGGGATGAAGCCCGGTTGCGGCGATCGGCCACGAGGGGAAAACAGCCGAAAGAGCCCGTCGTCAGAGGAGAAAACTGGCACATTCTTGACAAGGAAAAACGGGTCCAGGTCAAATAATTTTTTTTATATGAATTTTTTTTATACTTTTGTTGCCTGAACAAAGAGCGAGAGATTTTACACAACAAATTCAATATAAATACTTTAAACACAACAACAAGATGAAAACAGCTTATAATTTCAATGCAGGCCCCTGCGTCCTGCCGAAAGAGGCCATTGAGAGCACCATTGCCGCCATCCGCGACTTCGACAACACCGGTATCGGTCTGCTCGAGATCTCGCACCGCACCCCGGGTTGGGAGCGCACGATGGAAGAGACCCGCCAGCTGTGGCGCGACCTGCTGAACATCCCCGCCGAGTACGAAATCCTGTTCCTCGGTGGCGGCGCCAGCACCGGCTTCATGGATGTGCCGGCCAACCTGCTCAACAAGAAGGCTGCTTACCTGCAGACCGGTGTGTGGGCCAAGAAGGCCGCCAAAGAGGCCAAGAACTTCGGCGAGACCGTGATCGTGGCCAGCAGCGAAGACAAGACCTACAGCTACATCCCGAAGGGTTGGACCGTCCCCGCCGACGCCGACTACTTCCACATCACCACCAACAACACCATCTATGGCACCGAGATCCGCAAGGACTTCGCCGCCAACGAGATCAACAACGTGATGCTGGTTGCCGACATGAGCTCGGACATCATGAGCCGTCCCGTCGACGTGAAGAAGTACGGCCTCATCTACGGTGGTGCCCAGAAGAACGTCGGTCCCGCCGGTGTCACCTTCTACATCGTGAAGAAAGACATCCTCGGCAAGATCACCGACCGCCAGTACATGAACCCCCTGCCCACCATGGTCGACTTCCGCACCCACGCTGCCGAAGAGGCTAAGAACATTTCCATGTTCAACACTCCCCCGGTGAGCGCCATCTTCGTGATGCACGAGACCCTGAAGTGGGTGAAGAACACCATCGGCGGCGTGGCCGAGATGGAGAAGATCAACCTCAAGAAGAGCCAGATGCTCTACGAGGAGATCGACCGCAACAGCATGTTCCGTGGTACTGCCGAGAAGGAAGACCGTTCCATCATGAACCACTGCTGGGTGATGGCCGAGGGCCGCGAGAACCTGCAGGACGCCTTCATGGCCTTCGCCAAGGAGCGCGGCATGGTCGGCATCAAGGGTCACCGTTCGGTGGGTGGCTTCCGCGCCAGCCTCTACAACGCTTGCCCCGTCGAGGCCGTCGAGGCTCTCGTCCAGTGCATGCAGGACTTCGAGAAAGCCAACAAGTAAGACGAGTTTAAACTCAGCAGATTGTAAAAGATTTTAAAAGAAAAAGCTACGCATGCAAATTCTTTTAAAATCTTTTACAATCTGATTGAAATAAAAAAAACAACATGGAAATCAGAGACGACGTAAGGCATGGGTACGAGAAGAAACTCCGCAAGGAGCCTACCTGCGTCTTCTCCGATGAAATAAAGATTTATCCAAAGATGAAAGTTTTAGTTGCTACCGAGAAACCGTTTGCCAAAGTGGCTGTTGACGGTATCAAGAAGATTGTCGAGGAGAACGGCTATCAGTTTGCCCTCCTCGAGAAATATACCGACGTGAACGACCTCTACAAGGCCGTTGAAGATGCTGACGCCCTCATCGTCCGCAGCGACAAGGTGACCAAAGAGGTCATCGACCACGCCAAAAACCTGAAGATCGTTGTCCGCGCCGGCGCTGGCTACGACAACCTCGACCTCGAGGCTTGCACCGCCCGCGGCATCGTCGCCATGAACACCCCCGGCCAGAACAGCAACGCTGTGGCCGAGTTGGTCATGGGCATGCTCGTCTATACCGTCCGTAACTTCTACAACGGCAAGAGCGGCAGCGAACTGATGGGCAAGAAATTGGGCATCCTCGCCTTTGGCAACGTGGGACGCAATGTGGCCCGCATCGCCAAGGGATTCGGCATGGATGTCTACGCCTACGACGCCTTCCTCAGCGCCGAGCAGATCAACTCCAGCGCTATCGCTAAGGCTGCTCCCACTCAGGAAGCCCTCTTTGAGACCTGCGATGTAGTGTCCCTCCACATCCCCGCTACCGCAGAGACCAAGCAGAGCATCAACTACGCACTGGTCAACAAGATGCACAAGGGCGGCATCCTCGTGAACACCGCCCGCAAAGAGGTCATCAACGAGCCCGAACTGCTCAAACTGATGGCTGAGCGCACCGACCTGAAGTACATCACCGACATCATGCCCGATGCCGATGCCGAGTTCAA
>CAKZZD010000031.1 GCA_937886715.1 uncultured Bacteroidales bacterium | reverse complement strand
GGGGCGGCACACATGTGCCGCCCCGCCGCCTTTTCTTAATATCAAAGACAGCGTTCAGTTTCGAGAAGAACACTCCATGGGAATCCCGACTAAGGTCTGAGGCCAGTGGACACTACCAAGTTGAAGGCGGACAAAAAAAATATATTTGGCAGAAAGGAAAAAATGCCGTACTTTTGCACGGCGAAAAAATCGCCGCTGGCGAAAGAGAAAACAACGAGACGAAAAAGACAGAGAGATGAACATAATCATAGCCGGAGACGGCGAGGTGGGCGTACACCTGGCCAAATCGCTGACAGAACTGGACTACAACATCACGGTGGTGGACCCGCATTCAGAGCTATTGAAGCAGCTGGAGACGGAGACGGACCTGCTGACCATAGCGGGCAACAGCACCTCGCCGCAGGTGCTGAGGGAAGCCAACGTGGGGGACTGCGACCTGCTGCTGTCGGTGCTGCACGACGAGAGCATCAACCTGATGACGTGCATTCTGGCGAAGAAACTGAAAGCGAAGAAGACCGTGGCGCGCATCACGAACGCCGAGCTGCTGAGTCCGAAACACCGAGAGATGTTCCGTGACTTGGGAGTGGACGAGATGGTGTGTCCGGAGCGAATAGCGGCGAAAGAAATCACCAATCTGCTGAACAACACAGAGGCTACCGAATTTTTCGACTTCAGCGGAGGGCTGCTGACGATGTATGTGATACGTCTGGAGGCCGACTCGCCGGTGGTGAACCACAATGTGAGGGAGTTGGCGCAGACGAACCTAGACCTACAGGTGAAAGTGGTGGCGATCCTGCGAAGAGGCGAGACCATCATCCCACATGCGGACACCGTGTTCGAGCAGGGCGACCTGGCCTACATCATCGGACGTGCGAACCAGCTGGAAAACATCAACCGGGTGGCGGGAAAGCACACGGTGAACATCAAGAACGTGATGATAGCGGGCGGCGGACGCATCGGGCGCTATGCGGCAATGACGCTGAAGGACCGGATGCGGATCACGCTGATAGAAGAAAACCGTCGGCGTGCCGAGAGCCTGAGTGCCGACCTGGAAGACACGCTGATCATCCACGGCGACGCCACCGACATAGAATTGCTGAAAGAAGAAGGTCTTCAAGACGCCGACGCCTTCATCGGCGTGACCAACTCGTCGGAAACCAATGTGCTGACCTGCCTCCACGCGAAAAAGCTGGGCGTGAAGCGAACAATTGCCCTGGTGGAGAACACGGGCTTCATCAACCTGTCGCAAGACATCGGCATCGACACCATCATCAACAAAAAGCTGATCACGGCGAGCTACATTGCGCGATTCATCGTGAAGGGCGACGCAGTGAGCAGCAAATGGCTGTCGGGGACGAATGCAGAGGTGATCGAATTCATGGTGGGCAAATGGGCGCCAGCGACGCGCAAGCCGATCGGGCAGCTGGACATACCGAACGGAGCTACCATCGGCGGAGTGATCCGCGGACGTGAGACGATACTGCCGAGCCGTGAGCTGCAGCTGAAACAGGGGGACAAAGTGGTGGTGTTCACGCTGCCGAAAGCGATGGCGCTGGTGGCGCGACTGTTTGACTGATGAGGAAATTCAACCATAGGCTAGTGGCGCGACTGGCGGGAACGTTGCTGCTGCTGCTGACGGCGGCGATGGCAGCCCCGATAGCCGTGTCGCTGCACAGCCACGACGGTGTCCACATGGCGCTGCTGATGTCGGCGCTGGTGATGGGCGGCATGGGGCTGGTGCTGCACAATATGGTTGGGAGGAAAGCGGAATACGAACTTCATGAGAAAGAGAGCTTCTGGATCACGGCGCTGGTGTGGATCGTGATACCGATGAGCGGGGCGCTGCCATACGTGTTCACAGGCACGCTGCCGGACTACACTGACGCGATGTTCGAGTCGGTGTCGGGATTCACAACGACGGGAGCATCGGTAATCAGCGACCCGTCAGCGATACCGGATGGGATACTGCTGTGGCGAGCCATCACACAATGGATCGGAGGGTTGGGACTGGTGCTGTTCATGGTGGCACTGGTGAAGCGCCTTCAGGTAGGGTCGCTGCAGCTGTACGATGCAGAATTTTCGGGCACACAGCAGCGCAAACTACACCCGCACATAGCGAAAAGCGTGAGCCGGATGTGGCATATCTACACGTTGATCACGGCAGCGATGGCGGTGACGCTGACGATGGCCGGTAACGGGGTTCTCGACTCGGTGTGCCTGGCGATGAGCACCGTGTCGACGGGAGGCTTCATGACCGCACACAACGGGCTGGCCGGATACAGCGACACAACGATGCTAATCGTGACTGTGTTCATGTTCATGAGCGGCATCAACGTGGCGCTGCTGTACAACTTTTTCACCCTGAGATGGCGACAGTTGAAGGGGAACCAGGAATTTGTGGTATATGTGACGGTGTACCTATTGGCCGCAGCAAGCTGTACGGTGGCTTTCGGCCTTTCGGGCAACGACTGGGGGAGATCGGCCCAATACTCGGTGTTCCACATCGCGTCGACTATCAGCACATGCGGATTCTACACAGCGACGCCAACGGTGTGGCCGTTTTGGGTGTCGGTGGTGACCTTCCTGCTGACATTGTGTGGAGCATCGGCAGGGTCGACTGGCGGAGGATTGAAACTGCGGCGACTGATGACGATCTTCCTGGACCTGCGGAACTACTTCACCAAAATGCTTCACCCGAACGCGGTGTTCTCGGTGAAGATCGACCACAAGGTGGTGCCGACGGAATACGTGAACAAGATATACGGATTCGTCTTCCTGTACATCATGTTCATCATCGGCGGAGCTTTCGTGCTGACGCTGTGCGGGAGCAGCATAGCAGAGGCCTTCTGCATGGCAGCGAACAACATATCGAACCTGGGGCCGTCGCCACTGGTGAACAGCATGGGTGCCAATCTGGAATACGCCATGTTGCCTGACGCGGCCAAATGGACACTGATGGTTTTGATGCTGGCTGGACGACTTGAGATATTCGTCCTGCTGGCGATAGTGACACCGGCATATTGGAAAAAGAGATGAAAAACCAGGACTGGAAAGCGATACTGAGATTCATCGGCATCATGCTGATGGCCGAAGGTGGGCTGATGGCTCTGTGCCTGGTGCCGGCGCTGCACTTCGGCGAATACCGGCCGTGGACCATCGGGCTATGTGCGGCATTCACGCTGGCAGTGGGGGCGATGCTGTGGGTGAGCTTTGGCCACTATCGCCAGATCAAAGACCGTCGGATGTCGTATCTGCTGGTAACCCTGCTGTGGGTGACGCTGGCGGTGTTTGGCACGCTACCATTCTTGGCGACAGGCACCACATCGTGCTTCACGCGAGCATGGTTCGAGGCCATGTCGGGCATCACCTCGACAGGAGCGACAGTATACGCCGACGTAGCCGCGCTGCCGGCATCGGTACTGCTGTGGCGCTCGATGTCACAATGGTTCGGCGGCTTCGGAATCGTGCTGTTGGTGCTTGCTCTATCGCCCCGGTTGGGAATCAACAACTATTCACTCTATACCGCCGAGGCCTCGAGTGCCGACAACACCGGCAAGACCACAGTGAAAACCACAGAGACGGTGCAGCACACTCTGCTGATCTACCTGATACTGACCATAGTGTTCATACTGCTGCTATTGCTGAGCGGAATGGAATTGTGGGATGCGGTGAACCTGACGTTCACCAACATCTCATCGGGCGGTTTTTCCGTCAACAGCGACAGCATTGCCAGCATCACCCACACACAGCAATATATCCTTGCTGCAGCGATGCTGCTAAGCGGAGTGAACTTCACGCTGCTCTACCTGCTGTTCACCCTGAGATGGAAACGCATCGGCAACCGGCTGGACCAGTTCCGCAGCTATATCATCATCGCAATCACGGCGGTGGTGTTCGTCAGCGCAGGACTGCATTTCAAAAACAGCTACGCATGGGGCGATGCTTTCAGAATCGGCACGGTGCAGACAATCAGCGCACTGACCACGACAGGATCGGTAGCGGCAGACACCACATCGTGGTGGACACCGATTGGTTTTATACTGCTCATGCTGTCGATATGTGGAAGCATGGCCGGATCGACCAGCGGTGGACTGAAAATCATGCGCATGCTGATATTGATGCGCAACGCCCGCGGCATATTGCGCAACCGTCTACACCCCAATGCCGTCAATCCCGTACGCCTCAACGGGAAGCCGGTCAGCGACCATATCATCAACAACGTGATGATCATTTTCATGGTGTACGGAATCACGATGATGCTTGGAGTGATGGGACTGCTTCTCTGCGGAACCACACCGAACGAAGCGATAGGAGCCTCCGTAGGATGTCTGACCGGATATGGCCCCGGGTTGGGCGCCACGGGAGGATTCGGATCGTACGCCGGCTTCTCACACGGAGCCATGTGGATATGCTCGGTGCTGATGCTCTTCGGACGATTGGAGTGCATGACGGTGCTGATCCTGCTGCTACCCCGCTTCTGGCGACGCCATTAACTTCCGCCAGCTTTTGAAAGCGCCACAAACACCTATCAATCAACCGTATATACAGAGAAACAGAAAATAATAGCGACAAAAGTTGGCGCGATCCACAAAAAAAGTGTACATTTGCACCTCAGAAAGCAAGCACATCATTTATGGAAAAGACAGAGAACAGCACATCTCAACAGCCCATTGTAGAGCTTGAGAATGTGTCGATTAGCAATTATGACAGCACCATTCTCAACAATGTGAACTTTCGCATAGAGAAGGGTGAATTTGTCTACCTGATCGGGAAAAGCGGTGCAGGCAAAACTTCGCTTCTGCGAAGCCTCTATGCCGACTGCGACATCGAAAATGGAGTGGCGCATGTGTGCGGCATGGATGTGGTCAACCTGAAGCGCCGCCATATTCCCCAGTTGCGCCGTCGCATCGGCATCGTATTCCAGAACTTCCGCCTGCTCAACGACCGCAATGTATACGCCAATCTGGAGTTCGTCCTGAGAGCCACAGGGTGGAAAAAACGCAACGAAATCCACAACCAGATCGAAAAGACCCTGCAGGCCGTAGGTATCGCCCAGATGGCCAACGCCATGCCCATGCGGCTGTCGGAAGGCGAACAACAGCGCGTAGGCATAGCACGTGCGCTGATCAACAATCCCTCGCTCATCCTTGCCGACGAGCCCACAGGCAACCTAGACCCCGTCACTTCGGCCGAAATCATGCAGCTGCTGCTGCAGATAAACCATGAGACTCAAACCCCCATGCTGATTTCGACCCACGACTTCATGATGATAGACAAATACCCGTCGCGAGTCCTGGTGTGCGAGAACGGCACAGTCGTCGACACCGAAAAGGCACAATAAAATGCAAGTTTCGACGTAATTATAGCACATAAAAGAAATCTTCGACAGCATGAAAAAAATAGCCCTACTGCTGATGGCCGCCCTGATGATAGTCGGAACGGCATCGGCCCAGACCCAAACGAAAAAAAACAGCAAAAAGAGCAATCAGCCCTATATCGAAGGTCGCCAGAAAGTGAGGGAAAGCGACTACAAAACCTTCGACAAATTCACCACCTTCAGCACCAAGGATGTGTCGCGCTACTACACCCCATTCAACTACATGCGAATGGTGAACCTCTGCCGCTACCCGAACCCTGACTGGGACCAGCTAAAACCGGTGATGAACTATATCGAGAAGGTGTCGCGAGCCCCCATGCTGATGTGCGCCATCTTCGCCGTCAATCCCGAAATAACCGATGCCGACCAGCGCAAAATGCTTGTAGCACAAGGCATGCAGGAAGCTAAACAGGCATTCGATGCATTCGACAAATGGCGCACCGAGAAAGAATGGAGAAACAAGATCCAATATCAGATTGCCGAAGTGGACTACCGCTACTTTAAAGGAGCCAACTACCTCAACGAGCAACAGGACGACCAACTGATACATGTGGGCATGCTCTTGTACTTCGGCTCCAAAAAGAAACCCATCTTCGACGCCGACACCAACAGCCGCACCTTCGCCGACATCAAATTCTTCCCCAACGATGCCACAATCGTTGACTCATGGTACCCACTAATCGACGAACTGGCCGACTATCTGAAAGAAAATGAACGCAAGGGCGTGCTGCTCACCGGATACGCTGACAACCAGGGCACTGCCGCCTACTGCATCGGCCTGTCACGCCAGCGCGCCACCGAAATCAAAAAGGCACTCCAAATGCGCGGTGTGGCGGAAGAACGCATCGAGATTGAGGCCAAGGGCGATGCCGACCCCATCGGCGATAACGACACGATGGAGGGTCGCGTAGCCAACAACCGCGTCAGCATCAAGATTCAGTGACTCCAAAAGAAAAATACCGCCAAATATGCGAAACAGAGGGTTCCAAGATTCCTCTGTTTCAGCAGTACTGGTGGATGGAAACCGTTTGCATCGGCAAAAAATGGGATGTGGCACTGGCCATCGACGACAAAGGCTCAACCCTGGCCGCCCTACCCTACCTTTTGCGAAAGCATCTGGGGATGAATTTCATCCTGCAACCCCAGCTGACACAATTTAACGGCCCGGTGTATTTCTACCCAAAAGACATGTCGGAACGCCGACGTCCCGATTTCGAAAAACGTGCTGCCGGGCTACTCATCGACCAGCTGGACAACCTCCATATCGACTATTTCCACCAACATTTCTCTCCCGAGGTAACCAACTGGCTGCCATACTACTGGCACGGATTCAAGCAAACCACCCGATACACTTATCGGATAGCCGATATCACCGACCCAGACCGCGTGTTCGACAATTTTGACCGGAGCAAAGAGCGCCAACGCCGCATCCGACAGATTATCAACCAATATACCCTCGACAGGGAGATCTCCCCTGAAGCCTTTGCCGAATTCCATGAGCAGTACTGGAAATCGCGCGGCAAGAACGACCTCCTTACAAAGGATTTCATGGTCCACGTGATGAAGAGAGCCATCGAGCGCCAGCAAGGGCTCGTTCTCGGCCTGCGTGACGGGAACGGGGCTCTGCAGACCGCATGGTTTGCTGTCTACGACGAGCGTTGCTCTCACGCGCTGCTCTCGGCCATGTCGCCTGCTTCACGCGACAACGGCGCCACTGCCCTACTGATATGGCACATGATACAGGCCCTATCGCCACTCACAAAGGCATTCGACTTTGAAGGCAGCATGGACGAGACGACAGAGTATTTCTACCGCTCGTTCGGTGCCGGACAGGTGCCCTACATGCGAATCACCCGTTGCACAAACCCTGTGGCGTTCCTGATGATCCGCGCAAAACACTGACCCTCACCGCCATGAACATCAAACTTATCGTGGTTTCAAAGACCGATATCCCCTACATCAAAGAGGGCATCGACCAATATTTGGAACGTCTGAAGCATTACACCGACTTCCAGATCATCACCATACCTCCTGTAAAAAATGGCGGGAAAATGTCGGCCAACGAGATCAAAGAGAAGGAGGGAGAACTGATTCTGAAGCAACTGGCCAACGTCGACCTCAGCGTGCTGCTTGACGAACACGGCAAAGAATACACGTCGGTCGGTTTTTCCGAATTCATTCAGCAACAGATGAATGCGGGCATCCGGACGCTAGCGTTTGTCATTGGTGGCGCATTCGGTTTCTCGCCGTCAGTCTATGCCGCCGCCGACCGCAAGATATCACTCTCACAGATGACCTTCAACCATCAGATGGTCCGTCTGTTCTTTGTCGAACAGCTGTATCGAGCCCACACTATCCTACGGCACGAAAAATACCACAACGAATAGCGCCTGCTACAGCGATTTGGGTTCAAAATCGACGATGGCGTACTGCTCGTCGAATCTGATATCGCGCAAGACAATATGATCGAACAAGCTGCCAGCCTGCGCATTTTTCCCCAAAGCAAGCAAAATCCGATTTCCCTCGAGAGGCTCAATCAAGTCGCCCCCAGGTTGCGATTTGACATGGTTCAACGCCGTACGCACCATGAAATCGATACCGGCACCCCCATTGTAGCTGATATAGATGTCCCTTCCCTCAATCCTGTCAACAGTAAGATCCAGCCCCACCGAGGCTGTCTTGAACAGCACATTGACGTCATACGACACGCGCACAGTATGCGGGCCGCCATAGAGGACGGGGACATTCCGCCCAGCCTTCTTTTCAATCAGAGATGATATCTCCTGATAGGTCAGTCTTAATTCCATATATATAATATTCTTATTTTTTACTGATCACTGTCTTCAAAACACTTCATGACATTCTCCTCATAAGTCTTTGAGACAGGTATCGACTTGGCTATCAGCTTCAATTCGAGCATCAACATGCTGTTCTCCTTACGGAGCATCTTCACATTGGCGGCATTGACCATATAGCCCCTGTGACAGCGCAGAAGGCCCCTCGACGAATAGTTTTTCTCGATTTCTTTCATCGAGTTGTGGAGAATGAAGCAATCTTCCTTTCCCTCGTTGATATAGTGGATGTTGGCATAATTGTCCGCCGCCTCGATATACAATATATTGTCGTTCTGCGTAGCAAACGCCAACCTCTTGCCCTTGTCGTAGAAATTGATAATTCCGGCTCCGTTGCTGTCATCAACCGCCAATTTGGTCAGCTGCATCCGCAAATTGGCCACCTCGGCCCTTTCCTCGCACAGCAGGAAATAGAGGAACGAAACCACGTATGGAACCACCTCGATAGCAATGACATACAGGAGAATATCGCCCACAAGTGGGGGCAACGACACTTTTCCGCCACCGCTCAAGGCCCACACAATCAGAGTCAGAATGGCCACACCGCCGATCAGCTCAACAGCCAACCAGATGGCGACGCCGGAGAACTGAAACTTTCCCCGTCGGGAAACCAGATACAACAGCACCCTGCTGACAAGCAAAAACGCAAAGCCCGACAACGTGGCGATGGCCACCTGGGCAATGGCACTGAGGGCCGTCGACTGCGATGTGCTATGAAGCACCTGCGTCGATTGCCCAAACACCACAAACAAGATTGCCACCACAGCGGTGAGCCCAAGAAAAAGCGAAATCGAGTCGCGGTGGGTGAAATAACGCAACAAATTCGACAACAATAACGATTGGCCACTTTCCATAGAAGCATACATTTCGCCATCAATACGGCAATTTCACCCAAAATAACACAAATCCGCCCATTTTATTGCCCATTTCGCTGAATTTAACTTTTTATTTTTTCAAATATGGCGTTTCTTTGCACCCGCTTTTAATAAAATTTAAGATAACTAACATGGGCGAAGCAAGCACAACGCAGCCCGCAAAAAATCATACATGAAAATATTAGGAACTGGAAGCGCCGTCCCGAAACACACTGTCACCAACGACATGTTGTCCGACTATGTGAACACGAATGACGAATGGATTTCCACACGAACTGGCATCAAATCGCGCCAGATTATCACCGACGAACGATTCGAAGAAATGGCAGCATTGGCTGGCCAGCGTGCACTGGATGCCGCAGGACTCGTGCCCGATGATATCGACTTCATCATCTGCCATAACGTCTGCAACGTCTACGTCACCCCATCATTGGCCGCCCTGGTGCAACACATCCTGGGCCTCAAAGGCCCTAACTGTCCGACCATGGACATCAACTCGGCTTGCGCAGGGTTCACCTACGGACTCGACATCTGCGAGTCATTCCTGGAAACGGGACGCGCCTCCCGCATCCTCTACATCTGCGCAGAAGAAGTCACCCGCATGGTCGACTGGACACAACGCGAAACTTGCGTCCTGTTTGGCGACGGTGCCGGCGCACTCGTGCTCGGCAAAGGCGACAACTACTTGGCCAGCAAACTGACCTCGACGCCGATGCCCGACGTCATCTACTATCGCCTGCCCTGCGAGCCCACCCCCTTCGAAACCGGCCCCGGCATCGACACCCACATGCCCATGCAACTCAAAGGCCGCGAAGTGTTCCGCATGGCCGTGACATCGGCCCAGCGCGACATCAAGGACGTGGTGGCAAAGGCTGGCCTTGAGCTCGGCGACATCGACTATTTCCTTCTCCACCAGGCCAACATGCGCATCGTCGACGCCATCAAGCAAAACTTCGACCTGCCTCAGGAGCGGTTCCTCCACAACATCGAACGTCGCGGCAACACCAGCTCGGCCAGCATCCCCATCCTGCTTGACGAGAAAATCCGCGAAGGCGTCATCAAGCGCGGCGACCTCATGGTGTTCAACGGCTTCGGTGCCGGATTCGTCACCAGCGCCGCCGTCGTACGCTATTAATCTTTAAATGGAAACCATAATATAATTGCAACATGAACCGAGTATTCATCACAGGCGTGGGCTGTATAACCCCACTTGGCAACAATATCAAAGCTCTCTGGGAGAGCGTGACAAACGGCGTTTGTGGCATCGGCTACATCACCAAACTCGACCGCGAAAACCTTCCCGTCAAAGTGGCTGCTGAAGTCAAGGACTTCCATCCCGAAGACTTCGGCATCGACAAAACGATGATCCGCCACAACGACACCTTCGCCCTCTACGCCCTTGCCGCTGCCGCACAAGCCATGCAGGACAGCGGACTGCGTGTGGGCGACGACGTCGACCCCCGCCGCTTCGGCACCGCCATCGGCAGCGGCATTGGCGGCATCACCACCTTCGAGCGCGAACACGCCAACAAACTGCAATACGGCCTCCGCCGCATCTCGCCGCTCTTCATTCCCGAGATGATCTCCAACATCGCCGGCGGCAACGTGGCCATCACCTACAACGCACAGGGCCCCAACATCCCCGTGGTCACCGCCTGCGCCACAGGCACCCATTCCGTGGGCGAGGCCTACCGCCTGATCCACGAAGGCCGTGCCGACGCCGTCATCACCGGCGGCACCGAAGCCGCCATCTGCGAAATGGCCGTCGGCGGCTTTGCCAACATGAAGGCCCTCACCACCAGCGACGACCCCATGGCAGCCTCGCTGCCCTTCGACGCACGCCGTCGCGGTTTCGTGCTGGGCGAAGGATGCGGCATCCTCGTGCTTGAAAGCGAAGAGCTTGCACGTCGCCGCGGCGCCAAAATGTACGCCGAAGTGTGCGGCTACGGCAACACATGCGACGCTCACCACTACACCGCCCCGCACCCCGAAGGACGCGGCGCCGCCGAAGCCATGCGCCTGGCCCTCGAAGAGGCCTCGTTCAAGAGCAGCGAAAACCTCTACATCAACGCCCACGGCACCGGCACACCCCTCAACGATAAAGGAGAGACCCGCGCCATCAAGACCACCCTCGGCGAAGAAGGCTCGCGTCGCGCCGTCATCTCGAGCACCAAATCCATGCACGGACACATGCTCGGCGCCACCGGTGCCGTCGAGCTGATCATCAGCGCCCTCGCGCTGCAGAACGGCGTCATCCCTCCCACCATCCACCTCGACCAGTCCGACCCCGAATGCGACCTCGACTACACTCCGCACACCGCTCGCCAGTGGCAGGCCGACATCGCCATCAGCAACACCTTCGGATTCGGCGGCAACAACGCCAGCGTGGCCCTCAGAAAAATTTGACCCATTAAACATCACACATCATGGCCATATTGAACAGAGACGACATCAAAACATTCCTCCCCCATCGCGAACCGATGCTCCTCATCGACGACGTAACGATGGAAAACAACGAAGCCATCGCCCACTACCACGTGCGTGGCGATGAATTCTTCCTCCAGGGCCACTTCCCCGGCAACCCCGTGGTGCCCGGCGTGATCCAATGCGAAATCATGGCACAATCGTCATGCATCCTCGTCCGCGACGAACTCATCGGCCGCACCCCGCTCTACAGCGGCATCAACAACGTGCGCTTCCGCCAGCCCGTACGCCCCGGCGACACAATGGAGATCCGCGCACACATCACCAGCCGCCGCGGCATGATCTTCTTCGTCGACGCCAAAGCCTATGTCGGCGGCAAGCCATGCTGCTCCGGTGAATTAACATTTGCATTAATCGACAATCCCAAAGCCCAATGAAACTGCTTGAAAACAAAATCGCACTGATCACCGGTGCCTCCCGCGGCATCGGCAAACGCACCGCCCAGCTCTTCGCCGAGCACGGCGCCACCGTCATATTCACCGACCTGCAGGAAAACGACGCCAGCCGCGAACTGCTCGACGAGCTGCAGAAACAACAGCCCAAGAGCACCTTCATCGCCTCCAACGCCGCCGACTACGACCAGACCGTCGCCGTCGCCGAACAGGTCCAGAAACAGTTCGGCCGCCTCGATGTCCTCGTCAACAACGCCGGCATCACCCGCGACACCCTGCTGCTCCGCATGTCGCCCAAAGACTGGGACCTCGTGCTCGAAGTGAACCTCCGCTCCGTGTTCAACTACTGCAAAGCCTTCGCCCCCATCATGCTCAAACAGCGCAGCGGCTCCATCATCAACACCAGCTCCGTCGTCGGCGTCAACGGCAACGCGGGCCAGTGCAACTATTCCGCCTCCAAAGCCGGCATCATCGGCTTCAGCAAGTCGCTCGCCAAAGAACTCGGCTCGCGCGGCATCCGCTGCAACGCCATCGCCCCCGGCTTCATCGAGACAGCCATGACCCTGGCCATGCCCGAAGAGGCCCGCAACAAATGGCTCTCCGACATCCCCCTGCGCCGTGGCGGCACCGAACTCGACATCGCCCGCACCTCGCTCTTCCTTGCCAGCGACCTCAGCGAATACATCACCGGCCAGGTGATCTGCGTCGATGGCGGCATATCGCTGTAAACATTTCACAACCAAACATCTACCGCCCGGCTGGCATCCGCCAGCCGGGCGTTTTTTATCACCCTTCTAACGCATTGTAAATCAACAGCCTCTCCATACCAACTCCTACCCAACTCCTACCCATCTCCTACTCCGGTAGGAGATGGGTAGGAGTTGGGTAGGAGTTGGTATGGTGTTGAGAAGTGGAAACCAAAGCGTTACACCGTCATGAATCTTTTCTGCGGCCAATGCGGATTTTTTTCGTACTTTTGCAACCCGAATCCAAATATTCATACCGACAATGAACAACAATGCGACAGATATCATGATGAAGCACCGTTCGGTGCGCAAGTTCACGGCCGAGGCCATCAGCGATGAGCTGCTACACGAGATTGTCGAATGCGGGCTGCGCGCCTCGAACACCGGCAACATGCAGCTATACTCGATCATAGCCACCCGCCGCGACCCGCTGCGCAGCGAACTGTGCAAGCTGCACTTCGGCCAGTGCCAGTCGGCACCGCTGTGGCTGACCATCTGCACTGACGTGAACCGCTATCACCACTACTGCCGCGTCAACGGCTGCGACGAGCCCTACGGCAACCTGCTGTGGTTCGAATCGGCGCTGGTCGACGCGTCGCTGGCGGCACAGAACATCTGCGTGGCCGCGGAAGGGCGGGGGCTGGGATTCTGCTATCTGGGCACGGTGATGTACAACACCGAGGCCATTGCCAAACTGCTGGAGTGTCCCACGGGTGTGGTGCCCGTGATCACCATCGCCATGGGCCATCCCGACGGCGAGCTGCCCCAGATGAGCGAACGCCTGGGCCTCGATGCGATGTTGCACGAGGAGAAGTACCACGACTACACGGACGACGATATCGTGCGGACACACCGCGTGCGCGACGAGTTCGAGTTCAACCGCGAAATGGTGCGCCAAAACGGCACCCGCAACTATTGCGAAATATTCACCACCATCCGATACCCCCGCGAACAGAACGAGAGCATCTCGCGCTCGCTCTTGGATTTCCTGCACAGCAGCGGCATGATGGGGCAATGATCCCCGCCTTGCAAATGTTAAAAAAAATGCCGACATGCACTTTTTTGGACATGGTATGGGAAAAAGTGCGTATTTTTGCATTTTTAAAAACTGTTAAAACATGACAGAAATCACACGCATCTTCGACCTGCTGGACCATCTGGTGGAGCAGTATCCGAAAGATGACATACTGGCTGGAAAAGTCAATGGCGAATGGGTAAAATACTCATCTCACGACTATTATAAATTTGCACACTATCTGGCATACGGCCTTTGCGAAATGGGGCTGAAGCAAGGCGACAGGGTGATCACCATGAGCGCCAACTGCCCCGAGTGGAACTTCATCGACATGGCCCTCTCCATGAGCGGCATCATCCATGTGCCGGTCTACCCCACCCTCTCGGCCGAGAACTATGCCTACATATTGAAGCACAGCGAAGCCCAGGCCGTGTTCGTCAGCACAAAAGTGCTGCTCGGCCGCATCAAGCCCGCCCTGGACCAACTGGAAGAGAAACCCATGGTCTATACCATGGCCAACATCGAGGGCGAGCACCGCATGCTGGAGATTCTGAAGCTGGGCATCGCCAACCGCGACAAATGGATGCTTGAGATCGAGCAGCGCAAGCGCGACATCAAACCCGACGACTGGACGACGATGATCTACACCAGCGGCACCACAGGCTTGCCCAAAGGCGTGATGCTGAGTCACCGCAACCTGTGCAGCAACTTCCTTGCCCACGCCCAGGTGAACCCTTGCGACAACCGCCACAAATTCCTCTCTTTCCTGCCGCTCAACCATATCTACGAGCGCTCGATGAACTACCATTACCAGGTCAAGGGCATCAGTATCTATTATGCTGAAAGCATGGGCACCATCCAGCAGAACATGCAGGAGATACAGGCCGACGGCTTCTGCGCCGTACCGCGCGTGCTGGAACTGGTCTACGACAAGCTCTACGCGGCAGGCAAGGACTTCTCCGGCATCAAGAAGGACATCTACGACTGGGCGTTCCGGCACGGAAAGCACTACGACTACACGCTGACGAAAAAGGCCAATCCCTTCTACCAGCTGTCGCAGTGGTTTTTGGACAAAACCGTGTACAGCAAATGGCGCGAGAAATTCGGCGGCAAGCGGCTCACCGTCATCACCGGCGGAAGCAGCATCCAACCCAAGATGGTGCGGCTGTTCGCCGCTGCCGGCATCAACATCTATGAAGGTTACGGCTTGAGCGAGACGTCGCCCGTCATCGCTGTCAACGACCCTGCCCACCACATGGTAAAGATAGGCACCGTGGGGCCTGTGCTGCAGGGCGTGGAGATGCGTTTCGACGATGATGGCGAGATCCTCACACGCGGACCGCATATCATGTTGGGCTACTACAAAGACCCGGAATACACCGCCCAGGTGATCGACAAAGACGGATGGTTCCACACTGGCGACATCGGCGAGCTGGTTGGCGGACGCTACCTGAAGATCACCGACCGCAAGAAAGACATCTTCAAGCTCTCGGCCGGCAAGTACGTCGCCCCGCAGCTGATCGAGAACAAGTTGCGCGGCTCGGAATACATCGAGCAGGTGATGGTCATCGGCGAAAACGAGAAACAGGTGGCCGCCATCATCAGCCCTAACTTCAACACCCTGCACTATTGGGCCCTGAAGTACCACCTGCACTACCGCGACAATGCCGAGCTCATCTCGCTGCCGCAGACACACGACAAGATGCGCAAGGTGCTCGATCTGTACAACCGCGACCTGGCTCCGCACGAGCAAATCAAACAGTTCCGCCTGGTGGTCGACGAGTGGACACCCAACAACGGCCTGCTGTCGCCGACGCTCAAGCTGCGCCGCGGCCCGCTGATGGAAAAATACAAAGGCTTGATAGCCGAGATCTACGGAAAAGAGAAGCCGTCGTCGAACAACATTTTCTCTGCCTTCAAATCGGTCGAGTTGCCCACCATGCCGTGGCAAAAAAAGAGCTGACCATGCGCGTACGATCGCTCATAGCATTGTTTGTCGCCATGCTGGCCTTGGCAGCCTGCAGCACCCCGAAGCGCCATGCGTATATCGCCGACGCCGACCGGGATGTGCAGACGCCCATCACCAACTTCCGCCAAACGGCCATCTTCCCCGAAGATGTGCTCCACATATACGTCTACAGCCAGAAGCCGGCTGCAGTGGTACCATTCAACCAGGAAACCAACACGGGTGCCGACAACGCTAAACCGACGGGCTACCTGGTGACCACCAATGGCGACATCACGTTCCCGTTCCTGGGCCGTGTCTCCACCACGGGTCACACCCTCGAATCACTTGCGCGAGAAATCGAAAAGCAACTCATTGAAAAACAATACGTCAACGACCCCGTGGTGACGGTCAGCCTGATGAATTTCCGCGTGACGGTGATCGGCGAGGTGAGATACCCCCGCCAGATACATGCCGACGGTGAAAGGATCACCGTGTTTGAGGCCCTCGCACAATGTGGCGACGTGACCAAAGACGGCATACGCGAATGCGTCACCATCATACGCACCAACGGCAACGAGCAGATTGTCGACACCCTCGACCTCACCCGCCGCGAGGTGCTCAACTCGCCCTACTACTATCTGCAGCAGAACGACATCCTGTATGTGGAGCCCACCAAGAAACGCAAGCGGACCGCCTATCGCAACGAAGACTGGCCACACTACCTGTCAACCGGCGTGGCGGCCGTCCGCATGGCCTATCTGGCCGTCTACCGAATCGTGCGAGCCGAGAACGTGAGGTAGCCACAAAAGTCCTCCGCAGAACATTTACTCATTGAAAAAAAAACAGCTCCCACCCATGAGGGTAGGAGCGTTCTTGTTGTCCAACCAGGATTCGAACCTAGACTGACAGAACCAAAATCTGGAGTGCTACCATTACACCATTGGACAATCGCTTTTCGGCTTGCCAAAGCGGGTGCAAAAGTAACACTTTTTTCACTATCCGCAAAATTTATTTTGCTATCATCTGATTATCAAACAAAAGCGGACAATATGCCATATCTCCACCAACGCATAATCATGACACAGGGGAGTGCAAAATGAATGGACAGGGGCTCTGTCTGCAAACGCAAGAAAATGTGTCAGCTTATGCAATAATACAAACGATGCCGCGTTAATGTAGGCATGAAGCAAAACGCAGTACTGATCGTTTACACGGGCGGCACCATCGGAATGGTGCAGGACGAGAACGGATCGTTACATCCCTTCGCTCTGGACCGCATCTACGACGCTGTTCCGCAACTGAAAGGGTGCAGCTACCGCATCGACTCGGTCACCCTCGAACACATCATCGACTCGTCGAACATGACACCCTCGCTATGGGTCGACATCGCCAACATCATCGAGCGGGAATACGACCGCTACGACGGCTTTGTGGTGCTCCACGGCACCGACACAATGGCCTACACGGCATCGGCGTTGAGCTTCATGTTCAAGAATCTGGCAAAACCCATCATCCTGACCGGCAGCCAGTTGCCGTTAGGCATGCTGCGCAGCGACGGGCGCGAAAACATCATCTGCGCCTTGGAAATAGCCTCAACAAGGCTGGCCACCATTCCCGAAGTGTGCATATTCTTCGAGAGCCACCTCTATCGTGGCAACCGCAGCACCAAGATGAGCGCCGAGAACTTCGACGCTTTTGAGACCTACAACTATCCTTCTCTGGCCAAAGCCGGCATCAAAATCAGTTTCAAGGAGCATCTTTTCCTCCCCATGCCGACGGGCAGTCTGGTTGTGCGCAAACGCTTCGACACGCGTGTTGCCGTGCTCAAACTGTTTCCCGGCATCGGTGTCGAGGTGGTGCGGTCGCTGCTTGGCACACCCGGACTGCAGGGTGTGGTGCTGGAAACCTACGGTTCGGGCAACGCGCCGACCGACGAATGGTTCATCTCGTCGCTCGAGGAGGCCATCAACCGCGGCATCATCGTGATGAATGTGACGCAGTGCAAGGCTGGAGCCGTCAAGATGCGGCAATATGCCGCCAGCTGTGACATGGACCGCATCGGTGTGGTGGGCGCAGGCGACATCACCATCGAGGCGGCCATCACGAAAATGATGTATCTGCTTGGCAACTATCCCGACAACAAGGAGCACGTCAAAATGAGGCTGAGCCAGTCGCTCAGGGGCGAGATCACAGAAGAGGTCGGATGAAGTCCAAAGGGGTCATATTGCTGATGGCTCTGGCATTGTCCGGCGCCGCTGCCCATGGGCAGATCTCCAACTTGGGCCAGTTCGACAGCCAGCTGATCCATTTCGGCATACAGGTGGGTTATACCCAATCGAAATTCGACCTCAACTTCAGCGAAGACGATGAGCTGCGCGAAACGCTGCAAGGCACCACTTCGTACTATGCCCCGGGCTTCCACATAGCCATCATCGGCGACCTTAGGCTGAACGATTACTTCAATCTCCGCATGCTTCCGGGCGTGACCCTGGTCACCCGCGAACTGACCTATTCATGGGAAGAAGGCTACCTGGAGACCCATCGGCTGGCCGAGCAAAGCCGCAACGTGGAGTCGGTCTACGGTGACATCCCCATCGAACTGAAATTCCGCGCCCAACGCTACAACAACTTCCGTCCCTACGTCATCGGCGGCGTCAGCTATGGTTTCGACTTTGCCTCGCTACGCAAAAACCGCAACCTGACCGACCAAAGCATCGTGCGCCTCAAGCCGAGCGACTTCCGCTACTATACAGGCGTCGGCTTCGACGTTTTTCTGCTCTACGTGAAATTTGCCATCGAGCTGAAAATGGCATTCGGCACAGTCGACCTCAAAGTGGAAGACCCCGACATCTATATCCGGTCGACCGACTTTCTCAAATCGCGCACCTTCATGCTGAGCTTCACTTTCGAAGGGGCACCCGAATCGTTCTCCCGTTCACGCCGCAGCCATTGACGCCGGGCTTCACTTCCGGAGCATAAGGGCATCAATGCAACGCATGCCGTCGATGGCCGAACTCACTATGCCCCCGGCATATCCTGCACCCTCTCCACAGGGATAGAGTCCCGCCAGCTGCGGATGCTCAAGCGTGGCCGCATCGCGCGGAATGCGCACCGGCGACGAGGTGCGGCTCTCGACCGCCAGCAGCGAGGCCTCGCGGGTCACAAAACCATGCATCTTCCGGTCGAAATCCTTGAAGCCTCCGATGAGGCAATCCACCACAAACGGCGGCAGCAACTCGTGCAGCGGCGCGGCCACACATGTGCCCATATAGTTGCTCTTGTTGAGCGACTGCGAATGGCGACGCGCCATGAAATCGACCAGTCGCTGCGAAGGCGCATCTATCGTGCGTCCGGCCGCCTCGAAGGCCCTTCTTTCCACCTCCTGCTGGAAGCGCAGCAGCGCAAAGGCATCGTCGCCCTGCACATCGTCGAGTCCCACGGTGACAGCGATACCGCTGTTGGCGAACGGCGACGTGCGGTGCGAATTGCTCATGCCGTTGACAACCTGCTCGCCCTCGGCAGTGGCAGCCGGCACAATCACACCACCCGGACACATGCAAAAACTGAACACCCCATGCCCGTTCACCTGCGTAGTGAGGCTGTAGGCTGCCGGCGGCAGAAACCTGGAATAGTGCCGACCGTGGTACTGTATTTCGTTGATCAATTGCTGCGGGTGTTCCACACGCACGCCCAGGGCAAAAGGCTTGGCCTGCATCATCCACCCCTTGCGATGGAAGAGCGCATAGATATCGCGGGCCGAATGGCCTGTGGCCAAAACCACCGCCATGCCTTCAAAACGGTTGCCCGCCGCATCGGCAACACCGGTCACCCGGCCGTCGACGACAATCAAATCCGTCACCCTCACCCCGAAATGGTACTCTCCACCATGCTCCACGATGGTCTGCCGCATGCGCGCGATGATGCCCGACAGGCGGTCGGTGCCGATATGCGCATGAGCATCCAGCATAATGTCGGGATCGGCACCATGCTCGACAAACTTGCGCAACACGTCGCCCACATCGCCGCGCTTGGTGGATCGCGTATACAGCTTGCCATCGCTGTAAGTACCGGCGCCGCCTTCGCCGAAACACCAGTTGCTGTCAGGGTTCACGCGACGTTCGCGTCCCAACTCGACGATATCCTTCTTGCGCTCCTCGACGGGCTTGCCCCGCTCGACGATCACGGGCCGCAGGCCCACCTCCAAAGCGTGAAGCGCGGCGAAAAGCCCAGCAGGACCCGCACCGACTATGACCACAGGCCGAGCATTGCGGCAGTCGCGGTAGGGCGACGCCTCGGGTGCCTGAGGCTCGACAGTCTCGCCCTGCATACGCACCTCCAGGTCGACATGATACATCACACGCCTGCGGCAGTCGATACTGCGGCGCACCACTCGCACACCGGCCACATCGGATTCAGCCACATGCATTTCGCGTGCCACAGCGCGACGCATCAGCTCGGGCTGATGGTATTCTTCGGGCGAAAGATCGGTTCTCAACAGTTTCATAACAAGACAAGAATATCGCTAGAATTCATCGTGCCAGCATTTTACGCACAACACGGCAGCGGGTTTCACCCTACAAATTTACACAACAATTTCCGTTTTCGACTATTTGCGGCGAAAAAAATGGGCATCATCTCCCTTTCGGACCGAAAAAAGCACGCAACTTATCGTGCTGCAACCAACTGCCTGATTTCCACATACCAACACCTACCCATCTCCCTATCATCTCCTACCATGGTAGGAGTTGGGTAGGAGATGGTAAGGAGAAGGTATTGAGAAACAATGGATTGGAAGAGGATAAAAAATAGGTTGGAAAGCGAAGTGTGGACGGGATGAATTGCCCGGAGAAAGGGTTTTTGCGGCCGTGGGATGTTTTTTTTGGCCAGTCGGCAAAATCTTCGTACTTTTGCAGTCAAATTCAGCGAAATGGACAAGTATAACCAACGCGGTGTTTCCGCATCGAAAGAAGACGTACACAACGCCATCAAGAATATAGACAAGGGGCTGTATCCCAAGGCATTCTGCAAAATCATCCCCGACCTGCTGGGCGGCGACAAGGACTATTGCAACATCATGCATGCCGACGGCGCCGGCACCAAATCGAGCCTGGCCTATATGTATTGGCGCGAAACGGGCGACCTCAGCGTGTGGAAAGGCATCGCCATCGATGCCATCGTGATGAACACCGACGACCTGCTCTGTGTGGGAGCCCTCGACCACATCCTGCTTTCGTCGACCATCGGCCGCAACAAGCAGCTGGTGCCCGGCGAGGTGATTTCGGCCGTGATCAATGGCACGGAGGAGTTTTGCCAGACGATGCGCGACATGGGTATCGACATGGTGCTCACCGGCGGCGAGACGGCCGACGTGGGCGACCTGGTGCGCACCATCATCGTGGACAGCACCGTCACGGCCCGCATGCGCCGCGCCGATGTGATCGACAACGCGAACATCAAGGCCGGCAACGTCATCGTGGCCCTCGCTTCCTACGGACAGGCCAGCTATGAGACGGCCTACAACGGCGGAATGGGCAGCAACGGCCTGACATCGGCCCGCCACGATGTGTTCTCGCATGTGTATGCCGAGAAGTATCCCATGTGCTACGACCGCAACCTTCCCGACGATGTGGTGTTCTGCGGCAGTAAGCTGCTGACCGACCCCACCGAGGTGCCGGGCGTGGATGCCGGCCACATGGTGCTCTCCCCCACCCGCACCTATGCCCCCATCATACGGCGCGTGCTTGACGAATACCGGCCGAAGATCGACGGCATGATCCACTGCTCGGGCGGTGCCCAGACCAAGGTGCTGCATTTCATCGACCGGCTGCATGTGGTGAAGGACAACCTGTTCCCCGTGCCGCCGCTGTTCAAGATGATCCATGAGGAGAGCCGCACCGACTGGCAGGAGATGTACAAGGTGTTCAACATGGGCCACCGCATGGAGCTCTACACCGACGAGGCCACGGCGCGCGGCATCATCGACATCGCCAAGGGCTTCAATGTCGACGCCCGCATCATCGGCCGCGTGGAAGCTGCCGAGAAGGCGCAGGTGACGGTGAAGAGCGAAAACGGCGTGTTTGAATACTTCAATTGAAAAAAAATATCGGTTCCATACAATAAAGCGCCACGAGCGCCGTTAAAGGAACCGAGATTGCGATAGTAGCTCAGTTGGCAGAGCGGCGGCTTCCCAAGCCGCAGGTCGCGGGTTCGAACCCCGTCTATCGCTCGGAGACTCACCCACATTCTGCATCGGACATGATGCAAAATGTGGGGAGTTTGTTTTATGCGGCCGTACCATCCCGGGGCACGAATGGACTGTGCCGGACTGGCCCAAAAGCCCAATCTGCGACATTGTTTACCGTTATTGAAGAAAGTTGTGTATCTTTGCAAAAGAAAACGAGCGAAAACAATACTAATTAAATACTAATAGTCAATATATTATGACAAAGACAAAAACAAAGATCGACTGGAAAGCCGAGATAGTTTCGTATTTGCTACTGGTGCTTGGCTGTGCCCTGTTTGCCGTGGGCGACGTGATGTTCGTCAACCCCTACCATCTGGCGCCTGGCGGCGTGTACGGATTGGCCAACGTGTTCCATGCGCTGTGGGGATGGAAGATTTCTGTGTCAGGAATCTGCATGGACATACCGCTGCTGATCATAGGCACCCTGATCCTGGGTCCGAAATTCGGTCTGAAGACGATCATCTCGGTGGTGCTGATACCCGTGTTCACGTTCATCATGGAGACCACGTGGGGCTACAAGCCGCTTATCCACGACGGATTGTTCGAGAGCGCTGAGGGCCTGACCAGCTATCTGAGCTATATGGATGGCGGCGTGGAGCGTTATTTCCAGCCCGACATGTTCCTCAACACGGTGGTTGCCGGATTGATCTACGGCGTGGCCATTGGCGTGATTTTCCGCGCCGGCGCCACCAGCGGCGGTTCGGACATCATCAGCATGATTATCCATAAATACACCAAAATCAGCCTGGGCACCCTGGTGATGGTTGTGGACAGCCTGATTTCGCTCACCACCCTGATCATTGGCGACATCCGTCTGCCGATCTACTCGATACTGCTGATCTTCATCGAGGGCAAGATCATCGACCTGGTGGTCGACGGCTTGAAAAGCTACAAGACCATGTTCATCGTCACCGACGAGCTGGAGGCGGTGCGCGACTATATCCTGAACGACCTGCAGCGCGGCGGCACCCTGCTGACCGGCACCGGCCTGTATCAGGGCTCGGAACGCAAGATGATATACGTGACCCTTGACCGTGCCGACATGGTGAAGCTCAAGAGCAACCTGCACCGTCTCGACCCCAAGGCTTTTGTCAACATCATGGACAGCAGCGAAATCCTCGGTTTCGGATTCAAGGCGCTGCCCAAAGAATAAGCCCCTGCAACGCAATAATCAGGGCCAAATGGCGTTACTCAAAGTATGAAGGTACTACAGCTCTGCAACAAGCCCCCCTACCCGCCGGTCGACGGCGGTACGATGGCCATGAACAGCATCACGCAAGGGTTGCTGAACGAAGGCTGCGAGGTGCGGGTGCTCACGATGGAGAGCGAAAAACATCCGCTCCGCAGAGAGAAACTGACAGCCGAATACATGGACGCCACACGGCTGGAAGCGGTAGCAGTGGACCTGGGACTGCATGTGATACCGGCGGCGGTAGCCATGCTGTGCGGCGAGTCGTACCATGTGAAACGTTTCATCGACAGCAACTTCGCCGCCAAACTGCGGGAAACGCTTGACAAAGAGGACTTCGACATAGTGCATGTGGAGAGCCTTTTCCTGACGCCATACGTGCCCCTGATACGAAAACACAGCACCGCCAAAGTGATCCTCCGCGCCCACAACGTGGAGCACCTCATTTGGCAGCAGGTGGCCAAAAGTGCCCGCAACCCGTTCAAACGCCAGTATCTGAAGCATCTGGCCTTGACATTAAGGGCCTACGAGCTGGAGCATGTGAACGACTACGACGGTGTGGTGTGCATCACGCGCAACGATGCCGACTATTTCCGCGCCAACGGATGCCGTCGACCGGTGACACACCTGCCGTTCGGCATCGAAACCGAGGACGTGGGGCATGTCGACGCGGAGCCTAACTCGCTGTTCCACATCGGGGCCATGGACTGGTTGCCGAACCGCGAAAGCATCGAGTGGCTGCTGAAAGACGTGTGGCCGGTGATACACCGCGAAGTGCCGCAGGCCCACCTCTACCTGGCCGGACGCAAGATGCCCGAGCGGTGGACCACAGCCCACATCGAGGGCGTGACGGTGGTTGGCGAGGTGCCGGATGCGATGTATTTCATCGGGAGCAAGAAAATCAACGTGGTGCCCCTGCTCAGCGGCAGCGGCATCCGGGTGAAAATCATCGAGGCCATGTCGGTGGGCAAAGTGGTGATCACCACCACTGTCGGCGCCAGCGGCATCGAATACACCGATGGCGAGCACCTGCTGATAGCCGACACCCCGGAGCAGTTTGCCGCAAAAATCAAGCGATGCCTCGAGGATGACGATTATTGCCACCACGTCGGAGAAGCGGCTCGGCGGCTGATAGCAGAACAGTACAACAGCAAACGACTGACGGAAGATTTGCTGAAATTCTATAACGAAAGGATCGAGAAATGAAAAAAATGGCAAAAGCGGTCGTATTGGCCGTGATGATTCTGGGTGAGCTGGCCGCGATGGCGCAGATTTCAATACCGGGCACCGGTTTTTCCTTCCGCCTGAACGGCGACGACTGGAGTTTTGTGCGCAACTATAAACTCAAGGACGGCGCCGACATCTATCTGTATTGCTACACACGCGAAGTCCTCATCGACGCTGAAGGCGACACGGCATTGCCATTTTTGCGGATATATGTCAACACCGCCTACGAAGGCGACGTGTACGAGCTGGCCTACGAGCGCTTTGAGCAACAGCCCTTCCAGTCGATCGACGAATACACCAGCGGCCCCGGCCTGCCCAAAAGCGGCGGGTTGGGATACGTCGGCGCCTATACCAACCCCAACGACGAAAAGGACTACGAATTCCTGATGACATACTTCCAGGACAAAAAAGGCATTGTCGAGTTCAGGCTGGAAACCTCGCTCGACACCTTCGACGACATGGAGTTCGAATTTCGCGACATACTGAGTTCGATCAAATAGTAAAGACATGAAAAAAACACTGCTGCTGCTTGTCGGATGCCTGCTGATAGGCTGTTCGGCGGGGGCTGTGAACATATCGGCCAGCGACACCAACGACAGCTACGAGGCCCGCTTCGCACGGCTGAGCCGGACATACGCCCGCACGCCCAACGATGTGGAGAACCTGTATGAGATGGCCCGCTTCTACGCCGATTCCGCCAACCCGATGTACAACATTCCTCTGGCGATGCAATACATCCGCAAAACCGAAGAGAACCACATCTCACTTCTGGAACGCGACAAGCTGGGCGAATTGGGACGTCTGGCCCGCAAAGACATCACGCTCACCACTATCCGGCAGACAAAACAGGCCATTACCGATGCCGCCTACACCATCATCGAAACTCGCACCGACCTGTCCGGCACCGAACTCGACACCTACATGGAAGCCTTCGACATCGACATCACGTTGGTCAGGAAGCTACGCCAGCGCCGCATCGCGCAAGTGTTTGACGACGACCTCAGGAAAGGCACCGTGGATGCCTACTACCATTTCATCACCATCTACCCCGGCACCAGCGAGGCCGAACAGATGGAAAACCGCATCGCACTCCAGGCCGCGACGCTCTTCGACGACTGCAAAAGCGAGGACGCCATCAAGGCCATCGCCGAAAAATACCCCAACAGTCCCTCCGTGCAGCGCGAAGCCAAGAAACACCTCAGCGGATATGCCTACGCCGAAGCGTGCCGCGAGAACACCATCCAATCCTACAAACGCTTCCTGCGCCACTACCCCTCCAGCAACGAGGATGCACAGGCCCGCGAACGCCTCGAAACCCTTATCGGAGTGCAATACTCCACCCTGCGCACACCTCAAGAGATTGCCGACTTCGTCGACTCCAACATCGACAACAACCTGTCAGAAAAAGCCCTGGCGCAACTCCGCCGGATGATCACCGACAACCATGACGTGACGGCAGCCCGCATCTACCTCGACCGCTTCAAGATGGACGCCCACTACAACGATATCTTCAGCAAATTCTACTCGTGGCATTCGGCCGAAGGCAACGGCGCCCCCATCAAGGACTTCACCAACCGCTATCCCGATTTCCCCTTCCAGCGCATCGTCGACGACGACCTCGACTTCGCCTCACGGGCCGACCGGATCAACTTCCTGGAGGAATTTCTCGAAATGGAATATCCCAGCTACGCCTCACACGTGCGCCAGCTCTACGGGAAAAAGATATCCTTTGTCCCCCTCCAGCGCATGATCCAAGGCATGCTGAAGGTGCACGACTACAAAGGTGCCCTGGACCGCATCAGACAGTTCGACCTATGCTTCGACAATGTGGCACACCGCGAATACAACGAGCTGGTTCAGATGCTCCAGTCGTCGGCCAAAGACCGCAAAGCCGTGTCAGAACTTGAAGCCAACTACGACATCCTCAACCCCTCTGTCAACGAAGCCGACGGACGCCTCTACTTCACCCGCACCAACGGTGCCAACCGGCGCATCTGCTATGCCACCAAACAGGGCAAAAAATGGGTGCCCACCAGCGAAGTGGCCTTCGACAACGTCGGCAACGACGGCCTCACCCTCTTCAGCTTCTTCGACAGGGGCAACCACATGCTGCTCGGCAAGGACGGCGACATCTGGATTGCCGAACGCGACGGCGAAAAATGGCATGTGACCGAAATTCCCGAATATCCCGTCAACACCGACCACATCGAGGTGGACGCCTTCATGCTTCCCGACGGCAGCGGCATGCTGCTGGCCTCCGACCGCCCCGGCGGCCACAACCTACAGGCCTCGGGCGACAACTTCCACGGCGACACCGCCTTGGCCACCGACATCTACTTCATCCCCCTCACCCAGCGCGGCTGGGGCGAGCCCGTCAACCTCGGCCTCTCCATCAACTCCGAATACTGCGAGCGCAGCCCCATCCTGAGCCGCAACCAGAAAACCCTCTACTTCGTCACCGACGGCCGCGGCGGACTCGGCTTCACCGACATCATGATGGCCACCCGCAACAACATCCACGACTGGCAGCACTGGAACCGCCCGCAGAACCTCGGCAAAGAAATCAACACCGGCTTCACCGAAGGCGGCCTCAGCTTCGCCGCGGGCGAACACACCGTCTACTTCTCCTCCAACGTCAACCGCAGCCGCTTCGGATGCTACAGCTTCCACACCACCCACGACATGTCGCAGACCTCCATGCGCTACAGCGTCGACATCCTCGGCATGGAAGGCTTCCTCTACAAAATCACCCTGGCCGACCTCGCCGACCAGCAGGTCACCGAGGTGATCCATTGCAACGGCACCTGCCGCAACGCTGACCTCAACATACAGAGAAACCGCAAATACGCCCTCCTCGGCGACGCCGGATTCTACTTCGTGCCCGCTGTCGTCATCGACCCCTCCTCGGCCGACAAACCCAAGCTGCGCGGCTACACCTTCCCCGTTCTCGTCGCCTCCGAGAAGCCCATCCCCCTCGACATCGTCGACTTCGAACAGGGCACGGCACAGCTCAAACCCCTCGCCTCGCTCCAGCTCGAACAGCTGGCCACCTTCCTCGAACGCACCGACAACAGCGTCGCCGAATTCTCCGTCGACGTGGCCGGACGCAACGACAAGGAATGCTACGACCTCTCGCTCCAGCGCGGCGCCACCCTGCGGAGCTTCATGACAGCACGCGGCATCAGCCCCGAACGCATCATCATCTCCGCCTACGGCAACGTCCATGCGAAAAACAAAAAAGCCTCCTCCGTAAGCGTCAAATTCAGGGAACAATAATTATCAACAATCCGCTGGGGAATACTTTTTCCGAGACACACCGGCCAATCGTCAGAAAAGTAGTAATTTTGCCGTTGAATTATAATCCACAGAACAGGCATGGAACAACACCGTACAATCATATCGCGAGGCCGCACGATACACTACCGTGACGAAGGCCGCAACAACCCGAAAACGCTCGTCCTCCTGCACGGATTCCTGCAAAGTCTCGATGTCTGGTCGTCCTACGTTCTTTCCTACCTGCACTCCATGCGCGTCGTCACCATCGACCTGCCCGGCCACGGCCTCACCGACACCTTCAGCGACGTCCACACCATGGACTTCATGGCCGACACCGTCCACGACGTGCTCACCAACATCGGCGTCGACCAATGCGTCATGGTAGGCCACTCCATGGGCGGCTACGTGGCCCTCGCCTTCGCCGAAAAATACCCCTACACCCTCCGCGGCCTCGGCCTCGTCAACTCGCACGCCCTCTCCGATTCGGCCGAACACGCCGAACAGCGCCGATCCATCTGCCAGCAGGTCAAAGAAAACCGGGCCTCCTTCATCGTCAACTTCGTCCCCTCCCTGTTCGACAACAGCCATCGCGGACTGCTCAACCAGGACATCAAAGACCTTCAGGACCAGTGCCTTGAAACCAGCACCGAATCCATCATCGCCGCACAGCTCGGCATGATGCAGCGCCCCTCACGCATCGACGTCCTGCAGCGCCTCGAAGTGCCCACCCTCTTCATCTACGGCAAAAACGACAACCGCATCCCCCTCGAGCTCGCCGTCTCGCAAGCCATGATCCCGCACCACTCCGAAATCCTCATCCTCGACAAAGTGGGCCACATGGCATTCATCGAAGAACGCGAATACGTCAAGCCCCGCATCAAAAACTTCGTCGACACCTGCTATCTCTAGCCCCCCTTCCTACCCCCTCTTTTTTTGACCCCTAAAAACAGGGGCCAGCAACTGCTTTTATGGATGCCGCACGACTGCTGGACGAAAACCATCCGGACAACAGCAGAGCAACATCCGCCGGGGCCATACCGCCAGCCGGCAACCACTGGTGGTCATTCCCATTCCACCTCATCGGGGAGCCCATAACGGTCCATTTTTAAACAAAAAGAAAAAAAATTTTTTACAATTAAAAAAAAGACGTACATTTGTGGGTGAATAAAAACCAAAAGTTTAACATAAACGATTAAATATCATGAACGTACAAAACATTATGGCTAACCTGGAGGCCAAACATCCCGGTGAAAACGAATACTTGCAGGCAGTTCGCGAGGTTCTTGAAACCATCGAAGAAGAATACAACAAACACCCCGAGTTCGAGGCCAACAAGATCGTCGAGCGCATTGTGGAGCCCGACCGTATCTTCACCTTCCGTGTGACCTGGGTCAACGATAAGGGCGAGGTTTGCACCAACCTCGGCTACCGCGTGCAGTTCAACGCCGCCCTCGGCGCATACAAGGGCGGTCTGCGTTTCCACAAGGCTGTGAACGTCAGCATGCTGAAGTTCCTCGGCTTCGAGCAGATCTTCAAGAACAGCCTCACCATGCTGCCTCTCGGCGGTGGTAAGGGCGGTTCCGATTTCGACCCCGTCGGAAAGAGCGACGCCGAAATCATGCGTTTCTGCCAGGCCTTCATGTATGAGCTGTGGCGCAACATCGGTCCCGATCAGGACAGCCCCGCTGGCGACGTCGGAGTCGGCGGCCGTGAGATCGGCTACCTCTATGGTGCCTACAAGAAACTCGCCCGCGAGCACTCCACTGGTGCCCTCACCGGCAAGAGCTACGGCTGGGGTGGTTCCCTCATCCGTCCCGAAGCCACCGGTTTCGGCGCCATCTACTATGTCGACCGCATGGTCCGCGAAAAGGGTGACACCCTCGTTGGCAAACGCATCGCCCTCTCTGGCTTCGGTAACGTGGCTTGGGGTGCTGCCACCAAGGCTGTCGAACTCGGTGCCAAGGTCGTCGCCATCAGCGGCCCCGACGGTGTCTGCGAGATCGAGAACGGCATCACCAAAGAGATGATCGACTATATGCTCGACATGCGTGCCTCCAACCGCAACAAAGTTCAGGACATGGCCGACAAGTTCCCCGGCCAGGCCAAGTTCACCGCCGGCAAGAAAGCTTGGATCGTGAAGTGCGACATCGCTATGCCCTGCGCCTTCCAGAACGAGCTCGCCGAGGAAGATGCCAAGATGCTCCTCGCCAATGGCGTGAAGTATGTGGCTGAGGTTTCGAATATGGGCTGCCAGCCCGCCGCCATCGCCGCCATCCAGGCTGCCAAGGTGCCCTTCGGCCCCGGTAAGGCTGTCAACGCCGGTGGTGTTGCCACCTCTGGCCTCGAAATCTGCCAGAACGCCGAGCACCGTAACTGGACCGCCGAAGAGGTCGACAAGAACCTCCACACCATCATGAACAACATCTACGACATGTGCGTTGAGCACGGTCGTGAGGCTGATGGCCACATCAACTACGTGAAGGGCGCCAACATCGCCGGCTTCATGCGTGTTGCCAAGGCCATGGTTGCCCAGGGTATCATCTAATCATATTAGAAAATACTCCAACACTTCAAGAGCCGCCCATTTTGGGGCGGCTCTTCTTTTTCCATCATCGCACAAAACCTCCGCATCCCGAAACGCATCACCCTACGCACCAAAACAGATCCCGACGCCACGCAACCACTGCCGCCTCAATTCTTATCTTGTCCAGGTCGTCCTCCTCGGGCATCCACTTCACGGTCCCATCCACGCTGCGCCCGTTTCTGATATTGATGACCGGGTAGAATCTCCTGTCCCTTTGATTCTCACATTCCCATTATATGTTTAAAGAATTAAACAAATATATTTGTTTTTTGTTTAACGTATTAAACAAAAAATATGTATCTTTGCACCATAAAACAACGAACATATGGAAACGCTTTTTGTGTTACAACGACAACTAATTCAGAATAGTACAACAAATTTTGTACGTTCGGTTATGAACACTATCGACTGGGACAACACCCGTCTTATCGGTATTCGTGGCGCCAGAGGCGTTGGCAAAACGACGCTTTTGCTTCAACATATCAAATCGCATTATGGCGCCAATACAAAAAAAGCGTTATACCTTAACCTCGACAGTGCATATTTTACGCGCAACGACCTAATGGACACCGTCCAGTCTTTTTACACTTCAGGTGGAGAGTGTCTTCTGCTGGATGAAGTGCACAGGTATCCTCATTGGAGCCAGTACGTAAAAAACATCTATGACCTCTACCCAACCCTTAAGATTGTATTTACAGGTTCCTCTCTGTTGCAAATTCTCAATGCAGAAGCCGACCTATCACGACGTTGTGTAAGTTATGAGATGCAGGGCCTCTCGTTTGCCGAGTATATGCGGTTCTACCATAAAATCGCCTTGCCGCAATGTTCGCTAGACGAGATTGTTCACAGTGCTGACGACATCTGCGATAGTGTCAATGCCAAATGCCGGCCCTTGGAGTATTTCGGAGACTATCTGCGGTCGGGCTACTACCCATTCCGCAAGGAGAATCCCATCCAATACACTACAAGGGTAGAGAATGTTGTGGATATGATTCTTGGCATCGAACTACCGCAACAGCGAGGCGTAGATGTGGGTAATGTCCGGAAACTCAAGTCTCTTTTGGCGGTGTTAGCCACAGAAGTTCCGATGTTGGTAGATGTCAGCAAACTGTCTAAGATGACAGAGTTAAGTCGCGTGAGTCTCACCTCCTATTTGCAATATCTGCATGATGCACGACTCATCCGTCTGCTTTATTCCGATGCCACATCGGTAAAGCGTATGCAAAAACCCGACAAGATTCTGATGGAGAACCCCAACCTATGCTATATCCTCAATCTTGGCCAAGCCAATGAAGGAACCGTCAGAGAGTCTTTCTTCTGCAACCAGATGGCCTATAAGCATGGTGTGGAATACACAAAACCCGCCGATTTTATCATTGATGGAAAGGTTGTTGTTGAGGTAGGTGGCAGTTCCAAGGACGGAGGGCAGATCGTTGGTCGCGATAATGCCTATCTCGCCTGTGACGGAATTGAATACCCTTACGGCAAAAAGTTGCCGCTTTGGTTGTTTGGACTAACCTACTAACAAGTCCTGTTCTCCTGTATCCTTCGGCGATGGTTGTCAGCCGAGCCGACGGCACACCACGACGATGTCTCGTTTGCGTTTCGAAAAGATACTAACGCATTCTGCCTGCTTTGCTGGCTTTGAGCACCACTGAAATTAATCAAATCAAGCGAAAAACACATTCACACATTTTTAAAGCGCATTCCCACATTCTGACCCTCATCCCATTTTTTACCGTCGGCTTTCCATCCATCGTTTCAACAAGAAAGCGCAATAGTACGGAAACGTGTAGAACTTGCCGTTGAAGCCAATGTTTTGGCGACTCAGTTTGATTCCCCACTTCACATCAGGATAGATGTCTCTGTCGATTAGTTTGTTCAATGACGGAGTTGCACCCGTAGTGGCTTTCACTTCCACAGGAATAAGCGTCGTGCTGTCGCGGACAAAGAAATCCATCTCCAACTGGGCATTCTCCGTTTTGTAGTAATAAAGCTGGTAGCCCTGCTTGGCCAACGCTTCCGATACGATATTCTCATACACGGCCCCTTTGTACACACCGAAATTGCGGTTCTGTCGAAGGTCCATGCTCGATTCCTCGTCCAATGCAGCCATCAGCAACCCGTTGTCGTGGTAATAGAGTTTATATTTGCTTTCGTCATAGTTGCCCTTCAACGGCAACTCTGGAAAATTCAGGCAATGGCACACATTGACAATGCCGGCATCCCTCAACCATTCCACACATCCGGCATACTCGCGGCTGCGGGCATTCTTGGCTACTTTTGTGATTTGGAATTTCTTGTTTTCTTTGGCCAAAAACACCGGAATGTTCCTGTAAACATTTCTTATTTTGGCCTTGTCGAGACCTTGGGCGTATTTGATAATATCTTCCTCGTAGTCGGCCAACAACTGACGTTGCAGCGGCAGCACGTTCGAGAAATTCCCCTCATTGATGAAGGTGGCAACCACATCCGGCATCCCGCCCGTGACAACGTAGTCAAGAAACAGAGAATCCAGCCGTCGCATCTCAAGGTCGTTGAAAGGCCGAAGGTCAATCAGGTGCGACAGCAGCATCTCAACAAAGCTCTCGTCATACCCTTTTGCCCACAGAAACTCCTCGAAGTCCATCGAATACATCATGATGTCTGTCTTGTACCCTACGCTGTTCGAGGTGATGTCCTTGTAGTTCAGCCCCATCATCGAACCGGAGCAGATAACATCATATCGCCCATCCTCTCTGAAGAATTTGAGCGATGTAGCACAGTCGGGATATTCCTGTAGTTCATCAAAAAAAATCAACGTATCCCCTTCGATGAACTTGGCATTGGGATTGAGAAACGATATTTGCTTGACGACAGCATCCACATTGTACCCTTCTGAGAAGATCTGCTTGTAGAAAGGCTGTGTAATGAAGTTAATCTCTATAAACGAGCTGTACGAACGTCCAAACTCGCGGACAGAATAAGTCTTCCCCACCTGTCTTGCACCACCAATAATCAGAGGCTTTTTCTCCTTGCTGCTCTTCCAATTTTGCAATTGTCTGTATATCTTTCTCTTCATATCCTATTTACACATTTTTACATTGTTTTTCGATGCAAAAATACACATTTTTCTAATACTAAACACTATAAAATTACACATTTTTGTACGAACAATAAACAAGCTCCTAATAATCAAATTATTCCCATAACTGATTATCCTCCTAAAGATATAAAAAATGTAAGTAAAAAAGTCATACTCAATCCGAAAAATCACACACATTTATGCATTCTTAAAGCGCATTCCCGCATTAACACATTTCCATCGCCTTCTGAGGAACATTTTTTCATAATGTTTCACGGAAGTCGGCACCAAGTCAGCACCAAGTCGGCAAGAGGTCGTCACCCCGACATGCAACGTGCAAAAGGTTGGAGCAAACACATTCCCACATTTACGCATCCCCACATTTAAACTTATTGTTCCTTCGGTGATCCTTCGGCGATCCCTTGGTGATGTCGGCTCGTTACGCCGCTATTCTGTCCCATATATCCATCCTATACATACACCATATTTCCACCATATACTTACCATATAGTTAGCATATACAAAACATATACAAAACTTATTCTTTCACCTTTTTTAGGTTGTTTTATGACAAAACAATTACACTATGCAAAAAAAATGCAAACTTAAAAATCTTTTACTAATCCGCGAATGCAAATTTTTGTCAATAATTTTAATTTAGTGTCAAAAATTTGCGTATCTTTGCACCAACAAATCATAGTGAAAATGTACGACACCTTACACATAGATGAATTATGCAACACACTGGAACACAGAACTCAAATATCGTCTAAAGATATTGCTGATTTCTACCGCAGCTATTCCCCGGATATGCCAATTTCTACAATTAGATGGAAAATTTATTCTTTGGTTGACAAAGGCATCATCTATCCAATTGGACGGGGCGTATATCAATTGGGGAGAAAAACAATATTTGAGCCCAATATCTACCGAAAGACCGAGGAGATCGCAAATATTATGCACCGACGGCTTCCTTTTGCAAGTTATTGCCAATGGGATCTTTCTGTGGCAAATGCCTTTGTGCACCACCTACTCAACACACAGTTATTTTTTGTCGATGTGGAACGTGATGCTGCCGAGGCAGCATACTATGAAATTAGGGCTGCTTATCGTCGCACCGTACTCTACCGTAACATAAACGAGGAAGTGCCTTATTATGACGGATACATTGTGGTTCGAAATATGGCTATTGGAGCGCCGACCATTAAAGTGTCTGATTTGCCGATGGCATCGTTGGAAAAGATACTGGTGGACTTTGCTATCGACCGGTTGTTCCCTTTCCAAAATACAGAGATTGTCGAAATCTATGCGAATGCCACCGCTTCCTATGCCGTCAATACCAGCCGGATGCTCCGTTATGCAGGCCGCAGGGGACGTCGTAATATAATAGAAGAAATACTGGATGAAATAAGCTAAACCATGATTACACAATACTCATTTACCGCCGACTGGATAAACCAGATGTCCAGAAAATACAAAGCCGACAAAATCTTAGTTGAGAAATCCATCAAGGCCTTATTGCTGTTGGAAGGTCTTGCCGAATCCCCACTCCGTTTTGTTTTCAGAGGCGGTACATCATTGATGCTGTTATTTAATGAGCCACACCGGCTATCTATCGATATTGATATCATACTTCCTCCAGACACAACAAATTTGAATACAGCACTTCAACAAGTTGCTTCGTGCAAGAACTTTTCCCGTATAGAAGGGCGGCCCCATACGACTGGTTTAGTACCAAAGGCACACTATAAGTTTTATTATCCCTCTGTCGTCGAAAACAAAGAATCGTACATTAAATTAGATATTCTTTTCGAACAAATTCCTTACATCCAAACAATCAAGTTACCCATCGACAACATCTTCCTTGCAACAGAAGGTGAGAACAGGACGGTATGTGTTCCAGATGCCAACAACCTTCTTGCGGACAAACTGACAGCTTTCGCTCCGCGAACTATTGGTGTGCCCTATCGCAAAGAGGACAAAGAGTGTGGGATGGAAATAATAAAGCAGCTTTATGATATAGGAATATTGTTCGACAAAGCAGACGACATAAAGACAATTACCGCTGTGTACCATGCCATAGTCCAACAGGAAATAGGGTATCGAAATGAGCCATATTTAGTGGACGACATCCTTCGTGACACGAAAGGCCACGCTCTTTCCATCTGCTTTCGTCAAGGCCTAAATAATGTCGACTACCCTGTGCTGACGCATGGCATCAAACAAGCCTCCTCCCACATCTTCTCCGAAACATATCACCTGGAGAAGGCCATCCTGTCCGCCGCCAAAGTCGTCTATCTTGTATCGCTAATAGAATCCGAAAGTACCGTGATAGAGAAATACAACAATCGGCAATTGGAACGCATAAAGGACTGGCAGTTTAATGAATTTGAATACACAAAACTCAACAAGTTAAAGAAGTCCAATCCAGAGGCATTCTTCTATCTGTATCAGGCATTACATAATGTATCTTTGCAAAAAACAAAAGGTTTATGGTAAGATTCGTCGCTACAACTCGAGATAAAAAAATCTCTTTACGGGAATTAGATATAATTCAAGCTGAAAATAAGGCGCTTTTGTTGTCAGGACACTATGACATCAAAACAGCACAAGACTATTGCAATAAAGTGATGTCATGGATTGTGAACAGTCTTGACATTAGTTTCACGAATGTCAATCAAATTATTAAAGACTGCCAATATGTAATCAGTTCGAACGTATTACAAATTGGGGCCTTGATTAACATCCAATCATTTGTAAATAATGTCAATGTAAACTTGCCCAAGGCTTGGAAAGACGGTGATTGGCCTTCCTGTAAAGACCTGCTGAAGTTTTCCGACATAGACATCATTGAAAAGGGAAAGGACTTGGTGATGGACAAAACCACTAAGAATGAAATTCAGAGGGTCCTCAATTTGAAGACTGCGAGCGATATAATCACGACAGGTACATTGGCACTATACTACTTGGAGATACTAGATTCCATAAAAAAGGAGTATACGTTGAACACCCATGACCCTCACAAGAATAAGCAATACATTCTTGGTAAGGCATTACAAGAACTCCATTTCTGCGACCGCGTAATCCTTAAAACTGGAGAGAAGATTATTGGGGATAAGATCAAAGACTATATGGAAGCACTGAAGGAATATCGTGAGCAAGAGCATACTCTACATGAAAGCAATCATTTTGTGACTTCTTCTTCGTGGGCTATTTGAGCCTTTTATAAAAACATATGAATTACTCCTTCTGAAGAATTTGATTAATTCGATTTAGTTCTATATTGACACAATCTATTGAAGAAAGACGAAAATCATCGAAATTATTTAGTATTTCTTTGTATTTATTCTCAAGCCACAATTCAATTTTGCCGTACATTGGTTCTACTGGGCCTTGTAAAATATCTTTCAAGTCTGTTGAAGAACAACGATCAAGTAGTTTTTGTGTGAATCTATAATCTGGACTCTTAATGGTCAGAATGGCATATCCTATTACCTGTAAATCATTAATTATATTGCATAGAAAACTGAACATTTCCTTTCTTTTATTGTTATAGGCCAAAAGATTGTCATTCATTGATGTCGGCATGATTATTCCGACAGTAGTGTCTGCCTGGACATATTTTTCTAAAAGTTTGTTAGTTTTATCTTGAACCTCTTGGTTTTGGGCTTGAGTATATTCGTCTTGGAGAAGAGTGTTTATAATATACAATAAATTATGGGGTGTATATACGTTAATATTCTCAACAACGGCTTTACGGAAATCACCGAGCCAGTTTAGCTCTTGCCGATAGTGAATTTCATTTATTTGTAATTTTCTATTTTTGGCATTCTCTACCTTGTTTGCTTGACGGTTATTATTATTTTCATTATGATTATCCTTTCTCTGAATGTATAAAATAACAAATGCAGCACCTGCAGATAACATTGAGCCCAAATAAGATCCCCAGAATCCTATCCATACATTGTCTCCGCTTGCCCATTTACATGGAATTAGCATTATGACATTAATAATAATTGGACAGATAAGAATAAGTAATAATGAGAGAAAAATAATTCGTTTCTTCTTTTTTTGCATTTAATTGTTGTTTTATTACAATTTACATTTAAGTCAATGGCAACCAGCCGTGGTCATTTCTATTCAAATTTGTGTGTTTTTCTTGTTTAAATAGTTTATAAAAGCGCTGCAAGTCACAATCATAAAGACAGCCTCATCCATAGATGGTGTATATGTGCCATCCTCATCCATAAGTGCGTGTCGTATTCCTGAATCTTCGTGATTTGTATACTCGTACAATATATTAAATGTTGAGTGAAGTTTTGGGTGGATTTTTATGCCTTTAGAAGATAACTTATTAAGTGCAGGGCGTAGATCTTTTTCCCCCGTACATTTCCTGCACCATTTTTCTACGGCCGATATTGATTCTTTAATTGAACTTCTATATTCTCCACTAGGTCGCTTTGACATCAGTTCAAGAGCACTTGCAAGATGCACTCTGACATTGTCACTGTTTGTGTCAATGGCTTTTTCGACAGCTTTTATTTCCTTTTCAGATGTGATTTCAACTATAAAATGATCAACAATGCGGTATGCATAATTTAATCGTGCAAATTCTTTATTGATATTCTTTTCAAAAACAGAGGGACTTTCTTTAAATCCATAACTATTTTCTTTGTAAACATCAAATAGATAGGCTAATGACATTTCTATCATGTCTAATTTCAAATACCACGGATAATCATTGTCCAATAGTGTATCAATAAAGACATCTATGTTTTCTCCGTAACGATGCTTTTCATACAGGTCTTCTGTTCTATTATTTAAAAAGTTACACCATAAATACTCAGTTAAAGCATTTTTAACTCCGATATATCCTCCTACATCATGATCAGGAATATTAGCATCCGGCATTTTATCATAGCAATTGCAAATTGCATTTTGAATCGCTTCGGGCATATCCTCCCGAATTATAACATCCGCCAATGTGCTATATCCATATCGCTGAGAAAATAGTTTAGTCATATTTTTTTTGTAAAAAAAACAAATCACTTTGGGAGAGGTTTTTAGAACCCCAACTTTTCATTTCGTTGTCAGAAGACCATCAATTACTTTTTTTGTTTCCAACATGGCTTTTCGTTGAATACTATCATCAATGAAATGTATTATATTATGGTTTTCTGTTTGGAAGTTATACCTGCCTCCTGTATATTCCATTGCATATCCCTTTATGGACTCCAAAGCATCATTTCCATGACCATATATGATATATGTTTTGTTTTGCATATTCCCACCAAAGAGTGTCCTGAAGTAATTATGGTCCGATGGCCCCATTGAACACCCAAAAACAATATAAACATTCTTTTCCTCCATTGCGCCAACTAAGTCAGTAATGTCATATATATTTTGCAGAGTTTTATACAAAAAGGAATGTAATAGTTCAACCTTCTGACTATCATCTATTCCCAAAACTATATCCGCCGCTGTATTATCAATTCCCCGCTCGGGATTATACATGCATCCATGCTGATAAATGATTCTATCCTTGTTAAAGGACAAGTTTGAGCTATAAAGAGATGCATCTGTTGTATATGCCGCGACAATTGGTGTGTAGTTAAATGACACAATCTGATAATCCAATCTTGCCCATTCTTTGGATAGTTCTCCAACAAAGTATCCTGGGTTATTCATGACACTAACATTGGAAGCCTTCTTTAAATAATTGAAGAGGGCGGAACGTAGTTCACTAAACTCTTGTTTAAAAATAGTTGAGGATTTTTTATCACCTTCCCCATATTTTAATGTAAGACTTTTTGAATATTCATATAGCCCACATTCCAAGTCTTGCCATAAGTCGCCTTTGACATTGTCTAAAATGTGTTGGCATAAAACATTTCCATCGCTTGCCAACTCTTTTAATTCAAAACTATTGGCATAGAATTCACTATATTTTGTTTTATATCCGTGTGCAACGTCAAATCCATTACCTATAAAAATCATTGCTTTTAATGTGGCCTTATTGTTTTGTTCCATAGATATTTATTTTTTGCAAAGATACAAAGAAATGGCCTGTTGAGAAGAAAAATTTTTCAACAGGCCATGCCGGTTTGGAGAATTCAATAATTAGTTTTGTTCTATTATTGCGATTTCTTCCGGAGTGAGGTTATAGAGGGCGTAGACATGTTGGTCGATTTCACGTTCCAAATCCGAAGTGTCTGCAACAGGACTTGTTCGCTTTGAGTTTAATATTTTATCTACTAATTCAATAACAGAATACTTTGCTTTATCTACGACATCGGGGATTGTCATTGATTGGACTTCCCTTGTCGCAACATTCATAAAACCCCCTGCCATTTTTAATGAATTAAATATTATGGATAAGCAGTAGGTTGACAGTTTACTATTTATTATTCCCAGTATGTATTTTAATAACGAAATATCATCACATAAAACGATTGTTGTTGATTTCCCTGCAAGAGTATTACCTCCATCTAATATTGCTTCAATTCGTTTTGACATTCCGGCAACAATAATTTTTGAGTGTTTGGCTTGAATTAATCTATTACCATTCATTTGTTTTAAATCAGAAGCGGCAACCTGGGGATATAAGTATTTATTTTTTATATATTGCATGGGATAGACACCCCATAAATTAGAATATGGATCAATTGTTCCTGTATTAACAACTTGTAGGCAATTTGATTTAAGACAATCTGCATCAAACATTATTTCTTTAAGTTGATATGCCTCTGAAACCGTAGCCGCGGCTGTTACAGAAATATTGCTATACTCCGATATGGCTTTTTCTGAAAGATATTTTTTTATTATATCAACAGTATGTGATTCGTTAAAAAAAACATCCCAATATTTACAACTATTAAAAGTTGCTTGAGGGATAACGTTATATTTACTAATGCAATCTTTACTTGACATTTCAGCAAATATCATATTATTATCCTGTTTCGTTTTTGTTCCAATAATCGTACAGGGATATACTGATGCATTTGCAAATACATCAACTCTACTATAATCACGAATTGCTATAATACAGTTTTTTTCGATTTCCTCCCTTATTTGTGTTGCATATTTTGCAGCAATTAACTTATTGGGAACAATAAATGAAAAGACACCTCCTTTAGCAGATATGTTTAACCCGTGTTCTATGAAAACCACAAATATATCCCAATTCCCTTTTGCCGTTTTGAATTTTTCAGAATAATATTGGCGAACATCTGGCATTGTGACGACCATAGTCTCAGAATCAATATATGGAGGATTTGCTATTATAATATCAAACCCGCCGTTGTCGAAGATGTCTTTGAACCAGGTGTGCCAGAGGAAGAAGTCTTGGTTGGCGGAGGGGTCGAGTTTTTCGAGGTCGGAGGCGGTGCCGCCGATGAAGTCGGTTATCAGGCGTTTGACTTCGTCGTTGATGGCTTGGCGCATACTGGCTTTCTGCTTGTGGTCGGTGACGGAGAAGTAGTCACGCATCAAGCGTTGCAGGTTCTTCTTGCTGAAGTCGCTATCCAAGCCCAGCAGCAGCTGCGTGGACTTGCTCTGTCCGCCAGGCAAACGGTTGGAGATGCGGCTCAGGTCGATGCCCTTGTAGCTCTCGATAAGGCTGTTGCCCTGCATAAACTTATAGTCGAAGTTGGGGAGTGGCTCGGGCTCCTCGGCATCCACCACGATGCTGAGCCAGAAGCGCAAGCGTGCGATGTCGATGGCACCGCGCTCGATGTCTACGCCGTAGATGTTGTTCTCGATGATTTGCTTCTTGAGATCTACACGGGATGCTGTTTCTTCTATCGCTTCGCGGCAGCGCCACAGCTCGTTCAAGAGGCCCATGGGGAAGGCACCTGAGCCGATGGCGGGGTCGCAGATCTTCACGTTGCGGAGGGCGGCATCGAGGATGTCGCGGTAGGGCTCCAACTCGGGTTGCATCTCGTGTGTCTCGACGAAGGCTCTTATGGATGATTTGAGGTCGCGTGTCTCCGACACGCATTTTTCCCTATTGTTGCTATCCCCACACTGCGAAAGCTTTTCGCTTTCTTGTGTGGGGTTATTGAGATTATGTCCCTTCGGGACATTGTCAGTAATGTCACTAGGCTGAAATTTGTTGTCGAGATATGCAATAAGGCTTTCCTTGCACATATAGCGCACTATCTCTTTGGGGGTGTAAAAAGCACCCTTGGCTTTGTTGTCTTCCAGCAGGCTCTCGAAGATCTTGCCTAGCATCTCAGGGTCGACACCCACCTCGGCATCGTCGGGGTCGTTCTCGTCGACGGTGAAATTGTAGGAGGCCAGGAAGGTGAAGAGGTCTTCGTATAAGGAGGCCGGCAACTTGATGTGGAGCTTGTCGACCTCGTCGCGCTCGAAGAGTCCACCATTCAGATAGGGCAGGCTCTTCCATTCTTCCAGCAGCTTCTTGTCCCAATGCTCGTCGGCAAACAGCCGTTCGCGCTGGGTGGTTTCGGTATTGAAGATACCGAAAAAGAGTGGCTCCAGCACCTGCTCGAGGAAGTCGGCCTGATAGGAGCTCATAAAATAGAGGTCACGCAGGAAATATTGGTTGCCATTAAGCCATCCTTTCTTCTGTAGGAAGTGCAGGAAGATGATACGGCCCATCATCTTCTTCACGTAGTCGTGATACTGTGCCCCGATTTTGCCTTGTTTGGCCAACTCATCCACAATGTGGTCGTAATGCTGATGATACTTGTCAAAGAATTCCTTGCTGAGGGTTTCGACGGAGAAGGCTTCGAAGATGTCTTTCAACCGCAGGCGAGGCACCTGCGTACCAAGCTGCGCCAGACGGTTCACAGGGGTGTTGTATTGTCCGTTGGGGTCGCCAAGGATGTAGGAGAAACGCTTGGCGGAGGTCTCGCCCCCTTTCAGGTCGCTCATATACGACAGACGCCAATGTTCCTTGTCAGCAAAGACAGCGATAGCAGCATCGGCGCCATACTTCACATACGACTTCATCATCTGACGGAAGCCCACGCGCTTGCGGCACACATCGCCGCTGACCACGTCGGTGTAGTATAGGCCTATCTGCTTGCCGTCGGCATCGGTCAGGTAGCCAAGGCCGTAGATGCGGTCGCCGTCGTTGGTCTCCTCGAGGAACTGGGGTTCGTTGAGCAATTGCTGCGCGTGCAACAGGTTTTCCAATACCGTCTTGCGATAGTCTTTAGGATTGAACTTCTGCTGGAAAAGTGTACGGAGCTTCTCTTTCATATCGTGTTGGGATTTTTACGCAATGAATGTTTCGGAAATGATGATATCGGGGGTGGCGTTGATGGATGATGCCGATGCCGATTCCTCTATGTCGGGGCAATAGGTCTCGGCCAGCTCTGTTATCTGCTGTTCAAGCTCTTCGTCGCTCATCGGGTCGGCACCCCGTTGCTGTTTGGCCAGGTCGCCGAGCTGGCGTGGCAGCGAGTTGTACACACCTTGCTCCACCAGCGACTGCAACCGGCGGCATAGTTCGCGGCCGTGGTCGTCGCCCATGGCGGCAGAAGCCTCCGTGCGCAGGAACTTCAGGGCACCCAGCACCACCTTGTCGTGCGTGTTGACGCGCATCGACACGCTGGTGTCCTGCGACTGCAGTAGCTGGTTGTAGAGTTCGATGGCGCGGTTCACCTGCATGAAATGGCGTTCCTCGGTGTCGCCAATTGGGTAGCCCGGCTCGTCGATGTCGGCTTTCAGCCGACTGATGGCATCCATAAAGGGCAGCCGGCGGGGAGTGTTGTCGCCATCAACCAGCACATAGTCGACCCGCTCTTTCGAGGCGAGGAAGACCAGCGTGGTGCCGTCGGTATTGGCAGGCGAGACGCCTGCACTCCGGCAGCAGCGACTTTTGGGAGGCAGGGCTTTGATGCGGTTGTAGAGGTCGGGGTTGTTCCTGTTGAGTTCGCTCACCTCGCGTATCAAAGTCAGCTTTTCGTCGTTCTCGTCGTGTATCTCCTTGTCGAAGAGCTCGAACTCCTTGACAATCTCCTCGTGGGAGTAGATCTGCGAGTCTTCGCCAAGAGCCGAGTGGAACCCTTGCAGCTTGATGAGGGCGTTGCTGTAGAGCTGTATCTGCTGGTCGCCCTCGCGCGAGGGGTAGAACATATAGTTGTAGATGAGGTCGGCGGTGGATCCGATACGGTTCACACGTCCGTTGCGCTGCATCAGGCGGCTGGCGTTCCACGGCGAGTCGTAGTTGACGATGACGTTGGCACGATGCAGGTTGACACCCTCGGCCAGCACGTCGCTGGTGACGATGATGTTGTAGTCGTTCAGCTGGTTGCCGCTGTAATTGGCGTCGAAGTTGGCGGCAATGCGTTCGCGCTCCTGGTTGCGGTTCTTGGCGGTGATGCGCAGCACGTCGTGGCGGCCCAGCCGTTCGGTCAAGGTGCGGTAGAGGCTGTTCACCGTGTCGACACTTTCGCTGAAGATGACAAGCTTCCCGCTCAGGTTCTCTCGCGGATTGAACAGTTCGCCCTGCATCATGTTGACAAACTGTTCCAGTTTGGGGTCGTAATCCACAGCATCCCACTTGCGGCAGAGCTCTTCGAGCGCGGTGGCATCCTCACGGAGCATATCCAGCAGGTCGGGCTGGAAGTCGGCGGCGCGATAGACGAAGTCCTTGCGGTCGACACCTTTGCTCTCGATGTACTGAATGATGTCGTCCAGCTCCATCTCCTTCTCAACCTGCAGCTGCTTGACGTTGTATTCGGGCGCAATCAGCACCTTGTCGGCATCGAACATATCTATCATTCCTTTGGTGATGTTGAGGAAGGTGTGGAGCGACTTCTTGAAAGCCTCGAAGCTGCTCTCCAGCCGCTTGACCATGTGGGTGCGGAAAATGCCGGTGAGCAGCAACGCCACGTGCTTGCCCTGCTTGCCCTTGTAGGGCACTCCGGGGCGGAAAAACTCGACAGCACGGTAGCGGGCATAGTGCAGACCCTGGTATTCGGGATGCTCCTCCGAGGGGGTGTCGGTAAGCACCTGCATCGTGTGTGCAAAGAGGTCGGCCAGCTGTGGATCCATCACGTATTGCTTGTCGCGGATGGGAGCAAACCGGGGGAACTTGATGCCCTGTGCTTCGATGTCGGCACGGTAAGGCTCGTGGTTGAGGATGTTGTTGCGTGTGCGGCGCACCATAATGGGTTCCAGCACACGGTGGCGTATCTCTTCCATAATATGGTCCACTTCGGTCACAAACACATTGTGCGGCAGGGTGTCGCGCTGACGCATCAGTTGTTTGTAGCGGCCAATCCAGTCGGAGAAGGTGCCGGTGATGTCACCAAGACCTTCGATGGTGCTGTTGCGGGCATCCTGGAACAGCAGCAGCTGGTTGCGGATGTCCATCGGGGTGTTGTTGTAGGGCGTGGCGGATAGCAGCAGCACCTTCTTGCGCAGGCCCTCCACACGGCCACGGTTGGCACGCTGCGATTTGCAGATGCGTTGCAGGTACTGGTAGCCCGAGTTGCCGTCGTTGCGGAAATTGTGCGCCTCATCGACAATCACCATGTCGTATTCGCGTGGCTCGCGATAGTTGTCGCGACCGTCGCACACCTTGTCAAGGCTACCGCTGGTGACGAACCAAGCGTACTTGTGAATCTCGAATCTTTTGAAGGTGCGCTCCCATTCCTTGAGCATCGCCGGTGGCATGATGACGAGGATGCGGGTATAGCGACCATTCTCCATGATGAAACGCTTGGCAATCATCGTGGCAACAGGCGTCTTGCCGAGACCCACCACGTCGGCAATGAAGCATCCGTTGTGGCGCAGCATTGTCTGGTAGCCCTGCGTGACGGCGTCGCGTTGGTAGCTGAGGTCGCGGAAGCCATAGCGAGTGGGGTCAAGCTCGAAATTGTCCTCCACCATCGAGCCAAAGGTGTCGATCAGCACCTTCATATACAGCTCGTAAGGCGTAGGAGGCCGTTCGCTGTCGAGGTGGGTAGAGCGGCGTGCCCGTTGCATATCGTCGACGCTCACCGGCACGCTTTCTTCCCACAGCCGCCAGAACTCATCCTCGCAGAAACGCACATCGTCATAATCCTTCATCGCCACGTTGAGCTCGTAGCGGTGGTCGTTGGCCGTGCCGAGCCCTTGGTCGGTAAGGTTGCTGCTGCCCATGATGACCCATCCGTCGCTGTGCTCGGAGAAGTTGGACGGCAGGCAGAGGTAGAACTTGGCGTGGAGGTTGCGCGTGGCGTGGATGCGCAGTTGTAGTTTGCCGCCGGCGATGTCGTCGAACATCTGAATAATGCCATGCTCTGTGTCGGCATCGTAGTTCGCCTGACGAATGTCGTCGACCAGCTGGTGGCGGTATTGCTCCACCACCTCGTCGGGGTGGCTGTCGGCATTGAACAGCAGGTTGGCATTGTGATGGTTCAGGATGGCATCGACGTTGATGCCAACAAGGATGCGTATCTCGCTGACATTCTCCAGTTCGCGGCGCAGTTTGAAATATCCCGAAGAACGAAAATAGCCAACCACGGCATGGAAGATGTCGAAGTTGGCCATTGCGGAGGCGATGCCGTGGAACTTGTCCAGCAGCGTCGCGTCGATATTGTTGAAAAACTTGGTGCTCATAAGGCTCAGCGTTTATGGCGCTTCGCCTTTCGATGAGTCACAAATAAAAAACCGTGAACTTTTTGTCTATACCCGAGGTTCGCCAAAACCTGTACTACAAACGGAAAAGCCCACGGTAAACACCGTGAGCGATTTCCACTTTCCCGTGTAGTACATTAAGAAATTTGGCGATTTCGGGTATACTGAGAAAAGCGAAAAACGCTTATAATATGTTATTTATCTTTATCTTATCGTCTTATATTACTGTCGTTTTAGTTTCTAAAAATCTATATCGTTTCGAGGTGCAAAGGTACGAAATCTTTGCGATATCATTTCTGTTTGCTTCCTTTTTGAAGCAAGAAGAACTCTTTCTGCTGCGCAATCTCCCTGCGCAGTTCTTCCTGACTGGGCATATAGGTCAGATACTTGGCAGCGAAGAGCTGGTCACTACCGTTCAGTACGCTGTAATGCGCCACATCCTCATCGGTGTCGGCGCAAAGCAACAGACCAATAGTAGGGTTGTGTCCCTGGGGAAGCATCATCTCATCATACATCCTGACATACATATCCATTTGGCCTACGTCTTGATGCCGCAATTTTGTGGTCTTAAGGTCGACCCGCACGAAGCAGCGCAGGTTGTAGTTATAAAACACCAAGTCAATATAATAGTCCTCTTTTTCTGTATGGATGCGTTTCTGTCGATCCGCCAGCGTAAATCCTTTGTCCAATTCCATCAAGAAGGGTATCAGATGGTCGATAATACTCTGCTCAAGGTCACTCTCTGTGTATTCTGTATTGTTCTTGAATCCTAAAAATTCAGCCACTACAGGATTTTTCAAATACTCCAGTTTGTCTTGCAGCGGTGCAGTCAGTTGCTGCATCTCGCTATGGACAGACTCTTTGTTCTGGGACTTCAGGAGGCGATGGTAGTATTGGCTGCTTACATTGCGTTGTAGTGTGCGTGTACTCCACATTTCCCGCGCCGCCTCCCGTTCATACCACTCTTGAGCCTCTTTGTTGTCTTCCTGAAGAATGATGCGGTAATGTGTCCAACTGAGGCGGATAGGTGATTTTGCACGCATCGCGTGCAGAATCTCAAAGAGACTGTTCTTTGAATATTTTGCACGCAACGCGTGCAAAATCCCTTCCGGTATGACAGAAGTATCATCGTCTAGTACAAAGAAGTCGTTATGTGTCCGGTAGAAATCAATGTAGTTGTAAAGATTTCTCCACGTGAAACCCTCACCGTAATGCCTGGTCAGATTGTCGGCCAGCGTGACAACTATTTGTTTTCCGTATTCGGCACGACGGGCCTGCAGCATTTCGACATTGATACGCAACCCCAGAAGCCAGTTGCGCTTGATGAGAACCTCATTGACTGTACGGTAGGCCACCATTTGTGCCTGGTCAATGATAGAGCAGACATCCCGATATAAAGAATTAGACTCTGTATTGTCCACCTCATTTCTCTGCCTTATTTCAAAATTGTCACTCATACAGCCTTCTATGTTGTTCTAACGAAAAAAACATATATTGTATTGTTTTTCCTTGTCTTATCTTCTTATTATTCTACTTGTTTCTGTTGTTTTGGTTTCTAAAAACCATTTTCGTTTCGAAGTGCAAAGATACTATTTTTCTTTGATATCTTTGGGGTTGGTGCTATAAATTGCTATTGAGAGAAATCCCTTACGGGGAATTTATAGAAGTCCTCTCTATTTCATTCACTTCGGCATCTTCGGTGGGGAGAAGGTGGTCGGAAGCTCTTCCGTGGGAGATGAGGCTATGCTGCGGCCATCTGGAACGTCTGCTCGGGGTCGATCATTTGGTCAAATCCAGTTCGTTTTAAGGTGCAAATATACGAAAAAATACTGGAATGACCATTTATTTGTTGATTCAATAAACACAAATGGTGTGGAAAGATGAAACAAAACAACTACTGACCACCGACCATGATGGTTTAGGTGCTGCAAAATAGGATGTCGATGGCGCCCAAAATGGGAACCAAAAGGGAGCAATACCAATAAGCTACTATAACACAATATATCAAGCATATAAGCACATGATGGCTATCGATATATTTAGGCCCAGGTAGGAATATGGCAGCCATCAGGCACAGAGGGCAGGATACAAAAAAAGGGAGTCCCAAAAAGGACTCCCTTAAAAAGATTGGCGGCGACCTACTTTTCCACAAACAAGTGCAGTAT
>CAKZZD010000030.1 GCA_937886715.1 uncultured Bacteroidales bacterium | reverse complement strand
TTCTTGGTATGCTGGCACAGATGCACGACGCTGATCTCCCAGTCTTGGTCGACAGGGTGGAAAAAGCCGTGTGGATTCATGGCAAAAGTGGCGATATCGCCACAGAGAAACAGTCGGAATCATCCCTTATCGCATCCGATATCGTAGAAAATTTGAAGTATCTATCGTGCGATTAACCAGCGGGTTGTGTGCTTCAGATAAAAAAATAATAAAAAAAATTTTGCCGGTTGCAAAAAAGTGTGTACTTTTGCACCCGATTTGAGAGACAGAAATCAAGAGTTTCAAAACCACTCAAACATTCCTCCTTAGCTCAGTTGGTTAGAGCACCTGACTGTTAATCAGGGGGTCGAAGGTTCAAGTCCTTCAGGGGGAGCAAAAGAGTACCGAATTCCGGTGCTCTTTTTTTTCTTTTGTGGCCATATCGAAAAGAAGATGGCAAACCGAAATCATATAGTGTTGGCACATCCATACCCTATGAAAAAAAGAGAAAATGTATCCAAACATCTTCTCTTTCTTGTTATGCGGAGAGAGAGGGATTCGAACCCCCGGACCCTCGCAGGTCAACGGTTTTCAAGACCGCCGCAATCGACCACTCTGCCATCTCTCCAGAGCCAAAGCGGGTGCAAAAGTACTACTTTTTGGCGATATGGCAAAATTTATTTTTCGCCGTCGTCCTTGAAGCGCCCGCAGGTGCAGTGTTGGCAGCGTCCGGTGGTTGGGTCGGCGTTGGCGCACGGACGGTGGAACTCTTTCTCTTTATGAAGAAGCATCTTCAGTCCCAGCGATGCCATCAGCAGGGCCAGGGCTCCGATGGCTATGGCAAGTACGATGAGTATAGTCTTCATGTTTTCCCAGTCTGATTATTTGGCATAGATTGACACGATGGCCTCGTATTTTTCCTGTTTGCCGCTGGTCATCGCCGGTTCGTCTAGTTGGCGTCCGTATTCGTAGATCTGTTCGAAGCTGAGTTTCCCCTCCTCGAAGTCGCGGCCGATGCCGCTGTCGAACGAGGCGTAGCGAGCTTTCTTCATGGCAGGCAAATCGCTGTGCTCAAGCAGGTCGGCGGCGTTGAGCAAAGCGCGGGCCATGGCATCCATGCCGCTGATGTGGGCGATGAAGATGTCTTCGGGGTCGGTGCTGTTGCGCCGCAGCTTGGCGTCGAAGTTGGTGCCGCCGGTGGTGAATCCGCCGCCGCGGAGTATTTCGAGCCACGCCTGCGTCAACTCGTAGTTGTCGATGGGGAACTGGTCGGTGTCCCATCCGTTCTGAGCGTCGCCGCGGTTGGCGTCGATGCTGCCCAGCATGCCTGCATCCACGGCGCAAGCCAGTTCGTGCTCAAAGGTGTGACCGGCCAAGGTGGCGTGGTTCACCTCAATGTTGATTTTGAAATCCTTGTCCAATCCGTGGGCACGGAGAAAACCGATGACAGTCTCGGTGTCGGTGTCATACTGATGCTTGGTGGGCTCCATGGGTTTGGGCTCGATGAGGAAGGTGCCCTTGAAACCACGGGCGCGGCCATAGTCGCGAGCCTTGCCGAGCATCATGGCCAGATGCTCTTTCTCGCGGCGCTGGTCGGTGTTGAGCAGGCTCATGTAGCCCTCGCGGCCGCCCCAGAACACATAGTTCTGGCCGCCGAGTTTGATGGTGGCGTCGATGCTGTTCTTGATCTGCACAACGGCACGTGCCACAACGTCGAAGTCGGGGTTGGTGGCGGCGCCGTTCATGTAGCGCTTGTGGCCGAACACATTGGCGGTGCCCCAGAGGCAGTGGATGTCGGGATACTGGCGCATCTTCTCCAGCGCGTAGTCGGTGATGATGCGCATACGCTCCTCGTATTCATCCACCGTCGGGCCTTCTTCGACGAGGTCCACATCGTGGAAGCAGAAGTAGTGGATGCCCAGCTTGTCCATCAGCTCGAAGCCGGCATCCATCTTGTCTTTGGCGCGCTGTATGGGGTCGGCGGCGGTGTCCCAGGCGTAGCTGCGTGTCTGTCCGCCGAAGGGGTCGGCGCTGGCCTGTCCCAGGGTGTGCCACCAGGCCATGGCGAAGCGCAGCCACTCCTTCATGGGCTTGCCCATGACGATGCGGTCGGGCTCGTAATAATGGAATGCCATCACATTCTTGCTGTCCTTACCCTCGAAGGAGATTTTCTTGATTTGCGGGAAATATTCTTGGCTCATATCTTGATGTTTTTATTGTTCGTATCTGTGCAGCGCCTCTTTCCATCGGCCGTAGGCGTCGGTGTATGCCTGCCGGTGGGAGGGGTGGTCGGTGTGGAGCAGCTGCAGGGAGGCGAAAGCCTCTTTGGCGTCGGTGTAGACACCTGCACCCATGCCGGCACCGCGTGCCGCCCCTACGCTGCCGTCGGTGTCGTAGAGTTCGATGGTGGCGCCGCTGACGCCGGCCAGAGCCTCGCGGAACAGGGGCGAGAGGAACATGTTTGCCCGGCCCGCATGGATGGTGTCGGTAGGTCCCATTTGCTCCATGCCATACATGAATGCGAAAGCGATGCCCTCCTGCGTGGCGCGCAGCATGTGGGCCTGCCCATGGCGGTTGAGGTCGATGCCGTGGAGCGAGGCGCCGATGTTGCGGTTGAGCAGCACCCGCTCGGCACCGTTGCCGAAGGGTATGGCGCTGAGGCCGTCGCTTCCAATCGGAGCCTGGGCGGCGATGCGGTTGATCTCGTCGTAGGATATGTCGGGGTTGGCCACCATGCGCCGCATCCACGAATTGAAGATGCCGCATCCGTTGATGCAGTGCATCAGTCCGAGGGTGCCGTTGACATGGAGGAACGTGTTGACAGCGCTATTGCGCGACTGCACGGCAGCGTCGTTATAGGCGCGCACGCCATACACCACTCCCGAGGTGCCGGCCGTGGAGGCCACCTGGCCCGGCTCGAGCACGGCGAGCGAGAGCGCGTTGTTGGGCTGGTCGCCGGCGCGGTAGGCGATGGGAGTGCCTGCGGCGAGGCCTGTTTCAGCGGCTGCCGCCGCCGAAACGCGTCCCTGCAGCCCGAAGGTGGGCACCAGCGGGGGCAGGATGTCGGCGGGGAAACCGAAATGGTCCATCATTGCCGTCGAGAGAGCGCGGGTCTGGAAGTCCCACAGCATCATTTCGCTGAGTCCGCATGCCGTGGTGGCCGGCTCGGCGCCGAGGCGCATGGCCAGCCAGTCGCCGGGAAGCATGATGTGTCTGATCTTGGCAAAAAGCGCCGGCTCGTGATCCTTGACCCAAGCCAGTTTTGCTGCAGTGAAGTTGCCCGGCAGCGGCGCCCTTTCGCCATAGGGCACACCGCGCGAGTCGCACCAGATGATGGCGTCGCGCAGAGGGCGCAACCCTTCGTCGAGACACACTAGGCCGTGCATCTGGTAGCTGATGCCGATGGCCTTTATGTTTGAAAGATGATAGTCGAGCGATGAAAGTTTGGCCAGCGCGCATTTGAGATACTGCCACCAGTCGTCGGGCCGCTGCTCGGCCCAGCCGGGCTGCAAGGCCTTGATGGAGGCTTCGCTGTCGGGATAGGAGGCTGTGGCCACGCACTGGCCGCTGTCGGCGTCCACCAGCGCCACCTTGACGCTGCTGCTGCCCAAGTCGATTCCTAACAGGTATGCCATACTACAACAGGATTTTCAGGTTCATTGTCTGCCGCCTTTCTTCCGCCACAGGCGGCTCATATCCTCAAGCGTCTTGCCCTTGGTTTCGGGCACCAGGCGCCAGACAAACAGGGCTGCCACGAGGCACATCACGCCATAGAGACCGTAGGTGAACCAGTGTCCGAAGTGGTCGCCGGGGGTGAGATGCATGTTGAACATCGGCACAAAGGTGCTGCTGACCACAAAGTTGAACACCCACTGTGCGGCCACCGCTATGGCCACGGCGGCGCTGCGTATGGTGTTGGGGAATATCTCGGCGATGAGCACCCAGCATATCGGGCCCCACGAGAACATGAACGAGGCGCTGTAGAGCATGATGCTGATCATGGTGACCAGCTGTAGTCCCGTCACACCGAAGGTGGTGGCCACGCCGAAGGCACCCAGCGCCATGCCCAGCGACCCGGTGATCAGCAGCGGCTTGCGGCCCCATTTCTCCACTGTGAAGATGGCCACCAAGGTGAACAGGATGTTCACCACACCCATCATCACCGTGTTGAACATCGGGTTGGTCATGCCCATGTCGCCGAAGATGCGCGGCGCATAGTAGAGCACCGCGTTGATGCCCACCACCTGCTGGAACACGCTCAGCATCACGCCGATGAACACACACATCCATCCGTAGGTCATCAGGCGCTCTTTCTTCACCGTGATGGTGCTCTTGATGTCGGCCAGGATGGCCTGCGCATGGCTGAAGCCGTTGATCTTGGCAAGCGTGTCGAGGGCCTTGTCGTCCTTGCCGGCCATCACCAGATAGCGTGGCGATTCGGGCACGAAGCAGATGAGCAGCGTGAACAGCGCCGCAGGCACGGCTTCCGAGCCGAACATGTAGCGCCAGCCCGTCTGGATGGTCCAGGGGTCGCTGCCGGCCGCCACGGCGTTCACCCCTCGGCCGATCTGCTCGATCACGGGGTTGGTGTGTTCGCCGAGGATGAGGAAGTTGACGAAATAGACCACCAGCTGGCCGAAGATGATGGCAAACTGGTTCCAGCTGACCAGCATGCCGCGCTTGTTGGCCGGCGCCACCTCGCCGATGTACATCGGGCAGATGGCCGATGCCAAGCCCACGCCCATGCCGCCGATCACGCGGTAGATGTTGAACATCCACAGCAGACCCAGCGTGGGATGGCCCTTCTGGAAAAAGAGAAATTCGGGATTCATCGACCCGAGGGCCGACACGAAGAACAGCATGCCCGCCACGATGAGCGCCTTTTTGCGGCCCAGGCGCAGGGCCAGCATGCCGCTCAGCATGGCGCCGATGACGCAGCCTATCAGGGCCGAACTCGACGTGAGTCCGTGCATGAAGTCGGTGTATTGGAACCCTTCGGCGCCCAGGAAATAGGCCTGCAGGCCCTTCTCGGCACCGCTGATCACTGCCGTGTCGTAGCCGAACAGCAGTCCTCCCAGTGTGGCCACCAGCACGATGCCGTACAGATAGCCCTTGTTCGCTTTTTCAGATGTCATTGCAGTCGCTTTTTTGGAATGCAAAAGTACGCAAAAATCCGCTACCTTTACAAATAATCTATAATTGTTTGATTGTCAATGTCCGGTAGATGTCATTGAGGGCGAATATAAAGTTAAGACCAATATATTAAAAAAGGCTATTCCGGAGGTGGGGTAGAGTGCACCCCGACTGCATCCTCTCTTGGCCGATTGTTGTACGTCTGTTGTACGTCTGTTGTACGAAAAATGTTCGTACAACAATCGTCTATCATACGTGCAAGGGAGGACGGCGCAAATGGGTGCGTGAGGGAATCGGCAGCCTAGGGGATGGATGGTTCACAAATTTATGTATTTTATTGAATGCATGTCGGAAAAAATTTTGTAATTTTGCAGACTGAAAAATATTCGTCTAACCATTAAACAACTAAAAACATGGATCTTAAGAACATTGGAGCAAGTGTTTTGGGCAATGTCATCGGCAATGCCATGAAAAACGGCAAGGGCGTCGACGAAGGTGCGCTGAGCCAAGTGACGTCGATGCTGCAGGGTGTCGACCTGGGGTCGGCCATCAGCAAAGTGACCGAGCTGACCAGCGGCTCGGGCAAAGATGCTGGCAGCCTGCTCGACTTTCTGTCGGCCCTGAAGGGTTGGCAGGGCGACAAGAGCGCCGGTGCCGAGAACCGTCTGCTTGACCTGACGAGCAAGTTCTCGATGAGCGACATTGCCTCGACGGTGAACAACCTGAAGGGAGTGCTGCCGTCGTCGTTGACGTCGATCATCAACACGCTGTTGCCGATATTGGGCAGCCTGAAGAAATAAGGGCAGGCATCTGACTGAAGACAAGAGGGGGCGGCCCGCTGTGCGGGCCGCCCCCTCTGTTTGTGTATTGCGACGGTGCGGGATCAGAGCTTGTTGTTGGATCCGAGCACGTTGACAATCTTGTGGATGTACATTTTCTTCATGCTCTCGCGGGCGGGCTTGAGGTACTGGCGCGGGTCGAAGTGGTCGGGATGCTCGGCCAGGTGTTTGCGGATGGCGGCGGTCATGGCCAGACGGCTGTCGCTGTCGATGTTGATCTTGCAGACGGCGCTCTTGGCGGCCTTGCGGAGCTGTTCCTCGGGGATGCCGACGGC
>CAKZZD010000029.1 GCA_937886715.1 uncultured Bacteroidales bacterium | reverse complement strand
CTGTATGTTTTTGTTCGACGTTGCAAAATTAAGAAAAAAAAATGAAATGGCAAAAAAAGACGGAAAAAAACCTGTTGGCAGATTAAACCAGTGCATATTTGGCTCTGCCAATCGGCCGATTGTTAATAAATGATGCATTTGGCGACGGTCCGTGCGCTGATTTTGCCGATGATACGGACAAGCAGGCCGACAGTTTGTTTTGCATGGTTGCGGATGACCCTGTGTCGGTCGCACAGTTGCGAGAACACCGTCTCGACGAGCTTCCTAGCCTTTGCAAACAATATATTTCCGCCAATAGGTTATCAATACAAATCCGCATCATTTGCCAGTCTATTATTCTGTCACAAATCGCATGAATCCGGCCGACACCAGGCATAACAATCCACCCCACACCCTCCCTTTTCGCTCCCCTGCTACAACCGGCCAACACCCTACCATCTCCTTGCCAACACCCTACCATCTCCTACCACAGTAGGAGTTGATAAGGCGTTGATAGGTGATTGACAGGGAGTTAGGCAGTGAAAAAGCAGTCATCTGTCTGAAAACATGCATATTAGCCCTCATTTTGACTGTGACAAAGGGCAGTTCTTGGGCAAAATAAATGTCGGTTGCCATACAATAAAGCGATGCACGGCAGCGTTTTTTAAAGACGATGGAAAAGCAAACATTCAGACAGTTCAGCATTGTGGCCCGCGGCCAGATAGTGGAATACAGGAGACCTGCGGTGATGGGGATATTGAACATCACCGCCGACTCGTTCTACGACGGAGGCCGCTACAACAGCGACGAGGCCATGGTGCGTCGCGCTGGAGAGCTGCTGGACGAAGGCGCCGACATCATCGACATCGGGGCCAGCTCGTCGCGGCCAGGTGCCGTGCTGCTGACGCCCGAGGCCGAGGCCGAACGGCTACGCCACGCAGTGGGGCTGGTGCGCAAGGAGCTGCCACAGGCGGTGATTTCGGTCGACACCTGCTATAGCCTGCCGGCACGTGCCGCTGTATCCGCCGGCGCCGATATGGTGAACGACATCGGCGGCGGGCAGCTCGACGCTGCAATGTTCGACACGGTGGCCGAGCTGCAGGTGCCCTACCTGATGATGCACATGCGCGGCACGCCGCAAACCATGCAACAGCACACGGGCTACGACGACATCATCGGCGAACTGGCGCATTATTTTTCGGAGCGTCTCGACCGCCTTTACAGGCTGGGGGTGAAAGACGTGTGGCTCGACCCCGGATTCGGATTCGCCAAAACGATCGACGAGAACCACGAGCTGCTGCGCCGTATCGGCGAGCTGACGGGCCTGTTCCGTGAGCCCATGGTGACCGCGCTGAGCCGCAAAAGCATGATATACAAAAAGCTGGACACCACGCCCGAGGCGTCGCTAGAAGGCACCGTGGCGCTCAATGCGCTGGCCCTCGACCGCGGATGCCGCGTGGTGCGCGTGCACGACCCGCGTCCGGCTCTGGAAACAATCAAACTGATATACGAATGACACAGAATCTGACTATGACAATGATTGGAGCGATTGCCGGCCTGCCCGCAATCAGACTGATCGACATATTCGACATCCTGCTGGTGGCCCTGCTGGTGTACTACGTCTACCGGATGGCCAAAGGCACCAATGTGATGCTCATCTTCTGGGCGCTGCTCATCATGCTGATCGCGTGGCGTATCGCCGATGCGCTGGGGATGCGGCTGCTGGGCGCGCTGCTGGGCGCGGTGGCCAACGTAGGCCTGGTGGCGCTGATCGTCATCTTCCAGCCCGAAATCAGAAAATTCCTGCTGTTTCTGGGCACCAAGACGCAGCTGGACAAATCGTGGTGGAAATGGCTGAAATTCTGGCGGCACAACATCAAAAGCCAGCAGAATGTGAACTATGAGGCCTATATCAACGCCTGCATGCACATGCAGCAGTCGAAGACGGGTGCGCTGATTGTGTTCAAGCGCCACAATGAGGTGGAGGAGCTGGTGAACACCGGTGAGCATATCGACGCCAAGGCTTCGTCCGCGCTGATCGAAACGCTGTTCTTCAAGAATTCTCCCCTGCACGACGGCGCCGTGATAGCGCAGGGCAACAACATCCTGGCTGCGCGGTGCATTCTGCCGGTGACGTCAAGACTCGACATCGATCCCAACCTCGGCCTACGCCATCGCAGCGCCATCGGAGTGACGGAGCAGCTCGACGTGCTGAGCGTGATTGTCAGCGAGGAAACGGGAGCCATCTCCTATGCCATCGACGGGGTGATCCACCACAACATCTCGCCCGTGGAGCTGAGGCAGGCGCTGGAGCGCTATGAATGTTGATTGGGATAAAATATTTATCGAAATTTAATAAATTTCTTCCATAATAAAAAAAAGTTGTATCTTTGCATTTCAATCAATAGATGGAACGTATGACTAAGAACAACTATATGAAACAGAGGTCACGCATGACATGGCTATATGGCTTGTTGATGGCGCTGTGCATCATGGGGGCAGTATTCTGTGCCATTGACTTGGCGTCGGATGTGGCCCCTTTCAGCAATGGAAGGCAATTGCCCATCAGTGTTGTGAACTTGACTGAAAATGGCACCCCCCTGTCGACGGAAACGCTGTCCATAGCAGGCACAATCGATGATATCGAAGCCTCCGCCACTCCTGCAGAATACATCATTTCTTTCACCAATTCCGACGGCAGCAACGCCACGAACAGCCCGATAAAGTGGGGATGGATAGTAAAGATAGTCAATCAGATACTAATGTTTGTGGCATATCTGCTGGGGACATTGGGCATCCTGTCGATGATGATGGCCATGCGCAAACGCAAAAAAGATTCGACCCTCCACATAACCTTTTTCTTTCTATCGGGAGCGCTGATGGTTTGCGCTTCATTGTTGGAAGTCGTCATGTCGCTGTTGATAGCCCATGGTATGGATTTGATGTTTGCCGCCAATGGCATGGTTCCGCAGACCATCAAAGTGGCGAACATACTGCGGTTCTTATTCGGATCCATTCTGATACTCATATCGCTTCTATTACTGGCCAACAAAAAGATGGAGGAAGATATTGAATTGACAATATAGGTAAAGGAAAAAGTCAGTATTACAGTTTATGATAGTAGTGAATTTGGATGTCATGATGGCTCGCAACAAGATATCGCTCACCGAATTGTCCCAAATGGTGGGCATTTCTCTGGCGAATCTGAGCATTCTGAAAACCGGCAAAGCCAAAGCCATACGCTTCAGCACCTTGGAGATGCTGTGCGATGCGCTACACTGCCAACCAGGCGACCTGTTGGAATATGTACCCGACGACGAATTGCCGTCTAACCTTGCAAACCTGAAATACAAAAAACAATAATCAACAAACAAGTTCAAAGAAATCATGAAGAAAAGATTTTGGATTGTGCTGCTTCTCGTAGCAGTATGCGGCACGACATTCGCCCAGCTTCCGGGCAATGCAAAAGAGAAAAAGAGCGACCTGAGCGCCCAGGTGCCTCTTGACAAGAAGGTGCGCTACGGCAAGCTCGACAACGGCTTCACCTACTACATCCGCAACAACAAGAAGCCTGAGAATATGATCCAGTTCCGTCTGGTGAGCAACGCAGGTTCGATCATGGAGCGCGACGACCAGCAGGGCTTGGCCCACTTCTGCGAACACATGGCCTTCAACGGCATCAAGGGCTATCCTCACAACACGATGATCCAGAAGCTGCAGGAGCACGGTGTGGAGTTCGGCCGCGACATCAACGCTTACACGTCGTTCGACCAGACTGTCTACTATGTCAACATGCCCGCCAACGACCCCGAGATGGTCAAGATGGGTATCGAGATTCTCGACGGCTGGGCCGGCAATGTGCTCTTCGACCAGAAGGAGATCGAGAGCGAGCGCGGCGTGATTCATGAAGAGTGGCGCGGTGGTGTAGGCCACGGCGACCGTTTGCGCCAGAAGACCTGGCCCATCATGCTCAAGGGTTCGCTCTATGCCGAGCGTCTGCCCATCGGCAAGGAAGAGGTCATCATGAACTTCAAGCGCCAGAGCATCGTCGATTTCTTCAACGACTGGTACCGTCCCGACCTGCAGGCCATCGTCATCGTTGGCGACCTGGATGGTTTTGAGTATGCCGGCATGAAGGGCGACAAGGCCATGGAGCAGAAGGTGAAAGATGTGTTCAGCAGCCACCAGTTCCTCGGCAAGGAGAAACTGCCCCGCCTGAGCTACGAGATCCCCGCCAACGTTGATCCCCTCATCTGCATCGCCCAGGACAAAGAAGCCACCAGCACCAGCCTGGCCCTCTACTGGAAACACCAGAAGACCCCCAACGGCACCATCGGCGCCTATCGCCAGATGATTGTCCGCAACCTGATCAGCATGATGATCAACGAGCGCTTCAGCGAAATCTGCGAGAAACCCACCGCCCCCATGATGTATGCCGGCGGCGGCTACAGCGGATTCCTGGGCCGCGAGATCGACGTGTTCGCCCTCAGCGCCGCCCCCAAGGAGGGCCGCATTGAAGAGACCGCCGAACTGCTGCTCAAAGCCATGAAGCAGGTCGACGAGCACGGCTTCCTCCAGACCGAACTCGACCGTCAGAAAGAGGACCTCCTCAGCACCTACACCAAGCTGGCCAAGGAAGAGAACAAGACCCAGAGCAACAGCCTGGCCGACGAGTACACCAACCACTATCTTGAAAACGAGCCCTGCCCGGGCATCCGCCAGGAGTGGAAATATGCCAAGGAATTCATCCCCGAAATCACCCTCGAGGAGTGCAACAACCTGGTCAAGACCTGGATCACCGACGAGAACCTGATTTTCTACCTCACCGCTCCCGAAAAGGACGGTTTCAAAGTGCCCACCGAGGCCGAGGCCATCAAGATCATCAACAACAGCAAGTCCGTCAAGACAGAACCGTGGGTCGACAACTTCAAGGATGAGCCCCTCTTCAGCGAAGAGCTCAAGGCTGTCACCCCCAATGTGACCAAGAAGAACAGCGTGCTTGACTACACCGAATACACCTGCCCCAACGGCGTCCGCTTCGTGGTGAAGAAAACCGACCTTAAGGCCGACGAAATCCTCATTTCCTCCTACGGCTTCGGCGGCACCTCTCTCTATAGCGACGAAGAGTCGTTCCAAGCCAGCAATGCTGCCGGCTTCGTCGATGCCGGCGGTATCGCCAACTTCAGCGCCACACAGCTCAGCAAGAAGCTCAAAGGCATGAACCTCAGCATCAGCCCCACTATCAGCAGCGAAACCCAAGGCTTCAGCGGCAACTGCTCGCCCAAGGATCTTGAAACCACCCTGCAGCTGATCAACCTCTACTACACCGCTCCCCGCAAGGACCAGGAAGCCTACGAGCGCAACATTGAGAACACCCTCAACCAGATCAAATTCATCCGCGAGAACCCGCAGGTGGCCTTCATCGAGACCTACTACAAGACCGCTTACCCCAACGACAAGCGCCAAGTGGTGATCCCCACCGAAGAGAAAGTGCGCAGCCTCAACCTCGACCGCATGTTCGAAATCTACCGCGAGCGTTTCAACGATGCCAGCAACCAGACCTTCTTCTTCGTGGGTAACGTCAGTGACGACGACATCGCCCTCATTGCAAAATATCTGAACAACCTGCCCGTCAACGGCAAGCAGAAAGCCGAGAAGTACATCAACCGCAATCCCAAATTTGCCGATGGCATCCAGCACGCCGAAGCCGTCAAGGGCATTGAGCGTCAGGGTATGCTCATCATCTCCGGCCAGATGGACGTGCCCGCCAGCGAGCTTGATCCTCAGACCCGCATTGCCATCTCTGAACTGGGCGATGCCCTCGGCATCACCGTCACCGAAATCATCCGTGAAAAGAACGGCGACGCATACAGCCCCAGCGCAGGCTTCGACTATGAGCTGACCCCCGCCGGTCAGGTGAGCTGGCAGTTCTACATTGGCTGCGACCCCGAAAAGGCAAAGAAGATCGAGAAAGACTGCATCAAAATTCTCAAGCAGTACATGAAGAAAGGCTGCGACCAGAAGACCCTCGGCAAGGTGCAGGAGCAGATGATCGTCAACCGTGGCAAGGCCCGTCAGAACAACAGCTTCTGGCTTGGCCAGCTCCGGGGCAGCTATATGCTGAACGAGAGCCGCGACTACGTCGAGAACTACGACACGATGGTGAAGGCTGTCACCACCAAGGACATCAAGAATCTGGCCAAGAAGTATATCAACCTGAAAAACTACGTCGTTGTCACCCTTCGTCCGGAGGATGCCAGCGCCGGCAGTGCTGAATAATATTTAATCCAGAGAGCCGAAAAAAGGGGCGGCGGGCACCAAAGTGCCCGCCGCCCCTTTTTCATGTCCCCAGCCAGCCTCTCTCCTTCACAGCTCCTCTGCAGGCCAGCCGTAATCCTGATAGTAGTGGACATCCATCTGGTGACGCCTCACGTATTCCTGCAGCTGCATCTTGCGCACAGCCTTGCGGACATTGTCGCTGGAATGGATGTTTTCGTAAATGTCGTAATAGGTGCCGAAGATACGCTTGGCACTGGCCACATTGCCAGCACCGTCGACGGTCTGCTCAAACGACGTCACTGTATACTTGACGTCCGCTTTGCTCATGGTCATACACCCAGCATGGTTGCCGCCGGAAACACACTTCAGCGTATCGCCCGACAGATTGTACCATAACACCCAGAAGTCGCCCATGAAGAGCTCTTCCTCTTCGTGCACCATCATCAGCACCGGGATGCACACCTCGCCTTTCTGGTACTGCTCGCCGATTTCGCCCACCAGATAGTCGGTGATGGCCTGGCGCACAGCCTGCTCCTCGCGGTTGATGGCAATGTGGCGCAGGCAGTCGGCCTTGTGTTCGTCGAAGTCGCTCATCAGCCACTTGCCGTCGACACGCTCCATATAGAGACGGTGCTCCTCGATGTCGCTGGTGGAGTCGAACGAGCCGTCTTCCCACCGTTGTCGCACGCTAAGAGTGGCCACAGCGTGGTTGTCGTCGGTCTGTTCCACACCCGTCACCGTATAGTCGGCAATGGTGCCGCCGTTGCCGGTGACAAAATAGTAGAGCCACTCATGATCCATGGCCTCGAATTCAGGCAGGTGGTTGAACATGGTGTCCAGTGCGGCATAGAAGTCGGGCGTCATATAGTCACGCGAGCGCTCCAGCAACTCGTGGTCGGGGATGTATTGGCACAATTCCTCGGCGCGCTGTTTCAATTTTCCTTCGCTGCTTGCGCATGCTCCCAACAAAAGGGCGGCAAGCAGAATGGTTGTCAGTCTTTTCATGTGTATTCAGATTTTATTGTGTTATCGTATGGGACAACTCTGTGGGCTGGTGATCTCGCAACCGCGGTTACGCGCCAGCCACAACAAGGCGTAGCTGCACGTGGCCTCTACCCTTCCACCGCGGGCCTCGATCTCGGTCACCGCGCGCCGCACCAGTTCCGAGGCCACACCCTGTCCACGCAATTGTTCGTCAACGTAGGTATGGTTGATGGTGTACACACCTCCGCTTTCGGGGAAGGTCACCTCCCCTACTTCACTGCCGTCCAACACCGCGGCAATCCTGTTTCTATAGATGATGTATTCCATAATGACCGTCAGGTTTTTGAGTAAAGAAACGTTGCAAAAACGTATATTATTGTCACCCGTGGTCCGTTTTTTTTGCAAAACACAACAATATCCCCCCCCAACTGCGTTAATGGTATAGAAGATATTAAGACCATGAAACGTACCATATCCATTCTCACATTGCTCGTTGCCACGACCCTTGTGGCAACAGCACAGAACAGCAGCTGGACATTCTTTGCGGGTTGGAACCAGGCCATCGGTGATTTTGCAAAGGCTGACCTGACAACAAACGACTGGGCCTTTGTTTCCCCAAGCAGCACAAAAGGCGGCGCGGGCTACGGGTTCGACATCGGCGTGTCCCACCAAAGGCCTTTTGGCGAAAACAGCAAGGCCAGCCTCGTGCTGAGCGCCGATTTCATCTACACCGGTGCTGCCTATACCATCCGCAACAACACCCGCATGCTGGTGGCCGAAGCCAGCAACAATTTCGCAAAGGCGAGCGTCACCAATCCCCACTTCGCCAGCCTTCCCATCCTCGGTGGACTGCACTACGAGTTCGGCCTGGGCGGAAGCTACAGCCTCTACCTTGAGGCACAGGCCGGCTTCGCCTACCGGTGGATCTCCAACCGCGGTGCCGAATTCGTCGACGGCCAGCAACCCATCTCCGTCGGAGGAGAGGCCGTGTACGACTACATCTACACCGACCATTTCCACAATTCGGCCTCTTTGGCCTTCCATTTCTCCGTCGGCCTCGTCGAGAACGACCACTGGATTGCCGACTTCGGCGTGTGGCACATGGGGAGCCAAAAGGTGGAAGGCTACGAAGAGTTCTCGGTAAGCACCATTCCCGGTTTGTTAAGGCACGGCAGCATGCCGTTTTCCGTCGGCACCATCGCTCCTTTTCACTACACCCTGCGCATAGGCTACCGGCTCTGACGCGAAACACCCGCGTAGCGCGCTACTTGGCAGCGTTGCCGTCGCGCACGAACACCCATGTGTCGCTGTGCCCGTCACGGTAGGTGAAGCTCCACTGCAGGCGCTCGTCGGAGAGCGTGTCCAGATGGAATCTGTACTCATAGTCGATACTTCCGCCCACCACATCGACAATCCTCTGCGCCAATGTGTCGGCACCGCCCACCGTCGTCATTCTGAACAGATCCTTGATGCCGGCAAAATACAGGTCCTCGCCCTCCAGGCGCCATCGGCTGGGGCTCACATAGGTGAACACCAGGGTCGACGTGTCGCCCACAGCATTCTTCACCCTGTACACCTGGCGCGCCGAGTCGAGCGCCGTGCCGTCGGCACAGAAATTCATCGTGCCGGTCTCATCCACGTCGAAATGGTGGCCGTCGAGGTCATAGCTGAAAGCATGCTTGTAGGTGTACGTGCCCTCCACCGACGGCACTGTCTGTCTGCCCGCACATCCGCACAGCACCAGCACAAGTCCCGCCATCACAGCGGCCCACAAATGCCGGCCGCAATATGCAACATTTTTTTCCATAATACGGTTTTTTTTTCGACTGCAAAGATACTCCTTTTTCTCCACCGCAACAAAAAAAGCTATCCCTGCACCTCCAATGGGCAGTTGCTGTACACTTGCTGTACGACTGTTGTACGAAAAATTTTCGTACAACAGTCGTACAGCAGTTGGAGAGGGTATGGAGCGGCCCAGGTCCACATTGCGATAAAAATTTACCAGCGGGGCAATAAAAACAGCAGGTGTACGTTAAGAAACTATTATATCAACAAACAATCACCATCAAGATGCTACAACTGCAATACATCAAGGACCATACAGAAGAAATCATCGCCCGACTGAAAATCAAAAACGTGGAGAATGTAGAGGCCCGCATCGACGAGATCCTCAAACTCGACGAACAGCGCCGGGCACTGCAGGCCAAAGCCGACAACGTGAAGGCCGAGCAGAACCGCATTGCCAAAGAGATCGGCATGCTGATGAAACAGGGCAAGAAGGATGAGGCCGAAGCCTCGAAGGCCCGCACCGCCGAATTGAAATCAGAGGAGAAAGAGCTCAGCACACAGCAGGCCGAAGCCGAGCAGAAACTGAACGCCTGCCTCATCGCGCTGCCCAATGCGCCGCACATCACCGTGCCGGTGGGCAAGTCGGAAGCCGACAACGTGGTGGTGGGCGAATTCGGCGTAAAACCCGACCTTCCCGCCGACGCGCTGCCGCATTGGGATCTGTGCGCCAAATACGACATCGTGGACTTCGAGCTGGGCAACAAGATCACCGGCGCCGGATTCCCTGTGTACAAGGGCAAAGGTGCACGATTGCAGCGTGCCCTAATCAATTTTTTCCTCAACGAGGCCGCCAACGCAGGCTTTGTGGAGATACAGCCGCCGCTGATGGTGAACGAGGCCAGCGGCCTTGGCACCGGCCAGTTGCCCGACAAGGAAGGCCAGATGTATGCCATCCCGCTCGACGGTTTCTACATGATCCCCACCGCCGAGGTGCCCATCACCAACATCTACCGCAACTGCGTGGTGGACCAGAAGCAGTTCCCAATCAAGCATGTGGGCTATTCTGAGTGCTTCCGCCGCGAGGCCGGCAGCTACGGCAAGGATGTGCGCGGACTGAACCGCCTGCACGAGTTTTCGAAGGTGGAGATCGTGGTGATCGAGCACCCCGACCGCAGCTACGACCAGCTGGAGGAGATGAAACGCCACGTGGGCGGCCTGCTCGACAAGCTGGGCCTGCCCTACCACATCCTGAAACTCTGCGGCGGCGACATCAGCTTCACCAGCGCGATGACCTTCGACTTTGAGGTGTGGAGCGCCGCTCAGAAGCGCTGGCTCGAGGTCAGCTCGGTGTCGAACTTCGAGACCTTCCAGGCCAACCGCATGAAGCTGCGCTTCAAGGACGAGAACGGCCGCATGCAGCTGGCCCACACGCTGAACGGCTCGGCACTGGCGCTGCCGCGCATCGTGGCCGCGCTGCTGGAGAACAACCAGACGCCCGACGGCATCGTGATGCCGGAATGCCTCCGTCCATATCTGGGATTCGACAAGATCGACTAGACACCATTTGGAAAAAGAAAGAGGGGCGTTTCTTATGAAACGTCCCTCTTTGCATGTAGCGGGAATCAGACTTGAACTGATGACCTCCGGGTTATGAATCCAGCGCTCTAACCAGCTGAGCTATCCCGCCATTTCGCTGTTCGAAATCGGGTGCAAAAGTACTACTTTTTTGCAAACCGACAAAATAAAAAATGAAAAATAATTGCAAATTGCATTCCAACAGCGCATTGCAAATGCATACAGAGGGCTTTTTGCCCAAACTCGCCATGCACATACAAAAGAGAAACGGACAAAAATGGCATATTGGCCGCAACGTCGCCCAGCACCGGACGACACTCTGCAGCGACGGATTTGCCCACGAAAGAAAAAAATTTTGCCGGATCGGAAAATGGATGTATATTTGCAGCGTCAACCAATGTCTAATCCAAAAGCCTAACACCTGATGGAGAAGAGAATAGGTACTATCACCATATTGATTATGGACCGTCGGCAATCGCCCGAGGTCAACCAGATAATATCCGAACATGCCGACATTATCCTATGCCGGCAGGGATTGCCATTCCACGACCGCAGCGTGGCGGTGATATCGCTGATAGTGGAGGGTACGGTGAACCGCATCAATGCACTCACAGGGCGTCTGGGGCGCATCGAGGGGGTGGAATGCAAAGCCGTGGTGACGAAAAACAATTAATCCTTAAACATATATAGATCATGAGACACCAAAATTTCATTGACAGAGACAAGCTGTACGGCATGTTGCAGGACAATGCGCCTACAGAGAGCCAGCTGAACGATATTCTGAACAAAGCGCGCAAGCTGAAGGGGTTGAATCTGGAGGATGTGGCCAAGCTTCTGAGCGTGGAGGACGAGGCTGGTATCCAGAAGATACTGGACACGGCCGAATACTGCAAGGACGAGATCTACGGCCGCCGCCTGGTGCTCTTCGCCCCGATCTACACCGGCAACGCCTGCGTCAACAACTGCGTGTACTGCGGATTCCGCCGCGACAACAAAGCGCTGAAACGCAAGATCCTCACCCTGGACGAAATCGAGACCGAAACGCTGCACCTGCTGCGGATGGGCCACAAGCGCGCCCTGCTGATCTGCGGCGAGAGCCCTCGCAACGACGCCAACTACATGGTCGAGGCCATCCGCCGCACCTATGCCGCCAAGGACGAGAAAGGCTCCACCATACGCCGCATCAACGTCGAGCTGGCCCCCATGAGCGTGGAAGATTATGCCAAGCTCAAGGCCGAGAAAATCGGCACCTACGTGTGCTTCCAGGAGACCTACGATCCCGTGGAATATGCCAAATTCCATCCCGCCGGCACCCCCAAGGCCGACTATCTGTACCGACTCACCTGCATGGACCGCGCTCAGGAAGGCGGCATCAACGACGTGGGAATCGGCGCCCTGTTCGGACTGGTGGACTACCGCTTCGAGATCCTGGCCATCATGGAGCATGCCCGTCACCTTGAAGAGGACTATGGCTGCGGCCCGCACACCGTCAGCTTCCCGCGCATCGAACCCGCTGAAGGCACCCCCTTTAGCCTGCCGGAGAACATCCCCCACCCCGTCAGCGACAAAGACTTCATGAAGATCATCGCCATCGTCCGCATCGCCATGCCCTACACCGGCATCATCATCAGCACCCGCGAACGGCCCGAGCTGCGCGACAAACTGGTCAAATATGGCGTGAGCCAGATCAGCGCCGCCAGCGAGACCAACCCCGGCGGCTACGACGAAGAGGGCGACAACACCGAGGCCAAACCCTACGAGAAAACCGGCAACACCGGCGCGCAATTCACACTGGGCGACCACCGTTCACTCGACGAGGTGATCTCGATGATGATCGACGGCGGATACATCCCCTCGTTCTGCACCGGATGCTACCGCAAGGGACGCGTGGGCGCCGACTTCATGGATCTGGCCAAACCCGGCCTGATCAAGGAATACTGCAAACCCAACGCCATGTTCACTTTCCGCGAATATCTGGAAGACTATGCCAGTCCCGCCACCAAGGAAAAAGGCCTGCGCCTGCTCAAGGAGCTGACGCAAACCTTCCCGAAAGAGGAACTGAAACGCCGCGTCGAGGGCAACCTCTGCAAGATCGGCGACGGCGAACGCGACCTGTACTTCTAATCACGAAACCAAAAATCATATCATCATGAAAAAGATCATCCTGACCCTTGCCCTCGTGGCATTCGCATTCTCGGCCAACGCCCAATGGGTGCTGGGCGGCAACGTGGCTTTCGACCATACAGGCAATGCCACAGGCAACTACTACAACCAAGCCTCGACCTCGTACAGCCTGATGCCCAAAGTCGGCTACTGGCTGAACGACCGTATGCAACTTGGTGTACAGTTCGGCGTGGGATACAACTATCACCGTGACTATAGAGGCGACCACAACAACGACCATTACCGTTCCACCAGCTATCACTACTGGCAGTTTTCCCCCTACTTCCGCTACAACGTCGCCAAATGGAACCGCTTCACCGTGTTTGCCGAAGCGCAACTGGGCATGCAATTCAGCCCCAAGAGCAAATGGCATGACAATACCGCCGGCAATGACGGCACCGGCTACACCAAATCCAGCCGTGTGGCATTCACCATTGTCCCGGGTCTGAACTATGCCCTCACTGGACACCTCTCGCTCGACGCCTATGTTGACCTGCTGGGTCTGTACTACAACTACACCACTCTCAGCGTAACGTCCGTCGTCGACAACACCGAAACCATCACCACCACCCACAACTATGGGCTGATGGCCGACATCGATCCCCAGCCGCTGCTTTTCGCAGGCGTGAACGACGATGCTCTCACCGGCCACCTCACACTTGTCCGCATCGGCTTCAACTACAGCTTCTGAACCGACCGGCAATCACAAACGAGAGGGGCATTTCTTACGAACTGCCCCTCTCGTTTTATTGTAAGGCCATTGGCCCGTCAGGCATCGGCAAACTGTTTGCCGTCGGGCAGCACCACTTGCAGCTTGGTGTACTCGCAATGGAAGTCGTTGCGAAGACGTTCCAGATAGCGGCGGCACTCCCAATGGCACATGGGAAGATCATGCAGGAGGCAGTTGCCGCATGTCTCGGGCGTGGTGGCAGGCACCTCGGTCTGGGTGAGTATCCATTCGAGACATTCGATGGTCAGACGGCGCATGTCGTCAACGGTGTAGCTGCCTGTCATGATGATGTACATGCCGGTAAGGCAACCCATGGGGCCCACGTAGACCACATCGTCTTTGGCCTCTGAATTGCGGAACCATGTGGCCATGAGGTGCTCCATACTGTGCATTGCCGAAGGAGCCACCGCAGGCTCACGATTGGGCTCAGTGATGCGGAGGTCAAAGGTAGTGAACCCTTTGTCGATGCGGGACACATAGATGCCGGGCTTCAGGTGGGTATGGTCGATGGTAAAACTTTGGATAACTTCCATAACATTACAATGTTTCGAGAAACTTCTTTACAAAACGGAACGACTGGTCGCACATCGAAGCGAGGAAATCTTCCCACTGCTGCTGATGATTGTCGGTACGGCCGGGAGTGTCGCTGATCACACGCAGACTCAGGAAAGGGATGCCGAGCAGGTGACATGTCTGCGCAATGGCGGCACTCTCCATGTCGCAGGCCAGTCCGTCGGGGAAATGGCGTTTGATGTCGTTCAGGCGTTCACGGTCAGTGATGAACTGGTCGCCCGTGCAGATGAGCCCTGTCATCAGCCGTTCGCCCTCTGCCAGCGGGACGTTGAGCGCATGGTCTATCAGCTGACGGCCAGCATCGAAACGGGCCGGAAGGCCCTGCACCTGACCATAGTCGCAACCAAGACCCGTGCCACAGTCGACATCATGATAGACACTTTGCGTGGCTGCCAGCACGTCCATCACGCGCATCGCCGTGTCGATGCCTCCGGCCAGGCCCGTACTGACAATGGCCTCAGGATGGTGCGTGTCGACAAGCCGCATGGTGCCGACAGCGGCATTCACCTTGCCGATGCCGCACTGCCACAGCACAATTTCATTGTTTCCAAGACGGCCCCGGTCGCCGCCGAGAGCATCGCGCATCTGGCGATACTCAATGTCCATTGCAATAATAACCCCTATCTTCATATCTGTTGTTGACGGCAACCGTACCGCGTTGCCACTCTGACTCTTATCAAGATTGCAAAGATACAAAAAAAACGCCACATAAGGCTGCCGAAAATAATATTTTTTCATAACGGTCGTTATCTGTGAAGATTATAGACAAAAATTCATGCCATGAAACGATGGTTTAGAGTATTCATCATCTCTATTTTTGCGCTGGCCGCCGTCAGTTTGATACTCATCCAGCTGACGCAGACACGACGCACTTTCTCCATCAGCGACAACATGTTCAATGTCAGCGTCAGCAACGCCATGGACGAGGTCATCTCGCAGCTCAACAGCGAAGTATTCCAGACCGCCACCCATCCCGCCACTTCCTTCAACTACCAGGAGCTCGACTCGCTCATTGTCGAAGAGTTGCTCATCAACGGCATCGACATGCACCCCATCGTGGGCCTCTACGATGGCAGCCAGGGATCATTCCTCTACAGCTCTGACCCCAGCCACGAGAAGAAACTCGAAGTGTCGCCCTACCGCTACAGCTTCCAGCCCATCGGCGTGGTTTCGTCGAACCAGTTCTACATCATCCTGGCTTTCCGCGCCGCCGACCTTTTCCTGATGCGGCACCCGAACATATATCTCTACATGAGCATCTTCCTCATCTTCATCATCGCCATCATGTTCCTCATCTCCATCCGGACCCTCGCCAACCAGCGCAAGCTCGACCAGATGAAGACCGAGTTCATCAACAACATGACACATGAAATCAAGACGCCCATCGCCACCATCAGCCTTGCCAGCGAGATGCTGCAAGACGAGACCATATCGCAGGACAGCGCCTCGCGCAACAATTTTGTGGGCATCATAGCCGACGAGAACCAGCGCATGCGGGTGCTCGTGGAAACCATCCTGCAAAGCGCCAAGATGGCAGGCAAGAATTTCTCGCTCAACCTGCGCACCGTCGACATCCACCCCCTGATCGAGCATGTGGCCCAAAGCTTCAAGCTGACCATCGCCAACCGCGGCGGGTCGATCAACCTGCACCTCGACGCCGACCCGTCGATGCTCGAGGCCGACGAGCTGCACATCTCCAACCTGATCTACAATCTGGTCGACAACGGCATCAAATACTCCAGCGGCGCCCCTCAGATCGACATCAGCACAACGGTCGAGGACAACCGCTTTGTCATGCGGTTCCAGGACCACGGCATCGGCATCAGCAAGGCCGACCAAAAACACATCTTCGAGAAATTCTACCGTGTGTCGACGGGCGACGTGCACACCGTCAAGGGCTTCGGCATCGGACTGAGCTATGTGGCCCAGGTGGTCAAGCTGCACCACGGCACCATCGCCGTGGACAGCACCGAAGGCATCGGATCCACCTTCACCGTGTCGCTCCCGATAGCCTGAAAAGTGCTCCATATCAAAGGGCGGGGCTGCATCCACAGGATGCAGCCCCGCCCTTTATGTCAATCTTTAATATTCAGCCCCGCTTATCTGACCACAAACTTGCCGCTGGCGCTGCCCAGACGGTAGATGTAGATGCCGGCAGGCATGTGGGACACGTTGACCACCACATTGCCCTCGCCAGAAGTCAGGCTGCGGCTCTCGACCAGGCGGCCGTCGATGCTGTAGATGCAGAGGTCGGCAGCAGCGGTGAGGCTGTAGGGAAGCGTCACGCTGAACACGGCGGGATTGGGATAGACCGATCCGACAGCGGCGTCGGCACCCACCTCGTCGATGGCGACAAAGTCGATGTCGGTGGAGTCAGCGTCGGGAGGAATGATGCCCGTGATGCACTCTTGGTTCTGGTTGAAGTTGTAGCCCTGGGCAGGCATATTGTTGGAGCGGAGGTTGAAGAAACCGTTGGCGGAACCGCCCCATCCCCAGTTCATGAAATAGCGCGAATCCGACTCGCTCATATATCCGGCGCAAAGCCAGGCATGGCCTGCGGCATCACGGCCGTCGCCACCCGTCGACGAAGCGCCACCCATGCAAACCGGACGGCGTTTCTCGAGCTCGCCGCGGATCAGGGCCATATATTCGTCGGTGGTCACATTGGCACGGTAGGTCATCTTGCCTCGCTTATACTTGAAATAGTTGTTCATGGCCGACGGCACTTGGGCGGAATAGGCGCCGCTGCCTTCGGGCGAATAGCCCATGTGCACGGCAACACCCAATGCATAGTTGAGCTGGGCCACGGCGCGCTTCTGGGCCATGGTCGAGGAGCCCGACAGGCGGTTGGGCATCTGCGAATAGTTGAAGAAGACGGTGTCGAACTTCATGCCCAAGGTCTGGCCGTTCCAGTTGTAGGACGTACGGCCGCGGGGGTTGACCGGGAATTTGTAATAGTGGCATATCTGCGCTATTGCAGTGGCCACACAGCCGGTGTAGCTGTAGAGGTTGTCCACCTTGGGGCAATACAGATTGTAGGAGGGATCGTAGGGGTCGCCCTGGTCCCAGCTCTCGAACATCAGCACCACCTGGGCATCCTTGGTGTTGCCCTTCAGGTTATGGTTGAACAGGTCGGTCCACTCGTCGATATCGTCCATACCCTTCTCATTGTCAAGGATCTGCTGGTCAATGACCATCTCGACGTAGCTGTTGACATACCACATCATATTGTCGGGCAGACGCTCGGGGTCAAGAGCACAAATATCCGAAAAACCGATGACGGGTTCCGTCGTCGTGTTGGCAGCCATGATAATCCAGCCCTGGTCAGCGATATTGAAGAAATAGCAGGCGGGAATACCCAGCGTCGGGTTGTCGATCCGATGGACCAGGACAACGTCGTCGATGGTGAGGTCTTTCATATAGGTGTTGTGCAGCATGAAGTGCACAGCAGCATCCTTTGCCTCGAGCTCCGACACATTGCGGGCCGACAGCTGAAGGCTTGAGAACAGCATGAAAGCAATTAGCAGTGAGTTGATTACTTTTCTCATTTTAATTATTCATTGGATTATTTTAGAGTGCAAAGATACACATTTATTTTGAATCGGGAAAAGAAACAGAAGCTCACTAACAAAAAATAACATTTCGGCTCGTCCGGACAGCTTTGCCGCCGGAGCACTCCCCTACCCTTGATGCCGCCGGCGCATCCGACGGTCCATGTCTTGGCCGTTTGTTGTACGACTGTTGTACGAAAATTTTTCGTACAACAGTCGTACAACAAACGTTCATCAGTTGGAGGGGGGATGGACGGGAGGCTTTGCCGATTGAGCGGACGGCACAAAAGGGCGTCGGACCGGTCAGAGCATACCCTTGCGGCGAAGCAGAGCCTTGGGGCTGGGGTCCTTGCCGCGGAATTGGCGGTAGAGTTCCATCGGATCCACCGTGTTGCCGCTCTCGAGCAGATGGCGGAACTTGAGGGCGAGGTCGGGGTTGAAGAGGTCGCCGCTCTCGGCAAAGGCCTCAAAGGCGTCGGCGTCGAGGATGGCTGTCCAGGTGTAGCTGTAGTAGCCTGCGTCGTAGCCGGTGGTGAAGATATGCTGGAAGTAGGGGCTGCGGTAGCGGCTGATGATTTCAGGTATGAGGCCTATCTTCTGCATGGCCTCTGCCTCGAACTGCAGCGGGTCGATGTCGGCGGGCTGCCGGAGGGTGTAGTAGTCCATGTCAAGGAGCGATGCGGCAAGCAATTCGACGGTCATGAAGCCCTGTCCGTAGGTCTGTGCGGCGGCAATCTTCTGGATGAGCTCATCGGGAACGGGGGCACCGGTCTGATAGTGATGGGCATACATCTTCATCACCTGCGGGTGGCGGCACCAGTTTTCCATCACCTGTGAGGGCAGCTCGACGAAGTCGCGCGGCACGTTGGTGCCGGCCAGCGAGGGATAGGTGCAGTGGCTCAGCAGGCCGTGGAGGGCGTGGCCGAACTCGTGGAAGAGGGTTTCGCTCTCGTCAAAATTGAGCAGCGAGGGACGGTCGGCGGTGGGCTTGGTGAAGTTGCACACCACCTGGATGATGGGCATCACATTGCGGCCGTCACGGTCGCGGTGCTGGCCGCGGAACTCGGTCATCCAAGCGCCGCTGCGCTTGCTGGCGCGCGGATGGAAGTCCATGTAGAGGATGCCGACGGTGGAATCGCCCTGCAGCACTTCGAAACAGCGGGCCTCGGTGTCGTAGGTGGGCAGGTCGGTGCGCTCCTTGAAGGTGAGGCCATAGAGGCGGTTGGCCACCATGAAGGCACCCTCACGGACGCTGTCGAGGCTGAAATAGGGACGCACCTCGGCATCGTCGATGGCGTATTTTTCGGCACGGTATTTTTCGGCATAGTAGCGCCAATCCCAGGGCTGCAGCTTGGCGCCGGACTCGTCCTTCTCAAGCATCTTCTGATAGATGTCGCGCTCTTGCGTGGCCACCTTGAGGGCTGGCGTCCAGATGTCCTGCAGGCACTTGTAGACGTTGGCCGGGGTCTTGGCGAGGCAGTCGTCAAGCACCCAGTCGGCATGGGTGGGGAAGCCGAGAATGTTGGCGCGTTCGAGACGTTTGTTGACCAACTCGTTGATGATCTTGGTGTTGTCGTACTCGCCGTCTTTGCAGCGGTCGGTGAAGGCGTGCCACACCTCCTCGCGCAGCTTGCGGTCGGGGCAGGTCTGCATAAAGGGCTCCCAGGTGGGCATATCAAGGGTCACTTTGCTTCCGTCGGGCAGCTGTTTGCTGTAGGCGTTGGTGGCTTTGAGCACATTCTGCGCAAAACGGAGCGTGAGCGAAGCTATCTCCTCGTTGAGCTGGCGGAAACGGGCCTGCTGGTCCTCGGGCACATTGGCGCCGGCACGCACAAAGCCTTTGTATTGCTCCTCGAGCAGGCGCATCTGCTCGGCGTTGAGGCCGAGGGACTGGCGCTGGTCATAAACAGCCTTGATGCGGGCGAAGAGCTTGGCGTTGAGGGCGATGTCGTCCTCGTGGGCCGACAGTTTCGGGGTGACCTCCTCGGCAATGGCATCCATCACGTCGCTGTTCTCGCATTCACTCAGGTTGAAAAAGACGCTGGAGACCTCGCGGAGCAGCTGGCCGCTGTACTCGTAGGCCAGGACAGTGTTCTCGAAGGTGGGTTCGTCGGGATTGTTGACGATAGAGTCGATTTCGGCCTTCTGCCGGGCCATGCCCTCCTCGAAGGCGGGCATATAGTGCGTGGTCTTGATGCGGCCGAAATCGGGAATCTCATAGGGGGTGTCCCAACTGGAGAAGAAGGGGTTGTTTTCCATTTCTTTTTTCTGGTTACAGGCGGCGAGCGTCAACATGGCCGCTGCTGCCATCACGATTGATTTTTTCATTTATCAGTCTGGATTGGTTGTTGATTTCCTCTGGTCTTTCTGCCTGACCAGCATGCCGCAAAGGTCGCGGAAGATAGTCGCATTGAGCTTTTTGGCAAGGATCTTTCTGGAGGCGTTGTCGATCAGGTAGACCTGCGGGGTGGTGTTGACGTCGTACACTTCACGCCAGTCGACATTGGCCTCGCCACCATTGAGGTTGACCCACCGGGGGCTCGTCATGTGGTGATCGGCAAGGAACTTTTTCCACTTGGGCACGGTGTTCTCATCGGGCTCGGTGAGGATGGCGAATGCCGACAGGTCGAGCGAGTCGGAATATTCCTCAAACACCTCATACAGTGCGGGTATGATGTCACGGCAATGGCCGCAGGTGGGGCTCCAGAAGAGCAGCAGCGTCAGCTCGCCCGGCATGTGGTGGAGCGAATGCACGTCGCGCAGCGTGTCGAAAAGCACCAGTTCGGGAGCCTCGCGGCCCACAAGAAGGCGCTCCCAGCGGTTGGCGCGTTCCACCTGCTCGTCGATGAAGCTGGGCGACGACCAGAAGGCCTTACCGGTGGCGTAGTAGCGCTGTATCAGATGGACATACACCTCGTCGTAGACCATGATGTTGCTTTGCAGGTACTTCTCCGTCAGCGTGTGCACCAGCCACTTGAACACCTCGGGAGCGGGCTCGGAGCGGTCGATCAGCGTGTCGAGCAAGGGGCAGATCATGGCGGGAGGCATGCCATGCAGGCTCTTGTCGACATAGTCCATCACCTTCTGATAGAACACCATACGCGGAGTGCGGACGATAAAGTCGTCGTCGAGCGGCATGTAGTCGAAATTGTGGGCCAGGAAATATTCAAACCGCTGTCGGTCGCTCAGCATGACGCCGGCACTGTCGGCTTTGGGCACTTCTATTTCCTGCGTGGCGGAGATCATCTTGGCCACCATCATGTCGGGATAACGCTCGATCAGGTCGTATTTCACGCTATCGATGCTCTGCACGGCCTTTTGGCGGTATTGCACATAGGCGGCCGAGTCGAGTTCGTGCTTGGCGGCCTCAAGGTCGCTGTAGAGACGCGCGTTGGCACGTTGGAAATTGAAGAACACCTCGTTCTGCTTCGATCCTTTCACCCGCATCGACATGTCCCAATGATCCTGTTCGGTGTGGAACTGGAAAAAGGGCTCCTCATGGTAGATGACGAAATCGATATACTCGTTGGGGCGGCCGTTGGTGAAGAAATAAAGCCCCGGGAGGAATTCACGGGTGCCCTGGAAAACGAATTTGCCCTTGCCGTTGTTGAAGGCGGTGTCGGCCACACGGGTGTCTTTGCCGTAATAGTAGCCCAGATACATCACCGAATCCTTGTTGCCGTCGATCTGAAGCGTGATCTTGTATCCATCGCGTGCGGACACGGATGAGATGCATACGAATAACAAGCTGAATATAAAAGCAGTGCGTTTCATGTCGTATCATTTATAGAGATGCAAATATCGCCATTTTTTCTCACGTGGCAAAATTTTTCATTCGCCGCCGGAATACAAAAAAAGGGCCGTCGGACAGACGACCCTTTTTATGCATTCAATCAATGGGGATGCTTATTCGGCAACAACCTCGACATTGACTTCAGCCTTGATGTCTTTGTAGACATTCACCTTGGCGGTGTAGGTGCCGACAGTCTTGATCGACTCGACCACGATGCTCTTGCGGTCCACATCATAGTTGTGCTGCTCTTTCAGAGCCTCGGCAACCATGATATTGTTGATGCCGCCAAAAAGCTGACCATTCTCACCGACCTTGGCGATGATTTTCACGGTCTTGCCGTTGAGAGCAGCCTGCTGGGTCTCAGCATTCTTGCGCATAGCCTCTTCCTTGTGGGCGCGCTGACGCATGTTCTCGGCATGGATCTTCTTGTTGACGGGAGTGGCGATGATGGCCATGCCCTTGGGAAGAAGATAGTTGTTGGCGTAGCCGTTCTTCACATTGACGATCTCGTCCTTGTAGCCGAGATTGGCCACATCTTGCTTAAGTATAATTTCCATCTATTCTTCCTCCTAATATTATTTGAGACAATCGGCGACATAGGGCATCAAGGCAATATGACGGGCGCGCTTGATAGCCTGCGACACTTTTTTCTGATATTTGTTCGAGGTGCCGGTGATGCGACGGGGCAGAATCTTGCCCTGCTCGTTCACGAACTTCAGCAGGAAGTCGGCATCCTTATAGTCGATATACTTGATGCCGAGTTTCTTGAAACGGCAATATTTCTTACGCTGGGTCTCCACAGCGATAGGAGTCAAATATTTGATTTCGGATTCGTTAGCCATAGTGCTTTTCTACTTTATTACGTTATTGATTGATGACTTATGCCTGAGCGGGAGCTTCTTCGGCATTAGCGGCCTCGGCCTCAACGGGAGCAGCCTTCTTGGCGTTGCGCTTCTTCTCGTTGTATGCCACAGCATGTTTGTCCAGGCTGACGGTCAGGAAGCGGAGCAGACGCTCGTCACGCTTGTAGGCGATTTCCAGGTCGGCAATCACACTACCCTCGGCCTTGAACTCAATGAGGTAGTAGAAGCCAGTGGTTTTCTTCCGGATAGGATAAGCGAGCTTGCGCATACCCCAGTTGTTCTCGTACACGATCTCGGCACCCTTGCTGGTAAGGAGGTCGGTGTACTTCTTTACCGTTTCCTTCATCTGTTCTTCAGACAAAACGGGAGTTGCAATGAAAACGGTTTCGTAC
>CAKZZD010000028.1 GCA_937886715.1 uncultured Bacteroidales bacterium | reverse complement strand
TGCCGTACCGGATCGACGAGATTATGGCGATTGCCGACAAGTATGGCATTCCGGTAATCGAGGATGCGGCGGAAGGCATGGGCTCGCGCTTCGATGGACAGGTACTGGGCACTTTCGGCAAGTATGGCGTGCTGTCGTTCAACGGGAACAAGATGATTACGACTTCGGGCGGTGGTGCGCTGATTTGCCGGACTCCGGAGGACAAGGAGGAAATCAAGTGGTATGCTACACAGGCGAGGGACGGCTATCCGTATTACCAACATTCGGCCATCGGGTATAACTACCGGATGAGCAATGTGTGTGCGGGTATCGGCCGTGGGCAGATGACAGTGGTAGAGGACCATCTGAGGCATCATAAGCACGTGCAAGGGCTGTATGAACAGTTATTAGCAGATGTAAAGGGCATTACTGTTCATAAACAGCCTGGTTCAAGGTTCAAGGTTCAAGGTTCAGGGTTAGAGTTACCTGTCTACGACAGTAACTACTGGCTCTGCACCATCACCATCGACCCGGAGGTGCGCATCAAAGGGCAGGAGAATGCTTACAAGACTATCGTGAAGGGTGCCGTGGGCGGTGCTGCCGGTGTGATCCATATAGCGTCTTCTGCGGTCACCGATTGTCAGCCGAACGACAATGTGGAGGCCCTCCGCGTGCTGATGGACCAGGCGCAGATCGAGGCCCGCCCCGTGTGGAAGCCGATGCACAAGCAGCCGTGCTACAAAGGTGTGCCGTGCTACCTGAACGGCGTCTCTGAATCCATCTTCAAGGTGGGCTTCTGCCTGCCCGCCGGACCGTATGTGAAGGATGAGGATGTGCGGTATATCGTGGAGTGCATCAAGGAGGCGATGGAGTAGGGTTGGTTAATGGTTCACGGTTCACGGTTCATGGTTCATGATTCATGGTTCATGATTCATGGTTCAGGGCAATTATGGTTCACGGTTCATGGTTCATGGTTAAGGGTCTAATGCTGGTTCATGATGAACGGTTCATGGTTCATGGTTGACTGACGTCGAGTCTGCTACGCCACGGCATAGCTCAAGCAAACTTGGCTCTGCTCATGGCTCAACCGCAGACTTAATGGTTCACGATTAATGGTTCATGGTTCACGATTAATGGTTCATGGTTCACGATTAATGGTTCATGGTGAATGGTCTAATGCTGGTTCATGATGAACGGTTCAGGGTTCATGGTCACACAGATAACACAGATAGCACAGATAACACAGAATAGTTTTTTGCATTAACAATAACAAGCAATGACAGTTGTCAAGGAATGCTTGACAGGTGGAATAATCAAGATATGATTTAGACCATTATGGTGAAACTATTTATAAGCAGCGTGCAGCGGGAGTTTGAGGCGGAGCGCCGGGAGATAGCGGCGTATATCCGGCAGGATGCGGTGATGGGGCGGTTCTTCGAGCCGTTCCTGTTCGAGGAGTTGCCCGCGAAGGATGTGTCTGCTCAGCAGGCATACTTGACGGAGGTGGCAGAGACGGATGTGTATCTGGGCCTCTTCGGGGTGGACTATGGCTATGAGGATGCTGCGGGTGTGTCGCCTACGGAGCGGGAATATGACTGCGCTACGGAGAATCATAAGTACAGAATTGTACTGATTAAGCGGGCGGACGACAGGCACCCGAAGGAGAAGGCTCTGATAAGGAAGGCGGAGCAGGATGTGGTGCGGAATATGTTCGGGTCAATAGAGGAGCTGAAGAGCGGGGTGTATGCTGCCTTGGTGCATTACCTGGTGCTGAGGGGGTATCTCCACTATGGCCCGTTCGACGCTGCCCTGAATATGAATGCGACCATCGATGACCTGGACAAGGAGAAAATCAGGTGGTGGACGGGTATGGCGAGGGAGAAAAGAAATTTCCCGCTGACATACAGCGATGAGAATGTGCACAGGATACTGAATAGTCTGCATTTGATTTCGGATGACGGCAGGGTGACCAATGCTGCGCTCCTGCTCTTTGCGAAGGATCCGCAGAAGTGGTTCGTGTCATCAACGGTGAAGTGTGTGCAGTTTTACGGTACAAAGGTGCAGAAACCGCTGGCGAGCCAGCAGATTTATGGCGGGAGTGTGTTTGAAGTGGTGGACCAGGCGGTGGCTTTCGTGATGTCGCACATCGATGCCAGGGTGGGAGAAAGGACGCAATCGGCACAGGTAGATGTGTCTTATGAACTGCCGTTGCAGGCGGTGACTGAGAGTGTCGTGAATGCCGTGATACATCGCGATTATATGAGCACGGGGAGTGTGCAGGTGATGCTGTTCAAGGACAGGCTGGAGGTGTGGAATCCCGGGCGGTTGCCTAAGGGGATGACGGTGGAAAAACTGGCTGGTGAGCATGCTTCGCTACCGGTGAATCCGTTGTTGGCGAATCCTGTGTATCTGGCAGGATATATCGAGCAGGTGGGCACGGGTACGAATGATGTGATAGACAGGTGTGTTGAACTTGGCTTGCGTAAGCCAGAGTTCCGTCAGGATGAGAATTTCACGGTGGTGATGTGGAGGAAGGAAGTGGATGGAACGGAAGACGGGATAGCAAGTAACCAAGTAAGTAACCAAGCAGTCACTAAGCACTCACTAAGTAGTCATCAAGTAGTCGTCAAGTTGTCGTCAAGTGTTCCTGTGATTTGTGATTTGCTGAGAAAGATGATTAATCCGATGTCGGCAAAGGAAATGAGACATTTTTGCGGTTTGAAGGATGCAACGTATTTTAAGACGACTGTAATAGATACCCTCATAAAGAGTGGGTTGGTGGCTATGACACAACCAGACTCTCCGAAGAGCCCAACGCAGAAGTATTATCTGACAGAGTTGGGGAAGGCTTTGCTGGAAAAAGAATAAAAGATTATGATACTGAAATGGAATAATTCTGGTTCACGATTAATGGTTCATGGTTCAGGGTTCATGGCAATTCTGGTTCATGATGAACGGTTCATGATTAATGGTTCAGGGTTCATGATTAATGGTTAATGATTATTTTTATGGAACAGAAAGGATACAAGAAGAGTTGGAAGAAGGGCAGTGATTCTGCTGTTTCCTATAAACGTAAACGGGGTTGTTTGGCTCCTCTGATGACGGATGAAGAGAAGCAGAAGGCTGGGATACATGAACTCAGCTACGATTTTGGATGTAGGATTACGAGGCTGTTCCAATGGCTGACCGAGGATGCGGAGTATAAGGAGTTCGTGATGGCGAAGCAGATTTATAGGAGCGGGACGTCGGTGGGGGCAAACGTGAGGGAGAGTAAACATGCACAGAGTGATGCGGACTTTCTGAGCAAGATGAGTATTGCTTATAAAGAAGCGGATGAGACGGACTACTGGATGAACCTTTTGCATGACAATGGCTACATTAACGAATCTCAGTTCGAATCACTTAATACAGACCTGACAAGGATATTGAAGGTGCTTACTTCAATTGTGAAGACGATGAATCAGAAGGTTCATCCTGGTTCACGGTGAATGGCAATTCTGGTTCACGGTTCATGGTTCATGGTTCACGGTTGACTGACGTCGAGTCTGCTACGCCACGGCATAGCTCAAGCAAACTTGGCTCTGTACTCGCTGTTCCGTCAGTTCGGGCATAACAGGGACCATTCGTATTTCGAGAAGTACCCGTATGTGGTAAGGAAGTGCGTCTCCTTCGGTCGCCGTGTGGGTGACCTGTTGGGCCACGCGAGGATCTTCCCGCTGGACTCGCTGCGGTTCCTCCCGAGTATGCTGGTGAATGGGGTTCGCGCAGCTATTAGGGGGGTGACTATAACGCTAACCGGTTGAGTGTCATCATAAATTATATAATAATCTATTCGAAAATCTTTCATGGGTGACCACGGAATACAGGGATGGTTTGGGTTGCGAAAATGATAGGGATTGCGAAAACTGCGGAAAGGGCGAAAAGGGAAAAATTGTCATTGCGAAGAATTGTGAGGAAATGGACGGAATATACATTTATAATAATGAGGTTTTAGCTTTCTGCGCATTAATTTGTGAGGTATTCGGCATATTTAATAATATAAATTTTGAGGATTTCGGCAAAACCAGTAATTTTGCAGCATCAAAACTGATATGTTATGGCTGAAAGAATATTCAGGCGAAAGCTGTATGAGAAGATGTTGTCATGGAAACAGGAGCGCGATGGAAAGACCGCACTTCTGATAAAAGGTGCCAGACGTGTAGGCAAATCGACCTTGGCGGAAGAGTTTGCCAAGAGGGAGTATGAGTCGTATATTCTGATAGACTTCACGGAGGCAGCCCAGGAGGTGAGGGACTTGTTTGAGGACATCTCGGATCTGGACAGTCTGCTTTTTCAACTCCAGTATCACTACAACACGCGGCTTACTCCCCGCAAATCGGTGATAATCTTCGACGAGGTGCAGCATTGTCCGCAGGCCCGTCAAGCTATAAGGAAACTGGTGAAGGACCACCGCTATGAACTACATCGAGACGGGGTCGCTGATTTCCATCAAGAAGAACACGAAAAACATCCGAATACCGAGTGAAGAGACTCGCCTTGAGTTGCACCCGATGGATTATGAGGAGTTCCGATGGGCTCTGGGCGACGAGGTGTCGGTTGGCATGCTGCGTGAGGCATACGAAGCAAGGCGTCCGTTGGGCGATGGGGTGATGCGTAAGCTTCTGCGGGACTTCCGTCTGTATATGATGGTAGGGGGAATGCCTCAGGCGGTGGATGCGTATCTTGAGACAAACAACCTGAGTGCGGTGGACAATGTGAAACGCGAGATTATCGAGTTGTATGCCGATGATTTCCGCAAGATCGACCCCACGGGCAAGGCGACGAGGATGTTTAATGCCATACCGGGGCAGTTGAACAAGAATGCCTCGCGATACCAGGTCTCAAGTGTGATAGATCAAGGGAAGCAGGACAGGGTTGAGGAGTTGCTGCAGGACATGGAGGACTCGAGGGTGGTGGTCTTTTCGCACCATGCCGACGATCCGAATGTGGGTCTTTCGCTGCATGAGGATATGGGGAAATATAAGATGTTCCTGAACGACACGGGGCTGTTTGTGACACTGGCTTTCTGGGACAAGGATGTGACGGAGAATGTGATATACCAGAAATTGCTGAACGACAAGTTGCCTGCGGACCTGGGGTATGTGTATGAGAACGTTGTGGCGCAGGTGCTGACGGCTGCCGGGAACAGGCTTTTCTACCACATGTGGCCCACGGAGAGCGGGAAACACAACCATGAGGTGGACTTCCTGCTGTCGAGGGGTGCCAAGCTGTGGCCGATAGAAGTGAAGTCGTCGGGCTATAAGAGCCATGCGTCGCTGGATGCTTTCTGCGAGAAGTTCTCCAGCAGGGTCGGAGAGCGGTATTTGATATACACGAAGGACTACAGGCGGGACGGGGCTACCACGCTGCTGCCAGTGGTGATGACGATGTTCCTGTGACGATGAACTTTTTCAACGTTGACCTTAACGCTAACGATGGGGTCGCTTCGCTTAAAATCTTTCGAAAATCTACTAGAAAATCTTTCATGGGCGACCATGGAATACAGGGATGTTTTTGTTTGCGAAAATGATAGGGATTGCGAAAACTTCGGAAAAGGCGAAAAGGACGATAATTGGGCTTAGGGCTTAACATTGATTTCCGTTAATTGGCCATTAATTTGTCGTGAATTTAGAAATACTTCTACGGAACGAGTGACCAAGGCCGAGCGGAGTATTTGAGTTACGAGGGGGAGTGTGAAGATGATCGGGGTTGAAGAATGCCGGACAAAGAACTGTCTGCTTTCTGGCATAATAGACATTCTTGTGATTTTTCGACATGAAAATTGTCGAATTTGCACCTTGAACTTTCATAATAAAAGTTAAAATATGGAAAAATTCAACTTTTGTTTGGTCAGAATGAGGAATATGTGTATTTTTGCGGCTGAAAAGAAGACAACAATAATTGATTGAAATAAACGTAACTGATTATGTATCTGACAAAAGAGAAAAAAGAAGAGATCTTTGCACAGTATGCAAAAAGTGCAAATGACACTGGTTCGGCTGAAGGACAGATTGCGTTGTTCACTTATCGCATCCAGAACTTGACCGAGCTGATGAAGAAGAACAAAAAGGACCAGGTGTCCGAACGTGCCTTGGTGGGGCTCGTTGGCAAGCGTCGCAAGATGCTCGACTATCTGAAGAAAGAGGATATCGAACGCTACCGTGCCATCATCAAGAAGCTTAACCTCAGAAAATAGTTTTTCATATTTATTTGGTTATGGTTGGGATTCCCGGCTTTCAGCCGGGAGTCCTTTTTTTATATTGTAAATATCAGAAAATTAGGTGGATGATGTGTGGGTGGCGGTTTTTTTTGTGTTGGGCTGTAGTGATTCTCATGTTTTTTACGTATTTATATATTATCAACTATCCAGAAATGGGTTTTGAAAAAATGAATAAGACCACGAAATGAAAAAATTGTTGAAAGGAGTTTTCCTGAGCGCGGTGCTGATGACAGCGAGTGCCGTGACCGCGCAGACCTTTGTGTCGACTCAGCCAGGGCAGAGGAATGCCTTGATAGAAGAGTATACGGGCGTGAACTGCCAGTACTGTCCGTTAGGTCACAAAGCCACTGACCAGACGGTGGCGGCATTTCCGGGGCGAGTGTTTGCCATCAACATTCATCAGGGTACTTTTGCCCAACGTTATACCACCCAGTGGGGCAATGCGCTGGCCGGGCAGGCCAGTGTCAGTGGCTATCCCTCGTCGACGATGAACCGGCATGCCTTTTTTGGGGGCTCGGTGCATATTGATCCGGGTCAGGCCTATGCCTGTGCTTCGGAGGTGTTGGCCATGGATGCTCCTGTCAATGTGGCGGCCACGGTGGACATCGACCCGCAGACGCGCCTGATGGTGGTGAAGGTGGAGGTGTATTATACCGGCAATGCCGCTCATGGCACCAACATGCTGAATGTGGCCCTGATACAGAACAATGTGCTGGGCATGCAGGCGGGTGGCGCGTCGTACTATCCAGAGAATATGGTGAACGGGCAGTATGTGCACAAGCATATCCTGCGCGACCTGATCACCGGACAGTGGGGTGACACCATACCGCAGACCACTGCCGGGAGCTTCTTCACGAAAGAATATGCATACGTGATTCCTCAGCAGATCGGCGACCTGCCAGTTCCCAATGTGGACGATTTGGAGGTGGTGGTCTTCGTGTGTGAAGACCGCAAGGAGGTGCTGAATGCCTGCGAGGCCATCCGCATAGGCGACAAGGCCTATCTGGCCTATGGCCATAGTGGTAGGGAGGCCTGCTCGCTGGAGTGGAATCCCTATGTGACCGTTGTCAACCCTACGGGCAATGCCATCAGCAACCTGAAGTTTAGTGTTGGCGGCACGCCGCTGACCCGGAACAAGACCATCGCACCCTATTGTACGGACACCGTGCATGTGGGGCACTATAGCATTGACGACATGCCCGCTGCGAGCCAGAGCTATGGCGAGACTGTCGATGTGTTGTTCACCCGTTTCACCAGTGGCGGTCATGAGGTGGCCGCCGGTGGCGACGCTGTGAGCATCAGCTATGGCGATGCTGAGGTGCACACGGCCGAAGGGCCCTTGACGCTGCGCATACGCTATGACAGCTATCCCACAGAGGTGTCGTTCTCGTTGGCTGGGCTTTCGGACTGCCGCTACTATTACCAGACCACCGGCAGCGAGGCCGATGCCGGCAAGACGAAGGACTATGTGTTGTCGCCTGCCACGGCGGGTGTATATCGTCTCGAGGTGCTTGACGCCGGCGGCGACGGGCTGAACGGCACAGTGACGGTGATAGATGCAGGAGGCAACACGCTTGTCAGTCGCAACGGCAGTGGCCTGATGGTGTGGGATGACCTATACTTCAATATCACCAATGCCGGCAGCGACGGTCCTGCGGGTCCCGTGGTGGGCATCGATGAAGTGCAGACGCTGGTGGGAGAAGTGTCTGTTTACCCCAACCCAGCCACCGACCGCCTCTATTATGTTTCGGAGGGCGACGTGAAGGAAGTGCAGATATTCGACATGACGGGCCGCATGGTGAAGACGGCTGCAGTGGCCGGCGGAGAGATGTCGATTGACATTGCAGCGTTGCCCGCGGGAGTCTATATGCTCCGCGTGGTGGGCGAAAAGAATGTGGGCAGTCGGACATTCATAAAGAAATAGGCCCAGCGACGGTGAGTCGTTAGGAACGGAGAAATACGGAAGCATAGCCCAAGCCGACGTGTTGGCGGCTTAGACCGCCGAAAGAAGGCTGTGGAGATGAGGCCAAAACACTATCAAGAAGACGAACAATAAATAAAAGATAAAACACGATGAAAAAGTTTTTCAAACTGATGATGGTGGCCATGATGGCCATGGCCACTGTAGGCCTGGTGGCCTGCGAGGACGACAATGGCGGACAGCCGGGGCCTGTGGATGAACCCTCGTACGAGACGCTGGTTGGAACGGAGTGGGAGGGTGTGTTTGCTACCCGTGACCAGGCTCCAGGCTATACACAGAACCCTTTGAACATCCATTGGACCATTGACTTTCTGAAAGATGGCAAAGGCGAGCTGATGTTCTGGCTTGAGAGCCCGGGATATGACCCAGACCCCTACACCTTCCCGATCACCTATACCTATGACGGTGACGGCGTGGGCAAAATAGATCCGTGGGAATATGGCGATGCCGGCAGCTTCTTTGCCGACCCCTACAATCGCACCCTTGTGGTGAAGAACCTGACGGTAGAGATTGGCGAGACGGCCGAGTCGGGCTACACCTATGGCGGGGAGACCACGCTGCACCAGGTGCGTTGAGAGAGGGAAAAAGAGACTTGTTGAATAGAAACCATCAAAGAGAACAATATGAAGAAGGCAATCCTGACGCTGGCGGCTGTTATCGCGATGGGTGCGACGATGGCTGCACCGGTGGATGCCGGAAGAGCTGAAGCAGTGGCGCAAGCCTTCTGGCGTGTGCAGATGCACGGCAAGAGCGAAGCGCAGCTTTTGCAGCGGTCGTGGCGGTATGGCAACGTGTACCTCTACACCGCCGACTGCGGCGGCTGGCTGCTGGTGGCTGGCGACGACTGTGCGCGGCCGGTGCTGGCATGGTCGCATGATGGTAGTGTCGACCCGGAGCATCTGCCCGTAGCGATGGAGAATATGGTGTATGTGTACCATCAAGAGATAGACGCGGTGCGAGGTGAGGCTGACTATCCGATTCTCAAGCCCCACGAAGAATGGGCTCTGCTTGAGAGAGGAAGCCCCCTGAAGGATGCCGCCGACGAGGTGGCGCCGCTGATGACCACACAGTGGTATCAGCGTTCGCCCTACAACATGCACTGTCCCAGCTACACGATGACAGGCTGTGTGGCCACCGCGATGGCGCAGGTGATGAAATATTGGAACTATCCGGCATTTGGCCAGGGCAGCCATTCCTACAGCGATGACTCGGGGTATGGGCTGCAGAGCGCCGATTTTGGGGACACGCGCTACGATTGGGATCACATGCCCAACCGCCTGACGTCGTCGTCGAGTGCTGTGGAGAAAGAGGCCGTGGCCACGTTGATGTACCACTGCGGAGTCAGCGTGAATATGCACTATTCCACCATATACAGCGGCACCACTCTCATCAAATGCGAGTCAGCGTTGCCCACGTATTTTCACTACAACGCCACCGACATACACTACCGCAGCAAGGGGTCGTTGAGCAACGATGCGTGGACGGACACCCTCATGGCGGAGGTGCGGCAGCGCCGACCCGTGCTGCATGGTGGCAGCGGACCTGCCGGTGGACATTGTTTTGTCTGCGACGGATATAATGCGCAGCGGTATCTTCATTTCAACCTTGGCGAGGATGGAGAGGGTGACGGCTACTACGCCGTGGGCGCCATCACCTATGGTGCCTACAGTTTCAACCAGAGCAACGACGCCATCCTTGGTCTTCATCCCAGCTTTGGACTGCTGTTGAGCGACGACCATGTGAGCTATACGCGGCAGGGTGGGAGCCAGCAGGTGTGGTTCTCGACGTGCGACACCCTTGATAATCCGTGGACTGCCGTTGCTGGAGACGCGTGGATCAGTGTTGGCGGCACCGGATTTGACCGTTTGGGGCAGGTGACCATCGATGTGGAGGAGAACAATACTGGAGCCGAGCGTACGGGCACGGTGACCTTCACGCAAGGGCCCTTGACGGCGATCCTGACCGTGGTGCAGGAAGCCTATGATCCTGCTACCGACTATTGTCCGTTGACGGTGGAGATGGAGAACACGCATAACGAGCCATGGGCCGGCGATGCCCATTTGAGCTTCGAGTCGCTCAGCGGCACTGTCTATGGCACTGCGCAGCACACTGCCCATGCCGGAGCCAGTACGGCTACGGTCAGGGTGGCACCGCACGATGTGATGGTGCGCTGGCATGCCGGAGGAGCCTTGGACCGCTATATCAACTACAGAGTGCTGAACCAGTATGGCGAGGTGCTAGTGGAGGTGGACAATGCCTACTTTGACGGCGACGATGTGCTGCTTTCGTGGCCTTGTGCCCATCTGGCCATCGACAATCCCGAACCGGACAGTCCGGCGCAGGTGCTCTGCACCGAGGTCTACGACCTTGCAGGCCGCAGGCTGGCCAGTGTCCCAGATACAGGCTTCGAACATCAACTTACCTCTTTCCCCAAGGGAATCTATATCCTCCATACGATTACCGATAGGGGAGTGACGGTGAAAAAAATTGTCAATCCATGAAAAAAGCTATCCTACTGACAGCGTTGTCTATGATTTTCGGCATGGCCATGGCCATGCCCGTGACCCACGAGGCTGCCGCCCGTGTGGCCCGCAGCTTCTGGCAAGGCAAAGGCGAGTTGACCCTGGCCGAATGGAGCTATAGCCATGTCTACCTCTTTGTGGGCGAATATGGCGGTTTCGTGATGGTGGCTGCCGACGACTGTGCGCGTCCCATCATCGCCTATTCGGCCACATCGCCCATTGATCCGACGGCCTTGCCCGACCCGCTGGCGGACCGTATGGCGGCCTACGACGCGCTGATTGCCGACGGCGCGAGGCTGCAGGTGGCGGCCAGCGCTGCCGATGCTGCCATGTGGCAGCTGCTGTCGAATGGCGGCGCGGTGAAAGACGGCGACCGTGTGGGACCGTTGCTGGAGACCCTCTGGCATCAGGACGGCGGCTATGCCCTGCTGACGCCGCAGCACCTGCCCACGGGATGTGCCGCCACCGCGCAGTCCCAGATGATGCGCTACTGGAAACACCCCGCCTTCGGGCGTGGCAGCGACACCTACAACTGTCCGCCCTATGGTGCGCAGAGTGCCGATTTCGCCCACACCCTCTACGACTGGGACCACATGCCCCAGCAGGTGACCACCGTGAGTCCCTACGAAGAGCAGCTGGCTGTCTCGACGCTGATGTACCATGTGGGCGTGAGCCTCCACATGGCCTATGCCCCCGGCGGCAGCGCAGCGGCCGGGCTGGCGGGTTATCCCGGCATCCCCAGCATCGACAACTCGTTGAAAGACTATTTCTACTATAGCCAGCAGATGCGTGCCATCTTCAAGACCGACGGCTACAGCGACCAGCGCTGGGCCGACAGCCTGGTGGCCGAACTCGACCTGCTGCACCCCATCGTCTATTGCGGTGTGGCCCCCGAGGGTGGACACGGATTTGTGTGCGACGGCTATGAATACCGCAACAGCATGCCGTGGTTCCACTTCAACTTCGGCTGGAGCGGCAATGGCGACGGCTACTACTCTGTCGACGACATCTGTCCCAACGTCAGCCCCACCGGCCAGATCGGCAGCACCTACCATTTCAACCAGAGCAACCAGGCACTGCTGGGTGCCGTGCCCGACTACAGCCTGCATGTCAGCGACAGCATCGTCACCTTCACCCGTGAGGGAGGCGAACAGCCGCTGCTGTTCAGCATCAACCCCACCTCGTCGGCACCGTGGAGCGTAAGCACCGACCAGCCGTGGGTGACTGTCGACACTGCCGGTTTCGGTCCGTCGGCAGGCACCGTGAAGGTGATTGCCGACGTCAACGATGCGGGCGGCGAGCGCCAGGCCACTGTCACCTTTGTCCAAGGCGGCGAGTTGCTGCGGGTCACCGTGGTGCAGACCTACTATGCAGAGGAGGACTACTGCCCCCTGACGGTGGTGATGGAGAGCACCCGCAACGGCGGCTGGGAGAACGGCGCCTACCTGAGCTTTGAGAGCCCGACGGGCTATGTCTATAGCACGGCCGCGCTGGCTGTAGGCAGCTACGACTCGGTGCGTGTGGGTGTGGCCCCGCACGACGTCAACATCGTCTTCCACAAGGGCGGTGGCACCGACCGATATATCAACTATCGCGTCTACAACCAGCATGGCGAAAACCTGGTCCGCGTCGACTATGCTTTCATGAACGGCGGCACCCACTTTGTGGAGTGGCCCTGCTCGCCGCTGGCCATTGATGAGCCCGGCGGCGACGCCACCGTGCTGCGCACCGAGGTGTATGACCTGATGGGTCATCTGGTGGCTACCGGCAGCCAGCGGCTGGCGACCCTGCCGTTGCCCGATGGCGTGTATATCATCCGCATGGTCACCGACCGTGGCGTCCAAGTGAAAAAAACAGTAAAATTCTGACATCATGAAAAAGCTATTCCTTACATTGGCTCTTGTCGTTGCGGTGGTCATGCTGGGCGGCTGTGAGCGCGAAAACGGCACCGACCCCGGTACAGGCCCCGGTCCCGAAATTCCCACCTCTTTCGACATCGTGGGCACCTCGTGGCAGGGTGTGTACAACGGCACCGTGCAGCATCCGCAGGCCGGCACGTTGCCCTGCATCCTCACCTGGACGGTGGACTTTGTTGACCAGAGCAACGTCAGCGTCATGCTCGAGATGGTCACCGGCGGACAGCCGCAGCAGCCCCAGGACATGGTCTGCACCTACACCTACGACGGTCTCCGTGGCGAGATCATCAGCGTAGAAGAGGGCGAAGAGCAGCGCGACCCCTTCGAGGTGGATCCCGTCAACCGCACCTTCACCATCGACTTCCGCATCACCACAGGCTTCTCGCAGGAGAACCCCCAGATTGTCGGTGGCCCCACCACCTTCCATCAGATACACTAGGGGGAATGCGTGAATGCGTGAATGCGTAAATGCGTAAATGCGTAAATGCGTAAATGCGTGAATGCGTAAATGCGTGAATGCGTGAATGCGTGAATGCGTAAATGCGTGAATGCGTGAATGCGTAAATGCGTGAATGCGTAAATGCGTGAATGCGTAAATGCGTAAATGCGTAAATGCGTGAATGCGTGAATAATAAGAACATATTAATCCATATTTAATCAAATCATGAAAAAAAACCTTTTTCGTTTTCTCTGCCTGACGCTTTTGGCGGGCATGACATTTGCGGCCTGTGACTCGAATGACGGCAAGTACACCATCACGGTGAAAAGCGCCGATGTGAGCCAGGGTAAGGCCTATGGCGGCGGCGACTTTGACGCCGGCACCACCACCCGCATCTGGGGTACCCCAGAGGTGGGCTATCAGTTCGACCGTTGGAACGACGGCAACACCGAGAACCCCCGTACCATCACGGTGAATGGCGATGCTACCTACACGGCCTACTTCAAGACTGTGGGTGGCGACACCCCTGGTGGCGGTGGTGACAATCCTGGCGGTGGTGGCGACACCCCCGGTGATTTCAGCGCCAGTTTCACCATCGATGGAACCTCTTATCAAGGCATCGCCCTCGTCAGCTTGGGTATGTATCAGGGTCTGCTCAACCTCAGCATCTATGCCGGTGAACAGGGCCCCGTCTTTGTCAGCTATATTCTGCCCACCACCGGCACCCAGACTTTGAACGACGGCATCAACATCTTCTTCTATGGCAGCGAGAGCGACTTTGTCCACACCGACCAGGGCGACATGCCTCCCTACCTCAGTGTTGCCGGTATGAACAACGTCACCTTTACCGTTTCCGAGCTCGATCTCACCGCACAGACCCTTAATGTGACTGGCAGTGGCACGCTGCTCGACATCGCCGCAGCTGAAGCTGGCAACCCCACCTCGGTGCCCTTCACGGTGAGCATGTCCGGTGCATGGCAGACGGCTCAAACCCCGCAGCAGTAAGCAGGCATACAAATAGAAAAATGCTATGAAAAGACATCTATCGACCCTGTTGGCATCTCTGATGCTGTTATGCTCATTGGGATTCACGTCGTGTGACCCTGAGCAGCCCGCCCCCGAACCCCAGCCGAACACTGTGTATGAAAGTCTGGTGGGTACAGAATGGGAAGGCACTTATGCCGATGTGATTCAATCGAGCTATGGCCAGTTTGACGCTGTGCTTCATTGGACAATCGACTTTCGCGCTAATGGACAAGGCGACCTGATGCTCTGGATTGAATGTCAGGCCACGGATAGCGACATCGACACCTATAGTATCACATATACTTATAACGGTGATAATACAGGAACAATAGCTATCAACGGAGGACAGACATTTGTCATCGACCCATACAATCGTACCATGACCACCACGCTGACCTTCAACGCCGAGTTTGAAAGTGGCGTCACCTCCCGACTTGGCGGCGAGACAGTGCTTCATCAGATACGATAGGGGGAATGCGTGAATGCGTAAATGCGTGAATGCGTGAATGCGTGAATGCGTGAATGCGTAAATGCGTGAATGCGTGAATGCGT
>CAKZZD010000027.1 GCA_937886715.1 uncultured Bacteroidales bacterium | reverse complement strand
GACCTGAACGAGCGTTTCGAGGACATCATCGGCGTCACCCTCTACGACGACCGCCCTTTGCAGACCATCGTCTTCTGGGTCAGCGACCGCTCGAAGAACTATGTGCTCACCAAACCCCTCCACGAGTCGCAGCGCAACATCCGCGGCGAGCAGGAGGAGGCCCTGCGCCACCAGCATCCGGCCCTCACGGGCGGCCGCTTCTTCAGCATCGACTGCATCGAGAACTACGAGCTCCTTCGCGAACTCTGTGCCTTCGGAGCCGACCTCCTCGTCCTCAGCCCCACCGACATCCGCCAGAAGGTCTTTGACCGAGTGGCCGAACACCTGAAGGCTTATGACGCCCTATTGAAATAAGTCGCAATAGATTTGGCAACCCTATAGTTTGCTCCGCACAAACTCTTTGAAATACGCGATGTTGATTTTCCTCGACGAGGCTAAAAGCAGGTGTTCAAAATCCCTCTGTTTGTCGGCGAGGTTTATCGTCTCCAGTTTCTTTTCCAATGCTTTGCACAGTTCCTCCATATTGCCTATACCGCACCTCTGCAAAAGGAAATGGAAGTCGGGCTCTGCCTGTTGCCACAGGAAAACCGTGTCGTAAAAGTCACGCCCTTTGGCACGAGCCAGCAAGGCCGACAGCTTCATCGACAGCAGTACCTCTTTGGGCGGTACGGTAATCGGGAAAAGAAAACCGTTGCGGCTCACGACGGCCGTCGTCGGACGATAAGGCACACCTTGATCCTGGGCCTCGACTTTCATCAAGAACCGTTCTTCCTTGTGTCCTGTCAGGTGAAGATGGAACAGCAATTCCGGGAAATAGATGTTGCGTCGATATGCGACCAGCTTTGCTCCGCCAGCATCGCGTGTCTCCACCTGCATTCCGTTGGCACCCAGGTATCGAACCAAATCGTCGGTCATATCGATAAACTCATCGTGCGAAAGGTTCTTGCAATCGAAATCCAAATCCTCCGAAAAACTATCAATACCATACACAAGGCGAAGGCAAGTGCCTCCAATAAAAACAAGCCTGTCTGCGTAAGGAGACTGCGACAGGTGCTCCAATGCCAGCAGCTCCACATACTCTTTCAGCACATGTTTGTGGAGTGACTTGTTCTCGGCAATGGCAGCCGGATAATAGGTCAGCAAAGCGTTTGTGTCAATCATTGCAGTAGGTGTTAATCATCAGTTCCGCTCTATTAGCCAGGGCTTTCACCCCTGTTAGGGCTGCATAGTGCCTGAGTTTTCCCTTGTCGAGTTGTTCGGCCATCCACCAGTTGTCGAGACGCAGTTCGCACATCTCCGCCTCCGTGTTGTACTGGGGATACAGATACATCAGATCCACGAGGGCCTTCTCGGGTTCTGCCATCTGGTAGCATCCACCCCTTTCGAGTGGCACTTGCCGATACCCGAAAAACAGTGGAGGCCTGATAGTCTGATACGTATAGTGTCCGAAGGCATTGTCGTATGCTGTGGTTCGGTTGGTGGTGACACATGTGATGTCGGTTACGGCCTCGGGGATTATTCCGTACATCGATAACGCAGCCTGCAGGCTGATATACGATGGAGTATATATTTTGGAGGCTATGTAATTGGCCATCATCGGGGTTGCCATCAGTTCGCTGAACGCATACCAATCTTGCCTCAAACGGCACAGGAAGCCCTGTTTCTGCCAGCGTGTGAGGTTGGTGCGGTCGAAATTCCCGTTCCATGCCCGCACTTGGTAGATGTTGAAACAACCAATAGGCAACCATCGTTCCCGAAACAGTAAATAATTCATTCCTTTCTGTTCAAAAAACGATGCAAAAATACAACTTTTCTTGATTGTGACAAAAAATAATTCGCCAAATTCGAGTAATTCGCCGTAAAAAAACAATTATTAGAGGTTTCCATTAATCTATTTTGCAAAATATCGCAGTTCGCAGCATCGATTTTTGCAAAATATCGCAGTTTGAAATGAGATCTTTTGCAAATATTGCTATTGTTATTGTACGGTTGCATCCGGAACCGATAAAAGATTTGCATAGAATGAAAAAATGTTCGTATCTTTGCAAAATGATTTAGCCGCAACTTTTGCGGCTAATAAGACGCAAAAGAATGAGTACGACACACAAATACATCTACCAATCAGACCATTGGCCCGCTTTCGTATGGGACAAGGCATTGGCTGCTGACAGACAATCGCAAGTGATGCGCAAAGCCGGTCACTTGTTTGGTCGTTTACACGATATCGGTCTTGATACTCAGCTGCGTACCATGACCGAGAGTATCACCGGCAGCGTTGTCGACAGCTATTCCATCGAGGGCATTGTCCTCGACACCGCCCAGGTGCGTTCGTCGGTGGCCCGTCGGCTCGGTGTCGACCTGCCGTCGCATACCGAGCCCTCGCATTATATCGACGGCATCGTGGAGATGATGCTCGACGCCACCACCAACTACCATGCCCCCTTGACCCGCGACCGCCTGATGCGCTGGCATACTGCCCTGTTCCCAATCCAAGGGGCCTCAGGCTTGATTGTCGGCGACTATCGCACGGCTCAGATGGATGTGGTGTCTGGAATGTTGGGACGCGAAAAGGTACACTACCACGCGCCCGACCCGGCGGAGGTTCCGCAGATGATGGAGCATTTCCTTTCTTGGTTCAACAATGGCGGCGCACATGACTACATTCGTTCGGCTGTGGCTCATCTCTATTTTGTCAGCATCCATCCTTTCGACGACGGCAATGGACGCATAGCACGCGCCCTGTCCGACATGGTATTGTCGCAGGCCGACGACAGCCCGATGCGCTACTTCAGCATGTCTACCCA
>CAKZZD010000026.1 GCA_937886715.1 uncultured Bacteroidales bacterium | reverse complement strand
ACATAACCCCTCTTTGGCATCGGGGCGGCAATCTCTGCCGCCCCGATGCCTTTTTAATTATTTTTATGATATTTGCAAATGCAAATTTATCAAATATATAGGGAAGGTGCGGGCGATTTTCGCCGTGGTTGTCCGAAAAAATTGAACAATAGTTCAAAAAAAAGTGTATATTTGCTATTTGCATTGTGATGGACAAAAACAGAATAAACGACTGAAACCGTTATATTTATTATTATTAACCAAATTTTCAAACCAATGAAAAAACACTTGACAAATTTCGTTGCGATTATGCTGCTGGCGGCAGCGATGCTGCCGTTGTCGGCATCGGCGGATGAGTTGACTGTTGGAAACGGGACTGCGTCCAACTCGTATGTTCCCTTCTACGGCCTCTGGACCGACGTCGACCAGCATAACCAGATTGTCTACCACGACAGTCTACTGACGGCGATGGAAGGCACCAACATCTATGCCTTAAAGTGGTACATGTCGTCACCTGCCTCGGATCCATGGGGCACCACGGTGACCATCAAGATGGCCACCACGACCACCACGACCGTGTCGTCGTTGCAAACGCTGCCCGACGATGCTGTCACCGTATGGAGCGGCATCGTTAACGGAAACTCCCCCGAAATGGAGATTCTGTTTACCCTTCCGTATGCCTACACCGACGGCCACCTGCTGATTGATATCACAACATAGGGCAACCATTACTCCAGCGCCTCCTTTGAAGGAGTCTCCACACCGAACCCAGTGTCTACTTATGATTATGGCTATGGCGCTACGGCGCAGAACTTCCTGCCCAAAACCACCTTTGGCTATACCGACGGAGCCATCTGCTATGCTCCCACCACCCTGACCATTGACGCAGTCGACACCACGAGCATCACGCTTTCGTGGAACAACCTTGAGGTGCCCCAGGGCTGGATTGTCAGAATCAACGGTGGCGATTGGAACGACGCCATGGACTCCACCTACACCTTCACCGACCTCACCCCCGGCACCTACAATACGATCAATGTAGCCAGCATCTGTGCCAGTGGCGACACGAGCATGATACAGACCATCGGAACCTATACAACATGCACTCCTGTGACTTTTGTGAACGAAGATTTCGAGTCGTATGCCACTGGCAGTTCAGCCGCATTCCATCCGTGCTGGACACGCTATACCACCTATCCCTACACCCAATATCCGTATGTGAGCACCGCCTCGAACGGCAGCAAGATCATGATGTTCTATGCTTATAGCTCGTATCGGACCTATCTTGTCACCCCTTCGTTCAGAGACAGTCTGAACACGTATGAGGTTGAATTCGACGCCATGTTGCCGTATTCTTCTACTGAATATTCCACCTATATCAGCCACATGATTATTGGAGCTGTGACCAGCCCCGACTCGCTGACGAGCATGGACACCATTGCCATTGTCGACGGCTACACGCCGACCGTGTGGGAGAACAAGACCGTTTCGCTGGCCGACTATCATGGCGAAGGCCAGCACCTTGTTTTCCTCGTTCCCGGCGACGGCACCAGCAGCACATATAACTATGTGTATCTCGACAACCTGTCGATTGCCCATGCCAGCACCTGCCCGAAACCCACCCGCCTGCATGCCCGCGAGATCACCCCGACGAATGCCGAAATCGTGTGGGATGCCAACGATGAGATCAACTCAGTGATGCTGAAATGGGGCACCGTGAACAACGAGAACGCCGCCATCGACAGCGTCGAGGTTTCGTCGGGCAACAGCCACGCCCTCACCGGCCTCACCCCCGGCACCACCTACTACTGCTGGGCACAGGCCCTTTGCAGCGACGAGAACAGCCGCGTGGTCAACGCCCAGTTCACCACGCTGCTCTCCTGCATGCCTGTGGAGAACCTCACCGTGGAGAATGTCAGCTATGAAGCTGCCACCATCAGCTGGGACACCAACGACGTGACCGGAGCCAACAACTTCACCGTGAGTTGGAAGGCCGACACCGCCGACACCTGGAACACCAGCACCGTCAGCGGCACCCACTATCTGCTCGGTGGCCTCACCACTGGAGTTTCCTACACTGTGAAGGTGGCTGCCAACTGCAGCGAAGAACTGGCTTCGAACGAAGTGTCCGTGTCGTTCTCGACGCTCGCCTATGGCGTGATCGGCGATAACACGACGACCGTCTACTCGCCGGTTTACCCCAACTACAAATACAGCTTCTCCGAAATCATCTGGACTGCCGACGAATTGGCAGACTATGGCGACACCATCAATGGTATCTACTTCTATCATAATGGCATCAACAGCAACCGAGTGATTGACTTCTATATGGCCAACACCGACCTGACCAACCTCACCAGTTCCAGCTATGTGCCGGCCAGTACGATGACGCATGTCTATTCCGACACCGCCATCACCTTGATTGACGGCTGGAACTACTTCCACTTCGACACGCCCTTCGTGCGCAACAGTGCCAGAAACATTGTCTTCCTTGGCTACGACCACACCGGCTCGTATACCTACACCATGTTTGCCGGTTCTCCCAGCACGGTCACCTCGCTGTATTATTTCACCGATTCTAACCCTATCAACCTGGAAGCTCCCAGCACCATAAATTCATCCACTACCCGACCGATCATGATGCTTGACGCCACGCTGCCGGCCCGCGGCTGCACCGCACCTGCCATCGTGGTGACGGGTACCACCACCGACGAGATCAGCCTTGCCTGGATACCCGGCAACAACGAGACGGCCTGGAGCGTGGATTATCGCCAGTATGGCGACACCACTTGGACGGTGGCTGTGGCCAGCGTTGCCGACACCTTCTACACCATCGGCGGCTTGGATGCCACCACCCATTATGAGATTCGCGTGGGCGCTCTCTGCAGCGGCGAAACCCGCTACTCCACCACTACCGCCTACACCCAGTGCGGCGACTTTGTGATTCCCTACACCGAGGACTTCAACACCATGTCGGTTGGCGACTACGTCATCAACCCCTGCTGGAACCTCGGAACCGCTGGCACCAGCCAGACCCCCAACACGGTCAACATTGCCGGTGCCGGCATGATGATGGTGATGCCCCAGGGCAGCTATGTGATCTTCCCACAGTTCGACAGCCCTGTCAACGAGCTTCAGGTTCGCTTCCAGTATGCAGTGGCCAATACCGACATCTTTATGTACGTAGGTGTGTGCGAGCATCCCGAGGACATCCTCTCGATGACAGTGATCGACACCATCACCAACGTCAACGCCGGTGTCACCGAGTGGCATACTGTGGCCTTCGACAACTATGAAGGTGAGGACGGCTACATTGCCCTGTATGCCGCCAACCTGCAGGCCTATGTTGACGACATCAACATCGAGATGATCCCAATGTGCATGGCTCCCGACTCAGTGATGGCCAGCAACATCACCACCAGCTCGGCCGACATCAACTGGCTGAGCGCCGCCAACGCCTCCGGCTACCGCGTGCAGTACGGTGTGCTCGGCAGCAACGAGATGACCACCATCGAAGGTGTGACCGGAAACAGCGTCAGCCTCTCCGGCCTGCAGCACAGCACCACCTATGTTGTCACCGTCAGCTCGGCATGCGCAGCCCTGAGCGACAGCTCGCTGGCTTCGCCGGCCCTCCGCTTCACCACCGAGTGCGCCACAGTCGACAGCCTTCCCTACGTGATGAACTTCGACAACTGCTCGGCTCCTGCACTGACCCTGACCGGCATCATGCCCAACTGCTGGAACTACCAGCCGATCGACTCCAGCTACGCCACGAGCAGCTATGTGCCGCAGATCTACTTTGACAACTACTACGCCAACTCGGGCGATTATTCATTGCGCATGTATGGCACAGCTATTGTCACCCTGCCTGAGATGCCCGTCGGCGCCGATTCGCTGATGATCTCGTTCCATGACTACTCGACCTATGTGCCCTACTACTCGATCATCGTGGGAGTGTGCGACAGCAACTGGGGCAACTTTGCCGAGTCGTTTGTTGCCGTCGACACCCTCATTCCAAGCGATTACCATAACAACTACGTGATCTACGATCTTGCCAACTACACCGGCAACGGCCGCTACATCGCATTCAAGAACTTCTACAACAGCACCTATAGCTACGGCTACAGTGTCCACTATCTGGACGACATCGTGGTCGACCGACTGCCCAGCTGCCTGCCCGTGGCAAATCTGCATGTCTCTGGTGTCACGGACAACAGCGTTGAGCTTGACTGGAACGACCGCACAGCATCCAGCGCATGGGAGATTGCCTATGCCACATCGCCGATGACCGATCCCACGACCGGCACCATCGTTTCCGTCAGCGCGCATCCGTACACCATTGCGGGTCTCGCCGACAGCGACTACTACTTCTATGTTCGCAACGTCTGCAGCGACAACGACAAGAGCGTCTGGATGTCGGCGAATGCCCACCCGGGTTATTACAACATCCCTGCCAACTCGGCCGACACGATGCAGCTTTGCGGCCAGACCATCTTTGATGATGGCGGCGCCAATGGTCCCTACAGCTCAAGCCAGAACACCACCCTCGTGCTGACAGCCGACAGTGGCTATGTGGTTCTCCTCAACGGTACCACCTATACCGAAAGCACTTTCGACTATATCCGCATCTACGACGGTGTGGGCACCACCGGCACTGAACTTTGGAACGACTACGGCTCGAGTGTAACCAACACCATCAGTGACATCATTTCCACTGAAGGTCCTCTGACCATCTATTTCCATACCGATGGTTCAGTCACCTACGATGGTTTCGAAATCAATGTGCAGTGCGTCAGAAATCCCTGCCCGATTTCGAATATCGCTGTGACCGATGCCACCTCCAGCACGCTGCCCATCACATGGACCGGCAGCTCCTCGAGCTACGAAATCGAATATGGTGTACAGGGCTTTGCCCGTGGTAGTGGACTGACCACCACCTCCACCACCAACAGCATCACCCTGACCGGACTTGACGCAGTCACCGCCTACGATGTTTACATCCGTGGATTCTGCGAGGGCGACACTTCGCGTTGGTTCAAGGCAACCTTTAGCACCGCGATTTGCGACAACGCCACCGATGCCTTCTCCTTCGACACCACGATGACGGCTAATACCTCCAGCTACTCACCTATCGGATATTCATTCTACAATTATGGCTATGTCCAGACCCTTCTCACTGCTGCCCAATTGGCTGGAGTTGAAGATGACATCACTGCCTTCGCCTTCAATTCTGTCGACGGAAATCAGGGCGATTACTACACCAACATGACCGTCTACATGGCCAACGTCAGCGAAAACGACCTGTCGGCCGGATGGATCCTGCCCGACTCGACCCACACCTTCGTCAAGGTGATCGACAGCGCCGACTTCACCTACACCGAAGGTGGCTGGCACATAATCTCCATGTCGCAGCCCTTCACGTGGGACGGCCACAGCAATGTGCTCGTTTCCGTCAAGCGTGACCACGGCTCGTACGCTTCCGGAGCTTCGTTTGTGGCCCATGACGACACCATTGTCAGGAGCCTCTACGCCTATCGCGACGGCAGTCCCTACGACTACACAAATCCTGACGTGACAGGCTATACCAGCACTACCGTTGGCGACATCCGCCTGATCAGCTGCGGCGAAGGCTGCGTTGCTCCTGTCGTCACCAGCACTGCTGCCACCGACAACAGCATCACCGTCAACTTCACCGCCGACACCGTTGTCGAGGTCGCCATCACCGACGGCATCTGGGATAGCGAAACTACGGGCACCGAAGTGTCGGGCAACACCTACACCTTCACCGGCCTGAACTACAACACCACCTACACCATCGGCCTGCGCACCATCTGCGCCAACAGCGTATCCGACTGGTCGCTGGTCACGGTGACCACCGAAGATGTGCCCTGTATGGAGCCGACGGCCCTTGCCATCAGCGACATCGACTACCACACCGCTACCGCCA
>CAKZZD010000025.1 GCA_937886715.1 uncultured Bacteroidales bacterium | reverse complement strand
CTCGCGACCCCGACCTTGGCAAGGTCGTGCTCTACCAACTGAGCTATTTCCGCTTTTTCAAGGGCATTTCTTCTCTCGAAATCGGCTGCAAAAGTACAAACATTTTCCGATACACACAAAAAAAATTCACTTTTTCGCAACAATTTTTTTTATCTCGTTCAACTTCAGCAGCGCTTCTATCGGCGTAAGTGTATCAATATCAATATCTAATATCTTGTCTCTTACCTCTAGCAACGTCGGGTCGTCGAGCTGGATAAAACTCAGCTGAACGCCATTCGAAGCGTCGGTTTCGACCATTTTTTTGGCTTTTTTTGGCTTTTTTGGTCCATCTTCGTCGAATGGTTTTTCGCTCTTGCGCTCCAATTCCTGCAACATGGCATCGGCCCGGTTAACCACCTGAGGCGGCATGCCGGCCAGTCGCGCCACATGGATGCCAAAGCTATGCTCGCTGCCTCCGGGCACCAGCTTGCGCAGGAATATGACGCGGCCGTCGAGTTCCTTCACGCTGACGTGATAGTTGCGAATCCGCTCATAGCGCCCCTCCATTTCTATAAGTTCATGATAATGTGTAGCAAAGAGCACTTTCGGACGCGCTTTTTTGTTGTTGTGAAGGTATTCCGTAATAGCCCACGCAATCGAGATTCCGTCATACGTCGATGTTCCGCGGCCTATCTCGTCGAGAAGCACAAGGCTACGGTCGCTCACGTTGTTCAAGATGCTCGACGTCTCGTTCATCTCCACCATGAATGTCGATTCGCCGCTGGAGATGTTGTCACTTGCGCCCACGCGCGTGAATACCTTATCCACTATGCCGATAGTGGCTTTTCTGGCCGGACAATAGCAGCCCATCTGTGCCATCAGCACGATAAGGGCGGTCTGGCGCAGCAGAGCCGACTTTCCCGACATGTTGGGCCCCGTGATGATGATGATCTGTTGCTTGTCGCGGTCCAGCAGCACATCGTTGCTGATATACTGCTCTCCCGGCGGCATCTGGGTCTCGATCACGGGATGGCGACCCTCGCAAATGGCAATGGTGTCGCCGTCGTTGAGTTCGGGCCTGCAATAGTTGTGCGCCAACGACACTTCGGCGAAACTCATCAGGCAGTCCAGCTGGGCCACCATCTGGGCGTCATATTGCACCGGCTGCACATATTCGGCCACCGCCGACATCAGCTGGTTGAACAGCTGCACTTCCAGCGCCTGAATACGTTCTTCGGCACCCAGTATCTGGTCTTCATACTCTTTCAGTTCGGGAGTGATGTATCGTTCAGCATTGGTCAGCGTCTGTCGCCTCACCCACTCGGCCGGCACCTTGTCTTTATGCGTGTTGTAGACCTCAAAATAGTAGCCGAAGATATTGTTGAACCCTATCTTCAGCGACGGTATCCCTGTTGCCTCGCTCTCTTTCTGCTGCAGCGACATCAGGTATTCCTTGCCCGAACCCGACATCGACCGCAGGCGGTCCAGCTCTTCGTCAACGCCCTGCGCCATCACCCCGCCCTTCTCCACCTTGGCCGGCGGATCGCTGACGATCTCGTGCGCGATACGCTCGCTGAGCATCGCACAGGGGTTCAGGTGCTCGGCCATGACGGCAAGGGCCTCATTGCCCGACCGTCCGCAGACGTCGCGTATCTCCCCCACTGCCTCCAGCGACCGTTGCAGCTGGAGCATCTCGCGCGGGTTGATGCGTCCCACTGCCGCCTTGGTGATCAGCCTCTCCAAGTCGCCCACCGCCTTCACCTGCTGCGACAGCTCGCGCCGAAGCGACTCGTCCCTCACCAGTCCGTCCACCACCGACAGCCGTTCCTCGATGGCGGCACGCTCTTTCATCGGCATCAAGATCCACCTCCTGAGCAGCCTCGACCCCATCGGCGTCAGCGTCTGGTCAAGCACATCCAACAGCGTCCGTGCCTTCTCGTTGGGCGACGATATCAGTTCCAGATTGCGGATGGTGAATTTGTCCAGCCACACATATCGGTCCGGCTCCACCCGCGTCAGCTTGCAGATGTTGGCCGTCCGGTTGTGCTGCGTGTCTTGCAGATAGTACAGCACAGCCCCTGCAGCAATGATGCCCATGTCCAGATCCTCCACGCCGAAACCTTTCAGCGACGAGGTGCCAAACTGCTTCAGCAACAACTCATGCGCAAAATCGGGGGCAAACACCCAATCGTCGAACGTGTTGCAATAGTAGCGCTCTGCAAAATGTTCCTGGAACCAATGCAGCTTCTTGCGCTGCAACACCACCTCCGACGGGTGGAAATTCGACAACAGCTTGTCAATATAGGCCAGGTCGCCCTGCGCCACATAGAATTCTCCCGTCGACACGTCCAGAAAACTCACACCATGCACCTTGTCCGTCAGGTGCAATCCGCAAAGGAAATTGTTCTCCTTCACCTCAAGCACCATGTCGTTGTACGCCACTCCCGGCGTCACCAGCTCGGTAATGCCGCGCTTCACCAGCCCCTTTGTCGTCTTGGGATCCTCCAGCTGCTCGCAGATGGCCACCCTCATCCCCGCCCGCACCAGTCGCGGCAGGTACTGCTCCAACGCGTGATAGGGTATTCCCGCCAGGTCGCAATAGCTGCCGCCTCCCGACGCCTTTCGCGTCAGCGTGATGCCCAGCACCTGCGACGCACGCCGCGCATCCTCGCCGAAGGTCTCGTAGAAATCCCCCACGCGGAACAATAGCATCGCGTCCGGGAATTTCTTCTTCAACTCGGCATGCTGCTTCATCAGCGGCGACTCAGTATCAGTTTTCTTCGCCATTTTGTCGACTGCAAATCGCCTGCAAAATTACAAAAAAATAATCATTTGCCAAGCCGGAATGTTCATTTTCCAGCCTCCGGATCGCTATCCGCCTCAATCACAACGCACTCCCCGGCATCCACACCAATCGCTGATACCGTCCTACTTGACCACGAACACCTTGGTCGTGGTCCCATGCGCTGTGCTGATGTTAGCGATATAGCTGCCCTTGGCCCAGCCTGTGAGGTCTATCGTCGACTCCTGTCCCCCCGCCACCGCACTGTACACCAGAATGCCGCGAGCATTGTACACCTCTACCTGGCGCAATCCCATCGGCGACTTGATCATCACCTTGTCCGTCGCCGGATTCGGCATTACACTCACATATCGGCCAATCTCCGATTCAGCCTCCTCTATTCCGTTCACAGGCCGCGGTATATACACTATCAGTGGCTCCGTCCAAGCCGTATTTCGCTTGTCGCACAAGGCTCGCACTGAGAAATAATATGTCGTCGTGCTGTCCACGTCGCACAGCTGGAACAGGTTCGTCCCGGGCATGACCGTAACCCACTCCTGCTGCATCACACCGCCCATCGAACGATAGCGCAGTTCATAGTCGGTATAGTTCTCAAAATCGTCCCATGCCAATGTAACGCATCCGTCCTCCATCAGCGCCACATGAAAATGCTGTATCGGCTGGCAATAGTCTGGCGTCGGCACCGTAGTGTCCACCTGGACAATAGGATATATAACCAAGAAGTTTGGAAAATTGCGGTAGACCCACTGATGATATGGGAGGTTCACCGTCGGACTCGACGGATCCTCCGACCATAGTGCATACCGCAAAAACGGGAAAGAACACTGTGAGATGGGATAATCGGGATCCGTGTACATTTCAGTTTCTTGGCACGGAGTCCTTAAAAACTCCATACCATATGTTACAAATTGCGGCAAACCAATCCTTTCCCCAGGCTGTAGCACTTCGCCAATCATCAGTCCTGAAAAATAGCTAGCTCCTACATAGAAAGAATCTGTCACATATATTGCTGTATCGAAATAATACTCATGCAGAGGGTTAATATAATCATACCATCCGGGGCCGCAGCAACTGTCGTTAGCATCGGTTATTTCATAATCCCTATGTGGGGGAAACGTGCCTCCTTGATAGTGCTTAAGATACAAATGCCGAATATTTGTATCTCCCCAATGCCAAGGAGTTTCCGATTTCAACACCATACTGTCGCCCACCGCATCGTATATATACAGATACTCCTGCTCATCGTTGTCCTCAGGTGCTCCATACACCCAATCGGGATTAATAAAAGATGTCGCTATACCTATAATTTTCAACGTGTCGGGAGTAAAGTAATACATCATGCTTTTCCCATTCGTTACACCCATAGGTGAAGACAAAAAAGCACTAATTCTTCGTCGTATCTGGGCGTACTGTTCAAATTCCCACCATTGGTAATAGCCGTTGGGCGCACGCCATAGTACGGTATCACCTATTTGATGGTAGTACAGGTCCGAATACTGTGCCTCAACATCGGCAACCGATAGCATTGACACCGCTAATACAATCCAAAGGACAATCTTTTTCATATCGTTCGTTTTCAGGTTATTTCTCACACTCTGGCACAACTTCGATTTTTTTCACTTCCGGCTTGAAGCTCGCACCCATTTGCATGCTCCGGAAATGTTCATCGTCAACCCAGTTTTCCTCTATCCCGACCGAGGGCATTGCTATTCCAAGCGGCCTTGCCCCCATGCAGTCGCCAGTCTCATGCCCGACGGGCAGCTCAGGCCGCAAACTCAACGACACCGACACCATACTGCTCACACCAGCCGAGACTGGATGCAGCAATGGGTTCACGTCTATCGAATACTGCTTTCCGGAAAGATATTTTGTTGCGTTTATCGTTCCCGATGCAGCATCCGGAATGGAAAGCAGCCACGAGTCAAATCCGCTCTCCGAGGGGTGGTTCATCCAACCGAGGACATAGAGCATGCTGTTCGCTGCGGAATATCTCACCTCGTTCATTTCCCATGCTCCGGCAATGTATGGTATCGGCGATGCTGCCGTCAACAGCGACGGCGCCATGACCGTAGGCCGGCCCGGCACCGTGTTGAACTCCAGATAGTGCACCAAAACGCCGGGTTTTTCGTCGTACTGCACCACTGCCACCTCATTGCCCCGCGTGGCAACGACAAATGCCTCTCCACGTGGGTTCATCGCCACCACTTCATCATCAACCGGCGACATCACCACATTGTAAGGAAACGGAACCGCCTTTCGGTAGGTTTTCACATAGCAGCCTTCACCCAAAGAGTCGGTACCTACAGCCACCACATAGTCGTCAGTGTAGGCAATGTCGGTAAAGTCGACCCTACCCCGCTTGTTATAACCTATATAATAGTGCCACATTCCCCCTAAGTGAACTGCCGACACGACAGTGCTGCGGTACGCAGGTCCGTCAGTATACGTAATTATGCCCTCGGCTATCAGCGCCATCTCGACTATTCCTCCCACCTTCGCCACCGCAAGGCGGCTGAACTTTTTCACATCCATGTCGCAATTGTAGCATTCCTCCGGATTGGCAGGTATCAACCCCGGCATCATCAGATAGGAAACAGAAGCACTACCATAGAACACAGACATCACGTCGAAGAATCCGACGAGACCGGTTCCGCCAACCTCACCGCAAAAATATGCCGTCGTCTTGTCATACACTTCTACGTCATGGACCATAAATCCGGCCGGCAACTGGAACGACAGCATCGGCATGCCGTTTTCGTACAACAGGAAATAGCCCGTTCCGGCACTCTCCTCATTATATATAAGCACATGTGTGTCATCCACCGTCCTCACTATCGCATTCTTCGACACCATCGATGGCACCACCCACGACCCCTGCGAAAAAGTCTCAGCAGCCAGCCCCGCCAGCAAACAAAACAAAAGCATTTTTTTCATTGCAACCTCCTCGTGTTTTTCAGTTGCAAAGATAAAAAAAAAAAACAAACCATGCAAAAAAAATCCGATTTCCTTAACATCCTGGCTCCCAGCTTGCCCAACCAAGCCCCTCCAACCCCTCTCCCCCACACTCCATCTACTGCTTTATCAGCACCTTGGCCGTGGTGCCCCTGGCCGTCCCCACATTCACCACATAGCTCCCCTTCGGCCAATCCGACACGTCTATCGTCAGCACCTTGCCCCAAGCCCTCGTGCTGTACACCATCACCCCTCTCGCATTGTACACCTCCACCTGGCGCAACTCCATCGGCGTCTCCACCCTCACCATCTCCGTCGCAGGATTGGGCTGCACGCTCACATACCGTCCCAGCAGCGACTCCACCTCCTCTATCTCCACCGGCCGCGGTATCGCCACAATCAGCGACTCCGTCCACTGCGTCGTCTTCTTCGCCGTGTCGCACATCGCACGCACCCTGAAATAGTATGTCGAATTGCTGTCCACATCGCACAGCTGGAACAAGTTCGTCCCGGTCTCCACCGTCGTCCACTCCTGATACCGGGCACCATACGACCTGTACTGAACCTCATACCCTGTATAGTTCTCAAAATCGTCCCACGCCACCGTCACACACCCGGCCTCCATCAGCGCCACATGGAAATTCTCCACCGGCCGGCAATAGTCCTGTGTCGGCACCGTCGTGTCCACCGCCACAATAGGATACACCACCGTGAACGACGGATGACCGATATAGCTCCACTGGTGATGCGGATACATCGGCTCTTCCCAAAGACCCGTGCCCCGGTCATACGCCGCCGTATCCTCCGACCACACGGCATACTGCAAATACGGGAACGAGCACTGCGGCGCCCTCCCGTCTTGATAATACATCTCCGTCCCCTGGCACGGCTCCGACAAGGTGGAAGCATAATAGTTATAGTAAAGCGGATACCATTGGAACTCCGGTGCCAAATCCCCATATTCATCATAGTCGGTCAGCTTCGGCAACGAATAGTTGCTCACCCCCACATAGAACGAATCCGTCACATATATCGCCGTGTCAAAATAATATTCGTGAATCGGCAACAAGCCGTTCTTCCAACACGGCCCGCAACAGCTGTCTGCCGAAGCAATCGAAAATGGCCAGTCACATCCATGGACATGAGAATGGCCATTGACACAATTCTTATATGTCACATACCTCACATTCGTGTCACTCATATGCCACGCCGTCTCCATCTTCATCACCATGCTGTCGCCCACCGCATCATACACATACGCATACTCTTGCCTGCAGGGCTCGGCTGGGGCATTGTACGTCGTGTATCGCATGAATGCCACCGTCACACCGATAATCTTCAATGTGTCCGGAGTGAAATAATACTGCAGTATCTTTCCATTCACACCGGGTAGCGCATTCCCCACATCATGATAATACCTCTGGTGGTTCTGGTAATACGATTCAAACTCCCACCACTGATAATAACCGTTCGGCGCCTGCCACGCCACCGTGTCGCCAATCCTGTGGTAATACAAATCCGAATACTGTGCCCTGACTCCCTCCACCGACATCAGGACCATGACAAACGTCAACAACAAAGCTCTCTTTTTCATATTTTTCCTCCTTTTGCTTTCACTTTTCACATTCGGCCACAACTTCAACCTCTTCCACCTTCACCGGCCTCACCCTTCCGGGCATCGTCTTCACAAAAGACTCATCATCCACCCAATCCTCAACCAAATATGATGCCGGATGAGTGACCAGAAGAGCCTTATCAGTGAGGCAATCGCCTTCCACTTCATCAATATCGAGCTCCGGCCGTAGGCTCAACACCCCGGCAGTCGACGCGCTGACACCCACCGAAACAGGATGCTGCATTGCATTCACATCAATGGAATACTGCTTTCCGGAAAGATACCTGATCGGATCAACCGTCCCTGTCGACCCGTCCGGAACAGGCATCAGCCATGACCCGAACCCACTCTCCGCAGGGTGGTTCATCACACCCAGGGCATAAAGCATCTCATTCGCCCTCGAATACCTCACCTCGTTCAGCTCCCATGTCCCCGACGCAAAGGGTATCGCCGAAGACGCCGTCATCAGCGACTGGGCCGACAACGTGGGCAGGCCGGCCAACGTATTGAATTCCATATAATGCACCATCAGCCCGGGATAATCGCCATATTGCACCACGGCAGCTCTGCTGCCTCCCTTAGTCACAACAAAAGCCGGGCCCACAGGCGCACCGCAAGCCACCTCATCATCATGGGACGGCACCACCGGATGCATCGCACACAACGGCAGTCGCTCAAAAGTCTTCACATAGCAGCGTGCCCCCGATGCCCCCGTACCCACAGCCACCAGATAGTCATCCACAAAGTCGACATCCGTAAAATCCACCCGCCCAGTCTTATTGTACTCTATCCCGACATACCACGTCCCCGCATTGTAGAACGCCGACAACACTGCTGTCCTCGCGGCAGGCCCATCCACAAAGCTGATCTCTCCTTCCGCCACCATCGCCATCTCCACCTGTCCTCCAACATTCGCCACCGACAGCCTCTTCAGGCGTCTCACCCCCATATCGCAATTATTGCAATCCATCGAATCAGCCACAAACATGGCTGGCATAAATCCATAGGTCACAGGCGCCGACCCATAGAATGTCGGCATCACATCAAAGAAACCCACCATACCCTTTCCGCCACGCTCACCGCAGAAATACGCCGTTGCATTGTCATACACCTCCACATCGTGCACAATGCTCCCCGACGGCAGACTGAACGACTGCAGAGGCATCCCGTTCTCATACAGCAGGAAACTTCCGTTGCCCGAGCCCCCATCGTTGTAAATCAGCGTATGGCTCGCATCCACCGTACGCACAATGGCATTCTTCGGCACCATCGTCGGCACCATCCACGACCCCTGCGGAAAAGCCTCGGCAGCCAGCCCCGCCAGCAAACAAAACAAAAGCATTTTTTTCATGGCAACCTCCTCATGTTTTTTCAGTTGCAAAAGTACAAAAAAAAATCAAACGGTGAAAGAAAAAAAACAATATTCTTAACAGCCTGTCTTCCAGCATCCTCAACCAAGCCCCTCCAACCCCTCTCCAACCCTCCTCCTACCCCCTCCTGTCAGCCTCCACCCTCCCCCCTCCTTCTCCTCTTCTTGCCTTCTTCTTGCCATCCTCCTGTCCTCCTCATGCCATCCTCCTGCGGGCCGGTCAACCCCTCCCCCTGCAAAAAATTTTGCCATGTCGGCAAAATGTAGTACTTTTGCAGCCGGTTTCGGTCGTCGCTAGCCGCGACGCCAAGAGGGAATCAAGTGAGATTCTTGAACAGTCCCGCTGCTGTGTGTTTCGCATGCGCCAATCCACACCACACATGGTCACTGTATGCCCAGCAGGGCAATATGGGAAGGCCGGAAAGGCGACAGAACGAGTCAGAAGACCTGCCGGAACCGAATAATCATTCATTAACAGCCCTCGAGGACAGGACTCAGGATGAAAGGCATTGTATCGCTATATTGTATAGTATCGTTTATTGTCGGCCGCAGGCACCATCCTTCGGCATTCCCGGTACATCTGCATCCCTGTCCGTCCCCGAGGGATTTTTTCTTCCGCATCATTCTCGTCGCGGCTGTCCTCACATTCGCCGGCACCCCCGTGTTGCATGCCCAGGACACTACACGCCACCTCGAAGCCGTGGTCGTCAGCGGCCAGCGCACCCCCTCCACCATCCTTACTCCCGTACCCACCCAGGTGGCCGACGCCGCCAAGCTTGAAGAGCAAGGCGCCCTGCAACTGAGCGACGCCTTGAAAATGATGGCCGGCGTAACCATGAAGGACTATGGCGGCATCGGCGGCATCAAGACGGTGTCGGCACGCGGCCTAGGAAGCCAGTTCTCCACCCTCACCATCGACGGCATCGCCGTCAACGACGCCCAAAACGGACAAGTCGACCTCGGTCGCTATCTTGTCGGCAACGCCGCCTACGTTAGCCTCAGCCAAGGCCAGCAGCAAAGCGACCTCCTATCGGCACGCGCCTACGCCGCCGGCAGCGTCATCAACCTCGAATCTCGCGAACCCTCTTTCTTCATGGCCGAGCGCACCAACATGCGGGTCGGCATGGAGGCCGGATCTTTCGGCATGCTGTCTCCCTCCCTGCTATGGGAGCGCAAATGGAACCGCCGTCTCTCTTCCAGCGTCTGGGTCAACTGGCTGAAAAGCGACGGCGACTATCCCTTCACTCTTTTCTACACCACCTCGCGCACCGACAGCACTTCACGCGAACGTCGCCAGCACTCGGCCATGCACATGCTCACCGCCGACGGCAACCTCTTCTGGCATCTCGACAACGGCGACCGCCTCTCGGCAAAAGTCCACTACATGCAGGGCTATCACCAACTGCCTGGCCCTGTGATCTACTACAACCAGATGCCTTCGGCCGAAAGCACCTCCGAACAGCTGGCCTTCTCACAACTCCGCTGGCAGCACATCCGCAACCAGTGGAAAGTGCAATCGCTGGCCAAGCTGCAGTACACCAACGACCTATGGGAGGATTCTGCTGCCGTCACCTCCACAGGATATGCCTTCAACCGCTACCGCCAATATGAGGCCTACCTCAGCACTAGCGCCTCCTACAACATCAACAAGTCGCTCTCGGCACGCGTCGCCCTCGATGGCGATGCCGGACACCTGCTGAGCAACCTCAGCCAGCGCAACGATGTGACTCGCCTGAGCCTGATGGCCGTGGCCGCCCTGAACTACCGCCACAAGGGCCTCACTCTCGATGCCAATTTGCTCTACACCCACATCGCCGACCGCGTGGCCGATCTCGACACGATGCCTCTCTATGCACGCCTTTCGCCCTACGCCGCCGCCATGTACAGCTTCGGCAACGGACTCTCTATCCGCTATTTCTACAAAGAAACTTATCGCGCTCCCAACTTCAGCGAGCTCTACTTTTTCACTATGCCGCGCGACCTGCGCCCCGAACGTGCCCGCCAGCACAACGTCGGCATCACCTACGCCTCGACGCATGTCGGCGCCACGCTCGACTGCTACTATAACCGTGTCACCGACAAGATCGTGGCCGTGCCTACGCAGAGCATGTTCCTATGGAGTATGCAGAACGTGGGCCGCGTGCACATCCTCGGTGTCGACGCCACCGCCGAAATCGACCTCCAGCCGGTCTCCGTCCATATCAACTATAGCTACCAGAGGGCCGTCGACCACACCGACCCCGACGACCCCACCCTCGGCAAGACCTACGGCCACCAGATTGCCTACACCCCGCGCCATTCTGGCGGAGCCTCGCTGCGCTGGGAAAACCGCTGGGTCAACGTGGGCACTTCCGCCATGGTGGTGGGCCAACGCTACTACCGCATGCAGAACAGCCCGCAGAACAGACTCCCTGCCTATTGCGACCTTTCACTCTCCGCCGACCGCAACTTCGACACACGCGTCGGCACGCTGCGTCTGAAGGTGCAGGTGCTCAACCTGCTCGACATCCAATACGAAGTGGTCCGTTCCTATCCCATGATGGGACGCCAGTTCCGTCTCTCGGTCATTTATGAAATATAATCATTTTCTATCCAATATGAAACGTCATTTCTCCTGTATCCTCCTGATAGCCGCCGGCACCATGCTGGCCGCCTGCGACCCCACCCCCTCCAATCCCCCTGCTTCCGACACCGACGGCCATGCCCTGGTGCTCAACGAAGGCTCTTGGGGCGGCAACAACGCCTCGCTCTCGCTGCTCAACAGCGACAATGGCGACATCACCAACGACTGGTTCAGCCAATCCAACGGCCGCGGCATGGGCGATGTGGCCCAGGACATCATCGTCTACGGCACCCACGCCTATGCCGCTGTCTCTTTCTCCAACAGTCTGGAAGCCATCGATCTTGCCACCGGCAAGTCCAACCGCATCGACTTCGGTGAGGGTCAATCCGAACGCTTCTTCCGTCCTCGCTCCATCGCTGCCGCCAACGGCCAGCTATTTATCTCGTGCTACGGCTCACACAGCGTGGTCAGCATCGACACGCTCAGCCTGCTCACCTACCCTGCCGCCACAGGCGCCATCCGCACCTGCACCCTCGGCAACTACCTGCCCGAAGGCCTCGCCGTAGCCGGCAACCGTCTGTTTGTGGCCAGCTCGTGGATCAGCGACGAAAACCAGAACTATACCTACGACAATAAAGTCTACGTGATCGATATCGACGCATTCTCCATCATCGACACCCTGACCGTCGGCCTCAATCCCCAGCAGGTCGTCGCCATCGACGCCTCGCATGTGGCCGTCAACTACAACGGCAACTACGGCAACCAGCCGGCCGGCTGCGCCATCATCGACGCCAACACACTTGCCGTCAGCCAGACAGGCCTCGGCCTCACCGCCATCACCGCCGCCAACAATATGCTCTATGGCTATTGTCGGCAGGGCTACGGCGCAGGCTCCACAGCCACCTACTGGAGACTCTCTCCCTCGTCGTCGGAACGCACCCAGATCGACATCTCCGTCGGCAATCCCTACAGCATCAGCGTCAACCCCGACAACGGCGATATCCTCGTCACCACCGACGGCAACTACACCGCTAACGGCGACGTGATGTGCTTCTCTGCCGACGGCACGCACAAATGGACGGCCGAAGCCGAACTGCTACCCAAAAAAGTGGTCTTCTTCGGCAAATAACCCCTACCGCTGCGTGGCGATATAGTCAATCACCTTGCGCTTGTCGCTGCTGAATGTCAGCACCTCCACCGCATCATAATAGTTGCCCTTGTCGCGACAATAGACATAGGCATACTTCAGAAAGTCGACTTGCGAATTGGAAAAATCGATGGTCGATGTCATACGCCCTATCTGTCGCGCCGTAAGGCTATAGCTTGTCACCAGCACTTTGGCCAGCGCCAGACGGTCGCTGTCGAACGACTGGCCCCGCAGCTGCTGAAGGATTTCCACCAGCACCGAATCGGTCACCTCCGGCACCTCGTCCACCGCCACATCCTCCACCGCCACCAGTTTCAGCTTGTCGGCTTTGTCGCCCTTAGCTCCGTTCAGCGCCAGCCGGAGTCCCTCTTCGTAATCGCTCCGGTTGTGCGACGGGGTATAGAGATAAAGCTGTTCCAAACGGGTGTCGTAGTTCACGTTGACCACCACCTTCTCGTCCCTTGGCGTCAGATAGAGCACCGCCGCTTTCTCCACTGGACGTTTCGACACCACCACCACTTCGTGGCTCTTCAACGCCACATCGTCCAACTGTACGCGGCTCCTCGGCATGCGGTTCATAAGCTCGCCGTCGAAATAGACGACAAACGTTTCGCCTTGACGGGCCTCAAAACTCACCGAATGCCGCGTAGGAGCCTCCGGCTTGGTCTTGACAGTCACTTGCTGCGCCACAGCGCCGACAGCCATCAGCGTGGCCACCAGCACAATCAGAGTCTTTTTCATATTGGGTTCTTATTTGTTGCGGAATGCCATCGTGTCGATCCACCTTCCATCCTCGCCGTGCAGCGCCTTCGCGAATTCGGCAAACGAACGGTGCTCCATATAGATGACGTTGTACACGTCGCCCACATTGTCGATGAAGTGGGCATCGCTGTCGGTAATGAAGTTGAAACGCTTCAGATAGGCAAATTTCTTCACCATCTCATCACGAGTGGTGAACCTGTTGATCTCCAGCCCGTCGGCACGCAGGTCGGGCGGCACAAAACCCAACTGGCTCGTCAGGCTGGTGGTGCCTTTGTTCACATGTGCAGGCACAAACAGTCCGCCGATGCGGTGCACCTCGTCGTAGATACCGTCAATGTCCACATCGATGGCATTCAGCAGGTGATATTCCTCCTCGCCCACGATCTCATCGTTCTCATCCACTATGAGCTGGTAGCCAAAGCGGTCCTCGTCGTTGGGTATGGGCGGCAGATGGGCGTCAAGAAATTCCTGCATGGCGTCCAACTGCGTATCGTTCTCGAAAAAGCAGAGGCAGTGAGCTTCTTCCTGCGAAGTCACCTCCACTCCTCCCAGCACGAACAGGCCCTTCTCCTTGCCGATGCGCTGCGTCACCTTCACCTGCCGCGTGGTGTTGTGGTCGCTTATGGCGATCATGTCCAGGCCATGGGCCAATGCACGGTCCACTATCGCCGTGGGCGACATCTCCAGGTCGCCGCAGGGCGATAGTACGGTATGGATGTGCAGATCTGCCTTGAAGCCGTTCATACGCAGGGTCCGGTTGTCACTTGGGACACGCCGCAGTTTAGTTCAACAACTGGTAAATCTTGCCCACAGTCTCGTAGGTCTGCATGTCGGTGCTCAGGAACGGGATTCCCTCCTCGTTGCTCTGCTCCATGGTGTCCTCGCTGGCCGTCAGGCCTTTGACCAGTATCACACAAGCCAGCTCCTTCAACGAGGCAATGGCCATCACATTCTTGTGTGTCTGCAGCGTGACCCACACGTTGCCCATCTCGGCATTGCCCATCACGTCGCTCAGCAGGTCGCTCACATAGCAGCCGTCGATATCGCGGTCCAATCCGTTTTCGCCGCTCAACACTTTGAGATTCAATTTCTCTACCAATTCGCGTACTTTCATTGCAGTAGGTTTTTTGTTTCGTATTCAAGATGCAAAGATACAAAACTGCCCTGATATGACCAAAAAATATTTTTCTATCCCATGCATGATTCACCTCTGCCTGCCGGCAAAGCGCATGCTGTCACCATGGTGGAGCGCTGGACAGGAGACGGTGCGGCCGGAGCACCAACGCATCTTCTGCTCGTCGGCAACAAAAAAGGGGGCAGCCCTGATGGCTGTCCCCTGCGGTATGGCATGACGCGCGCGCGACTATTCGGCGCGGAAGCTGGCAAGATCGGCCTCGGTGAAGTGCATCACGTAGTAGGCCTTGGCGCAGACATCCTCCTCAGTCATGCGGACATAGACATTGGCGCTGTCGGTGAAGCGCTGCTTGAGGTCGCCTTCGGCACGGCTGGCGTCGTCAATGATGAGCAGGCTCATGATCAGCTCGGCGGTCATGTCGTAGAGACGACGGGCCAAGAAGTCGTGCACCTCCTGGTTGTTGGCGTCCTTGACATACTGCACGGCTTTCTCGTAGAGATCCACCAGCGGGGCGATACGGGCCTTCAGCGGGCGCATCTCGTCGCTCACCTCGCTCTGCATCATGTCGCGGATCACCTGAAGGTAGGTGCCGTTGGTGACATAGCGGATGGCGGCCACCACCTGCAGCTGGGTGGTACCCTCGTAGATGCTGAAGATGCGGGCGTCGCGGTAGAGGCGCTGGCTCTTGTATTCCATGATGAAGCCACTGCCGCCGTGGATGCTGATGGCATCGTAGGCGTTCTGGCTGGCATATTCGCTGTTCATGCCTTTGGCCAGCGGTGTGAAGGCATCGGCCAGACGGCTATACTGCTTCATCTCGGCGCGCTCGTCGGCATCGAGCTTACGGTCGCGGGCGATATCCTCGAGGCTCTTGTAGATGTCGACATAACGCGAGGTCTGGTAGAGCAACGAGCGGCCGGCGTCGAGTTTGGCTTTCATGCGCGACAGCATGTCGTAGACGGCGGGGAAGTGGATGATTTTCTCGCCGAACTGGGCACGCTCGCGGGCATAGGCCAGTCCCTCGTTGTAGGCTTCCTGCTCCACACCCACGCTCTGGGCGGCGATGCCCAAACGGGCACCGTTCATCAGGGCCATGACGTATTTGATCAGACCCAGCTTGCGGTCGCCGCAGAGCTCGGCCTTGGCGTTCTTGTAGGTGAGTTCGCAGGTGGGCGAACCATGGATGCCGAGCTTGTGCTCGATGTGGCGCACGTCGACACCGCCGTTGCGTTTGTCGTAGATGAACATCGACAGGCCACGGCCATCTTTGGTGCCCTCCTCGCTGCGGGCCAGCACCAGGTGGATGTCGGAGTCGCCGTTGGTGATGAAACGCTTCACACCGTTGAGGCGCCAGCACTGCTCTTTCTCGTCGTAGGTGGCTTTGAGCATCACGCGCTGCAGGTCGCTGCCAGCGTCGGGCTCGGTGAGGTCCATGCTCATGGTCTCGCCGGCGCAGATGCGGGGGATGTATTTCTGACGCTGCTCCTCGCTGCCGAACTCATAGAGGGTGTCGATACAGCTCTGCAGGCTCCAGATGTTCTGGAAACCGGCGTCGGCAGCGCTGATCACCTCGCTCAGCATCGAGAAGACGGTGCTCGGCAGGTTCAGTCCGCCATAGCGGCGGGGCATGCTCACGCCGTAGAGACCGGCTTTGCGGGTGATATCGAGGTTTTCGAATGTCTTGGAGGCGTAGATCATACGGCCATTTTCAAGGTGCGGACCTTCAAGGTCGACACTCTCGGCATTTTCGGCGATGGTGTTGGCCGCTATGTCGCCGGTGATCTCCAGGATGCGGCGATAGTTCTCGATGGCGTCTTCATAGTCGACAGGGGCATCGGGATGGGCGCCGGCATCGGCGTATTGTTTTTCCTTGAGCTCGACAAGGCGCCGCATGAGCGGATGGTCAAGGTGGAATGCCAGTTCGGGATGGTCGGAATAATAATTTGCCATAATATAATTCTATCTGTTTGTTTCACAGGGTGCGGCATGCAGCAGGAAGGGTGAGGCCATGCTGCGCGGCAGGTCTGCTATTTGCTATTTTGTTTGTAATATTTGATCAGCTTGGGCACGACATCCTCGACAGTGCCGGTGATGACATAGTCGGCAATCTTGTTGATGGGGGCGTCGGGATCGGAATTGATGCTGATGATGATGCCGCTGTCCTGCATGCCGGCGATGTGCTGGATCTGGCCGCTGATGCCACAGGCGATGTAGACTTTGGGATGCACGGTGACACCGGTTTGGCCAATCTGGCGGTCGTTGTCAATCCAGCCCGCATCCACGGCAGCGCGCGAACCGCCCACCTCACCGTGGAGCACCTTGGCAAGCTCGAAGAGCATGTCGAAGCCCTCTTTGCTGCCCACGCCGTAGCCACCGCTGACCACAATGGGGGCACCCTTGAGGTTGTGCTTGGCGGCTTCCACATGATGGTCGAGCACCTTCACCACGAAGGCCTCGGGCGAGACGTACTTGCCCACCTCAGGATAGACCACTTCCTTCTTGCAGGGGCCGTCGTAGAGGGCTTTCTGCATGACGCCGCTGCGAACCGTGGCCATCTGCGGACGATGGTCGGGATTGACGATGGTAGCCACGATATTGCCGCCAAAGGCAGGACGGATCTGATAAAGGAGATTGTCGTATCGTTTGCCGGTTTTCTTGTCCTCGTAGGGACCGATCTCAAGCTGCGTGCAGTCGGCGGTGAGGCCGCTGGTGAGGCTCGACGACACTCGCGGACCGAGGTCGCGGCCGATGACGGTGGCGCCCATGAGGCATATCTGGGGCTGTATCTCGCGGAAGAGGTTGACCACAATGTCGGTGTGGGGTGCCGAGGTGTAGGGGAAGAGCTCGGGTGCATCAAAAACGAAGAGCTTGTCGACACCATAAGGCAATATCTGCTCCTCGACGGCTCCACGGATGCCGGTGCCGATGGCCACAGCATACAGCTCGACGCCAAGCTGGTTGGCCAGCTTGCGGCCTTTGGTCAACAACTCCTGGGAAACCTCTCGGACTTCACAACCTTCCAACTCTATATAGACGCATACACTATTCATGTTATCCAATAATTTTGTCGTTTAACAATTCAACAATCAGATTGTTTATATCATCGTCGCTGGAGGTGAGGCTCTTGCTCTCTTTGGCCTGGAAGGCGATGCTCTGCACTTCCTTGACCTTGGTGGGGCTGCCGCTCATGCCGCACTGCTCGGGATCGCCGTTGACGTCGGCCACGCTCCACTGGGTGAGCGTCAGGTAGGGACGTTCGGCACGGAGCGACTGGCGCGGGTCGTCGGGAGCCACCTCGAGGGGACAGGCGGCATATTTGTATTTCATGACGCGCTTGGCGTTGGCCGGGCGGCACGGGGCCGCGCTGCCGTTGACGGTGATGACCAGGGGAAGCGGAGCCTCGACCACCTCGACACCGCCGTCGATCATGCGGCGGATGGTGGCGCGGCCATTCTCTATCTTGAGGATTTCCTCGGCGTAGGTGACCTGGTTGAGACCCAGCTTCTGGGCCACCTGGGGACCCACCTGGGCGGTGTCGCCGTCGATGGCCTGACGGCCGCCGATGACGATGTCGACGTTGCCTATCTTGCGGATGGCGGTGGCAAGGGCGTAGCTGGTGGCCAGCGTGTCGGCACCAGCAAAGAGACGGTCGGTGAGCAGCCAGCCCGTGTCGGCGCCACGATAGAGGCCTTCACGGATGATTTCGCCGGCACGCGGAGGTCCCATGGTGAGGAGGCCGACTTCGGTGTCGGGGTCGAGATCCTTGATGCGCAAGGCCTGCTCGAGGGCATTCAAATCTTCGGGGTTAAAAATGGCAGGCAGAGCGGCACGGTTGACGGTGCCCTCGGCCGTCATGGCATCCTTGCCAACATTCCTTGTGTCAGGCACTTGTTTGGCAAGTACAACAATCTTCAAACTCATATTTAATAATTTTTAACGCTGCAAAAATACGTCTTTTTTCGCACATACAAGGCAAAAATCTTTCGGCAGACCGCATTTTAACATTTGGGAAGAGGGCCGATGGAAAAACACAGCAGTTTTTGCTTCCCCGACTTGACCGCGGCATAATCGGATCGCCCGTCGGACGGCCACCCGCCGGCAGCGCCTCTTGCACGACAGATGTACGTCTGTTGCCCGACGGTTGTCCGAACTTTTTTCGGACAACCGTCAGACAACAGACATTCATGACACGTGCCAAAACAGGAGGGCACATGCGCCCGCCAGCAGAGCACACTACGGGGAATCGGGTGACGGCTGGGGAGAGGCGGAAAAATGGATCGAATCAGCGGTGCTGGAGAAGATAGCCGACAGTGGTGGTGTAGAAGGTGCGCAGGATGGGCAGCCTGTCGAAGGGGAAGACGATGCGGACGGAACGCGAGGGGTCGTCGGGATGGGAATTGCGCATTTCACGGCGCATAATGGTGAGTCCCAGGTTTTTGACCAGACGTTCGAATGCATTGATCGGAAGACGTGTGAGTCGGTAGTCGCGGCGGCTGACGAGCATGTGTTCGACATCGTCGCTGAATTCAGCCACTGCACCATGGCGCACCACTCCGGAGCGACGCCTGGTGTGGGCCTTGGGCGAGAACACCACGGCCATCTGGCCACCGGACTTGACAAGGTCGCCCAATCGCCGCATCAATGGCTCGCGATAGGCATTTTCGATATTGTCGAGCACTTTGATGACAACCACATAGTCGAAACGCTCGTCGCTGGTCGAGGGCGAAGGGATGTCGGCCACATCGGAGACAACATAAGAGTAGCCCGACTCTTGGAAGAAGCTGGTATCGTTGCCGGCCAACTTGCGCGTCTGCACCAGGCAGCCGAGCTCGCGGCTGATCATCTGGCGCCCCTCGTGGCCGAATCCTACAAGAAGCACTTGGGCATATATGGGAATGTCGAAACGCTTGCAGACCAAGTCGAAGTAGGTGCTCCGGGCATTGCCGGTCACTTTGGCTAAGTAGAAATTTCTGTCTGTGTCTTTGTTTTTCATATTGCTGTTGCCTTTGAGTCCCTCAGAACAACCGGGCAACTGCGCTCAAGAGGTGTCCTGCGGGGGGGGGAACCGTGCTTTCTGTACCTCGGCAATGACACCTTTCATGGACATAAAAAAAAGAGGCGAGCATCATCGTCTCCACACTGCGGTCGTCGAAATCACCTTAGAGGATAGACAAAATGCTCGCTTAATCGCGAGCATTTGCAATTTGTCGTCCTCTAATACCTTTTGAAATTTTCGACGTTTCAGTGTGGTTGGAACAAAAAGCAAACGCTATTTAAGTTTTATATTTGTAGTTGTTCTCTCTTCTCTTATTAGGGTTCAGTTTTTTGATTTTGTTTATTGACAAAAAGGTTAGTGCTAAATTGCAGTCGCAAAAATACTAAAAAAAAATTGAATCTTTCTCATCCATTTTTGTCCATTTCTGCAAATGCCGCATTTTTTATTCTGCAAATGGCTATATTCAAGCACGTTAACATGATGCCCTTTGCAGGCAAACCGGAACCCGTATGGTGCATGTTCGGATGCCGAAACGGCTCAGGCATGTGCGCACGGGAAACAGATATGGTTGTTTCGAGGCGCTGATTATGGCTGGGAGCAGGACAAAAAAAACCGCACAAGGCGGTTTTTTTTATGACAACCGACGATCGTCCGTTCAGGAACGGGCGTCTTTTTCGATATGGATATCGGTGGGTTTGTTGTCGATGATTTCGATCTGGACAGGATTGTCTACCACAGGCACGATGGAGAGCGAGGTGCAGAGTGTCTCGGAGCAGATGTAGTCCTTGTGGCGCTCGATTGCGCTGTCCCATTCGCCGCTTTGGATGGCGACATGGATGCGGTCAGTGACGGCGAAACTCTCCTTGCGGATGTTCTGGATACGGTTGACCAGCTCGCGGGCGATGCCTTCGTCGACAAGCTCGGGAGTGAGCGAAATGTCGAGGGCAACGGTGAGCGAGCCGTCGTTGGCCACGACCCAACCGGGGATGTCCTGCGTGGAGATTTCCACGTCGCTGAGCAGCACCTCGCAGGACTGGCCGTCAACGTCGACAGCGCAGCGGCCCTCGGCTTCGAGGGCATTGATCTGCTGCTGGCTGAAGGCCATGATGGCAGCGCCGAGCGACTTCATCACCTTGCCGTAGCGGGGACCGAGGGTCTTGAAGTTGGGCTTGATCTTTTTCACCAACAGGTCATTGTCGGCAGCAAGGAATTCAACCTGCTTGACATTCAGCTCGGAACAGATCAGATGGCTGACGCGTTCGATTTGGGCCTGCATCGACGGGTCGCTGACGGGAATGACAATCTTTTGGAGCGGCTGACGCACACGGAGGTTGCTCTTCTTGCGCAGGCCCAGCACCATGGAGCATATCTTCTGGGCCAGCTGCATGCGCTCCTCAAGGCTGCTGTCGATCAATTCCTCGTGCACTTCGGGGAAGGGCACATGGTGGACCGACTCGACATCGAAACGACGGGTGACAGCGTTGAGGTCAAGGAACATGCGCTCGCTGAAGAAGGGTGCGATGGGCGCCATGAGCCGGCTCAGGGTCTCGAGGCAGGTGTAGAGCGTCTGGTAAGCGCTGACCTTGTCGGTGGTCATCTCGCCCTTCCAGAAACGGCGGCGGCAGAGACGGACATACCAGTTGCTGAGGTAGGCGTCGACGAAGGTGCCGATGGCACGTCCGGCGCGGGTGGGCTCGTAATCGTCCATGGCGTCGCCGACGGTCTTCACCAAAGTGTTGAGCTCGGAAAGGATCCAGCGGTCGATTTCGGGACGCTCGGCAGCAGGGAGTTCGGCCTGGCTGAAATCGAAGCCGTCGAGGTTGGCGTACAAGGCAAAGAAACTATATGTGTTATAGAGCGTGGCAAAAAGCTTGCGGCGCACCTCGTCGACGCCTTCCACGTCGAATTTCAGGTTGTCCCAAGGCTGGCTGTTGGTGATCATATACCAACGCGTGGCATCGGGGCCGTATTTGGCGAGCGTCTCGAACGGGTCGACGGCGTTTCCGAGACGCTTGCTCATCTTGTTGCCGTTCTTGTCGAGGACGAGGCCATTGCTGATCACATTCTTGAAAGCCACGGAGTCAAAGCACATCGTGGCGATGGCATGCAGGGTGTAGAACCAACCGCGGGTCTGGTCGACGCCTTCGGCGATAAAGTCGGCCGGGAACTCGGTGGGTTTCAGTTCGCCGCCCATGTAATGGATCTGTGCATAGGGCATGGCACCACTGTCGAACCAGACGTCGATTAGGTCGCTCTCGCGGCGCATTGGACGTCCGCTGTCGCTGACCAGCACCACATTGTCGATATACGGACGATGGAGGTCGAAGGTATCGTAACCGTCTTTGTAGGGATTGTCCTTCATGAAGCCTGCAGCGATGGATTTTTCAATCTCGGCCGAGAGCTCCTTGACGCTGCCGATGCATTTCTCTTCTTTGCCGTCCTCGGTGCGCCAGATGGGCAGCGGAGTGCCCCAATAGCGGCTGCGGCTGAGGTTCCAGTCGACGATATTCTCAAGCCAGTTTCCGAAACGTCCGCTGCCGGTGGCTTCGGGCTTCCAGTTGATGGTGCGGTTGAGTTCGATCATACGGTCTTTCATGGCCGTGGTGCGGATAAACCAGCTGTCGAGCGGGTAATAGAGCACAGGCTTGTCGGTACGCCAACAGTGGGGATAGCTGTGGGTGTGCTTTTCGCTCTTGAAGAGCTTGCCTTCACCCTTGAGCATGATGACCAGTTCTACATCGAGGGTCATGTCCTTTTCCGTCTTGGTGGGGTCGTAGGCGTTCTTGACGAACTTTCCGGCATACTGGCCATAGAGGTCGACATTCATATTGGCGGCCACCCAGGCTGGATCAAGATCTTCGATGGGTGCAAAACGGCCCTGTTTGTCCACCATAGGCAGTTGCTTGCCGTCGCGGTCGAATAGCAGCAGGTCGCCGATGCCTGCCTTCTTGGCCACTCGGGCATCGTCGGCACCGAAGGTCGGGGCGATGTGCACAATGCCGGTACCGTCCTCGGTGGTGACATAATCGCCAAGGATGATGCGGAAGTTGTCGCCGCCAGTGGGCTTGACCCAGGGGATGAGCTGCTCGTAGCGCAGACCCTCAAGGTCGCGGCCCTTGTATTCGGCCACCACTTTGTATTCGGGACTCTTGCCCTCGGGGAACATCGATTCCACCAAGGCCTTGGCCATAATGATACGGCAGGGTTTCTCGGTGTAGGGATGTGTGGTTTCCAGCAACACATAGTCAATATTGGGTCCCACGCAGAGGGCGGTGTTCGAAGGCAGCGTCCAAGGCGTGGTGGTCCAGGCAATGGCGTAGGTGTCCATCTCGGACTTGAGGGGCAACTCCGACACCATCTTGAACATGGCCACACAGGTGGTGTCCTTCACATCACGATAGCAACCGGGCATGTTCAGCTCGTGGCTCGACAGACCCGTGCCGGCGGCGGGGCTGTAGGGCTGGATGGTGTAGCCTTTGTAGAGGAGTCCTTTGTCGTAGAGCTTTTTCAGCAGGAACCACAGGCTCTCGATATATTCGTTGTTAAAGGTGATATAGGGGTTCTTCAGGTCCACCCAATAGCCCATCACGCGTGTCAGTTCGTCCCAAAGCTCCTTGTATTTCATCACCTCCTCGCGGCAGGCTTTGTTGTAGTCGTCGACGGAGATCTTTTTTCCGATATCCTCTTTAGTGATGCCAAGAGTTTTCTCGACGCCCAACTCCACAGGAAGGCCATGGGTGTCCCATCCGGCCTTACGGTCGACGAAATAACCACGCTGGGCTTTGTAGCGGCAAAAGACGTCCTTGATGGTACGGGCCATCACATGGTGGATGCCCGGCTTGCCGTTGGCCGACGGCGGGCCGTCATAGAAAACGAAGGCAGGATGGCCCTCGGTCAGTTTTTGTCCTTTCTCAAAAACACTGTGCTCCTCCCAATAGCGGCGGATATCTTCGCCGATTCGGGTCAGATCAAGTTGCTTGTATTCGTTATATTTCATATCAGAGTGTTGATTTAATCCTGAATACCAAACAGTTGAATAACGCATTCAACATATATATAAATTACAAAAATACAAAATTATTGAGATACGGCAAAACCTTTTTCACCAATCCGCCCCCCACTTCGACTATCCGCACAAAAAAAACCTACCCCGCAAAGAATTGCGGGGCAGGCCAAAACAAAAGCGTATGAAAAAAATTATTATCTGTCGCTATTATTTTTTCTTCAGGTACTCCTGTACCTCGTCCGACGGAATGACCTCTTCCTTGAACATATAGGCGTTGGTCTTGGGAGAACGAACCATACGAATCACTTTAGCGTATCCCTTACCAGTCTGGGTCTTAAGAGTAGCAACAACTTTCTTTGCCATAGTCTAGATTCTCCTATTTTATTTGATTTCTTTGTGGACAGTCATTTTCTTCAAGAAGGGATTGTACTTCTTGAGCTCCAAACGCTCAGGAGTGTTCTTCTTGTTCTTGGTGGTGATGTAACGGCTCATGCCAGGGACACCACTATTTTTCTGCTCGGTGCACTCCAGAATCACCTGTACGCGTGCGTCTTTATTTTTCTTTGCCATGTTTTTGTTTGTCTATTCGGTTGATCTCATTCTTTTCCTACTGTGGAAAGAGCATCAACATTCCACTTTCGGGCTTCTCAAATCGGCTGCAAAAGTACAACTATTTTTTCAATCGGCAAAGTTTTTTGGCTTTTTTCTTAAAAAAAAAATGTAATCTATTGTAAAACTCGATGTTACAAACATCAAAATATCGCGCACACACCGATTTTCATGCCGTCATTTCCCGAAAATTTCGGCCGCTTTGTCCATTTTTTTGGGCACGTCGACACCAAAAGGACAGCGCGTCATGCAGCTGCCGCAATGGGTGCATTCCGACGCATGGTGAGTCAGCGCATCGTATTCTTCCTGAAGCTCTCCGCTGACCGATCCAGCCTGAAGGGCCTTGTCAAGCAACTCGTTGACGCGCGCGATGGGAATCCCCTGCGGGCAAGGCGAACAGTGGTTGCAATAGGTGCAGTCACCTCCTACAGACTCGGTCTTGTCGCGACGCAGCACCGAGGCATAGTCTTTCTCTTCGGCTGCGGCATGCTCGTAGTGCAGGTCGGCCAACAACTCTTCCATATTGTCGATACCCAGGATGCATGTCGAGATGCAAGGCTTGGCCAGGCAGTAGGAGATGCATTGCTCTGGAGTCAGCGCGAAGCCCAGGGGCGAGGCCTTTGCATCGAGCAGCTTTCCGCCACCGCCGAAAGTCTTCATCACCGTCACACCGATTTTGTTGCTGGCGCAATAGTCGTACAATTCCACCCGCACGGGATCAACTCCGTTCTGCAGGTTGTCCATCGCGCCCTCGCTCCACGGGGTGGCGCCGCCGCGCAAGCGGTCGAAGGCGGGGTTCAGCGAGAACATGATCACTTCGATCCAGCCGCTCTTGGCCGCCATCAGCGCCACCTCGGCATTGTGCGAGCTGATGCCGATGTGCTTGATCTTGCCCTGCTCTTTCAGCTGGAACACATATTCCAGGAAGGGGCTGTTCTGGATGGCCTGCCACTCTTCGGGAGTGTCTGTGATGTGAATCATGCCCACCTCGATGTGGTCGGTGCCCAGGCGCTGCAACAGGTCCTCAAAGCCGGCCTTGGTTTCCTCCAAATCGCGTGTGCGCTTGTACTGGCCGTCGACCCATGCCGATCCGATATGGCCCTGGATGATCATCTCGTCGCGACGGCCTTTCAAGGCTGCGCCGATGTTCGAACGGGTCGTGGGATCGGCATCATAGATGTCGATATAGTTCATTCCACTGTCCAGGGCTGCATTCATCAGCGCTATCGAGCCTGCGGTGTCGAGCTTCGAGAATCCACCGCAGCCAATGCTGATCTCGCTCACCTCGAGTCCTGTGGCACCCAGCGGCCGGTATTTCATCGAATTGGCAGGACCCTTTTCCGCGTGATGGCATGCAACGCCAAGCAGCAGAGCCGCCACGGCGGCGAAAAACACATATTTCTTTTGCATATTCTATTTATTTATGGTTTATCCTTGCTTTGCAAAAAGGGGGACGCACCGAACCGTCGGTGGCCCCCCTTTTGTTTATTGGTGGCACTTGCCTTGAAGCCTCATTATTCAGCGGAATCCTCGGTGGCAGTGGCACTGGCGCGGGTGGAAACAACGTTCACCACCTCGCTGCTCTTCGGGTTGAGGATCTCGTAGTTGTCAGCGTGGATATCCTGAACGCGGATGCGCTGGGCAACATCAAGGTCGGTCACGTCGAGAAGCACCTCGCTCGGCATGTTGGCTGGCACAGCCTTCACGTTGAGGCGTTTCTGCTTGTAGACAAGCTTGCCGCCCTTCATCACGCCCTTCGACGTACCAGTGGTGTGCACAGGAATCGACATCACGACGGGCTTGTCGTCGGTCAGCTCATAGAAATCAGCGTGATAGACGATCTCGGTCACAGGGTGGAAGTCGATGTCCTTCAGCATGGCGCTGTGTTTGGTGCCATTGATGTCGATGCTCACGAAGCAAGGCTCCGGATTGAACAGGATACGCTGGAAGGCAGTCTGGTCGACGGCAAACAGGATCTGCTCGCCCTTGCCATACATCACGCACGGCACTTTGGCATCACGGCGCAGAGCCTTAGCATCCTTTTTCCCTACGTTCTCGCGAAGAGAACCGCTCATTGATACTACTCTCATTGTGTTTGTGTTTTAAATTAATGATATAAATGAATTAAAAAAAACGGATCAATCTTTCAAATCGTTCATCCTGCGGATGATGCCCTTGCGGTGCAGCGTGGTCTCATACAGGTTGTCAAGACTCTCGTAGTTCACCACACGGCGGATAGCCTCGGCCAACAGCCAGTCGCAACTCAGCACGTGTATCTTGCTCGACTCACGCTTCAGCGGGATGGTGTCGGTCACCACAAGTTCCTCCAGCTCCGAGGCTTCCACCTTCTCGATGGCATTTCCGCTGAGCACGGGGTGGGTGATCATGGCACGCACACTCTTGGCACCGCTGGCCTTGATGATACCGGCGGCCTTGCAGATGGTAGTGCCGGTGTCGATGATGTCGTCAAGCAGGATCACATGCTTGCCTTCCACATCGCCAATCAGGCGCATCTCGCCAATCTCGTTGGGCTTGTTGCGGTGCTTGTAGCAAATCACGAAGCTGTTGTTCAGCGTCTTGGCATAGAGGCCGGCGCGCTTGCTGCCGCCCATGTCGGGGCTGGCGAACATCACGTCCTCGATGTCGAATTTCTCGCGGATATAGGGCATGAATATCGACGAACCGAACAGGTGGTCCAGCGGCACATTAAAGAAGGCCTGGATCTGGTCGGCATGCAGGTCCATCGTGATCACACGGTCCACACCCGCCACCGAAATCATGTCGGCAATCAGCTTCGATGCAATGGGCACATGCGGCTTGTCTTTGCGGTCCTGACGGGCAAAGCCGTAATACGGGATCACAGCCACGATCTTCTGCGCCGAAGCACGTTTGGCAGCGTCAATCATCATCAGCAGCTCAAACAGGTTGTCCGTCGGGGGCAACGTCGACTGGATGATGAACACAATGCCTCCACGGATCGTCTCCTCATACGAGGGCTGAAACTCGCCGTCGGCATATTGGAAAACCGTAGAATTACCCAGCGGAATCCCATAGATTTCCGCCACGCGGCGAGCCAGGTTCTCGGTGGCACGACCGGCAAAAATGAAGACCTTGTCAGAACGCATGTCGCTCATTTATTCTGTTGATTTTAAGATTATTATTTATAGTAGAAAGCTTTTTTCACGAACTCTAACAATTTGCAAAAATACCATTTTTTATTGGTCCTGCAAAAAAAAGTTTTGCCATGTCGAAAAAACTGTGTACTTTTGCAGCCGATTTCGAGAGCGAAAAATGCTTCTCGGGCAATCGATGCCCTGGTGGTGGAATGGTAGACACGGTAGACTCAAAATCTGCTGCTCGCAAGGGCGTGAGGGTTCAAGTCCCTCCCGGGGTACTGATGGATTTTGCAAGTGACTCAAAATGAGAAAAATTGCAAAATCCTTTTTCTTTTATGTCCTATATTTGGTCATATTTTGGTCATATTTTGTGGAATTCATAAAAAAAAGGTGCGTCCATTGACGCACCCAAATGACACAATCCATTCACCATTTTCAAAACAAACCATCCACTGCGGCACTTGCAACACTGTCAGCATATTCGTCCAAAGAAAGTTTTACATACTTGTAAAACAATGCTTCTGTGCGATGACCACTCACACTTCGCATTTGCGAGACGGTGAACTTTTTGGAAAGATACATATTGGTTATACAACTCCTACGAGCTGTATGGCTTGCGACAAGCTCCCACCGTGCCTTCAAAGGATAACCGTGTTCGTCGTATTCGTACAACACTTCCCCTCTCTTCTTTGCCGCCTTCTCCGCCCTTCTTTCTTTCAAGGTCAATACCGTTCTTTCCTTCTTTTTAAGACTTGGTACTGTTTCGGATAATCTTCTACAGATTTCCTTGATTGTTCTATTAAGGTTCTGGTCGCATATCTTGGGGACATTATAGTCATACTTCTTCAACAAAGCCTCCAACCGTTCATCCATTATGGGAATAACCACCGTTCCGTCAGTCTTCTCCTGCCTCAACCTAATGACCTTTGTCCCTTTATGCGTGATGCCAATATTCTCTTTCTCTATCCTGCTGTAATCACTGTATCTCAATGCTGTAAAGCAACCAATTAAGAACACATCCCGAACCCGCTCTTCAAATCCAGAGAGCGGCATATCATATAGAGCAGACAATTCTTCTTTGGTAAGGTATATCTCTTTTGCCTTGTCCTCATCCTTGACCTGGTGCCTCTTCAAAAAGCTACACGCGATGTGGTTGTTATGCAGCCCTTGTCTTTCCGCAGCACCAATCAATGTCTTAAACATACTAATATGTTTGTCGATAGTATACTTCATATATCCTTTACCCTCCAGATAGGCGATGTATCTGTCCACCAATGACTCATTGATGTCATCCCAACCGAATGGTCTATTGCCGTAAAAATCCAAAAATACTCTACGAAACTGCTCCCAATTCTTCACAGATTGCTTTGCGTATCTCTCTTTCCTTGAATTGCGAACATCTCCATTCTCAATACCTTTGATGTAATTGATAACGAAGTTCTTGACATTGCTTCTTTTCTTGTCCTCGACATACCTCTTGAGTTCCTCTGCCCGTTTCAGTTCATCTCTCTTATCCACTAACACAATACTCTCGATAGCACTCTCCAAGTTTTCCTTAGTCAGTCTATGATGCCTCCGCATATCCGTGATGGCCTCCTCAATAAGGGCGACCTTCTTGGATATGCCTTTCTTGTTGAGATAGTTGTTTAGTTTCCTTTCGGATTGAGAGACCTCGTTCCACTCCGCGACATCAACCTTCATCAACAGGTTTACCCAAAGGACAGCACCCTCGACATTCATCCGAGTATGTAGAGGGTGCATCCCTTCATTCTGCTTGGTTCGTAATACCAGTTTCATCAGCAAGCGGTTCTAACCAATCCTTCTGATTCTGCGTTCAGCACATCCCTCATCGAGTAGACTTTTCTCCGCCCCCCAAGAGGCAACGGCGAAATTACACCATCTCTTTCCCAATTGTGGAGAGTGTTTCTTGTAATGCTCCATCTCTTACACAGTTCTTCGGCATTCAGCCGTCTGTCTTCAAGATTGGCATTGCACAGCTTGTCATCGATGACCTCTTCAACGGCCTCTTTAACCAAGTTCTTAAAAGTACACTTCAAACCTTCAACGACATCTGCCCAGCACCTTGTGTTCAACAGTGTCAATTCATTTCTACATTGTTCCATATCTATTGTAATTTATAGTTTTCTTTTTTTGATATACGCGTTATTACATTACATTTAATCTTAATGTAATAACGGAAATATTTTGCAAGCATTGCATTCACACTGAGTGTTTTAGCTTTATTTTGCTTTCTATATCAACATCCAGTTTGTGTCTCGCCGATGCACCAACGAGCGCATCAGCATTTAACCAGTTCCCGAAAGAAAGAACTCATCACACTCACCACGATGGAATTTCCGGCGAGTTTCATCATTTGTGCGTCAGAGAGGCCACTCGCCGCAACCTTTGCGACATCATCCCGCTCAACTCCCATAAGCATTAGCCCCTCACGGCCGCTTAACTCTCGTACTTTATACTCACCATCATCCTCTATGAGTATCTTGGGCGGGATGGCCAAAGTGAGCGTTGGGCTGCATCCTTTGGCGGAATACACTCGCCCGTCTTGGGGATTGTAAAAATTTGTTCTATTCACTATCAAATTTCCCAGTTGGATGATGTGCGGTCGGGTTCCAACTTCAAATGAATCCAGAGGCTCTCCAAAGAGATTTTCCCCAGCCAAGGGCTCCTCGTCCAATTCCGTTACTTCTTTGTTTGCAAACTTTCTCTGTTTGCCTTTCTTTGCGTTCTTTACGTCCATAACTAATTCTGTTTTACTGCGAATTTCAAAAAATGATTATTATATCTTACATAGTTATTTACAATGTCCTCGTCCGCACATAACTTTCGGTAGAGGTCTTGTCCGAGTTCTTCCTTGGTGAGCATATAGTCTTCCACAGAAGAGGTCAGTATCTTTGCTTTGGGGAACACAAATTCCGTCTTGGGGTCCATCACGGAGACGACAAAGATGCGACTTCTGTCTTGCGGGATGCCGTATTCATTTCCGTTCAGGATTTTCCAGTATGAGGTGTAGCCGAGGGATGCAAGAAAACCAACCCATTTATTGAATGTATGAATGAAATTCTGCGATACCAACATCTCGACATTCTCCAACATCAGATATTTCGGCTTCCTGATTTCAATGGCCTTCTTGCATTCCCACAAAAGTGACGATTTTGTACCCGAACCCTCTTCACCGCCGAGCCTTTGTCCGGCAATACTGAAACTTTGGCAAGGCGAGCTGTAAGTGAAGAGGTCAAAATCTGGGACGTTGTCCCAATCAATCTTGCAGATATCACCATAGTTTCTATCCTTGTATTCTGGAAATAATGCGTTATGTGCGGTGATTGCCCGCTTCTCTATCTCACTCCATCCAATGAGGTCAAAAGGTATTCCTGCCTTCCGTAAAGCGAGGCACTGACTGTCATAGCCCGAAAAGGTGGTGAAGACTTTCAGCGGGTTCTCGGTTGTGTAGGGTTCAATTGTCGGTGCGTTCGATGCGTCATCCTCTATCAACATCGGGTCGGTGTAGCCGAAACTGTTATTATCGACTTTCCAGCAACCTACCTTTTTCTCGTTGTATAATGTGTTCATTATAGTTCTGCCTTCCTCATTCACCTTTCGGGCATCCTCGCCATACTCGTCGTATGCGTTGCGAACAATGATGAGATGGCAGATTTTGTCACCAAGCTCACATAATGCGTTGCGGTCGTCCAGGTGTTTTAGCAGATACTGTCGAAACATTGGCAATACCGTATTGAAGACAGCAGTTGTGATAGTGACACATTCTGGTTTGATGCTGCTGCCGGCATTCAAGTCTATTACACCATCAACAGAAAGTTCATAGTAACATTTCAACCCACTACTTCTTATTCCTTTGTAGTCCTTAATGGTGTCGTTACCCATTTCGTCGATGGCATACCTTGCGGTGTCGTAAATTTTGTTTCTAATAGTAATTTTACTCATACTTATCGGTTTTAATATTTCCAATTTTTACTTTGAAGGTTCTCCACTTGACCCCTTTGAGAAAAAAATAACAAAAAATTAAGCGAGTGGACAAACAAGTTGAATTTTTTTCAAAAAAAGTTGATGCGACACACTTGAATGCTGCGTCAGTTATCTTTTTTCACCTTATATATAATAATGTCTTCTTGTTTTGTTGGATATATAGTTAAGGTTAAAAAAGATAACTATCCTTTATTTGTTTCTTCTGAAAGAAGTCTTTTATACTCAAAGAACTGCTTTCTTCCAATACTATCTTTATGCTCCAAGAGAAACTTGTAAGCTTCGTTAAGCATAGAACATTTTATCATTCGTTTAAGTGTAGTGATAGGTTTCTCTTTCGTCAGAGGGTTATTATCAGAAGAGAAGTAAAAGACATTGCTTTCATCAAGGTATCTTTTTAATGTGCGAAGAGAAACTTGGTGTTTGTCTTTGCTTTCAGCATAGTACCTCTGAATAAGAATAAGGTTGTCTTCAATAGACAGAGCACTATCATACATTCCAAGCATCTGATTGGAGTAGTATTCCTTTGCTTGAACTTTCCAATGAACCCTTTTCCCGTTCTCGTCGTATTTCTTAATCTTAAACCGTTTCTTTATAGTAATCGGACTCTTGGCGTTGAGCGGGGATTTCATCTCTGCGGCAACAACATTGAAAACAAACTCACGCGGAATTGTGTCTTCCGCGTCATTCGAGAAGTATTTCAGGAAACACTTTGTGGTTAGTGCCAGCAATTCTTCCAAAGTGCATTGGGGATACATCTGATGAATCAACGAGCAATTCACGGTCAGTTTCTTTCTCCGTCCCTCTTTGTCGTGCCAAGTGTTAGGCAAGTAATAGTCACCGTACTTGTGGTAGTACGAGCCATTGACCAACTTTCGGATTAGGCACTTGTAATCCGACCAGTAGAAAAATGTCTCATCCTCGTCGTCCGGCAAACTTTCGTAACGTAGAACTTTGTCTACGGGGTGCAAGAAAACGTAGTTCTCGAAAGTTCCATCCCAAGAGAGATAGTCACACATCACCTCGTATTCCTCGAAGCTCAACTTCATATCAAACCTCCGGCAGACCTCCACTTTCGGAAGATAGGCGTCAATCAATCGGTCGAAATCGGATTTCTTGTAGGCGACGTAGTTATTGGTCACGGGTTTGTTCGTTCCGGCGATGTTCTGGACGGCGGAAAACGAAATGGGGTCAACCATTTCCTTGTCAAGACAACCGGTCTTCTCCAAGATGATGTGGGCGATGGCGTTATATTCTGCCTTGCTCTTAATCTCCTTGTCGAGCGTGTATCCCAGTCGGTAACGCTCCCCGTTCTGGGATGAGAAAGTCTCGTAATAGAAACTCGGGGTAAGTCGGGTCAGCTCCAAGAATTGTGCCAGTGTTGGTGGATTGTGCTTGCCATCCACGTCTATCATTATCACTTGCGTTGAGACGAGAGTTTTAGGGCCATCATTTAGGGTGTTAGCCATATTTGCCCGATAGGTATGTCCTTTGCCGAGATAATCCAACAGGGTAGGCTGGTCAGTGTCTTTCTCAAGCCATTGCATTTCTGCAAATTCATCATCCGAAGGTTTCGTTGCGGAACCTTTACTGCTAATCTGATATTTCATAGTGCATAAAAAAAACGCCCCCGAATGCGGTCCTCCCCACCGCATCCGAGAGCGTCGTATTTCTTTTTTGTGTTAGCGGGGGAGGCGCCTCTACCGTATTTATGCAAAATGGAATTGGGCTTAATCCGAGCTTGCCAAGATTATTCTTCAAATTCGGTTTTCAAGGCAATACCTTCCGCGTAATCATCATAACACTCTATTATTCAACAACCAAAAATATGTGATACATTATTGGATTCTGGGCGCATTCTTTTAATAAATGTGTTTTGGACACCCACTTTTAGAGCCACCTGAGTTTTGACACCCCCTTAAACTCTTTCCATTTGTCCTTATTTGTCAAAAGGAAACCATCGTAAAAATCCTCTTCCTTTGTTTCCATATAGTCATCTCCGATAAAGGCAAATTGATTTTTCTTCTTTTCGGATTTTTTCACGTATTTCCACCAATTCTCGTCATTTACACGAAAGACCTTCCCATCTTTCTTGTATGTATTTTCCGAGATATGCTCAACTCCATCACGAAATAGTTCAGACACTGCCCAAATATAGTTATGGATATAGTTAGTAATCCTGTTGATGGTTGCCATTTCCGTATCCTCAAAAAGCAGCCCGTATGTTTTTATTTTCTCCATTTGGTCTCCTGGCAGGACAATTGGCTTTGAAAAAATAGCTATAAAATGTTTCATTGTACATTGTTTTATTATACGATATTTATGGGTTTTCCGCACGAAGATATCATAAATACAGTATAAACAAATGAATTAAAATGCAAAAATTAGTGGAACTCAAAGATTTTGATTCCTTCATCCTCGAAAGGAAGGAAAACAATGTAAAACGTGACTCGTTCATCGAGCAGGCAGTGTCTGAAATAAAAAAAGAATTCGGTGCATCAGCACAGGATTTCATCGCCACAACCCGAAAAAAAGGCGTTGATGAAATACAGGATTTCATTGTCCGTATAGTGGAACCGTACATAGACAAGAACGGCGGTGACGAATTGTTCTACGATTACGACGCTCTTCTCTCCGGGCTGGTCTCGTGGATTCTATTCACGATGGAGTTGAAGCCTGACAAGAAACGATAAATACATTTATGGGGAAATCCCGAAACAAACTCATCAAATTTTTCCATATTATTTCACCCACCTTTCTATAAGGTGGGTGTTTTTGTATTTCAAATATTGCGAATGGAATTCGAAAGTTTAAATACTTGAGTGTGAATGCAATAATATATTTTCTTCCGCGTTATTATATCAAACGCAAAAATGATTATTGAACACAAAAAAAATCAATTTACAACACTAAAAGGAACGTTTTAGTGGCGTAACAAGAACAAAAACACATCAAATATGACGAATTACATCGCTTATTACAGAGTATCCACCAAGAAGCAATCGCTCGGTCTTGACGCACAGAAAGACATCATCAACACCTATGTCACCAATGCCGGAGGGACTATCGTCTCCGAGTATCAGGAGAAGGAAAGCGGCAAGGATGTACACGGCGAGTCAAGATTGTCCAACCGCCCAATCCTCATCGGGGCACTAAACGAGTGCAAGCGACTTGGAGCGACATTGATTGTTGCCAAAGTGGATAGACTTACAAGAGACATTGAAGATGGCGCTCACATCTACAAGAACTTTAATGTACAGTTCTGCGACCATCCCGACATTTCACCTCTTGAACTTGGCATTTTTCTCGGAATGGCACAACAGGAAAGAGAGTTTATATCGCAGAGAACGAAACAGGGTATGGCTAAATCAACCAAGCAGGCGGGCAATCCACATCTTACGATAAAGACAGAGGACGGGCTGTCGCTCATAGAGAGAAATCACGAACTCATCAAGAAGAACAGAAAAGCACGGGCGGACAGTGCAATGGTCAATGTCAAGGCTTATGCCGCTATTAAGTATATGAATGGGACACTTCGAGAGAAAGCGGACTATCTCAACAAGAACGGATTTGTGACCACGAATAATAAGACCTGGCATCCGACATCAGTCAGTAGGTTGATTGACCGTTATGAAGAAACTGCAGATGTTGCATAAAAGAAAGGGGGATGATTATGGGACGAACCAAAGTGAAAGTAGATTACCTTATGGAATATGCTGATGATATCCAGCTTTTGAGAGACGGTCTATCTCTCCGAAAAGTCCGGAGAAGAACCGGCAGAGCCATCAACACATTGCGAAAGTTGAGAAGGCTATTCTTGATATGAATATCGTTATTGCAGAAAGCTATAAAATAATTTCATAAATCATTTGCTTACGCAATACTCTAATGCATTTACATCCCAACTAATAAGGCATACTCCTGTACGCACCGTCTTCGTATAAACCTCGGTGATTGGGGTCTACCAATACAGAATCTCCTATATGCTCGAACAGAGCATATTTTTCAATTAATTGTTTGTATCTTTGATTGCCATTTGGGGAAATTACATAATAGAAAATCAAGGAAATCTCATCGGAGGACAGCGTATCACGTATAATACCAATATACCTATGTTTTTCGTCCGATGTGAGATTATCTGACTTGTCAACAAAGGTGACAATTTGGAATATCTGTCTAAAATATGGGACAATGTAACGCTTGTCTGATAAATACAACTCAAAATGGTGAATGGCATTCGTTCTTCCCTTATCGGTTTTTCTGGCGAATAAGAAATCTTCCCATATCTTGGATATCGCTGAATGACCGTGAAGCTCATCTCTATTTCTCAATTCTTCTTTTTCTCCATTTGTATAGCTGCGATGTAGATAATCCCTGAACACCGTTACACTCTTTAGGATTTCTTGCTGCATCTCCAACATATTGAAAAATGTGTTTTCAAAACGCTGTAACCTGATTGTCTTGTTCTGCTCCTGTAGCTCCTTGTTTGTATTTGCTATTTCCTGCCTTTGCAGTTCTATCGCTTCTGTCTGATTTCTCAAATCTTTTCTTTGGAGTTTTAGTGTTTCGCTTTGTTGCAGCATAGTAACAATCACTCCGGCAAATGCAAGTCCTGAAAACAAAGCGCCAACAGCGCCAAACATATCGCCAAACGTGCCTCTTTCTTCACATCCTGATAGAACAAACCCATAGCCAACACAGAAAAGAAGCACAGAAAGGGCAATCGTTCCAAACCATTTGGAATACTTCCGTGAACTGTTCTCTTCTTGATTGTTGCTTAATCTCTGATTCACCGTATCATTTTCTTTTTTATTCATAGCGAACACAGTTTTAATAATTTGTCAAGTCATATTTATTATTGTATGTACTTGTTCTTTTTCAAATCACCAAAGTACTACCTTTTTATGACCTATATAAATTTAACAAATTTCTAAAGTTTAACATTTAGTCACCCTGTTTCTATTGAAGCGTTTGGAATGGATTTCCCAGATTGTCGATAAAAGCGTTGTCGGTCATATATTCCGGTGGCTCTGTATCCCCAGCGTTTTCCACCTCTCCGTCAACCACTGCATCTCGCGTTAGTCGGCGTACAGTCCTCGACCAAACCCATAATAACTCACGAAAAGCCATATCCAACGTTGTCACAATAGGCTTTCTCTCTGTTGGCTGAAGCGGGTATTGTTCATTTAATTCCGAGTATTTCTCTGGAAAAACAATCCTTTTGTTTGGCTCATCACCAAATCCAATATCTTCGTGTTCACATCTAGGCCCTATGTCGTGTTCACTACTCAGTCCATTGTAAATCGTCATACTGTTGTCCAAACAATCAACCCATTCCATAAAATTGTCAAAGTTAATAGGCTTATCCCACCCCACTAAATTACCAACATTAAGGTGGTAGTCATCGTGAACATAATCTACAGCATACCACCACCACTTAATCCAGTTGCTGCTCACGTTAATATTGGTCCAATAAAGAACCAAGTCGTCACGCATAATTCTTTTTGTACGGGAGAGAGCTCCTATCTGCTCCAACGGTGTCTTTTTGCTCAATGCTCTATGACAACGTGCCACATATTCTTCAATCTTTAGATAGCTTACCATAGTCTTTTGCTTTTATGGATTATTTCATTTGCAAATGTACGAAGATTTCTAATACTGTACAATTCTAATTGTAAACAGTTTGCTTGTTAATAAATTACAATATTTTGTTTGTCAGTGAATTGTCTCGTGTATTATACTGCAAAAAAAATTGATGGTGCAATTTAACTCTCTGATTAATATTGCACTATAAGATTGTGACAGTATAATTGAGGCATCTAATTACAGCAAAATTTCACCTGACATCTTCTCTTTTGTATATCAAAGGGAGAAATGTTGAAAAAGCCTTCAAACATACCTACAAAACAATTCAGTAATTCACTGTTTCTCTTGTTACTTTTTCAGATGGTTTGTTTCAATTATTTGGCCAATTCAGAAATAAGTTGTATCTTTGCAAATTGAAAACGAAATGATGTTTAATAACTAAACAAACAATGATATAAGAAGATAAGTAGACAGTAAATACATTGTACAGAAGCGATTTCGCTTTTCTTTGTATCGTTGAAATCGGCAAATTTCAGACTATCAGCAAAAGAAAAGGAAACGCTCACGGTATCCGTGAGCTTTCTTGTTGCAGATAGGGTTTTGCCGAACCTCAACGATAGACAGAAAGACCTCACGGATGTTTTTTATGTCATATCGTAAACCGAATAATAACAACTAAAATACAATAAAATGAAAAAGTCAATTATCCTTATGATTGTATTGGTTATGTCCCTAGCCACTTTTGCGCAGCAACTGGCAACCCTTAACCACAATGACAGTATTACCGTTTATTACGGTATGAATGCTTTGCAACAGGCTCACACTGCTGCTGTCAACGGTGATATTATTACTTTGTCATCTGGCATTTTTAACGCGGTCAATATAACAAAGGCTGTTTCTATCCGTGGCGCCGGCGCTTGGGTAGACACAAGTGGCAATAGCAATACTGTGCTGTACAATGACTTTACACTCAATGTACAAAACGATACGCTATATCATTTGACACTTGAAGGACTGTACTTCACAAATACTGTTCGGTATAATACTGTTTACAACCCACAATTCAATAAATGTCATTTTACCCAATTCATTTCTGGGGATGGTACTGTCGGGAGTATGCATAACGCAACCGTTATAAATTGCATAATTGAGAATTGGTCAAACTACGGAACGAATAACAACGGTTGGGCAGCACAAGGGTCGCAATTTTACAATAGTGTGCTACTTGATGGCGGTGATTTTGGTCCTGATTCATTTGTAAACTGTATTATTCGTCAGCACCCACAAACATCATACATCACTGGCCGACTATTTCAAAATTGTATCTTGTATGGTAATTATAGTTACTTGTCGCAATATATGAGCGGAAATGGAAACACTTCTTTTAATTGTATGTACGTAAATGTGAGCTCAGATAATCTTTATAGCGATACACCAAATCATATTCTATGGAATAGAAGTGGACTTTCAACTATCTTCAATAATTTCAACGGCACATATACGAGCACTACAACTTTTGAATTACAGGATTCAATAGCCACAAACTATTTGGGTGTTGATGGTACTCAAATTGGCATCTATGGAGGGTTACATCCTTTTTCTCCCAAAATAACCTCTCCGGTCATTCGGAGCATCAATGTGGCGCAACGTAACAATTCCGAAGGCAAGCTGGAAGTGAACATAGAAATGATTGCGGAGGACGAATAAAAGTTATACGGCTATGAAACGGCTATTATTCATCCTTTGTCTGATATTCTCATCGGAGATATATGCACAGCACTATACTGTAGAATATTGGTTTGACCAGAACTACGGCAGTCACAATACAGTGTATATTGATTCATCTATTTTGCAGATGCAGATTGATGTGGCACATCTTAGTAGTGGAATGCATATGCTATATTTACACGCACACGATACCGCAGGAGGATACAGCAATCCAAGGTCGTTCGTTTTCCTAAACTCAATAAATGATGATAGCGTAGAATATATATGTTGGTTCGACCAGAATTACGATAGAAAACAAATGGGGAATACCAGTGGAGGTATTCTCTTGTTTGACACAGATTCATTAGGAGGTGGCCTCCATATGTTCAACCTTCAGCTTGAAAGCGGCAACGAAGCAGAATTGCATAGTTACATTTTCTACAAGACTTCCTCACCAGATAGTGTTTTTGCCAGTATGGATTATGTTTGCTGGTTCGACCAAGATTATGACGACAAACAAATAGGAACTCTCGGTGATGGAAACTTGATGTTTGATGTTGACTCATTAGCTAACGGGTGGCACACATTTAATCTTCAGTTTGGCGAAGAAATGAATGCTGAATTGCATAGTTATGTGTTCTACAAGGCATCGGATTACGATAGCATTTTCCGGAATACAGAATATGTTCGTTGGTTCGACCAAGATTATACAAATAGAGTAACCGGCGTTGTGGATTCAGGAAACATTTTGATAGACATTAGCACTTTATCGAGAGGCCCACATTATCTCAACTTCCAGTTTGGAGAAGAGGAGAATGCTGAATTACATACATTCCCATTCTATAAGGTAGAGACCCTCTACGATACAACTTACTTGGATGTGTGCGACTGGACTTTATGGTATGATAGCATCTATACTATCAGTGGAGAATATGGTCAGATGAGAGATGCAATTCTGCCAAACTGCTATGATACTGTAGCTACCTTATATTTGAATGTCAGATATAGTTCTGTCGGTGATACTATGGCAACAGTTTGTGATACATTTACGTGGTATGGAGATGCCTATACAATGAGTGGTCTCCCCATACACCACACTACAAATTCGGTTGGATGTGACAGCACGGTAACGCTGAATTTGACTGTTCTTTATAGTACTCTGGGAGATACTACGGCTATAGTATGCGACAGTTTTATGTGGTATGGAAATACCTATGCTGTAAGCGATACACCTCAATATCACACCACGAATTTGGCTGGTTGTGATAGTACGGTAACACTGAATTTAACCATCAACTACAGCTCTCTTGGCGATACAATGGCTTTTGTATGCGATAGCTTTATTTGGCACGGGGTAACATACACCACCGACACGATGCCGACATATCATACGCTTAATTCGATGGGTTGCGATAGCACCGTGACTTTGAATTTGATGGTTCACTATAGCACGGAGGGCGATACATCGGCTATTGCTTGCGATTATTTTGAATGGAACGGAGTGGAATATTATGCTTCAATCGACGGAGAAACCTACACTTTAACTAATGCTGCAGGATGCGATAGCATTGTCACATTACATCTAACGGTCAACCATAGTACAATTGACACGTTGGTTATCTCTACCACCGAGAACTATGAATGGCAAGGGAATCTTTATGATACAAGTGGTATTTATGTGGATAGCCTATTGACCTCAGAGGGTTGCGATAGTGTTTTGGTTTTACAGCTAACTATCTTGCAAGAAATTCGCGAGGTGGGCAACAATATGATTATGGTTTATCCCAATCCCACAAACGGCAAGGTACAGGTTGACTCTGATGAAGTGAATCGTATTGATGTCTACAACGTCAATGGACAGCTGGTAAAGAGTGTTTCCAAAGATGCAGTTGTCGACATCTCATCGCTGCCATCAGGTGTTTATACCTTAAAAGTGGTGATGGTTCGGTCAACATTTGTTTGTCGTGTAATAAAACAATAACACATAAAATAAAAAAAGCGTATCTTTGCATTTTGAAAAATACCCTTAAATGGCAAAAGAAGAATTTGTACTAACGCTGCCTCTAAAGGTTGAGAAATGGCAAGCCGACATTCTCGACAAGCGCTACGAACTGTTGCGCCAGGTTTATAATATGGTGCAGCAAAAGTTGGTGCGTCAGTACATTTATTTTTCACAACAGAAAGCTTTCAGGGACTGCAAGAACTTAGAGCAGAGGAGAGATTACTTCGAGACTCACCCTTTCCACATCAAAGGCCTCAAAGGAAAGAATGGCGAACTTTGTGACATAAAATTTCCTTATACTTATAGGAGCAGAGGTGGAGCCTCAGGGAAGAGAGCCCCCAATGGTATTTCCGACTATGTTTCCAAATTGTGGTCACACAAGATAGGACAGAACAAAACCCTGTCTGATTTTGGGATAAACAGCTATATAATGGAGGAACTCGGCCTTCATATTATGAAGTCTTGGGAGGACCGTCTATACAAACCTAAATCAAAAAGGGTCTCTTTCAAAGATTATGGCGAAATAAACTCACTTGGCAGTCGCAATAAGAACGGTAATTTTGCCGGTTTCACCATCAATTTAGACAAAAGATATATTACTTATAATACGAATGGTCGTCGTGGTCAGTTTGCCGATTTAATCCAACTCCCTATCGACTTCAGTCGTGAAAAGAATGGTTATGCAAAGGGAGCACTCAAAGGCGGCATAGAAAGTCTCAAAAAACTACTCATTGTAAGACGATGTATCCGAGGGCAAAACAAATACTATTTACAACTAACCATCAGCGGAGAAAAACCCCAAAAAGGTCGTACTTTGGGCAAGGGTAATGTTGGTATAGACATTGGTCCATCAACCATTGCCACTTCATCCTTAAAAGGCGTTTATTTTGACAAATTAGCCGATAAATGCGATAATATAGAACACGAGCTATACCTTATAAACCGGAAACTTGACAGAAGCCGAAGAGCCAATAATCCTCAAAACTATAATGAGAATGGACAGATTAAGCGTGGAGTGCGGTTGGTTTGGAAGAAAGATAAGGATGTCAAGAGATATGCTACGCTGAAACAGCAGCGGAAGGAATTGTATCGCAAACAAGCCGAAATCAGGAAACTGCAACATCTGGAGATGGCTAATGCGCTGCTGTCTGAAGGTGATACATTCATCGTGGAGAATAATCCTATTGATGCTTGGGTTAGAAGAGCCAAAGAAACGACAAAGACCAAAGCGGGAAAAAACAGATGTAAAAAACGTTATGGTAAGTCTGTTGCAAATCACGCCCCCTCAATGTTCGTATCCATCCTGAAGAATAAGGTATTGTCATTAGGAGGAAATTTTTATGAGATAGACCCTCGTAATGCTGCCACACAATTCGACTTTACTAACGGGGAATTTACGAAACACGAGGTCGGCGAGCGAAGCATAACCTTGAGCAATGGCTGTACCCATCAGCGTGATATGCTGTCCGCTTTCAACCTTCAGCACATCGTACTGCAAAGCAAAGAACTAAAAGAATACAATATAGAACAATTGAAAGCCGACTATCCCATCTTCTGTAGGCTGGAAAACATAGAGCTGGAACGATTCAAGGAAGCTCGGCACAAAGAACGTGATGCACTTTACTTTATGGGTGCGTCCAAAAAACAAATGAGGCGTCAGCCTCAAGAAGAATCGGTCGCTAATCGTCACAATGGTGGCGTTGGCCGAAAGAATTGTAATACTTCTCTGGGAGGTGGAAACGCAAAAATAACAGGTAACGGGCTTGCCCGTGAGAGTATAGAGCGAGTTTCACAGGTACCAGATGAACGCCATCTTTCTGGTTGTGTCCCCATTGCTTTAGATGGGCTGTAAAAAGCCAAAGAAAGGATGGTGATTACAAGTGCCAACACCGACACCACGAGGGTGACGGTGCTGTAAAAAGCCAAAGAAAGGATGGTGATTACAAGTCAACGGGGCATTCATCAGCAACATTCAGGGCTGTAAAAAGCCAAAGAAAGGATGGTGATTACAAGGCAATGCGGCAAGAACCCGTTGGACGGTGCGCTGTAAAAAGCCAAAGAAATGATGGTGATTACAAGACGGCTTCTCCGTGTATTTCTTTTTCTGTGCTGTAAAAAGCCGAAGAAATGATGGTGATTACAAGCACCCCACCAACCAGCAGACCACCAAGGACGCTGTAAAAAGCCGAAGAAATGATGGTGATTACAAGTGTGCAGCAACTATGCCTATGACCACGACGGCTGTAAAAAGCCGAAGAAATGATGGTGATTACAAGTGAGTGCTGGTGTGTCCACGACCGCCACCTCTGCATCGACAATACCGTCTATCATATCGGTGCCTCCTTGAAAGACCTTGGCAAGAAGTGGTTCGCCTTCTCGAAGATGGAGATGACGGCAAAGGAACTGCTGGGAAATGTGAAATAATATGGAGCGAATAGGTTGGTCATAATTTGGTCATATTTTAGAAGATTTATTGGTCATAGTGACAATATTCAGATAGTTTTGAAAGGACTTAAAGCAAACAATATCAACCAATAAAGAAAAATAAGGTTATTTTTTCATAGTTCCTCCCGGGGTACAAAACGGCGGTCGCAAGACCGCCTTTCTTTTTGCCATAAATCGCACATTTTAAGCGCATTATAAGTATAACTGACACATTATCAGTAGTCACGTTATTACCCATTTTTACCTGTTATTTACCCCCTTTTCCTCAAAATGTTTTCCACGGAAAACAATTACCAAAAACAATATTATGCATTTGGATAATATTGAGTAACAACGAGTAATGAACGTTTCAAATACCACCAGATTGTTTTATATTGAATCATTTTCCTCAAAATGTTTTCCATATCGTTTATTTTTCGTAATTTTGCAACCCTGAAAGGCATAAAATAGACAATTATAGCAGATAGTCCTCACACAGAGCAGAGAACTCAACCCTGATTATGACGGCAAATACACCATCAAGAAATACCACAGCGAGAAGGTGGTGACAGAAGAAGGCTGGAAGCACAGCAAAGTGGAGTTGATTCCGCTGAACAAGGATTACAATACCATCGTGCTTGATTCTGATGGCGACTACCGAACAGTGGGAATATTAAAAGCAGTAATACATACCTCATGAACCATATAGAAATCATCAATAACTGGAATATTGCCAAAGTATTTCACGAATTGGAGCAAGGGAATATGCGTATTCCCCGTTTTCAACGCTCTTACGTTTGGGAAAGAGCCAAGATTGTAAAACTGCTCAATAGTATCTATCACGAATTTCCAATTGGTTCATTCTTCCTTTGGGAAACTGATACTGAGATGGAAGGATTCTGTAGAGATATCACCGAATTTGGTTTTCCAATAAAACCAGCTGCAAATAGGTTCACTTTCATCTTGGATGGGCAACAACGTATCACGTCGCTATACGTGGCCCTGAAGGGGAAGAAGCTGAGTGGAATTGACTATAGCAGCATATGCTTCAACCTGGATAAACGTGTATTTAAGATTCCCACTTTGAAAACGGAACCGAACAACATCCCAGCGTGGAAAATCTTTGATCAGCAAGAATATGATGAGTTGTTGATGGATTACTCTGCTTCCGGCAACAAAGAACTTGCACGGACTCTATCCTCCTGTAAAGCCACCTTCGACAACTATCCAATCAGCATCATCAAATCGCTTGATATGACCTTGGAAGAGGTGGTAACCATCTTTGAACGCATTAACCAAGGAGGTAGACGTCTCTCATTGTTTGATCTTGTACACGCATCGGTATGGTCAAGCGATTTTGACCTGCGCGACCAAATATCAGACTTCAATAACGAGGCCTCCGTTCAATTGTGGGGAAGAATTGATAATGAGATTTTTGTACAGTCATTGGCATTGAACGTCAGGAAAGACTGTGTAAAGGCGCACCAGCTGGCACTCAAGAATGAAGACTGCAAAAAAGCTTGGGAAAGGACGACAGAGTGTATCCGGCTGGCCATTGACTTTATGAAGAACCAATGGGGAGTGCAAGGGGTGGAAATTATCCCATACCAAAACATCATTCCCGTGCTTCAATACTACTTCTTTATTACCGGTCAGTCATCGGTACTTCCTGAACACAAACAGGCACTAACTGACTGGTTTTGGACGTTGACATTCTCCAATCGGTACTCCAGTTCCACTTTTACCAAGATGAATAACGATGCCCGTTGGATAGAGGACTTGGTACATGATTCTACTGTTACCCGCGTCTTTACTGTCAAACTTGTACTTGACGATCTCAAGAAAATCCGGATGGGAAACCGGTCGGTTATCAAGAACGGCGTTCTTTGTTTGATGGCGCTACAGAAACCTCTCGACTTCAACAATGGTGACGTGGTGACTCTCGACAAGACCAATGCCTCGCGGCAGAATGCTAAAGAGAATCACCACTTCTTCCCTAACTCATTAGCGAGTAAACTGGGCGTAAAGACAGAGGAGATTAATTCTCTTCTGAATTTTGCCTTCATCTCGAAGCACCTTAATCAGGAAATTTCCAACAAATACCCCTCTAGGTACCTGCAAGGATACTTAGAGACAAATCCAAAACTAGCTGACCAACTCAAAACACATTTCATTGAGGAAGATGCATTCAATGCTGCTCTCCAGGACGATTTCAATAGTTTTATAGAGAAACGTGGACAATCTATCCACAAAGCAATTAATGCTATTTGCCATGTTGGAGACGGTGTTAAAACGCTGAATAGCAGTTTGGATGAAAGTGAACAGGAAATACTTCTTGAAGGTGCAGGAGAAATTCAAGAGGATTGATTGTTGATTTCAGATTCTCTTAAACATCTAAAGTAACTACCTGAGATGCTGGCAGATGTCGGTTATCGTATCCGTCTGCATTATAGAATAAGGGCGTTGCTTTGTTTTTGTCGTAGATGGGCTTGTTGAACATATGGGCGTTCTTTAGGACATACTTGATGCCGTCGACACCGCAGCCCCAAGGCGAGGCGACATCGCCATAAGTAACTTCTTTTATATCCACATAGCCGATGATGGCACCAGTTGGCCATTGCTCATAAGGTGGTAGTGTGCCTTTGGCTATATATCCATTCACCACGTCCAGCAACTGGCCATCGAGGACATCCCCTAATCTTTTTGCATCACGCTTCTTGCTGGCGGCGATAAGGAACCGCTTGCAAGGTGGCACCAGTTTATCACGGCACTCTACATCCTTTATACCCGCAGCAATCAGCATTGCCCACGGCTGACGTATGGCGAGACATTTCATCTGGCGGATGCGGTTGGGTGCTTTGTTCTTTTTAGCAATACGATGGGTAATACCAGACGCACGTTTTATATTACGTTCCGCTGCGGTATGGTTCAATCTCGGTACAGCAGATTATTCACGTCGGCCTTTGTGAGTCCGAGGGAGAACAGCTGCGCAGCCTTCACCTCAAGACCCATTTCGGCATGAGCGATGTGCTGCACCTGTTCTCTGAAACTGTCCATAGCATTAGCTGTATCTCTTTGCAAAGATACAACTTTTTGATAAAACTGAGAGTAAAAAAGTGATGTTTTTTGACAAAAACGAGACGAATAAATGCATAAATAATCAGCGAGTGATTATTTATGCTTAAACTGTTATAACTCTCAATCTTTCAAACATCCAATTGGCACCACATAAATCCCATCCTCACGACGATAGGCGAACTTGCCGACAGCAGTAAGTATCATTCTGAATGCAGGAGCCTTCATCTTAGTGGTGTCAATCTTGCCTGTCAAGTCATTTAACGCTCGTACGCCATCTTCTATCAATTCCTCACCTCCAAGTTTAATCTCTATCAGGCCATATGAGCCGTTGCGCAAATGTACTACAGTGTCGCACTCCAAACCATTCTTGTCTCGATAATGGTATACTTGTCCATCAAGAGAATCCGCAAACACCCTTAAATCGCGTACACACATTGTTTCAAAAAGCAGACCAAACGTATTCAGGTCGCTCATAAGGTCATTTGGCCCTAGTCCGAGAGCAGCTGTTGCAATGGAAGGGTCTGTAAAATAATGATTGTCTGATGTCCGTATTGCTGTCTTTGAGCGCAAGTTGGGATTCCATGCCGCCATATCCTCGATGACAAATATCTTTTTTAGTGCTGCCACATAAGAATATACAGTCTTGTCGTCCACACTGTCCACATCATTCGCCCTAATGTCAGCTGCAATAGTGCTTATAGGAATCTGTGATCCTTGATTGCGAGCATACGATTGCATAATACGGCGTGTACGTTCCGAATCTCTTTTCACACCATCCACACGAGAAATATCTCTTTTTATCACAGCATCAAAATAATCAAATGCCCTTCCCAAAGCGACATCTTTTTTTTGGAGGGTTGCTCTTGGCCATCCTCCTCGACAGGTCAAATATGCGATGTCTTCCAGATTCAGTGTATTTTCCGCAAACAGTTGCTCGGGAGCATTGAATAGTTCTCTCAAGCTCACACTCCCATTCGATTCTCCCGATTCCCACAAGCTCATCGTTCTCATTGTAAGCCATGAAACACGTCCGGTACCCGTGTGCCTCAATTCTTTATCATCTACAGGAACCGCCGACCCTGTCAGAATAAACTGTCCATCATCATCTCTGTGGTCAACTTCATATCTAACAGCATCCCATAGAATAGGAGCGGACTGCCATTCATCAATAAGTCTAGGTGTCTCCCCAGTAAGAACTCCTTTGGGGTTCAATATGGCTAGTTGATGCCAGTTTGTTCCTTCCTCAGGATCGTCCATATACACCACACTTTTAGCCTGCTGCTCAGCAGTCGTGGTCTTTCCGCACCATTTTGGTCCCTCTATGAGGACGGCTCCTGTACCTTCTAGCTTCTTTTCCAGAAGTTTATCGGCAATTCTTTGTTTGTACTTCTTCATTTAGCATCATATTTTCACGCTGCAAAAGTACAAAATAAATTTCACATAGATAGAATTTTATAAAAATTCGTTTCCAAAGTTGGCTGAATTTCGTTTCCAAAGTTGGCTGAATTTCATTTCCAAAGTTGGCTGAATTTCATTTCCAAAGTTGGCCGAATTTTAATACCAAAGTTGGCCGAATTTTAATGCCATTTAGACATTTCCTTATTCGAAGATATGGCATTCACCCCAATTGAAGTTGCTTGTTGTTCGTTTGTCGCTTGTTTGTCGTTTGTTTGTCAGATTGCTTGCCACTCAATCTCCAGTATTCTGAGCAAAACATTCGTTTCCATTCATTTGGAAATGCCATTTGTTTGCCGTTTTGTTTGTCGTTTTCCTGTTGGATGGCCCATTGCCTATGTTTTAGAAGAGTTCTTTCCCTTTCTTGCCTATGAATTAGAAAAAGTTGTATCTTTGCAAACAAAACGGTCGAAGATTGGGGTGTGTGGTATGCAAAAAAGGGACGTAATATTGTGCGTTAGTGACTCAAATTGTTTTCCATATTTTTTCCACGAGACACATAACAAAATGATTATCAGTATACATTGGATTCCCTCCCGGGGTACTCAAAGGCGCTGATCCAATCGGCGCCTTTTTCTTTCTGACGA
>CAKZZD010000024.1 GCA_937886715.1 uncultured Bacteroidales bacterium | reverse complement strand
CACGTCGCAGATGTCCATTGTCCAGTTGAAAAGCCAGCCATTGTCCCAATCCCAGTAGTCGCACACTTTGATGGCCCATGTGCCGTTGAGGGGGCATCCGACAAGTTCGGAGAAATCGGAGAAGGGCAGGTAGTAGTCGACTCGGTTTTCGTGGTCGCTGGGGTGTTTGGTGGTGCCGGAGACGGTGGGGCTGGTGCCACCTCCGTTGGTGAAGTAGGAGGGGATGGTAGGGATGGTTTCGGTGTATGAGTCCATGAATCCGTTGCTGACGATGTAGAAGTCGCCTGCCGGATGTTCGTCGATGGCGGCGTTGTCACCGGTGACGAGGGTATAGTCGGCATTGCGCGACCAGCAATAGTCGAGGCCTATGCCAAAGGGACTTTGCAGAGAGTCGCATTTGTCGGTTCCATCAAGATTGCGTATAGGATAGCCCATGTGTTTGCCGCCACCTCCTTGGGAACCGGACCAGGTAGTGCCGTCACGATTGGTGTCTGTCGGGGGAGTGTCGCGGTTGCTGTAGAACAGTTTGGCTTCTTGTCCGGTGGGACATACCAGTGAAACGGTCACGTCGCCCATGTAGGTGTGTTCCATGTTGATGCAGATGGAGCAGATATCTTCTTTGCTCTGTACGGTTCGGCTGGAGGGGAATTCGTTGAAGGTCACCGGGGCTTCGTAGCATTCGGACAATGCTCCGGTAGCGTCGCCGGGGATGGGGCATTTTCCATCAGGGATGAATGTGCGGACCTCGTTGATTTTTGAGACGACGTTGACGGCTTCGATTTTGCGGAGTGTCAGTGTGGCGTTTTCGCCGTCGTATCCCATGTTGACGAGGAGCGAGTCGCGGTTGCATATGCTTTCGAGCGAGAAGATTGTCTTGATGGGGTTGAAGGCTGTGCGCACTTTAATGGTGGTGTAGACGGTGGAAACGCAGCCGAATTCGTCGATCATGCTCAGCGTGACATCGTAGCATCCGGTGCTTTGGTACTTGTCGTAGCTGGCCTGGGTCTGGCCCACACCTACAATGGTGTCGCTTTCGAAGCCCATGTTCCATTTGAAGAAGCTGGTGTTGTCATTAGGGTTGTAGTAGCCGTATTCGTGAGTGTATTCGCCATGGCCGACGAAGATAACACCGTCGCCGATGCATAGGTTGGCACCGGTGAAGTAGTTGGTGTCGATATGGTCGATACCCACGGTGTCGCCATCGCTGTTGATGACGTAGGAGGTGTCGTAGACAGGGACCTGTTGGAGATAGGCGGTGTCGTAGATCTCGCCACCGCGGGTGCGGTAGAAGGCGTCGTCAATGACAGGAACGACTTTCTCGCAGGGGCGGTTGCAACCGATTTTCAGATTGAAACCGCCGGCGGTGACGGAGTTGGCCGAGGCTCGGAAGCGGATAGTGATCTGGTTGGTGGATTCTGCGGGTGAGACGAAGACCAGGCGGTTGAGCCAGTCGCCGTTGTAGCTGTTGATCTTGGCCAGGAGTATGCCGTTGGTGTCGGCGCCATCATATACGTAGATGGTGTCGGTGCGAGCCACGTCGAGGCTGATGATTTCCACGCTGAGGCGAAGTCCGGCACAATCATAGGTGAAGGTGACGTAATAGTCCTGGTTGGCGGAATAGTATCCGGCCAAGCCGCCATCGTCATAAAGAGCGGTGGCGGTCTCGCCATTGAGGGTGACAACGGTGCCGTTTGAAGATGCGTCGAGGATGACTATCTGTGCGGTCTGGGCATGGCAGAAGTTGCCTATTAGCAGCCCAATGGTCAGGAAAGCCAGTGATATTATCTTTTTCATATTGCAGAATGTTTCAATGATACTGTCGGATGGTTAGAGCGATTGTCCTGCTATTTCAAGCATCTGTTCGATGGAGCGGAGCACCAGATATGGGTGGGCGGAATTTGGGGTGCTGAAGCACAGCACTTGATTGCCGCGGGGATATTGGAGCTGGAATTGCTCGAAATTGTATACGAAGTAGTTCAGGCTTTCGACATCGACGACCAAGTCGGCCGGAAGATGTTCGCCAGTGGTCTTGTTGGCTACTTGGGAGATGTTGAACAGGTAGGCTTCGCTGGGGACAGTGTCAGACTCATAGAAAGCAGCGTGTGCATAGGCACACCAATAGTTGATTTTGTCTTCGGGAACTGCCGCCATTGCCTCTTCATTGTAGTTGAAGCGGGGTAATACAAAATTCCTGCAGGTCTGAGCATTGACAGCGAGAAGCGTCAAAAGGCACACGGTTAATGAGACGATATGTTTCATGATGATGTTGTTTTTCAGATCTTTCTATATATATGTAAGGCGATGGCACCAAAGTGTTCAAAACTTAACATTTTTTTCTGAGGTGGTTGATCAGAGCCATCAGCAGTCCAAGGCAGAGGAATCCGCCTGGAGGCAGGATCATCATCAACATGCCGTCGGCACCGCCGATGAGACTGTGACCGAAGAAGCTGCCGGTGCCGAGAAGTTCGCGCACCATGCCGAGCAGGGTGAGTGCCCAGGTGAATCCCAGACCCATGAAGAGGCCGTCGAGGAACGAATGCCACACATTGTTTTTCGAGGCGAAAGCTTCGGCGCGGCCAAGGACGATGCAGTTGACCACGATGAGGGCGATGAAGAGGCCCAGGTTCTCATACAGGGCGGGAAGGTAGGCTTTCATGACCATCTCCACCATGGTGACGAAGGTGGCAATGATAACGATGAATGCAGGAATGCGCACCTTGTCGGGAATCACGCTCTTGAGCAGCGAGATGACGATGTTCGACATCATGAGAACGAATGTGGTGGCCAGACCCATGCTCATGCCGTTAATGGCTGATGTGGTGGTGGCCAGGGTGGGACACATTCCAAGTATCAGAACCCATGTGGGGTTTTCTTTGATAAGACCGTTTTTGATAATATCGGATGTCTTCATACTTTAATGGGTTTAGTGGTTGAGGTTCTGGAAAAGAGAGGAGGCGTTGTTGACGATGTCAAGGAAGGCGCGCGAGGTGATGGTCGATCCGCTGATGGCGTCGATGTCACCGCCGTCTTTCTTGACTTTCAGTTCATTGCCATTGGGGTTGAGCCCGATGACAGAGCCTTTTCCGTCGTTCTGGAACCATTTGTCGGCTTTGGCTCCCAAGCCGGGAGTCTCATGCGTTTCAAGGATTTGGTATCCGGTCACGTTGCCTTCGGCATCGAATCCGACCATCAGTTGCAGATGGCCGCCGAAGCCTTTGTCGTTGCCGGCTTCAATGGCGGCGCCGACGAAGTTGCCTTCACTGTCGATTCCGATGTGGCAGATGTTGCCGTCAATGGCGGTGTCCTGCAATTTGTCGAAATTGGGGAGCACGGCGCTGATGGCGTTCTCGACTTTTGCTTTTTGGGCGTTGGCTATCGGAGCGGCGGTGATGGCATTGAGGGCTGCGAGAGCGGCAGCTGCAACCAATGCTATTACTGTCAGCGACAGCAGCATATTGATAAGTGTGGATTGGGCTTTCTTTGCCATAATTGTTCCTTTCTCTTTTTGTTAGACAGCAAAGCGTTTGGGTTTGCACCAGCGGTTGAGCAGGGGGGTGATGCAGTTCATGATCAGTATGGCGAACGAAACACCCTCGGGATAGGCACCCCAGTTGCGGATGATGATGGTGAGCAGGCCACAGCCGCAGCCGAAGATCAGTTGGCCGACTTTGGACATGGGCGATGTGACCATGTCGGTAGCCATGAAGCAGGCTCCAAGCATGATGCCGCCGGTGAGGATGGTGACGACGGGGTCAACATAGGTGGTGGGGTCAATCAGCCACAGCAGTCCGCTGAAGAGGAATGCCGTGCCGATGAATGCCACGGGAATGTGCCAGCTGATGATGCGGCGCCAAAGCAGGTAGATGGCCCCGATGAGGATGGCCAGGGCGGACACTTCTCCGAGCGAACCGCCAACATGACCGATGAAAAGATCCCAAGCCTGGGGCAGTCCTGCGGACACGCCTTGCTCTTTGATGATGCCCAGTGGGGTGGCACCCGATGTGGCGTCGGTCAGTAGCTCCATGGGGAACAGACCTCCCACTTGCGGCCAGGTTGTCATCTGGACAGGGAATGATATCAGGAGGAAAATACGGCCTACAATGGCAGGGTTGAAGGGATTTTTGCCCAGTCCGCCGAACGCCATTTTGGCGACACCGATGGCCACCAGGGCACCGATGACAACGATCCACATCATATCAACAGTGGCTGGCACGTTGAAGGCCAGCAGCAGGCCGGTGACTATGGCCGAGCCATCCCAGATGGTGGTGTCCACCTTGAGGATGAATTTCTCGATAAGCCATTGGAACAGCACGCAGCTGGCGACGGAGATGAGGCTGATCAGCAAGGCTGTGATTCCGAAGTAGGCAATGGCCACTATCAGCATTGGCATAAGGGCCAAGTTGACGCGCCACATGATTTTCTTTGTCGACTCGTCACTGTGAACGTGAGGTGAGCCCGATATATTTAATAGATTCATTAGTATAATTATTATCGCGTTAGACTATTATCGTTTTGCAGCCATCATGGCACGTACCCTGAATTTTCCCAGTCGGATTTCGTCGGTCAGCGGCTTGTTGGCCGGGCAACTGAAAAAGCAGCATCCGCATTCGATGCAATCAAGGATATTGTGGTCTTTGGCTTCTTCGGTACGGTTGTTCTTCACCAACTGCGAGAAGAGGTAGGGCTCCAGCCCCATCGGGCAAGCGTTCATGCATTTTCCGCATCTGATGCATGCCGTTTCGGGATTGCGGCGGGCTTCATTCTCGTCCATGACAAGCACGCTTGCGTTACCCTTGACGGTGGGGGCATCCAGATTGGCCACAGCCTTGCCCATCATGGTGCCTCCGCTGATCACCTTGCCGGTGCTGGCGGGCAGTTCGCCAAGCGAATGGCGGATGATGTCGTTATAGGTGGTGCCGATACGGACAATATAGTTGTGCTGCGAGGGCAGCCGCTTGCCTGTGACGGTCAGGATGTTCTCAATCAACGGCTTGTTCTTTTGGATGGCTTCGTAGACGGCAAATGTGGTGCCCACATTCGACACCACGCAACCCACATCGATAGGCAGTTTGCCGCTGGGCACGCGTCGGCCAGTGACAGCCTGGATGAGCTGTTTCTCGGCGCCTTGCGGATATTTCACCTTCAAAGGCTCCACGATAATGCCTTCGAAGCTGCGGGCCATGTCGGTCATCACGCGGATGGCTTCCGGCTTGTTGCTTTCAATTCCGATATAGGCGTTGGGCACGCCGAGCGCTTTGCGCAGGATGCTGATGCCGGTGCAAATCTCTTCGGAATGCTCGAGCATGACGCGGTAGTCACTCGTGAGGTACGGCTCGCATTCGGCAGCATTGATGATCAAGTATTCGGCTTTTTTGCCTTCGGGGATGCTATATTTGATGTGGGCCGGGAACGTGGCGCCGCCGAGGCCCACGATGCCCATCTCTTTGAGCTTGGCCACGATCTCTTTCGGCTCAAGGTTACATTCCCTTTTGATGTCCGGCGTGCGGTCGATGGTTTCCATCCATTCGTCGCCTTCAACGTTGATGTATACTGCCGGTTTGATCAGTCCGAAAGCGTCTTTGCAGGTGTCAACCTTCAGCACGGTGCCGCTGACGGGGGAGTGCACATTGGCACACATGAATGTCTGTGCCTCCCCAATGAGCTGTCCCACTTTCACCTTGTCGCCTTTCTGCACGATGGGCGTGGCAGGGGCGCCGAGATGCTGGTTCATCAGAACCACCATCTGAGCCGGTACCGGCATGATCTCGATAGCGGCATTGTTGGATATCTTGTTTTCTTCGGGGTGGACACCACCCATTTTGAATGTCTTCATCGGCCTCAGTTTTGTTCGTTGATAGTAACTTTTTGTGTAGCAGCCACAGGTTCAGGGGCGGGCTTATTGATTTCGATTGTGGCACCGGGAGCTGCGGGCGGCAGAGCTGCCGGCTCGGCTTTCTTGGCGGGTGCCGGGAAATTGACATCAACAATGGCTCCGGTGGGGCACTCTGTCACGCATTTTCTGCAGGCCTTGCATTTCGTATGGTCAATATAGGCCACATTATCGGTCACATGCACGGCGTCGAAGGGACACACCTTCTCGCATTTTCCACAACCTATGCAGGCGTTTTCGCAGGTCTTTCTGGCCTGGGCTCCTTTCTCCTTGTTGATGCAGCTGACGTAGACGCGACGGTTGAGCCGGCCTTTGTTGCGCAGCTCTATGATGCGGCGTGGGCATGCTTTTGCACAGGCACCGCATGCGGTGCATTTCTCTTCGTCCACGACGGGAGTGTGGGTTTCGGGGTCCATGTGGATGGCGTCAAACTGGCAGGCGGCAACGCAGTCGCCGCATCCGAGGCAGCCAAACGGGCAGCCGCTTTCACCGGTGTAGAGCGAGTTGGCGAAGGCACAACTGTGCATGCCGTCGTAGTTGGAGCGCTTTTTGTCGCCGGTGAAACTTGGACGGCAGCGTACCACTGCCACCATGGGCTCGCCTTGCTCGACAACGCATCCCAGCAGTTCGGCAATCTTCTTGGCTACGGCGTCGCCACCGGGGGCGCAACGCAGGCCGTCCAGATTGCCCTGTGAAACGCAGGCTTCGGCAAAAGCACGGCATCCCGCTTTCCCGCATCCGCCGCAGTTGGCTCCAGGGAGCACTTCACTGACTTCATCAATGAGCGGATCCTCGACCACCTTGAACTTTTGCGCGACAAAGTAGAGCAGCACGGCGAAACATGCGCCTATCACGCCCAAGACCAATACAGCAATTAGGATTTGTTGAGTCATGTTATTGTGTTTGTTTTAGGATTTTCTGTTCGTCTATTTATATAGTTAACAAATGCAAAAATACATATTTTGTGTTATGTGGCCAAATTTTTTTTTACACAAGCGTTTTTCTCTCCATGACCCTTACCTCGCCACCACGAGGCATCATGTTTGACTAAAAACTTGTGGAATAGGTCTTTGAACAAGGAGGAATGCTGCGGTTTGTACGTCCTATGGACATCATCATGATTGTTCAAAAAAAGCGTAATGGAAGCATTTTTTTTGTTGTCGGTGAAATTTTTTCTTGTTTGTCATTTTTTTTTTGTAATTTTGTCCCCAAATTGTAACACAAAAATTTTAATCAATATGAGTAAAGTTGTTGTCGGTTTCGATTTCTCCACCGGTTCAGCCTATGCGGTCGACTTGGCCATTGATATTGCCAATCGTTGGCAGTGCGACATCCGTTTGGTGTATGTTAAAGAAAAAAACGAGGACGAGAAACCTATACGCTCTGAAATAGAGCGCCGTAACGCTGGTGTAGCCCATCTGCTCAAAGGAATCAAGCTGGAATATGTCCTGCGTCAGGGCGACCCCGCCACCGAATTGACGGCACAGGCAGCCGAAGACGAGGCTGCGCTCCTGATTGTCGGTACTCACGGTATGTCCGGCGCCAAGAAGGGCATCCTTGGCCGCAACAGCTACAAGACCATCGAACAGTCGCCCGTGCCCGTGCTCATCGTCCGTGAGGATTTCAACATCAACAAGGATCTTGAAACCATCGTCGTGCCCATCGACAGCAGCGACGACACCCGCCAAAAGGCAGGCCAGGCCGCCATGTTTGCCCGCACTTTCGGCTCCACCATCCATCTGCTTGGCCTCTACACCACCACCACGCACGACATCCGCGTGCTGGTCAACAACTATATCAACATGGTCGAGCGTTTCTTCGACAATGCCGGTGTGAAATATAAAACGGTGTTCCTCGATGTCGACAAGAATGTCACCCAGACCACCCTCGACTATGCCGCGAGCGTCAATGCCGACATGATTGCCATCATGACCGAACAGGAAAAATCCCTCACTTCGTTGATCCTCGGCACCTATGCCCAGCAGATGATCAACCAGTCCACCATCCCTGTGCTTACGGTACGCCCCAAACGTGTGGTGGCCGACACTGCCCAATATTAGCATATGTTTCCGATGAAGACTTCACGCAGCATCCTGCTGACACTGCTTTTATTGCTTCCCATCGCCGTCGCCGCCCAGTCGCAGACTGGCCATGTGCGCATTGTGGGCGACACCCGTGCGTCGATGATGGTCGACAAGCATGTCGAGCTCAACAGTAAGATGGGCACCATCCCCGGCTACCGTGTGCAGATTGCCTCCTTCTCTGGTGCCAATTCCAAGACCAGCGCTTTCGCCTTGCGCGACGCTTTTATGGCCGACTATTCCACGGTGCAGGCCTATGTCGCCTTTGATGAGCCCAACTTCAAAGTCAAAGTGGGCGATTTCCGCACGCGCCTTGAAGCATTCGCCTTCCTGCAGCAGATAAAGGAAACCTACAAGGGCTATATCATTCGCGACAATATCTATCCCGAACCGCCTGAGCGGATCGAGTATGCCCCCGACGACGAAACGTCAGGTGACGAATAGCGCGGCGGCCATCCCGTCGGCATGAAGCATGCCTTCGGCGGTAGGCCGGTAGCGGCCCCCGTCGGCAACAATCCATCCAAGCCCGATATAAGGTTGAATGTCAGCATTCAGCCTTTTTTTGTACCGCTCAGGAATGTCGTCGGCACCGATGCCGCGCGAGGTCCGTAGTGCCGTCATCAGCATCTCGTTGTAGGCGTCTTTCTCCTCCAGCCGTTCTTCGCCGTAGCTATGGTGCGATATATAATCGGCCACGTCGGCTTTGTTCCACCTTCTCACGCCGAAGCCGCCTCCCGCCAGCGAGAAACTGTGGGCTCCCGGTCCAATGCCCAGGTAAGGAGTGCGTGTCCAGTAGCGGCTGTTGTGCTTCGACGCATATCCCGGACGGCAGAAGTTGGAGATCTCATAGTGTTCGAAGCCGGCCTCTTCCAGGACATCCACCAACATGTGATACTGCTCCACAATTACGTCGTCCGACGGCAGCGCCACCATGCCGCGGGCCACCTGCCGGTCCAGTATGGTGCCTGGCTCCAGCGTCAGGGAATAGGCCGAGATGTGGGTCACCGGCAGCGCGGCGGCAGTGCGGCAGGTGTCTGTCCATTCGTCAAGGCTCATGCCCGGCAGACCATACATCAGGTCGATAGTTATGTTGCTGAATCCATGTTTGTTGGCCGATGCGATGGCATCGAGGGCCTGACGGGCATTGTGTCGGCGGTTAAGCGTGCGCAGTGTTGTGTCGTCGAAGCTCTGGATGCCGATGCTCAGCCGGTTGAACAGGCCGGTGTCCGCCAGCCCCTTGATGTAGTCGTCTGTCAGATCCTCGGGGTTGCATTCGATGGTGCATTCCTCCAGCCCGACAAGGTCGAAATTCCTGCTCAGGGCACGGGCTATCGTGTCCAGTTCGCCGATGCTCAAAATCGAAGGAGTGCCGCCGCCGAAATAAAGCGTCTTCACCGGCCACGGCATCTCGTCGCGTCGCTGCTCGATCTCTTCGACCAGAGCCGCCACATAGTCATCGTGACCACCTCGCTGTGCCGTCGAATAGAAGGCACAGTAGCTGCACTTGCGATGGCAGAAAGGAACGTGCACGTAGATCATGACAGCAGTTCGTCGGCCGCGGCGTAGGGGCTGATCTTGTTGTCCAGGATTTCTTTTTTCAGCCGTTCGATGCGCTCCTCGATCCCCGGCTGGTTGAAGAAACGCTCGCGCAGGCCGTTCTCGATGGCCTCGCTCATGATGCGTATGTTCTGCTGCTGGCGCTTGTGGTAGAAATACCCGTTCTGCTTGGTGAAGGCCACATACTCCATCACCGAGTTCCACAGCCCGTCGATGCCCTCCTTGGTGTAGGCCGAGCAGAGCGTCACCTTCACCGTCCAGCCGCTCTCGGGCATGGGGAACAGGTGCAGGGCGTTGCGGAACTGGCCGGCGGCCAGATTGGCCCGCTGCATGTCCAGTTCGCACTTGTTGATGGCAATCATGTCGGCCATCTCCATGATGCCGCGCTTGATGCCTTGAAGTTCATCGCCAGTGTTGGCCAGTTGCAGCAGCAGGAAGAAGTCCACCATCGAGTGGGCCGCCACTTCGCTCTGTCCCACGCCAACGGTTTCCACAATCACCACATCGAAGCCTGCAGCTTCGCAGAGGGTGATGATCTCGCGCGTTTTGCGGGCCACGCCACCCAGCGACCCCGCCGAGGGGGAAGGACGGATGAAGGCGTTGGGGTCTACCGACAGCTCTTCCATCCTGGTCTTGTCGCCCAGAATGCTTCCCTTGCTGCGCTCGCTGCTGGGGTCGATGGCCAGCACGGCCACCTTGTGGTTGTGTGCGGTGAGCATCTTGCCCAGCGCCTCGATCACGGTGCTCTTGCCGGCACCCGGCACACCCGTGATACCCAGCCGCACCGACTTGCCGCTGTAGGGCAGGCAGCGTTCGATCACCTGCTGGGCCTTCTGCTGGTGGGCAAACAGAGAGCTCTCCACCAGCGTGATGGCACGGCTCAAAAGGGTGCGGTCGCCGTGCAGGATACCGCTCACCAGTTCTTCCACCGACGGCTCCTGTGCACGCCGCGCTTTCATCCGCTCAACGAATTGGCTGTTCACCTGTTTGGGCTGTTGCACCCCGTCGTTCACCTTCAGTGCCGACTCGTAGTCGAAGTTGCTGTATAGATGTTTGTCCTCCATGATCGTTCTGTGGCTAATCTTTTTCTATAACGCACCGGATGGGCGTATTATTGTGTCGTGGTCCACATTCTCTTTCTTTGTGGATTCATCATTGACGTGCGAACCGGGATGCCACTTCTGCCGCTTCGAAATGCCTCCCGCAGTACACCGTTTCCATTCAAATTATGCATCATATCATGGAAAAATTCTGAACGCTGCAACTGCTTGATTTCCACCTACCTTCTCCTTATCAACTCCTACCCATGTCCTACTATGGTAGGAGTTGGGTAGGAGTTGGTAGGCAGATGGTGTTGATTTGCTGCGTGTTGCGTGGACGGTGATTTTTGTCCAATTTTATTGTTTTTCGATAAAAAAAAGAGGGTGCTTGCGGCATCCTCTTCGATAGGTATCGGAGCGGGTCAAAACGTCAGCTCTCCCAGCACAATATCGGTGCTGATGCGGCACCGTTGGCAGAGGTCGCCGAAAGTGGCCCCGTTGGTGGTCAGCCCGTAGAAGCTGTTTTCCCCTATGAGGATGTATTCCCACTGGCGGTTGTGGCGCAATGGGGCGGGAAGGGTGTTTATCTTGGCACACCATTCCGTGGCTGCGCGGCGTTTTTGTTGCACATTGCGGTCGGCTACCTTGTCCTGGCCCTTGGTTTCCACGATGTATGTCTTGTTGGCTGTGGCGACGATGAAGTCGGGGTGGTAGGTGGCCATGAGACCGTCGTGGCGCATGTAGGCGATTGAGGCAAAGCGGTGGCGTGTCTCGCTGATTTTTATCCATCGGTGCACCTCGCTGTCGTTGTCGATAAAATCCATAAATGCATGTTCCAAACCGCCACCGTGCGACGGATATGCCGTGCGTGTGTAGATGGTCTTGCGATATTCTTGCGAGTAGTGTTCTCGCATGGGTAACCTCTCCACACTTGAAAAGAATGTCTCCTCCACCACTGCTTCGGTGGACAGGACCTCCTGCTGCAGGCGGAAGAGTTCGGCCGCCATCACCTTCACAATGTGCTGCGTTACCACACAGTTCTGTGCCAGCAGTATCTTCCAGTCGTTGCCTTGGAAGGGGTCGAAAATCTGCCCGAAGAGGCGGGTGCGGATATATCGGTCGAGAGTCTGCATCAGCATGGCTTCGCCAATCTGGAGCAGCGGTTTTTCGTGATCCTGCGAGTGTGTGATGGTGCGCAGCAGTTTCTGCAGATATTCGCGATAGCTGTCGGCGGTGAAGAGGTCGGCTTTCACGGTGAATTTGCCGAAGGTGGTCTTCATGGCTACCGCTTGGCTGACGAATGTCTCGCCGTCTGTTGCCAGATATCTCCGCAGTTGGTCGAGGGTGTAGGCTGTGAAGGTCTCCATGCGATTGACATCCGGCATGGGCATTTCCAGCAGTTCTTCGCTTTCGCGCATGATGTTGATCCAGGCTATATCGTATTTTTCGTATCCCTCTTTCAGTGCGGCCGTCACCATGTCGCCCATGGCGTTTGCCGTGTTGTCGCCGGTGTCCACGGCTGCCAGGCCGCCGTTGATCAGGTCGTCGTAGAATTTGCGGAAGCGCGGATGCTCCACGATGAACAGTATGTCCATGTAGTTCAACGGCTCGCGTTTTTCTACCAGCAGCCTGTGGCGGTTCTCCAGCTTGGCGTCGCTGTATTCCGGTTCGCGCCACATCAGGCGAAGTCCGCGTCCGATGGTCTGTTCCAGCAAGATGTCGCTCTGGCTGCTGCGTAGCGGTACGATGACGCAGATGTTGTTCACGTCGAAGCCTTCACGCAGCATCATGACGCTCACTATCACGCGCGGATCGGCATAGTGGTCCACATTGCTGAGGCGTTCGCTGACGCGGTGCCACTCGTCGTCTTTCATATTGCCTTTGGCGTCGCTGTCCACCCGCAGCACCTCCTCCGGAGCAAGCCCTTCGCTGAAGAGGTAGTGTTCCACCAGTGGCGTGACCTTGGTGTCTTCGCACACCACCAGCATCTTGGCGTATTTCTGTTCCCCGAAGTCCGTTTGCAGCCGGTTCAGCCGTTCTATGCCGGCCCGCAGCATCAGCTTTTGTCCGTCGCTGAGGGCTATCACCGAGCGGCCTTCGCGGATGGCGCTATAGTCGAGGCCTTCCAGCGCGGTCAATGCTTGCCGCTGGTCGAGCGACAGGGTTTTTACCAGGCCGTGCTGCATGGCCTCATTCAGGTCGAAGTCCACCACGATGTGCGGAAAGTATATCCTGCGGTTTTTCCCCCGTTGCTCGTAGGGTGTGGCGCTGAAGTCCACCTGCAGCCGGCATCGTTTGCCGCATAGCATATAGTCCAGCGCCTGCTGCCATTGCACGTCGTCTTCGTTTCCTCCGTTTTCGTGCACGTGGTGAGCCTCGTCGTTGATAACCATCAGGTCCGGCAGGTCGTGCAGGTATTCCGCTTCGGAGCCGCGCAGGTAGCGCCGGTCGAGGGCATCGAGGGCGTTGCCGCTGGCAATGCCCGGCCGCAACGGTAGCAGCTCGTCCACCAGACCTTTTTCATCGTCGTCCTTTTGCAGGAAGAGGTGCCAGTTGGTGATGGCTATCAAGCCTTCGCCGGTGGCTTTGCGGCCGATGCCTTGGTCTTTGCTTACGGTGTTGGTCTGCACAAAATTGAACACCTCATCGCGGTATTGCGGTGGCAGAAACAGCTCTTGGTAGCGGTGCAAGTCGGCGTTGTCGGCTCTTCGCTCGCCGTTCTCCGTTTTACCGAGGTAGGCGTCGAGCAGCCGTTCGTAGACGATGATGCCGGGAGCGATAAGCAGGAAGCGCTGTGTGAAGCGGTCGCCACCCGTGTGCCTTGCGTTGAGCATCTGCCACAGCACCAAGGCGTGCATCACCCAGGTCTTGCCTGTGCCGGTGGCCATCTTGACGGCGTATTTGGGCATGCGGTATTTCTCCTGTCGAAGGTTGGCCATATCCACGATTCCCATTTCGTCGGGTATTACGGCCGCGTAGTTGTCCTCCACGGTTTGCACGGCGGCTACCTCGTGCAGATAGATGGTGTTCAGTATGGCCTGCCGCTGCCCGAGGTGGAAGTTGTAGGGGCGCTCGGTGGTGAACGGCTCGCAGAACCAGTATTGCAGCAGTTCGCGAGTCACGGGCGTCACCCGCTCCATCATCTCGCCGCTCTCCCAGGCCTCGCTTACCTTGTTACTCAGCCGCTGCGCCAGCAGCAGCGATATGTTGTCTTGGTTGTATTGTATCATAACCAATAAATCTATAACCGATAACCTATAACCTTTACACCCTTTCCACCACTACGCTTTCAAAGCCGAAGACGTCGACGGCCTTGACGCAGACGGCGCGGCTGTCGCGGTGCGGCACGGTGAGGTCGGCGCGGTAGACGCAGTGCAGCGGGTCGTGGTCCTGGGCGGTGTTCTCGCGGTAGTCCTGCCAGGTGGAGCGGAAGGTCACGCCGTCGTAGTCGGGGTCGATGCTCCAGTACTCGATGAGGGCCAGGGGATCCTCGTTCATCACGCGGCGCACCGCCTCGCGGTCCTTGTCGTCGAGGGGGATGCTCTCCGGCGAGAGCTGCACATAGTCGCGCAGGCGTATGGTGAGTATGTCGCCGTCGGCGGTGGTGCGTTTCTCGATGGGGTGCAGCGCAAGGTACTGCAGACCGCTGAAGCGTATGGTGCCGCTTTGGACAAGTTTGGCGAAGCCTTGTTTTTTCAGGCGTTCCATCAGGTCGGGCGGTATGACCAGCACCTCGACAGTCTGCTTGTACTCCTCTATGGCGGTGCTGATGTCGAAGCTGAAGTTCCAGGCAAGTACGATGCACTTTTTCCATCCGCCGCCGAGGAGGCTCTGTGTGGCTTCGCTGGCGCGGCGCAGCGTGGCGCGGCCTGTTAGCTTGTTGGGGCTGTCCACATAGACCAGAGTGCGTTCGTCCTTGATGTAGCCATAATTGCGGTCGCTCACCTGGTCGGGCGTGAAAGGCAGGGCGCCGTAGAGCTGTATCACCTGTTGGCTGAGGTCGCCGATGCTTTTGAAGAGGCGGGTGCTGTGCATCATCTCCTTCTGGTAGTCGCCGATGGCCTGGTAGAGGAAGGGCTTCACCTCCTGGTCGATGAGGCGCTTGCGCATCACCAGCGTGGCGGGCTTGCCGATGTCGGATGTGATCCACCTGCGCCCCAGCCGTTCCGCCACCGCCGCCGTGGTGCCGCTGCCACCGAAGAAGTCGCAGACCAGGTCGCCCTCGTTGCTGGAAGCTTTGATAATGCGTTCCAACAGTGCCTCGGGCTTTTGGGTAGCATAATTCGTTAGTTCTTTTGCCTGACCTGCAATGAGATTAATGTCAGTCCAAATGGACTGTATTGGTTTCCCGGGCATCTCATCAAGATATATTTTCTTCTTAGGGAATCCAGATGAGGTGTAATAAAGAAGTCCTTGTTCATCAAGTGCTTTCATATTTTCTTCAGAATATCTCCAGGCCCTGTAATGACCATTCCAATTGTAATAAACGCCCCGACCTCCTGGCCCTAATGTGTTTTCAACTTTATATTTCCTCCCATCGCCATCATCCATCGAGTACATTTTCAAATATTTCTCATCGTATGGAGTGTATTGTACATTCCACTCCCTATTATTCATATCCTTTGCATAATAGAATATGCAATCATGAATTGTTCCGTATTTATTGGTATCATTGTGTGCATAAACTCTTTGCCAAACAATTTCATTTACGAAATTACTCTTTCCGAATATCTCATCCATCAGCACCTTGACGTAGTGGCCGACGTGCCAGTCGATATGTACGTAGATGCTGCCGTGGTCGGAGAGGAGTTCGCGCATCAGGACGAGGCGGGGGTAGAGCATACGTAGGTAACTGGCGGTGCCGTCTTTCCAGGTGTCGGCGTAGGCGAATTGCTCGATGGTGGTGGGTTTCTGGCTGATGTCGCCACCCGGGAGCGTCAGTTTGGTACGGTAGTCGGCCTTGCTGTCGAAGGGCGGGTCGATGTAGATGAGGTCCACCTTGCCGCGCAGCGAGGGCAGGCCCGTGTCGGGGTCGCCGGCCAGCAACGCCTGCATAGCCAGCAGGTTGTCGCCGTAGATGAGGCGGTTCATCTGTAGGGGCGTACCCCCGTGTACGCCCTCGGATGATTTGGGCGTACATGGGGGTACGCCCTCGGATGATTCGTGCGTACACGGGGGTACGCCCTCGGATGATTCGGGCGTACACGGGGGTACGCCCGTACGGAAGCGCATGGCACTGCTGGCTTTGGCGGGCAGCACCACTTCGTTGGTCTGCAGGGTGATGCGGTTGGGGGAGGAGAGGCGGTCGAGGATGGCTGCCGCCTCGCGGTTGCCGTCGCGCACGATGTCGGGCAACTCGTTGATAAGGCTCTTGATGGGCATAGGGCTTTGCTGTTTGTGGCGGTTTGCAGCCTATCCCTCACTCTTTCCAACGACCCCAAATAAAAAGGAGGCGAGCATCTCGTCTCCTAGCTGAGGTCGTGGAAAGTACCTTTGGGACAGACAAAATGCTCGCACATCGCGAGCATCTGCTTCTTGTCTAGCCCCTTGAAATTTTCCACGTTTCAGCCAGGTCGGAACAAACAGCAAACGCTATTGGAATGTTGAATATAATATTTTTGTTATCCTAAAATAATTGTTCGTTTATGGGTTGGTTGCTAAAAAAATGATTACAGAATCGAGATGCAAAGATACGAATAATTTTTCATTTCGGACAAAAAAAGCATAGCCGGTGTGTGCGCAAGGCGGCTTCAAGGTGGGGCGTGGCCGTTTGGCCACGGCCTTGAGAGCGGCAACGAAGAGTGGAGAACGAAAAAAAATTTTGCCATACGGCACGAGTTTCGTATTTTTGCAATTTTATTTATAGTATGGTCAATTATACGAAGCATATCTTGCACAATGGGTTGACGGTGCTGACGCACGAGGCTGCGGACACGCCGCTGGCGACGGTGAATGTGCTCTACAACGTGGGGGCTCGCGACGAGGATCCCGGCCGCACCGGGTTTGCCCATCTTTTCGAGCACCTGATGTTCAGCGGCACGCCTCAGGTGCCGGACTTCGACGCGGCTATGAGCGCCATGTCGGGCGAGTGTAACGCATTTACGAACAACGACTACACGAACTATTACATGACCGTGCCGTCGCAGTATCTGCAGGATGCGCTGCGGCTGGAGGCCGACAGAATGAAGAACCTGAAGGTGTCGGCCAAGGCGCTGGAGGTGCAGCAGAGGGTTGTGACGGAGGAGTACAAACAGCGCTATGTGAACCAGCCCTACGGCGACGTGTGGCTGTTGCTCAGGCCGTTGTGCTACAAGGTGCATCCCTATCGCTGGTGCACCATCGGCATCGACATCAGGCATGTGAGCGAGGCGGGACTTGACGATGTGGTGGCTTTTCACCAGCGCCATTACCGTCCAGAGAATGCCGTGCTAGCTGTGGCGTCGCCGCTGAGCCACGATGCAATGTTGCGCATGGTGGAGGAGGCCTTCGGCTCGGAGGCCGACCCGGCAGCGGCGGAAGGTGAGGCGATGGCCCTGAGAGGCAACCGCGAACATGAGCCCGAGCAGACCGAGGCGCGCGAACTGACGGTGGAGCGCGAGGTGCCGACCACGGGAGTGTATCTGGCTTACCCGATGTGGGACCATTTTGACGGGCGCTTCCGGGCGTGCGACCTGCTGTCGGATGTGTTGTCGAACGGCAAGTCGTCGCGACTGTACAACCGCATTGTGAAGCAGGGGGTGATGACCGAGGCCGATGCCTATATCACGGGCGACGCGGGTGACGGCCTGTTTGTGCTGTGCGGAAAACTGAATGAGGGGGTGACGGTGGAGCAGGCGCAGGATGCCCTGCGGCATGAGGTGCGGCTGCTGGCTGAAGAGGGTGTGGGCGACTACGAGTTGGCCAAGGTGGTGAACAAATACGAGAGCACATTCGTGTTGTCGCAATACAAGGCTGCCGACCGCGCGCTGGCGCTGTGCTACTACACTTGGCTGGGCGACACGGGCCTGATCGACAGGGAGCCTGCGGAATATGCCAAGGTGAAGGCTGATGACCTCCGCCAGGCGGCGATGCAGCTGTTTGTGCCGAATCATGAAAACCGATTGATATATCTTGCAAAATGAAGCTGATTGACAGTATAGTGGATACCTTCTGGCGGATCCGCAAGCGGATTTCGGAGGTGGACTACAAGGCCACGGCGAAGAATGTGGTGAACTGGGTGGGCAACGTGATGCACAAGCTGGTGTTTGAATTCCTGTTGCCAAAGAAATATCGCGGCATCACGAAAAAGCAGATTTTCGAGATCATCTTCAAGTCGGACACGCCGGCGGGCAAGAAGTTCGATGTGTGGCTGCTGGTGCTGATTGTGGCCAACATCCTGCTGCTGATATTCGACAGCGCGGGATCGACCGACACGATGACGCGGGGCGGCATGGCGCACTGGTCGTTCTGGCTGATGAAGGTGCTGGAGTGGGGGTTCACCATCCTTTTCACGCTGGAGTACTACCTGCGCATCTACTGCCTGAAGCAGCCGATGAAATATGTGCTGTCGTTCTGGGGCGTGATTGATTTCCTGTCGATATTCCCGGCCTACCTGTCGCTGTTTATCCCGGCGACGCAGGCCTTGACGGTGCTGCGGTTGCTTAGGGTGATGCGCATATTTAGAATATTCAAGCTTCACCGTTTCCAGGTGGAAGCGAAGCACCTGCTGAACGCATTGCGGGCAAGTGCGGTCAAGATATTGGTGTTCATGCTGTTTGTGCTGGTGGCGGCGGTGATTTTGGGCACGCTGATGTATTCGTTCGAGGCCAAACACAACCCGCAGTTCGGCAACATTCTGTCGGGCATCTATTGGGCGGTGGTGACGATCACGACGGTGGGTTACGGCGACATGGCGCCGGTGACACATGTGGGAAGGTTTCTGGCGGTGACGGTGATGTTGCTGGGTTATAGCATCATAGCCGTTCCGACGGGCATCGTGGCCGGCGAGGTGGTGAACGAATACCGCAATCCGGCTCCGAAGAAGAAACACCGTTCGGCCATCGAGCGCCAGTATGACGAGGAGGACGAAGCCATCAAAAACTGAACAGAAAGATATGAAAAACAGGATGAAAAGGAAACGCTATGGATTGCGCCCGCTGGCCGTGCTGCTGATGCTGGCCGTCGCGTGGCCCATGGCCGCCCAGACGGTGAGCGGCACCGTGGTGGACAACGAGACCGGCGAGACACTGATCGGAGCCACTGTGGTGGACCTGGTGAGTGGCAAGGGTACGGTGACCAATGCTTATGGGCGATATACGCTGACGCTTCGTTCCGACAGTGTGCAGCTGAGGTTTAGCTATATAGGCTATCATACACAGAACCATGTGCTTCCGCTGGACGCCAACCGGCAGTTGAATGTGCGCTTGGTGCCGTCGGTGGAGCTGGACGAGGTGACGGTGACGGCCGACCGTATCAGCAGCCCGCGCATCAGTCAGATGAGTGCCGTGGAGGTGCCGGTGGAGCAGATCAAGCTGGTGCCGGTGATTTTTGGCGAGACCGATGTGCTCAAAGCCATACAGTTGCTGCCCGGCGTTCAGAGCGGCACCGAAGGCATGAGCGGCATATATGTGCGCGGTGGCGGTCCCGACCAGAATCTGTTCCTGCTCGACGGCATACCGCTGTACAATGTGAACCATCTGGGCGGTTTTTTCAGTGCCTTCAACGGAGACGCGCTGAAAAACGTCACCCTGTACAAGGGGTCGTTCCCGGCACGGTTTACGGGCCGCATCAGCTCGGTGCTCGACATCACGACCAACAACGGCAACGACAAGGAGTGGCATGGGAGTGCGTCGATAGGGTTGATTTCCGGAAAGATGAATATAGAAGGTCCCATAATCAAAGAAAAGACCACCTTGAGCCTTTCGCTGAGACGTACATATGGCGACCTGCTGATCAAGCCCACGTTGTGGATGGTGGCTGCCACTGAGGGTATCAAAGGACTTAATGCCGGCTACTATTTTTATGACCTCAACGCGAAGGTGACGCACAAATTCAGCGATCGTTCGCGTCTCTACTACACCTGGTACAGCGGCGATGATGAGGCGTACATGAAAGTGAATGTGCAGGAAAGCCTCTATGGCGAAAAGGAGAACATGAAGCTCAGCTACCGCTGGGGCAATCTGGCCACGGCGCTGCGGTGGAACTACGAACTGAGCCCGCAGATGTTCATGGATGTGACAGGCTCGTACACTCGCTACCGCAACCGCTTGGGCATCGGACTGGAAGAGGAATGGCGCGAGAATGGCGCCTCCTATAAAGAGGACATCGAGATGGGCCTGAACAGCGGTATCCGTGACCTTTCGGGCCGAGTGGATTTCGACTATGCACCCTCGCCCGACCATGCCATCAAGTTTGGAGCTGTGGCCACCTACCATACCTTTGTGCCGCAGGTGCAGACGGCGCGAGCCCGATACACCGACATGGAGAATGTGGACACCACCTTTGGCGAGTCGCGCATCCACGCCGGCGAAGTGTCACTATACGGTGAGGACGACTGGAGCATCACCGAAACACTGAAGATCAACGCGGGCGTTGCACTGTCGGGATTCGTGGTGGAGCAGCGCTTCTATCCTTCGATACAGCCCCGTTTGAGCGGACGGATCCTGATCACGGACGACCTGTCGGTGAAGACGGGCTACAGCTACATGACCCAGTATATGCATCTGCTGTCGAACACGAATATCAGCCTGCCGACAGACTTATGGGTGCCGGTGACGGCCCGGATAGAACCGATGAACAGCCACCAGGTGGCTACTGGCGTTTTCTATTCGTGGCGCAACATCGTCGACTTCAGTGTGGAAGGCTATTACAAGTGGATGAACAACATGCTGGAATACAAGCCCGGAAGCACGTTCATGGGGACCAGCGAAGGCTGGGAAGACAAGGTTTGCAGCGGCCGCGGATGGGCCTATGGGCTGGAGTTTCTGGCGCAGAAGAGCGTGGGCGATTTCACCGGCTGGATAGGCTACACGTGGAGCCGCACGATGCGCCAGTTCGACCGTCCCGGAGAAGAGCTGAACAACGGAGAACCCTTCCCGGCGAAATACGACCGCATACACGACATCTCGGTTACCCTGCAATATCGACCCAACGAGCGTTTCGACTGCGGAGTGACCTGGGTGTACAGTACCGGCAACACGGCCACTGTCGCCATGCAGCAGATAGTGGATGACGACGGCGACCACGACTACTGGAACCGCATCAACTATGTCGACAGCCGCAACAATTTCCGACTGCCGGCCTACCACCGTATGGACGTCAGCGTCAATTTCCACAAGCAGAAGAAGCACGGCGTGCGTACGTGGAACATTAGTGTCTATAATCTTTACAACCGGCAGAACCCCTTCATCATCTATCCCCGTACGATGGAACGGTATGGCAGCATGGGGACCGAATACAGCACCGTGCTGATGCAGCGCTCGTTGTTCCCGATATTGCCTTCGGTGTCTTACATTTACAAATTCTAACGGCATGAAAAGAATACCTGTATTGATGCTGGCAGCGGTGCTTTTTGCCGCTTGCGAAAAGCAGATTGATATCGACATCGAGGAACAGAGCCCGCGAGTGGTTGTGATGGGCCAGAACGAGGTGGACGAACCCGTTGCTGTCGACCTCACTTACAGCCGGCCGATATTCGGCACATATTTTGTGGAATATGGCGAGGATTATTTCAAAAAGATCACCGACGCCACTGTGACGTTGCGCGTGGATGGCTCGGCCGCTGGGGTTGCCACGCAAGAAGATGGGCGATACACGTTCGCACACCGACCTCAGCCGGGCGAAACACTCGAGTTGACGGTCGACGTGCAGGGACAGCCTGCGATCACCGCCACAGCGGTTGTTCCCAACAGTCCCCAGGTGGCCGATGTGTCGATCCGCGATATTGAACGCGACGAATATGACGATTATACCACCTATGGCATTTTGACATTCACCCTCTCCGATGATGCGGCATCGGCCGACTACTATTCGGTGCGCTTGCTGCGTCACGACACCACGATCATCACCTATCGCGACGAAGAGGGCGAGGCGGAAAGCTACGACACTACGGTCTCCTCCAGATACGTCCGCTTTTCCTGCACCGATTATATGATTGTCAACAATACCAATATTGAGGATTTTGACCCTGAAGACCCGACCGCCTCAAGCACATATTACGGGTGGAACCTTCTGTTCACCGACGCGGCCATCAATGGCATGAGCCACAAGATCGACCTCGACATTGACATAACGAATCTCTATTACGATTACGACAATCCCTATTACGGCGAGGAGGCCGTCATGCGTTATGGTCTGACGCTTGAGGTCGTCTCCTTGTCGCGCGACCATTACCTGTATCAGGCCACCAAAGAGAGCTACAATGGCGATGCCATTCTCGACTTCTTTACCGAGCCGGTGCAGATACACTCCAACATCCAGGGAGGCATCGGCATCTTCGGAGTGGCTTCCAAAAGCAGAATCAAAGTGAATGTCCCGACCCATGACTAAAGTGCTGATATCCGACCGCACCCATCAGGTGCTTGAAGAAAAATTGAATCAAGCCGGTATCGAAGTGTCTGTCGAGCCGGACCATGACTACGATAGTCTTGTCGTTGCGGCCCAGGGCTACGACGGCCTCGTGGTGCGGAGCAAGGTGAATATCGACAGCGCTTTTATCGACAGTGTGCCTTCGCTGCGCTGCATTGGCAGGGTAGGGGCCGGCATGGAAACCATCGATGTGGCCTATGCCGAAAGCCATGGTGTGCGTTGTCTCAATTCGCCCGAGGGCAACCGCGATGCGGTGGGCGACCATACGGTGGGCCTGCTGCTTTCGCTGCTCAACAACATTGCCCGTGCCGACGCCGAGGTCAGGCGAGGCCTTTGGCATCGTGAGGACAACCGCGGCCTGGAGGTTGGCAGTCGCACTGTCGGCATCATCGGATTTGGCAATATGGGCGCCGCCTTTGCTCGACGGCTGCAGGGCTTTGGCTGCCGCATCGTGGCCTACGACAAATACAAGCCCTCCGGCTATGCACCTGAATATGTTGACGAAGTATCGCTCGACGAGCTGCAGGAGGTGGCGGATGTGGTCTCGTTCCATGTTCCCTTGACCGACGACACACACCATTATCTTGATGCCGCATTTGTCGACCGTATGCGTCATCCTTTTTGGCTCATCAACACAGCCCGTGGTGCTGTGGTCGACACCGATGCGCTGGCCGGCGCCATGCGGCAGGGCAAGGTGCTCGGGGCCGCTCTCGACGTGCTTGAGCATGAGAACATGAATGCCGACGCATTGGGTTCCGTTTCACCTGCGATGGACTATCTTTTCCGCTCTCCCCACACGGTGCTCACCCCCCATGTGGCCGGGTGGACTGTCGAATCCAAATATAAACTTGCGGCTGTCCTGGCCGACAAAATCATCGAAACGCTGAAATGATTATCGTCAAAAATAGCATCGTTTCCGACGACATTGCCGATTGCCGTTTCTGTTGCGATCTGGCCCAATGTCGCGGTGCCTGCTGCATCGAGGGCGACAGCGGCGCTCCTTTGCTGGAGGATGAGCTGTCACGCCTGGAGGCTGTCCTCGACAAGGCATTTCCCCTCATGACCGAGGAGGGCCGTCAGGTTGTCAAGCGGCAAGGTGTGGCCGTAAAGGACCAAGACGGCGCTTATGGTACTCCGCTCCTCGCCGACGGTGCCTGCGCATACATCACCTACGCCGCTGACGGCACGGCCCTCTGTGCGCTGCAACAGCTCTATAAGCCTGTTTCGTGTCATCTCTATCCTATACGTGTCGACGATTATGGCGAATTCACCGCCGTCAACTACCACCGCTGGGACATCTGCCGCTGTGCGCATGGCCACGGTGAACCGCTCTATCGCATGCTCCGCGAACCCCTCGTCCGCCGTTTCGGACAAGATTGGTACGACGAATTGATTCAAGAAATAAACAACAGAAACCTACATGAATAAAAAACAACAGACGCGACTCGTCGCCATCCTCATCGCTGCCATTTTGATTGTCGACCAGATTGTCAAAATCATGGTCAAAACACACATGCAGATCGGCGAGGAGATCCCTCTCATCGGCTCATGGTGCCGACTGCATTTCATCGAGAATGTGGGCTTTGCCTTCGGCATGAACATCGGTGGCGACATCGGAAAAATCATCCTCACCCTGCTCCGCATCGTCGCCTCTACGGCCATCGCGTGGTACATTATGCACAGCATCCGCAAGGGCGGCCGCACGTCGCTTATTGTATGTCTGTCGCTCATTCTTGCGGGTGCCGTCGGCAACATCATCGACAGCTGTTTCTATGGCCTCATTTTCAACGAGAGCTACTATTCCGTTGCCACGCTCTTCCCTCCCGAGGGCGGATATGCCCCGTTTCTGCAGGGCCGTGTGGTCGACATGTTCTACTTCCCGCTCTTCTCTTTCACCTTCCCCGAGTGGGTGCCTTTCGTCGGCGGAAACTACTTTGAATTCTTCAATGCGATATTCAATGTGGCCGATTCGGCCATCACCATCGGCGTGATATGGCTCTTGATCGACCAAATTTTCATTGCTCCAAAATATAGTAAATCAACATCTTCTGAAATAAAGCAAGAGGAAAGTTAAAAAAAATTTGGTCAGTTTTGGAAATGTTCGTACTTTTGCATTCGATTTTGAGAGAGAAATCTGCGATGGCGTCGTAGCTCAGTTGGTAGAGCGAAGGACTGAAAATCCTTGCGTCACTGGTTCAAATCCAGTCGATGCCACCACCAAAACGAAGAGGGTATCACCAATGGTTGATGCCCTCTTTTTTTTCATTCCATTCATGCTTCAAAATTGGATTGCCGAATCATTCCCTGATCACCTCAATCAGTCCGTTGTGCTTCACGCGGCCGTATTCGCTGATGGCTGAGAAACGGTAGAAGTAGGTGCCGTCGGGACAATGCGTGGCTTCCGGGTCCCAAAACTGGTTGTCGCTGACGATGTTCTTCGCATGGTACACCAGCACGCCCCATGCGTTGTAGATCCACAGCTCGTTCATCGGAAAGTTGCCGTACTCCACCAGGTTGACGATCTTCCACACGTCGTTGGTGCCGTCGCCGTTGGGTGTCACCAGGTTCGGAAATTGCAGATAGTCATTGGTGATAGTGATTGTCTGCCGCGCCGTGTCGGTGCACACCATGACGGTGTCTTCGTAGGGGTGTGTCCAATAGGCAATCAGCGCCACTTCGTAGTCGCCCGACATGTCGTCGCCTTCATCGCCCCAGCGGTAGTGCGGTGCAAAGCGCGTCGAGGTGTCGTATTCGCCACCCTCTGTGCGCTGTATCTGCCACAGATAGGCCAGGCTGTCGGGCGCGCTCTGGTTGAAGAACTGCACTTGCGGGTCGTGTCTGGCCGGGATGTGCGGGTCCCAATAGAAAGAGGCTTCCGGACTTCGGAACATATATATGCGAAGCGTCACCGTGTCCAGGCACCCGTCGCCCGAAGTGACAATCAGCGTGGCCGACGACATCATCCCGTCGTGCCCCTCATCGTAGCCTATTTCCACCTCCCGGCCGGTAGCGGTGAAGGTGGTGTCAGGTGTGCGGATGATCCATTCCCATGCGTAGGCTCCATCGGTGCTGTCGCGCAGGAACAGCGAGGTCGGCGCGCAACCGGCAATCACGCTGTCGCGATGCCATTCGGCCGAGTCGAAGCTGTATTCCTCCACAGGGGCAAACATGCTGTCGCGGGCCATCAGATGCACATGCACCAGGCTGTCGCATCCGTTAGCGGCCTGCAGCATAAAGTCCAAATCTGTCGGTCCGCCGTAGTCGATATCGTTGTACACGAACGGGTGATAGGGGCAGACGACCACCGTGTCGTGCACCTCGATCGTGTGTTCCTGCAGGATGGTCAGCTGCAGCACCTCCACCGAGTCGCACCCGTACTGGTTAGGGTAGGGCAGTGTGTGGCTGTAGATGCCCGATCGGGTGTAGGTGACCCCGTGCCAGTAGAAATCGGTGCATGCCGTGTCGAATTGCAGCCGCTGGCCGGGCACCGTGACGGTCAGCTGCTGCCATGCGGTGTCGGTGCAGGTGTTCCCGTCCAGCCCTGCCACAAGCATCACGTTGTAGACACCCGACAGACCGAAGTGCCTCGTCGGACTGTAGGCGTGTGACGTGTCGCCGTTGCCGAAGTCCCAGAATGCCGTCTCGACGCTTCCTCCGTCGTTTGTCGGGCTGTCGCCGGCGGCAACGAAGCTGCGGTTCTCGAAGTGCACATCGATGCCGCAATCGCGGTTCTCCATTCGTGTCTCCATGCGGGCCACGGGTGTCCTTGTCCCGGCATAGGCGTCGAGGGTGAAACGGCAGTCGCTGTGGCTCAAGTGGGCCACCTCGCAACGGTACTGGCTGCCGTCGGCCGGCACCGTCAGGCAGCGACTGGTGGAGAGCGCCGTTGTGTCACCCTCCCGAAACCATTCGTAGGCAAATCCGCCCGGGGCATGGAATGTGGCCGAGTCGCTGCTGCCGCAGCCGTCGCTCTCGGCGGTGCGTGGGTGACAGTCGATGGTGTAATAGGCATACGCCCAATGTCCGCCCTGTCGGCATTCGAGGGCCATCAGCCTGATGGTGATTGTCTGGTTGGCGTAGGCCTCCAGGTCCAGCCCTGTCGACTGCCAGTCTTTCCATGCGAGTGATGAAAATTCGCCGATCTCCACATAGCGCCATCCTGTGTCGGAGGCGCCGTAGGGAGCGATCCACTCTTCCGTGCTGCACAGCGAATCCAGCACCTGTCCCGCTTCGTCGAGTATCTGTATGTGGAAACTGGGTGCAGAGGGTTCATATTTTGAGTATTGCGTCACAATGGCGTAGCTGATGGTCAGGATGCGGAAACTCGATGTGTCTACCGTCAGGCGGTATTCCACACCGTCGCTTTTCATCATGTTGGCCGTGTTGCCGCCTAGCCGCACCGAATAGTCGGCCCATTCGGGAATGGTGCGCAGCTGGCCCCCGGTCAGCGGGTCGCGCCTCGATGTGTCGCTGTTCACGGCTATGCGCCCCTGCAACGAATCGGGACCGAAATCGATGGGCGGAGTAGGCTGCACGAAGTGGGGGGTGAAATCGCGCGAAGTGTCACCAAACCAGTGGTATATCCTCACTCCGTCGCTGTAGATGTTGCCCGCATTCAGGCAGTCGCCACCCTCGTGGGGGGTGAGGATGCGGATCGAGTCGCTGGCGGGTCCGCCGCACCGTGTCACGTCGTCGCATACGGCGGCGAGTACCACGGTGTAGAGCGTCGACGCCCTCAGCCCGTCGATCACCAAGGGACTGGTGGCACCGGTGTATTCCCTCACCACGCTGCCGTCGTCCCGCCGCACCGTCGCAGTGATGTTTGGCGATCCGATGGCGTTCCATTCCACGGTGGCTTGCGACTCGTCGGTGTAGGCCAGGCGCAGGCCGTCGAAGCCGCAGGCTACCACCGACAGGTTGTCGACAAAGCAGCTGGCATTTTTCGCCATGCGGAAGGCTATGTATCGGTCGGCGGCAGGTGCTGTCGCCAGGCTGATGCGACAGTGTATGGACTGAGAGCAGAAAGCGTAGACCGAGTCGATTGGGTGGAAGGTGTTCGAGTCGGTGGGGTCGCTCATCGTGCCCACCATGAATGGCGCGGGGCTGCCGTAGTTCGATGCGATGTCGAACTCCACCAGCACATCGTTGATTGCCACACTGCTGTCCAGCGGCGGCATCACCAGGGCATTGCCCGGGTGCAGCGGCGCGATGAAATAGAGGCTGGGCGAGCCGGTGAAGTAGTAAGCCGTCACCGAATATTCGGTGTAGCGTGTCTCGCCGCAGGCGGTCCACCCTTCCGGCACCAGTGTGCCCACCATGTCGTCGAAGTCGTAGCATTGCGGCACAGTCAGCGTCGTCTGGCACTGGCCACCCATGGCCGCCACGCACGCCAGCACGGCGGCTATGAATCGGTATAGTGGTTTGAATATGTTGTATTTATGGCGAAACATTATCCTCGCATGATGCTACAAAGATACGCAATTTCCGCAATCCTGCTATGCCCTCTCTCCGGTTTAACATTTTTTTCCAACATCGCATGCATCGCCTCCGTTTCCAACCAGTTGCGCTCCCTATCCCCGGCTTCCCTTGCCCGCCGTCTGCTGATCGGCAACTGATGGATGCTTGTTGTACGACTGTTGTACGAAAATTTTTCGTACAACAGTCGTACAACAGACGTACAACAATCGGCCACGAAACGCTGCAGCTGTGGTGCTGGCCAACTGAGGTTTTGTGCATGTGTCAGATGGGTGACGATGTAAGTGTTTGATAATGTGTCTGATGGTGTTTGTTGGTGAAAACTTTTTGCACTCATGTTGTGGCTATTCAAAAAAAGTTGTATTTTTGCAGTTTGAAAACGAATATAAAAATAGTTCAATAATATGAAGAAAATAGTACTTTTTCTGGCCGCTGTGACCCTCTTGCAGGTTGCCGGCGCGCAGTTTGTGATGGGTCTTCAGGGAGGCTACTACAATCTGAAGCAGACCAATTCCCACAACGATGATTTCCAGTCGACCACCTCGTGGCTCGGCGGAGCCCAGCTGGGATATATGATCACCCCCAAATGGTATGTCGGTGTGGCCGGAGGCTACCTGAGCAATAGCTACGACTCGGTGATGGTGAGCGACTATATGTACGTCAACGACCCCAACAGTGCCCACCGCCCGATGTGGATGAACGTCGAGGACCATCGTTTCAACCGCGTGCGCACCGGTTTCTGGGTGGCGCCCCAGGTGAAGTACGAGGTGGTGAAATACGGCAACATGCATTTCCACCTCCTGCTCCAGGGCAATTTCCAGAAAATGGGCTACACTGTTGAACACGAGCGCTATATCAAGCCTTTCGAGAACAACCGCGAGCTGGCCGACCTCGACAAGGTGGCCGACAGCATCAGCAGTATGACGTGGGGCGTCAGCCTGCGGCCCACGCTGAGCTACGACTTCTCGTCGCACCTGAGCGCCGAGCTGAGCCTCGACTTCCTGTCGATCGGCTATGTCAGCCAGACTGTCAGCGACGACCACATCATCCACCAATACGACAGCCACGGCATTCTCGTGCCCGACGGCGACTACAAGATGTCCTACACCAAGACCACCATGTATGCCGGCCTGAACACTTTGATGGAACTGCTGAAATGGGAGAGCCCCATGCTGAGACTTGGATTCAATTATACCTTCTGACGCGATGCTGACACAGGAACAAGGACTCTACATAGCCCATTGCGCCGACGGTCCGCTGTCGATCTGCGGCAAGATGGCCAACCGCCACGGCATGATTGCGGGTGCCACCGGCACCGGCAAGACGGTCACCCTGCAGGTGATGGCGGAGACTTTCAGCCAGGCCGGGGTGCCATGTTTCATGGCCGACATGAAGGGTGACCTGAGCGGCATCAGCCAGGCAGGCCGCATGAGCGGTTTCATTGAGAAACGCCTGCCGGAGTTCGGCTTGGCCGACCCCCAGTTCCAGCCTTGCCCGGTGAGGTTTTTCGATGTCTTCGGCGAGCAGGGACACCCCATCCGCGCCACCATCAGCCAGATGGGACCGCAGCTGCTGTCGCGTCTGCTGGGACTGAACGAAACACAGGACGGCGTGCTGAACATCGTGTTCCGCATCGCCGACGAGCGCGGCCTGCTGATCATCGACGTGAAGGATCTGCGCGCCATGCTCGACTATGTGTCGAAACATGCCAAAGAATACACCACCCGCTATGGCAACATCTCGTCGGCCAGCGTGGGCGCCATCCAGCGTGCGCTGCTGCAGCTCGACAACCAGGGTGCCGACAAGTTCTTCGGCGAGCCGTCGTTCGACATCGCCGACCTGCTGAAGACTGAAGGTGGCAAGGGGGTGATGAATGTGCTGGCGGCCGACAAGCTGATGATGCAGCCCAAACTGTACAGCACCTTCCTGCTGTGGCTGCTGTCCGAACTCTACTCCACGTTGCCCGAGGTGGGCGACCAGGAGTTGCCCAAGCTGGTGTTCTTCTTTGACGAGGCACACATGCTGTTCGAGGACACCTCCAAGGCTTTGGTCGACAAGATTGAGCAGGTGATCCGCCTGATCCGCTCGAAAGGCGTGGGCGTGTTTTTCATCTCGCAGTATCCCAACGACCTGCCGGAAAGCATCCTCGGCCAGCTCGGCAACCGCGTGCAGCATGCCCTGCGGGCCTACACCCCGAAGGACCAGAGGGCCGTGAAGACGGCTGCCGACACGTTCCGGGCCAATCCGGCTTTCAAGACCGACGAGGCCATCATGAACCTTGAGACCGGCGAGGCGCTGGTCAGTTTCCTCGACGAGAAAGGTGCACCCTCGGTGGTGCAGCGCGCCAAGATATTGTTCCCCCTGTCGCAGATCGGGGCCATCACCGATGGCCAGCGTCTCGACATCGTGAAACAGAGTCCCTTGAAGGGGAAATACGACACGATGGTCGACCGCGAGAGTGCCTTCGAGGTGTTGATCCGTCAAGCCGAAGAGGCCGCTGTGGCAGAAGTGCCCAAGGACGCGACGACCGAAGTGGCCGAAGCTGCACCCAAGGACGCGAAGCCTGCGAAAAAGAAGCAGGGGGTGATCGGCAAGGTGCTCAAGGCTGTGCTTACGGCCGCCACGGCCACGTTGGCCACGGCAGTGGGTACAGCGGTGAGCGACAAGGTGTCGGGCAAAAAAACAAAGTCGAAAACAAGCACCACACAGAAAGTGGTGAAGAATACGACCAGTGCCGCCACGCGCACGCTGACGCGAGAGCTGACGCGCGACGTGCTGGGCAACTTGATAAAATAGATTAATCGATTATGGTGTCGTTTGTTGTTGCAGTAGTGCTTCTGGTCTTGGGCTACGTGCTGTATTCCAAGGTGGTGGAGCGAGTGATTGGTGTCGACCCCAAGCGTACAACGCCTGCAGTGGCCCACCCGGATGGCGTCGACTATGTGCCGATGAAGCCATGGCGCATTTTCCTCATCCAGTTTCTGAACATCGCAGGAGTAGGACCGATATGCGGTGCCATTATGGGCGCTCAGTTCGGCACGGCGTCGTTTTTGTGGATCGTTTTCGGATGTATCTTTGCCGGTGCGGTGCACGATTTCATCGCGGGCTTCATCAGCATCCGTCAGGATGGCGCATCGCTGCCTGAGATCCACGGCAAGTATCTGGGCAACGGCATGAAGCAGTTCATGCGCGGATTCACCGTGCTGCTTATGATACTGGTGGGCGCCGTGTTCGTCAACACGCCCGCTGTGCTTCTCAACAACCATTTCACCCCCGATTGGAGTATCTATACGTGGGTGATTGTCATTTTTGCCTACTATCTTATCGCCACGCTGCTGCCGATCGACAAGCTGATAGGCCGTCTGTATCCGGTGTTCGGATTGCTGCTGCTGGGCATGGCGGTGGCCATTGTGGTGGCTTTTGTCATCTATAGTCCTGAGATACCCGAAGTGTGGCAGGGCCTTGAGAACAGGCATCCTGATGCAGAGCACAATCCGATATTCCCGATGATGTTCATCTCCATTGCATGTGGAGCTATCAGCGGATTCCATGCCACGCAGAGCCCTTTGATGGCGCGCTGTATGGTGAACGAGAAACAGGCCCGCCCGATATTCTACGGTGCGATGATCACCGAGGGCGTGGTGGCGCTGATATGGGCCGCTGCCGCCACGGTGTTCTACCATGACCCCGTGTTGGCGCAGAAGACCATCTCGGCCGACGGACATCCGCTGGGAGGCAATGCCATGGTGGGTGTCATTGCCGACGAATGGTTCACCCCGGTGATAGCCACAATTTGCATTCTGGGTGTGATCAGCGCGGCGGTGACGAGTGGCGACACGGCATTGCGTTCGGCACGTCTGATTGTGGCCGATTTCATGCATGTCGACCAGAAGCCGATTGCCAAGCGCCTGCTGGTGGCACTGCCGGTGTTTGTGCTGGCAGCTGCCCTGCTGGTGTTTTCGCTGGCCAATCCTGCCGGGTTCGATTACATCTGGCGCTATTTTTCGTGGGCCAACCAGGTGCTGGCGATGGTCACGCTTTGGGCCGTCACAGTGTTTTTGGCGCATCACAAGCCGGGCACGTGCTGGTATTGGATCACCTTGATTCCGGCTCTGTTCATGAGCATGGTGACAATCAGTTTCCTGTTTGTGGCCGAGAAAGAAGGCCTGGGTAGTTTGCTGCCGCGGCCAGTGGGATACGGCATAGCCGCAGCCATCACGCTGGCGTTGGCAGTGCTCTTTTTCTGCCGCAAGGGCAGGGGAGAGACTAAATAAGGAGGGACCCGGATGCAAGAATATTTTGTTGTCCGATACAATAAATAAAGAATTAAGTAGTTACTAATATTGATAGGTTGTTTAAGCGCAACGAAAAAACAGAATAAAATGAAGAAGAATATCGCTCTGATTCTGGCATTGTTGGTTGTGGGAACCGCTTTGGCTGGTCCCAAGCCGCGTAAGAATTCCCGCACCGAGATGGGCATCAACGGCAACGCCATCTATGTCGTCGAGTACACCTACAACCTGCGCGGTGGCGCCGGTGGTGGACGTCAGCTGATCTGCATCGACAGCATCACTTTCGACAAGCGTGGCAACCTTCAGGACAAGTTCCGCACGAAGGCCAACGACTATACTTGGTATAGTTATTATTTCGACGTCAACGGCTATAGCCTTGGCTGGAACGAGTACAATCGCGAAAAGATGCTTACCGGCCGCACCGCATATCTGAACGACAAGGACGGAAACCGCATCGAGCGTACTGTGTTCCTTGGCAACCAGATGACGAAGAAGGAAAGCTCGAAGTATGTCAACGGCATGAAGATGGAGGAGCAGAGCTTCGACAGTGACGGTGAGATGACAGAGAAGCGTGTATACAAATACGACCAGAAGGGCAATTGCACCGAGATGGAGTTCTATAGCCGCGACGGCGAGCTGATGCAGCACTATCTTTACAAATACGATGCACGCGGCAACCGTATTGAGTGGCGCTTTTATGATGCCGACGAATTCCTTTCCGCTCTGACGACCTACTATTACGACGACCATGACAATCTGATCGAGGTCAGCTCGTTCAACTATGACGAGCATCTCAACTGGAAACATTCGTACGTCTACGAGTATGACGAGGATGACAATTGGGTGCGCCAGACCATCTACCGCAACAATGTTCCCTATCAGGTGATCGAACGCGAGATTGCTTTCCCGGTGGAATGACCCATCTTCTAGGATAATAAGGGGGGGGAAGGTGCTCAGCCTTCCCCCCTTGCTTTTTTAGAATAGTGACAATTGCCTGGCACCGAGCTGGCAATGTTGCTGGTATGGGCAGGCGTATGGAGTAAGGCAATGGCTGCCTGTGGGTGTGTCGGGTTCCGATGTGGAAAGGACGATTTGTTTCATCTTTTCGATGCGGGCAGCGATGCGGTCGTGATGGAGAGCAAGTTCATCGGTCAGGTCGATTGCCACATACGGATTGTCACTATGTGCTCGCAGCTCTGGCGATGCTGCGTGTACGATGGAGAATGTCTTCACCTGTCGGCAGTGGGAGATTACATAGTGCTGCAGTGCAGCGTCGCGTTTGTACGTCTCGCTGAGGGAGGTGCCGGACTTCACCTCATAGACGTCCATCTGTCCGTCAGCGTGTTTGTGCACGACGTCGGCAAGCACCAGTACGTCGTCATAGACAAAACCGGCTTCAAAAAGGGTGACAACGCCATTGCGGTCGAGCAGGTCAGCGGTGAGTGTGGGGTAAGCATCGACATTGCGCTTCAGTTCGGCACTGATGTCGATGCCGTCGGGGAAGGTGGACTTGAATGCGTATTCAAAATCCCGGCCATAGTCAAACCTCTGCATTTGCTCGGCAGTGTAGCGCGCCAGCCGTGGCGCGTGTGAGTCAAGCCACAGAGCCCGGTCGCACTGCAGTCCTCGGATGTATTTGCTTTTGCTCAGCAAATGGGGCATCTCGTCAAGCAGTTCTAATTGAGTTTTATAAATATCTTCTCAACAGAATCTACGGCTATCAATCCGGCATCGGAGCGCATGAGTCCTTCGTCTTTTATGCTGCGGAGCTGCTCCAAGAAGGGCTTGTAGTAGCCGTTGATGTTCAATAGTATCATCGGTTTGCTCTTGAAACTGCCGTCCAACACGCGTTTGCCGTCGGAGATCTGAAGCTGGTTCATAACCATGACTTCTGATATTTCGTCAATGGTGCCGATGCCGCCTGGGAGGGCAATGAATGCGTCGCTCATGGCGAGGATGCGCTCTTTGCGCTCGGCCATGGAAGCGACGCGGACCAGTTCGGTGACGCGTTGCGAGTTGATGATGTCGTCGCTGAAGAGATTTGGAATGATACCTACGACGCTGCCTCCATTCTCGAGTGTTGCCGTGCTGACCACACCCATTAGACCGAGGTTTGATCCTCCATAAACGAGCGTGTGCCCCTCATGGGCAATGCAACGACCGAGGACAGAGGCGGCTTCAATGATTTCTTTGTTGTGCGGCAAAGACGAGCCGCAGAAGACTGCTATGTGCATGGGATGATATCTGTATGTCGTTTCATTCAGTCGATGTCGCCATGTTCATGTGCATGGCGACATTCTCCGATTGGGAATTAGTTGTGCTCATTATATAATAAGGACGGGCAGAAAATGTTCTGTCCGTCCAGTATGTTGATTTAATCACTATCGAATCAGGAAGTTGAACTTGTTGAAGTTCTTCAATGCGATACCTGTGCCGCGAGCCACTGCGCGCAGAGGGTCGTCGGCGATGTGCACCTGGAGCTTGGTTTTCGAGCTTACACGATGGTCAAGGCCACGCAGCAATGCACCGCCGCCAGCGAGGTAGATGCCGTTCTTGTAGATATCGGCGGCAAGTTCGGGAGGAGTGGCGGAAAGGGTGTCGAGGATGGCTTGTTCGATGCGGGCCACCGATTTGTCGAGTGCATGGGCAATCTCTTTGTAGTTGACCGATACCTCTTTGGGCAGACCGGTGAGCAGGTCGCGGCCGAGGGTGTGGAAATCCTCGGGCGGGTCAGCCAGCTCGCTGACGGCTGCACCTACGGCAATCTTCACCTTCTCGGCAGTGCGCACGCCGATGATCATGTTGTGCTGACGGCGCATATAGTCGACCACGTTCTCGTTGAACTCGTCGCCGGCCACTTTGATGGAGGTGTTGCAGACGATGCCTCCGAGCGAGATGACGGCAATCTCGGCGGTGCCGCCTCCGATGTCGACCACCATGTGGCCTTCAGGCTGCAACACGTCGATGCCGATACCGATGGCGGCGGCCATGGGCTCATGGATCATCCTGATCTCTTTGGCTCCGGCCTGTTCGGCGCTTTCACGCACGGCACGCTCTTCGACGTTGGTGATGCCGCTGGGAATGCAGATGACCATCTTCAGCGACGGGGGCAGGATCGAACGGTTGACATTGGTCATGCCGATGAGTTCGCGAATCAGGTGTTGCGCCATCTCGAAGTCGGCGATGACACCGCCACGCAACGGGCGTACCACGTCAATGTCGCGGTCTTTTGTCTTGCCCTCCATGCGTTGGGCCTCTTTGCCGACGGCCATAATCTTGTTGTTGTTTTTGCGGTCGACGGCTACAATCGACGGCTCGTCGATCACCACCTGATCATTATATATGACAATGGAGTTGGCTGTGCCAAGGTCCATTGCAACTTCGCGGTTGAAAAATGAAAGAAGTCCCATTTTCTGCTTTGGTTTTTTTAGTGTTTAAAGTGACGTTTTCCGGTAATGGCCATACCCATCTTGTGCTGCTCGCAGTAGTCGATGCTGTCTTGGTCGTGTATCGAGCCGCCCGGGTGTGCCACAGCCACGATGCCTGCCTCGTGGGCTATCTCGACGCAGTCGGGGAACGGGAAGAAAGCATCGCTGGCCATCACGGCACCGTGCAGGTCGAATCCGAAACTCTTGGCTTTGGCGATGGCTTGGCGCAGGGCATCGACGCGACTGGTCTGGCCGGTGCCTGAGGCATACAGCTGGCTGCCTTTGGCAAGCACAATGGCGTTGCTCTTGGTGTGCTTCACCATGATGGTGGCGAAAGCCAGATCCTCGGCCTGTTCGGGGGTGATGGGGGTAGAGGTGACGCTCTTGGACATATCGGCAGCCGTCGGCACCACCGTGTCGCGGTCCTGCGACAGCACGCCGTTCAGCACCGAGCGGAACATCGGGGAGGCCATCCGGAAGGCTTTGCGGCGAAGGATGATGCGGTTCTTCTTTCCGCGCAGCACCTCAAGGGCATCCTCGTCATAGTCGGGCGCAATGCACACTTCGAAGAATATCTTGTGCATCTCGTCGGCCACCTCTTTGGTGATTTTCTGGTTGGTGATCAGCACGCCTCCGAATGCGCTGACGGGGTCGCCAGCCAAGGCGTCTTTCCATGCTTCCAGCAGGGTGGGCCTGACGGCCGTGCCGCAGGCGTTGTTGTGTTTCAGGATGGCGAACGCCGTGCGACCGTTGAAGTCGTCGATCAGCGCGCAGGCGGCATCGATATCACCCAGATTGTTATAGCTGAGCTCCTTGCCGTTCAGCTTGTCGAAACAGCTCGACAAGTCGCCGAAGAAGGTGCCTTTTTGGTGGGGATTCTCGCCATAACGGAGCACCTCGCCTTTGGTCACGCTCTGTTTGAACACCGGCAGCTGCTCATTTTCGTTGAAGTGGTTGAAAATGGCTGTGTCGTAGTGCGAGCTGACGTTGAAAGCATAGGCGGCGAAGCGGTGGCGCTGCTCGAGGGTGGTGCAGCCCTGCTGCGAGGTGTAGATGTCGAGAAACTCACGGTAGTAGTCCACTGCAGGCACTATCACCACATCGTTGAAGTTCTTGGCTGCAGCACGGATCAGGCTGATGCCTCCGATGTCGATCTTCTCGATGATGTCCTGTTCAGGGGCCCCGCTGGCAACGGTCTGTTCGAACGGGTAGAGGTCGACAATCACAAGGTCGATCTCAGGGATCTCGTATTCGGCCAGCTGCTCGCCGTCGCTATACATGTCGCGACGACTCAGTATACCGCCGAACACCTTGGGATGCAGCGTCTTCACGCGGCCGCCGAGAATCGAGGGATATCCCGTCAGGGTCTCCACTGCGATGGGCTCGATGCCAAGGTCGTGGATGAACTTGTAGGTGCCTCCAGTGCTGTAAATCGTGACGCCTTGCGCGTCGAGTGCTCGAACGATGTCCTCAAGCCCGTCTTTATAGTAGACCGACACAAGGGCTGATTTTATGTGTTTAGGTTCCATATTATTGTATTTACTATGCTCTGTTTCACAACAAGACACTGACAATACGCCACTTGCGTGGTGTTTTGCGCACGACTCGTAAATTGCAAATATACGACATTTTTCTTATCCCGCAAAAATCTTTTCTGCATTGTCCATAATTGTCCACTCACCGTCCAATACGTTTTTTTTCAAACGAACAAGGGTCCCCGGTTGCGTCAGGGGACCCTTGCTGTAAGGATGGCCGAAAGGCTATTCGCTCCTTTTGTCGAGGAATGCGCCAAGGTTGAGGCTGATGCCTCCGAAGATGGCGTTTTTGCTGTAGACGCCATACACGTCGATCCACTTGATGGGCTGCACAAACAGGCCCACGCCATAGTTGAAATAGTGGCGGCGTGACCCCGGGGTGACATCATAGTCGTGATACATGCTCGCCGACGATTCGTCGACTTCGACATTCACTGTTGAAGCATCGGTCAGACCGTAGTTGGTCTGGCAGTAGCCCACCATCGGCATCACGCGCAGCCAGCTCAGCACCGGAATCTGGTAGCCGAAATTGAGGGCGTATGCTACCGAGTCTTCCCACTGAACCTCCCTCACATGGTTGTCGTAGCGGTGTTCGGGGCCTGCTTTGATGTAGTCGATGTGGAAGCCCCACACATTGAAGCTGATGCCACCGCCCAGGTCGCGGTAGTTGTAGTCGTTGACAATCCCTTTGGTGCCTACTGCACCGAATTCCAGTCCAATGCCGTAGCGATGGCTGTTGTTCGAGAAATCGAACCATTGTGCGCTGGCCATAGATGTGATGGCCGTCATTGCGAGAACGAGTAATGCTTTTTTCATTATTGTTGGTGTTTTGTTGGGTTAGTCTCCAAATTCAATGCCCACACCTTTGGCGGTGTGCACCAGCCGGCTGTCGGGAGCCACAAGGTTCTGCTCGCGCACGGCCTCCTCCAGCGGGATGCCCACCACATCGGGATGGTGGTAGGCCACCATTTGGCCGAAACGGCCTTCCATGACAAACTCCATGGCGCGGACACCGAATTCCGTGGCCAGCACGCGGTCGAAGGCAATCGGTGTGCCGCCGCGCTGCAGGTGTCCGAGGATGGTGTAGCGGATGTCGTGCTCCACACCGGCAGCCTTCAGGTCGGCAGCCAGCTGTTCGCCCACGCCGCCCAACTTCACATGCTGGTAGCCCACTTCGCCGGTCTCGGTGCTGGTCACCGTGCCCCCCTTGGGCATGGCGCCCTCGGCCACCACAATGATGCAATAGCCGTGGCGCTTGTTGTAGCGCTGCTCGATCTTCTGTTTCACCTTCTCGATGTCGTACGGAATCTCAGGAATCAGGCACACATCGGCCCCACCGGCAATGGCCGAATGAAGGGCAATCCAGCCGGCGTCACGGCCCATCACCTCGAGGATGAACACACGGTTGTGCGATGCCGCCGTGGTCACCAGCTTGTCAATGGCGTCGGTGCAGATCTGCACAGCTGTCTGGAAACCGAAAGTGTAGTCGGTGAGCGACAGGTCGTTGTCGATGGTCTTGGGCACGCCCACGATGTTCAGGCCCTTCTTGGCCAATCCCAGCGAGATGCGCTGGCTGCCGTCGCCGCCGATGTTGATCACGGCGTCGACCCCCATGTACTGCAGCTTGCGAAGCATCTCATCGCTGCGGTCCACGGTGGTCCAGCTGCCGTCGGCCTGTTTCACCGGCCAGGCAAAGGGGCCTCCCTTGTTGGTGGTGCCAAGTATGGTGCCACCTTGTATCTGCAGTCCCTCGACAGTCTTCTCGTCGAGCATCATGATTTCGGTCGGTTCACGCAACACTCCGTTGAACGACTCCACACATCCGATAACCTCCCAGTCGTCGGCCTGCGCGGCACGCTTCACAATGCCGCGGATCACGGCATTCAGTCCGGGGCAGTCGCCGCCGCCAGTCAGTACCATCACTCTTTTCAGTGCCATATAGCTGTCTTATTTGTTCATTTATACTTATTTAGATCTCTCGCCGATATCCGGATCCAAATGCAAAGATAACGTTTTTTTCCGATAGTTCAGTGTCCATGACCCAAAAAAATGTTGTCTGTCAATGTCTGCCATTCTTCGTGCGCCGCTTTCCTCCCGATTTTCCATCCCGGCAAGCGGAAGTGAACACCTCAACTGCCTGATTTCCACATATCAACTCCTACCCATCTCCTACCCATCTCCTACTATGGTAGGAGATGGGTAGGAGTTGATAAGGAGAAGGTATTGAGGGACAGTGGATTAGAGAATGACGTTTTCGGGGCGGACAGGGGATGTTTTTTCGGTGGCCTGGCAGGCCCGATGGGTGGTGTTTCAGAGGAGGGTGATGCGATGAGTGGAGGTTATTTTGTGGCAGTTTGGAAGATATTCGGATATTTTTTGTACATTTGCTTCAAATATTGAATGCGATGAATGGACGTAAATTGATATATGTCAGCGTGTTGTCCGCTATTGTGATGGTCGGGTGCTTCTCGCGCAGGCCCGACCGGACGGCTTTTTCGGCGCTTGAGGAGCAGGTGGTGATTCCCGGACTGGAAATTCCTGAGTGTGACGACAGCGAGGATATTGTCACGCATATCGGCTACACGGCTTCGTACAACCACCGGACGCTGGTGCCCGACTGGGTGGCTTATGAGCTGACGGCCGACGAGGTGGACGGCACATGGAACACCAGTTATCCTTTCAGCCGCGATCCTGACGTGGCCAATCCCAAGGCCAGTCGCGAGGACTACAGCAATTCGGGATGGGACAAGGGCCATATGGCGCCGCGTGCCGATATGAAATGGTCGGCGCAGGCGCTGGAGGAGAGTTTCTACTTCACCAATGTCTGTCCGCAGAACCGGTCGATGAATTCCGGAGCATGGAACCGCATCGAGATGCTGGCACGCAATGTGGCCAAGCGCTACGGGTCGGTGTACATTGTCTGCGGTCCCATGTTCGGCGAGGGCGAGCCCCGCACGATCGGCAAGGGCAGGGTGCACGTGCCGGACGCTTTCTTCAAGGCGCTGCTGGTGCAGAATCGTACAGGCTATCACGCTGTGGGCTTTGTGGTGAAGAACCAGCCCGAGACCAGTCGTCCGCGCGAATATGCCGTCAGCGTCGACAGCCTCGAGGTGCTGATCGGCCGCGACCTTTTCCCCCAGTTGCCCGATGCCACTTGCGAGCATGACTTCGAGTGGAGCACATGGAATTGATTCACAAACTGTAACTATATAATTATATGAGACGTTATTATTTCATGCTGGCGGCTGCCACGGCATTGCTGCTGACGGCTTGCAACAATCGTCAGGAAACCCGTGCGGGCGATGAGGTCGTGCCAGACACTTTGACCTATATCGCCGACGATTCCGAGCCGGCTCCTGCCGAGGAGCGCACCGAGTTCCAGCCGAGGCCCGTCACGTCGCGCCCGGCGCCGCAGCGTCCGCGTGTGGTGCGTCCAGCCCCGGTCAAGGCGGAGCCCGAGACAATGTATGTCGAAACGTATGGCGCACAGGGGAAAGTGTGGGGGCATGTCACGATGAACGGCGACACCGGCAACGGCACCATACATGATGCCGACGAGAACACGCTGACAGTGACCTGCACCCGTCATGGCAACGAGCTTTACGCCGTGGACCAGAATTCGCGGCGCTATGTGTTCAAGCTGAAGGCCAAGGCACCTGCTCCTGTGGAGGAAGAAAGCGGCGAGTAGGACCGAAGTCGTAGCCGTCGACCACGATGCGTCCTTTGGTGACGCGACCCAAAAAACAGCAGTTGAGACGGGCCTCACCCAGTTTGAGCAGGAAGGCGTCGTCGCTAGCCTCGTCGATGGCAGCGATATAGCGGCCGGCCTCTTCGCCGAACAGGAAGGCGTCGAGGCGCACTTCGCGCGGCACCAGTATGTCGAAGCCGTGTGGTGCTGTGGAGGCAAGGGATGCCATGAATATCCCGCCGGCGGCTACTGCCACGTGCTGCTTCACCATCATGCTGCTGTGCAGCGCCTGCAGAATCATTTCGATATAGGCACAGTCTTCATCATGTCCACCGGTGGCCATGGCGCTGTCCACCAGGTGCAGGCATTTTCTGGCATATTCGCTGCCGGCCAGCTCGCCGCTGATGTTGCCCACCATGTAGAGCAGCGTGCCCGTGGGCATGGGGTCGGGGTGGGGGAGGACGGCGATGTCGCGGCAAATCTGTCTGGCAATGTCGAGGCATTCCTTGATGCGGGGTTCGGGCACGCCCGGAGCTTGGCTGGAGTAGAGGTATTCGTCGCGTTCCACGGCATGTTGCTGTCCGCGCAGCCATCCGTAGAGGCTTTTGTCGGTGCCGCTGGCCTGCCACATGGCAAGCAGAGTCGACAGTTGGTCGATGGAGGGAATGTGGCCGACGATGTCGAGCACTTCGTCGTAGGCTTGCCTCGAGATGCCGAGAGCCTCGACTTGTTCAAAAGAGATGGGGTCGTCGTTCATTCAGCAGGGGTGGGCTCTGCCTGAGATTCAAGTTTTTCGAACAGTGCCGAGCATCCGGCGAAGATGTCGTCCCATGCCACGCGGAAGTTGCGAGTGTACCACGGGTCGGCGATGTCGCGGTTGTGGTGTTTGGTGTCCGATTCGGGAGTGTGGTCGAGCAGCAGGGATAGTTTTCCGTCGGGGTCGCCACCGAAGAGACGATGCATTTCGGCCATGTTCTCGCTGTCCATACCGATAATCATGTCGTAGTAGGCATAGTCGCCCGGTATGGTGAGCACTGCCACTTTGCCGGGACACCCGATGCCGTGCTCGGCAAGCGCCTGTCGCGCCATGGGGTAGACGGGGTTGCCCAGTTCCTCGCTGCTGGTGGCCGACGAGGCTATCTCATATTCTTCTTCCTTGCCTGCACGACGGGCAATTCTCTTCATAATAAACTCGGCCATCGGGCTGCGGCAGATGTTGCCGTGACATACAAATAATATTTTTTTCATGGTGCAAAGATACGAACAATCATTGGATCCTGCAAATTTATTTTTCTGTGGATGTGATATTTTGCCATTTTGGGGCTAGCGCAGCATGTCATTTTCCGACGTCCAGAAAGCGTTTTCCACGACATGTGGCTGCACTCGGCGAGGGACCGTGTTGAGCGTTGGGCATCCATGATTTAGAGTCCAATGAGGCGATGCAAGAGGAAAAAAGTTGGCGGTGTTAGATAATTTTATTATATTTGCAATTTGAAGTTAATGAATGATTATAATATAAAGTATTGATAATGAGACCAGACTTTTCAAAAATCGACATCCGGAAGGACGATGGAAAGCATCAATCTTTCACCGATTGGGAAAAACAGAATCATATTGAAAAGAATTGGACCACGCCCGAGCAGATCGACGTGAAGCCCGTTTATGGCATGAAAGACCTCGAGGGCATGGAGCACCTGAACTATGCTGCCGGCATTGCCCCCTTCCTCCGTGGACCGTATTCGACCATGTATGTGATGCGTCCGTGGACCATTCGCCAGTATGCCGGTTTCTCCACGGCAGAAGAGAGCAACGCTTTCTACCGTCGCAACATTGCCGCCGGACAGAAGGGTTTGAGCTGCGCTTTCGACCTGGCCACGCATCGTGGCTACGACTCCGACCACGAACGCGTGGTGGGTGACGTCGGAAAGGCGGGTGTGGCTATCGACAGCATCCTCGACATGAAGATACTGTTCGACCAGATCGACCTTGGAAAGATGTCGGTTTCGATGACCATGAATGGTGCCGTGCTGCCCATTCTGGCTTTCTATATCATCGCCGCTGAAGAGCAGGGCGTGCCGCAGGAGCAGCTGCAGGGCACCATCCAGAACGACATCCTGAAGGAGTTCATGGTGCGCAACACTTATATCTATCCCCCGCTGCCGTCGATGAAAATCATCGCCGACATCTTCGAGTACACCTCGAAGCACATGCCCAAGTTCAACAGCATCAGTATTTCGGGCTACCACATGCAGGAAGCCGGAGCTTCGGCCGACATTGAGCTGGCCTACACGCTGGCCGACGGATTGGAGTACCTGCGTGCCGGTGTCAAGGCGGGTATGAGCGTGGACGATTTTGCACCGCGTCTGAGCTTCTTCTGGGGTTCGGGCATGAACCACTTCATGGAGATCGCCAAGATGCGCGCCGCCCGTATGCTGTGGGCCAAGATCGTCAAGCAGTTCGATCCCAAGAACCCCAAGTCGCTGGCACTGCGTACCCACACGCAGACTTCGGGTTGGAGCCTCACCGAGCAGGATCCTTTCAACAATGTGGCCCGCACGTGTATCGAGGCTATGGGCGCTGCTTTGGGACACACTCAGAGCCTTCACACCAATGCCCTCGACGAGGCCATTGCCCTGCCTACCGATTTCAGCGCCCGTATCGCCCGTAACACGCAGATCTACCTCCAGGAGGAGACCAATATCTGCCGCGTTGTCGATCCCTGGGCCGGCAGCTATTATGTAGAGACTCTCACCCATGAGATCGCCCACCGTGCCTGGGCCCACATCCAGGAAGTGGAAAAACTGGGTGGTATGGCCAAGGCCATCGAGAGCGGAGTGCCCAAGATGCGTATCGAAGAGGCTTCGGCCCGCAAGCAGAGCCGCATCGATTCGAATGTCGACACCATCGTCGGTATCAATAAGTACCGCCTCGACCATGAGGACCCCATCGAGACACTGGAGATCGACAACACGGCCGTCCGCAATGCCCAGATCGAGCGTCTGAAAAAGTTGCGTGCCGAGCGTGACAACAGTGCCGTCGAGGCCGCTCTGAATGCCCTCACCGAATGCGCCCGCACAGGCAAAGGCAACCTGCTCGACCTGAGTATCGATGCCGCCCGCAAGCGCGCTTCGCTGGGCGAAATCAGCTATGCCCTTGAAAAAGTCTATGGCCGCTACAAGGCTAAAATCAATCTTATCAGCAACGTGTACAGCAGTCAAACCAAAGAGAGCGCCGATTTCAAGAAAGCGCAGGAACTCACCGACAAATTTGCCAAACTCGAAGGCCGCCGTCCCCGTATCATGGTGGCCAAGATGGGTCAGGACGGACATGACCGTGGCGCCAAGGTGGTGGCCACAGGCTATGCCGACATGGGCTTCGATGTCGATATGGGCCCGCTGTTCCAGACCCCGGCCGAGGCTGCCAAGCAGGCTGTGGAGAACGATGTGCATATCTTTGGTGCCAGTTCGTTGGCTGCCGGACACAAGACGCTTCTTCCTCAAGTGATTGAGGAACTCAAAAAGCTTGGCCGCGAGGATATCATGGTTGTGGCGGGTGGCGTTATTCCTCCGCAGGATTATGAGTTCCTCTTCAATGCCGGAGTGGCTGCCATTTTCGGCCCGGGAACGCCTGTCAGCCAGTCGGCTATCAAGATGATGGAACTGCTTCTTGCAGCGCGCGAAGCGTGACCGCCCCCATCTTTAGGCTTTCCACCTTTATTATTGATGATGATGAAAAAAACGATCATTATAGCAGTGCTCCTCGCCACCACCGTGGCGAGGACATTTGCTTTCACCGCTGTCGCCCCTACGGGCCAGACGGTCGAATATTCGGTTCTGTCGGCCACCACCGTGTCTGTGGCCGGTGCTCATTGGGACAATCCCTCCGAGCCGCTCGGGTGGCTACAGATTCCCGCAACCGTGTCGGATGGAGAACAGACCTATCAGGTGACCGAAATCAAGCTGCGCGCTTTCAACAATAATAGCGGACTGACGCGCATCACATTGCCCGAAGGACTTACCACTATCGGCCAGTTGGCTTTCCGTAACTGCACCGCTCTCGATACCATCGAGTTGCCCTCGACGTTGACGCGGATAAATGCGCAGGCTTTCTATGGCACGGCATATTGGGCCGACAGCAGTAATTGGAGTGAAGGTCTGCTTGTGATTGACAACTATCTGGTCGAAACCCGTGCCAATGTGGGCCCAGAAGTGATTGTCCCCGAGGGGGTTCTTGGCATTGGAGGAACGGCTTTCTACTACCGAATCAATATGTTGGTTGTCGATTTGCCGTCGACTCTCCGCTTTGTGGGTGGATTGGCTTTTTCCGACTCTGAAAACCTCGACACCGTGCGTCTTCATGCCACGGTGCCTCCCACACTGGCTGCCGATGCCATGGAGCATGTCTATGGACTTACCGTACAGGTCCCGTGCAACATGTTGAGCCAATACAGCGCCTCCGAATGGAACGCCTTCGATATGGTTGAGGCACCTTGTGACTCTACTGATCCAGGTCCTGGCCCAGGCCCGGGTCCCGGGCCTGAGCCTCCTGTGGCAGTGGATGATGTGATTGTCGACAGATGGAATGTATCGCTGCAGCCGGGTGGCATAGTGGTCAGCGGTCTTGCTGGCAAGAGCATCGGTGTCTATGATATCGTCGGACGTCCTTGCGCCACAATCAACTGTGCCACCGAAGTGCAACCCGTGGAGTTGAATGCCACAGGCGTCTATGTGGTTGCGTCGCCTGGACTGAAACCCAAGCGGATATTCTACTCCAGATAAAGTGTGTCGTCAGCTCTTTTGGTGCTGGACGAATCCCTGTTCATGTGGTCATGTAGGGTTTGAATGATGCGGGTGCCTTGCGTCTCGCTCTCCTGCTGTTTTTGGCGAATGTCGTCGTTGGTCTGATACAGGATCATCGAGACGAAAATATAGATGGCAATACCTATCAGTATCGTTCCCGTCACTTTGTTGAACACATTGAGCACCTTTGCCGTGAACCAACTCTGCATCATCGCCGAGAGGCGGCATTTCAAGATGTCCACGCTCATGTTGGCCAGCAAGAGGCCGGCAAAAAAAGTATATCTTTCTGTGCTCGAAAGGTCCATCTCTGCCGACAGGAACGTGATGATTGTCACCCACCATATCCAGATTGTCGGGTTGATGCTGTTCAGCAAGAATCCATGCAGCATCATCTGCCGTCCGCGCACATTCTCTTCTGCCTGGAATCTCTTTTGTCCGCTTCCCTCGACATTGGCCGTCAGGGCTTTCCTGCGAAAGGTGTAGATGCCAAATCCGGCAATGGCAATGGCTCCAATGGTGGCCACGTACACATTGTGCAATGTGGCCGACATGTCCATGTTTTTCAGTATCGTAAGCATTAGGAACACAATCATCATATCGCTCGCGGCAATGCCGATCACAAAGGCAACACCCTTGCGGAACCCATAGTTTATGCTGTTCTGGATCAGGGAAAAGAAAGCCGGGCCGAAACTGAAAAACAGTGACAGCGCTGCACCACATAATATGCCGATTAGCAATTCCATTACCTCGTGCATTTAAACTGCAAAAATACAAAATTATTGTATATCGGAACCGCTATCCATCAAAAAAAATGATCCCCAATGCCTCCATCACATTGGTTTATAGATTCATATCCGTGTCTCGACTTCGGCTCTTGTGAGCAAACCGCTCCGATTTCATATTGCGCTGATAATTAATGCTCAAATCGCTTTTTTATTTGACAAAATATAAAAATATGTGTATATTTGCAAATATGTCACGATCGATGTCCGTCATTGCAACGATCTGACAATTATGCTGTTGTATATAATATTAATCCTAAATACATTATAGATTATGGCTAAATCGAAAAAAGCAGGCAAGGCTCAAGGCTACGATTGGAAATTCAGCGTTGTCGGTGGTGTCACCCGCGTCAATATCGAGACTGGCGAGGACATTGCTCACCTCGACGAGTTGGATCAGAAGCTTTGGACGGTGCTGAGTTGCCCCGTCAAGGGTCTCGAACTTGATGAGAGGACGCTCTCCCTGATGGATACCGACCACGACGGGCGTATCCGTGCCCACGAAGTGGTCGTGGCTTCACAATGGCTACGCAATGTGCTGAAGAACATGGACTACCTGCTGGAAGGCCACGATTCTGTGAGCATGTCGGAGGTGCAGGAAGCTACCGACGAAGGAAAAACGGTGATCGACTCCACCAAACTGATCATGGATAAGCTTGGCCTCGACAAGGACACGATCACTTTGGCCGATGTCGACCAGTACATCGCCGACTACGAAGAAAAATGCAAAGCCGAGTACGTCGCCCAGAACCCCGAACCTTTCACGCCGCCATACGGCGACGCCAGCGACGATGCCGAGGCTGCTGTCAACGCTCTCCGCGCCAAGGTCAGCGACTATTTCATGCGCTGCAAGCTGTTGAAATTCGATGATGCCGCTGCCGAAGCTCTCGACGTTCAGGTCGAGAAAATCGCCGCCATCAGCGACGGCAACCTCGTCGATAATGTCGAAGAAATTGCCGCCTACCCCCTGATGCGTCCCTCTACAGAACCCCTCCTTCCTTTCGACGGCGCTGCCATCAACCCCGCTTGGCAGGCCGATTACGCCAAGCTCAAGACGCTCGTTTTCGATGTCGATTTCCCCGGCAAGGACTCCATCAACGAGGCCGACTGGCAGACTGTTGTCTCCAAAATCGATGCCTATACCGAGTGGAAAGCCGCCGGCGAAACTGCCATGAACGAGGCTATTGCCGCCCAGATCGAAGAGCATGCCGCCGCCATCGAGCCCGTGAACAAGTTGCTGCATTATTGCCGCGACTTCTTCAAGCTGCTCAAGAACTACGTCGTTTTCAAAGATTTCTACAACCGTGAACCCGGCACCGATGCCGTCTTCCAGGCGGGTCGGCTCTATATCGACCAACGTTGCTGCGAACTCTGCGTCCGCGTGTCCGACATGGGCAAGCAGGCCGCCATGGCCCCTGCCAGCGGCATGTACCTCATCTATTGCACCTGCACCTCGAAGGTGAAGGAAGGCAAGATGGACATCGTGGCTGCCCTCACCTGCGGTGATGTCGACAATCTCAGCGAAGGCAAAAACGGCATCTTCTACGACCGCGACGGCAACGACTGGGATGCCACCATCACCAAAATCATCGACAACCCCATCAGCGTCCGCCAGGCCTTCTGGCGACCCTACCGCAAGTTCGGCAAATGGGTGAGCGACAAAATCAACAAGAGCGCCTCCGACAAAGAAAGCAAACAGTTCGACCAAATGACCGCCAAAGCCGACACCGCCTCCAGCGACCTCTCCGCCAAGGCTGCTGACGGCACACCCCTTGTCGACAAGAAAGCCCAGCCATTCGACATCGCCAAGTTCGCCGGTATCTTTGCCGCCATAGGCTTGGCCTTAGGAGCCATCGGTGCCGCCCTCGCCATGGTAGGCACATTCATCGCGGCCAAGTGGTACAACATCATTCTCCTGCTGGCTGCCGTCGTGCTCTTCATCAGCGGACCCTCCATGCTGCTGGCATGGCTCAAGCTCCGCAAGCGCAACATCGGTCCGATCCTCAACGCCAACGGATGGGCCGTCAACTCGAAGGTGCTTGTCAACACCGCTTTCGGCTCTACACTCACCTCCGTCGCCAAATTCCCCAAGATGGTCGCCAACGATCCCTTCGCCGAGAAGAAAGCACCCCTCTGGCGTCGCATCCTGTGCTGGCTTTTGGTGCTCGCGCTCATCGCGTTCGGTGTGCTCTATTTCACCAAAAACCTGCCCTGGCAAAAGAAAGCCGCTGCCGAAGCCGCCGCTGCCGAGGTTGTCGACACTATGGCACCTGCCGCCGAAGAACCTCTGCCCGCAGACACACTTGTTGTTGAAGAAGCCCCTGCCGAATAACCCGTGGTTATGCATACTACCCTGTTGATGAGCCTGCTGCTTCCTGTGGCACACTCGCTGCTTGCCCACGAGCAGCCGGCTCATTTCACAGTGGCCTGGTGGAATGTTGAAAATTTCTTCGACATCCGCGACGACATCAACACCGACGATGAGGAATTCACTCCCGACGGCGATCGCCACTGGACCCGCCGCCGCTTCAACGCAAAACGCGACGGCATCGCCCGAACAATCATCGATATGGATTTGCCCGACGTGGTGGGCTTCGCCGAGGTGGAAAACAAATGGGTGCTCCGCGAACTATGTGAGGGCTCTCCGCTCCATCGCGCCGGCTACCGCTACGTGCACTACGACTCCCCCGACCATCGCGGCATCGACTGCGCCCTCATCTACCGCAAGGAGCGATTCCGCGTCACCGCCAGCAGCCCCATCTCCGTTTCCGACAGCGCCGAGAATTTCTACACACGCGACATCCTCCGTGTCGAAGGCGTCACGCCGCAGGGCGACACCCTCATATTCCTTCTCAACCACTGGCCGTCGAAACGTGGCGGCGACGAGGCCGAAGTGTATCGCATGAAAGTGGCCACCACGCTGCGCGACACGATGAACGCCCTCCACACCGCCCATCCCGATGCCACCATCCTCGCCATGGGCGACATGAACGCCACTGCCGACGATCCTGCCATTGCCGAGGGCATGGGCTTCGGTGGCGAATACACCAATCCTGAAGGTGTCGAGAATCTCTTCAGCCGAAAGGCTTCGAGCAAGGGCAGCTACAAGTATCAGGGACAGTGGGACTTCATCGACGCCATGTTCCTCATCAACGGCCGTCCCTGGAAAAGTTGCGTCACGCGGCTCATCCATTCCGACCGCCTGCTCGCTGACGAAAAAGGCAGCGTCGGTCGACGCCCCAAGCGCACCTATCGGGGCGCACACTATGAAGGGGGCCTCTCCGACCATCTCCCCCTGATGCTCATCCTCTCCGACAGTGAATCGTAAGCGCAACATACTGACCCATCTGGCCCTCAAGGCCTACGTGGCCTCGCCCTTGTGGCCTCGCCTTGTCGACCGCCACCTGTCGCGTGCCCTTGCCCTTTTCTGGCGCTACAAGACCGGCTCCACCCTCGACCTCGACAATCCCCGCACGCTCAACGAAAAAATCCAGTGGCTTAAGCTCCATGGCCCGCTCGACCATTGGGCCGAACTCACCGACAAGGTGACCATGAAGCAACTGCTTTCCCGGCAGGGCTTCGCCGACTATCTGCCCGCCACGCTGGCCGTCTGGGACAACGCCGACGACATATCTTTCGACCATTTGCCGCAAGCCTTTGCCATCAAATGCAGCCACGACTGTGGCTCCACCCGTCTGGTAGTCGACCAGTCTAAGTTGTCCGACTCTGAAAAACGACGCATTACCCACTCCTTACGGAATTGCATGAACCGCCGTTACGGCTATGCCACCGTCGAACCACACTACCTCCGCATACAGCCCCGTGTGCTAGCCGAGGAATATATCGGCCTGGATGATCCCGATATCGTCGCCGGTTCCCCGCCGGTGGATTATAAGTTTTTCTGTTTCAACGGCCATGCCGAGCTTTGCTTGGTCTGTTACGACCGCCGCATCTCTCGACGTAAGGCTGTCAAGGACCTTTACGAACTTTATCCCTGGCGCCCCTTCCGCGACGGCCTTGCCCCTGACATGCGCCAGCAGCCCTTTGTCGACATGGCGCCCCCCGTCCAACTCGACACCATGATCCGTCTGGCCGAAACGCTCTCTTTGGGACATCCTGAGGTGAGGGTGGACCTCTATTGTGTCGCCGGCCGTGTCTATATCGGCGAACTCACCTTCACCGCCTCAAGCGGAATCATGCGCTCGCTGAGCGACGAAACTCAGCTCCGCCTGGGCCTCCTCACCCGTATTTCCCTCTGAATTCAGTCTCCGTAAACCATTGTTTCTCCGTATCTTCTCCTACCCAACTCCTACCCAACTCCTACCATGGTAGGAGTTGGGTAGGAGTTGATAAGGTGATGGTAGGTGGATATCAAGCAGTTATGGCGTTCGAAAAAAATGTGTTTCGGCGGCGGCGGAGGAGGCGTTTTTTTCGGAGACAAATGCGGTAAAGCGGTGGGGATTTAAAAAAAAATTGTATTTTTGCAGTTTGTTATCTGACGAAATAATAATTTATAAATATGTATAGGACTAATACTTGCGGCGAGTTGCGTCTTGCCAATAAGGGAGAAAAAGTGACGCTGTGCGGATGGGTGCAGCGTAGTCGCGATTTGGGCGGCATGACATTTGTCGATCTGCGCGACCGTTATGGTATCACTCAGTTGGCCTTCAACATGGAGACCAACGCACCGTTGTGCGAGCGGGCCCGCCGTCTGGGGCGTGAATATGTGCTGCAGGTGACTGGCACTGTGATTGAGCGTTCGTCAAAGAACACCAAGATTCCAACCGGTGAAATAGAACTCGAGGTGGAGGAGATGACGGTTCTCAACGAGTCGAAAACACCGCCCTTTACCATCGAGGACCAGAGCGACGGCGGCGACGACCTGCGCATGAAATACCGCTACCTCGACATCCGTCGCAACCCGGTGAAGAACAACCTCGTGATGCGCCACAAGATGGCTATGTTGGTGAGAAATTATCTGAGCGACCGCGATTTCCTTGAGATTGAGACCCCGATGCTCATCAAGAGCACACCCGAAGGCGCACGCGACTTTGTGGTGCCGAGCCGCATGAATCCCGGCGAGTTCTACGCCCTGCCGCAGAGCCCGCAGCAGTACAAGCAGCTGCTGATGGTGGCCGGCATGGACCGCTACTTTCAGATTGTGCGCTGCTTCCGCGACGAGGACCTTCGTGCCGACCGGCAGCCCGAGTTCACGCAGATCGACTGCGAGATGAGCTTCGTGCATCAGGAGGATGTGCTCAACATGTTCGAGGGCTTGGCCAAGCACCTCTTCAAGGAGATGAAGGGCATCGAGTTCGACAAGTTTCCCCGCATGACCTGGCACGATGCCATGCGTCTCTACGGCAGCGACAAGCCCGACCTGCGCTTCGGCATGGAGTTCAAGGAGGTGACCGACGTGGTCAAGGGCCACGGCTTCGGTCTCTTCGACGGCGCCGAGCTGGTGGTGGGCATCGTGGCCGAAGGCTGCGCTGAATACACCCGCAAGCAACTCGACGCGCTGACCGACTTCGTCAAGCGTCCGCAGGTGGGTGCCGGCGGTATGGTGTATATCAAGTACAACGCCGATGGCTCGTTCAAGAGCTCGGTGGACAAGTTCTACGACGCCGAGGCCCTAAAGGCTGTGGCCGACAGGATGGGCGCCAAGCCCGGCGACCTGATGCTGCTGCTCTGTGGACCCGCCATGAAGACGCGCGTGCAGCTCTGCGCCCTGCGCCTTGAGATGGGCCAGCAGCTCGGCCTTCGCGACCCGCAGAAGTTCGCCCCCCTGTGGGTCATCGATTTCCCTCTGCTGGAGTGGGACGACGAGACACAGCGCTACTACGCCATGCACCACCCCTTCACGGCACCCAAGCCCGAGGACGAACCCCTGCTCGACGACCCGTCGAAGTGGGGCGACATCCGCGCCAACGCCTACGACATCGTGATGAACGGCTGCGAGGTGGGCGGCGGCAGCATCCGTATCCACGACCGCACATTGCAGAACAAGATGTTCCACACGCTGGGCTTCACCGACGAGAGCGCCTACGCGCAGTTTGGTTTCCTGATGGATGCCTTCACCTATGGCGCACCGCCACACGCCGGCCTTGCCTTCGGCTTCGACCGCCTGTGCTCCATCTTCGCCGGTGCCGACTCGATACGCGACTTCATCGCCTTCCCGAAGAACAATTCCGGCCGCGACGTGATGAGCCAGTCGCCTTCGCCCATCAGCCAGGAACAGCTCGACGAGCTACAGATCAAGGTCGACCTTAAGGGCTGATATGTTTAAGGCTTTAGTTAAGTCAATGCGTCTCCGCACATTGCCCCTGTCGCTGGCAGGAGTGGTGTGCGGAGGTGTTATGGGGTATGCTGCCCCGGCTTGTCGGCCGTGGACGCATCTGTTTCTGCTGCTTACCACGGTGTCGCTTCAGGTGCTTTCCAACCTCAGCAACGAGATGGGCGACCACCTGAGCGGCGTGGACGGCGAGGGTAGGGAGGGCCCCAACTACAGCATGACCGACGGTGGCATGACGGTCAAACAGATGTGGCGCGCCATCAACGGCACGGTGGTGGCTTGCTGCGTCTTCGGACTGCTGATGGTGCTGCTGTCGGGGTGCCCGTGGTGGGTGCTGCTGCTGGGTGCCGCCGCCATCTGGGCCGCCACACACTACACCCTCGGCAAGAAGCCCTACGGCTATATCGGCCTCGGCGACTTGTTCGTCTTCATCTTCTTCGGCCTGGTGAGCGTGCTGGGCAGCTATTTCGTCATCGCCCACACCATCCCGTTCGAGATTTGGCTTTGGGCTCCCGCCGTGGGAATGGGCCTGCTGAGCGTGGCGGTGCTCAACGTGAACAATATCCGCGACATGGAGAGCGACCAGGGCATCCGCAAGACCATCCCTTTGCGCATCGGCAAACGGTGGGCCAAGATATACCAGACGCTGCTGGTGGCGCTAGGCGTAGCGTGCTTCATGTGGAACGAGGAGCACATGGCCTTCTGTGCCATCACTGTTCCCTTCTTTTTGTGGCATATCATTGGCGTGTGGCGTCGCGACGGTAAACGGCTCGATCCGATGTTGCCCCTGCTGGTCATCAGCACCTTTGTGCTTGCCGTAATCTATGGCGAGGTGTACAATGTCGAAGCCACCTGTCCTTATCCAATATGGTAGTCCATGGCCTACGACTTTGACAAGATAGCCGGCACCTACGACCGACTGAACCGCATCATGAGCCTCGGCCTCGACCGCTGCTGGCGGCGGCATGCCGTGCGTGGCTTGCATGGCGATGTGCTCGACGTGGCCTGCGGTACGGGCGACATGGTAGTGGAACTGCAGAAACATGGTTGCACCGTCACCGGCATCGACCTCTCGGAGGAGATGCTGGACGTGGCCAGGCACAAGGCCCCGACGGCCACATTCATGGTTTCCGATGCTGAACGGCTGCCTTTTGGTGACGGAACCTTCGATGCCGTCACCTGCGCTTTCGGGGTTCGCAACTTCGTCCACCTTGAGCAGGGCATTAGTGAGATGCTGCGGGTGCTGAAGCCTGGCGGCCGTATGGTGATACTCGAACTGGCCACGCCCGACTGTCTGATGGTGAGTCCAGTCTATAATTTTTACACGCGGCGCATTATCCCATGGTTGGGTGGCCGCATGGCAGGGAACCGCGAGGCATACACTTATCTTCCGCTGAGCATCGAGTGTTTCCCGAAAGGGAGTGCTTTTGTAGAGCTGCTCCGTCCAATAGGCGCTGAGGCTGCGCACAAAAAATACACTTTTGGCGTGTGCCGCTGCTATACGGTGAAGAAAAACAAAGAGGCCGCTCGTTGAGCGGCCTCTATTGCTATTAATCCTAAAACAAAATGGGCGAGGTTATTATCTGTTGAGTACCTCTTTTTCTGAATGCAAAAATACAACCATCTGACCACCCGGGCAATCACCATTAATGGTGATTGGTGCAGATGGCTGATAATGAATGTGTTGTTTTTGCATTTTTGGGATGTTTGTGGGTGTGGGTCGGTCAGGGGTGTGCTCTATGTGGCCGAGGTCAGGGATGGAAAGAGCTTTTTTTGTTTGTGCGTTTTATCTTTTTTGACTATTTTTGCATACTGAAGGATTAAATGCAATAATTCAATAATTTGGTCAAAATGAAGAAAATCTATCTTTTGCTTTTGTTGTTGCCAATGACTGTCGTGGCTCAAAATGCACAGAAGCTGCAGAAGAAGGTCGACAGGGGTGATGCCAATGCCATGTATGAGTTGGCGACATATTATATGATTGGCCATGAGGTGGATGTGGACACGGTGAAGGCTATGGATCTGATGCGACAGGCGATGGCGAAGGGCAATCTTGCTGCCCAGGCCCGCTTGAGCCGCTATGTGCTCGAACACGATCATGACACGGCAGGAGCCCTGTCGCTGCTCAATGACGCTTTGGCGAAGCAATCGCCGGATGCGATGCGTGTGCATGCGAACTTTATGCAGGATGGTGTGATGGGAAATCCGCGCATGTATGGCTATGCCCAGCAGCGACTGGAGGAGGCTTTGACCAAAGGATGTAAGTACGCCGCCGCCGATTTGGCGTGGATGTATCTTTATGGAGGCGACAGTTGTGACTACGATCCGGAGAAGTCGTTCTCCTACATCAAGCAGATTCCTGAAGGCGTGGGCTCGAACAAGTACGCCATGATGAGCCAGTATTATCTGCAAAAGGGTGACTATTCCAAGGCCCGCAGTTGGGCCGAGAAAGGAGTGGCCCACGGCGATATGAACGCGCGGATGCAGGTGGTGTGGTTGAAATTCTATGGTTTGGGCTACGAAGAAGATGAGCGGGGAGCACTGGCCGAGATGATGAACATATACAGCAAGTACGGACAGCGTCCCGAATTGATGCGGATGGAGGTGATAATGCGCCGCTCGTCGGAGAATCCGGAAGTGCGCAACAATGATCTGTGCCGGTCGCTGATGATGCGTTTGGTGGAGTATCCTCATGTGAATGGATATGATATTCTGGGCCAAAGCTATATGTTTGGCAATTTCACCGAGCAGGATTCAGCCAAGGCCTATCAATATTGGCTTGTCGGAGCCCGCAATGAGGAGCCGGAGTCCATGATGCAACTTGCTATTCTTCATCTGAATTGGGGCAACTACGACAGTGTGCACTACTATAACGACCGCGCTGTGGCGTTGGGCTTGGCCGAAGCTTCGAATCTTTACAGCCGCATCTATTCCTTTGGCGCTTTTGGAGGCGACCCCGACTATGCGGCCGCTTTGCCCTACGCCTGCGAGTCGGCCCGTTTGGGCAACATCGCCGACTATGTCGAAGCGGGTCGTTTCTGCCTATGGACAGCTGACACGGTGCGTGCCGTCAAATGCTTCGAAAAGGCTATCGCCTTTGACTATGTCGACGCTTATGCCAATCTGGCCTATCTCGAAGCCGACCGTGGCAATCCCAAGTGGATCCGCCTGTTGGAACAGGGGGCTAAGAAGGGTTCCTCGCTATGCTGTAACCGTTTGGGCGATTACTACTCCAACCAGGAGGATTACAACAAGGCTGCAGATTGTTATCGCCGTGCATCCAATCCCGAAGGTGACTACGAATTGGGTCGCCTGTATCTGTATGGCGCCGTGGGCAAACAGAGCGAGTCGGACATCCGGCAAGGTGCCGCTCTGATGCGCCGGGCGGCTATGGCCGAGTATTCCGATGCTGTGTATATGATGGCCCGTTTGTTTGACAGCGGAGTGGGGGTTGATCAAAGTTACGACAGCGCTTATTCGATGCTCAACTATCTGGCACAGAACAACGATCCCAATGGGCTCTTGGGCGTTGCCGTATACACCGAGAGTGGACTTGCTGTGCCCACCGACAGTGTGGCGGCATTGCGCTATTACGAACAGGCGGGTGCTGCCGGCAGCGCGATGGGATACACTTTCGCTGCCGACTATTATCTGAAAGGGCTCGGGGGCATCACCCCCGATACGGCTAAAGCGTTGCAATATTTTCGCTTGGGTGCCGATATGCAGGAGGGGTCAGCCACAGCATGCTATCGTCTGGCTCAATGCTGTCTGCAGGGTGTCGGTGGCTCGCCCGACAGTGTCGCTGCGGTGCCCTTGTTGCGCCGGGCTGTCGCAGGCGGTTCGCACGAGGCTGCCGCCGAGCTGGCCGACTTCTATAATTACGGACTTGCCGGTGTCCCCATCAATGGCGATACGGCTCTCTATCTCTACCATTTTGCTTCCGAAGGCGATGTGCCACGTGGCGACTATATGATGGGTGCCTACCTCTATGAGCAAGGCTCCTACGACAAGGCTGTGGGCTATCTCACGTCGGCCATGAACAACGGCTCGGTCGATGCGGCAGTGCTCATGGCTCAGGCCATGCTTGTCGGCAACGGTGTCGAGCAAAACCCCGCCGCTGCTGTCGATATGCTGCACAGTCTGGCTCCCCGCGACAGTAAGGGCCAGGCATATTATATGCTTGGCATCGCTCATTTTCTCGGCTCGGGAGCTGAGTTTGACCAGCAGCAGGCTATCCTTTATTTCGACACGGCAGCCTCCATGGGACATACTCGTGCGATGACCACCCTGGCGCAGCTCTATGCCTCTGGCGACGGTGCCCCTCGCGACACCTCCCTCGCCCTTCTCTATCTTCAGCGTGCCGTGTCGGCAGGATCCACGCAAGCTATGCTCCAGTTGGCAAACAGCTATAAGCAGGGCATCTTGGTGCCGAAAGATGCCAAGCGTGCCGCCGAACTCTATCAGCGTGCCGCCGACCGTGGCAATCTCGAAGCCCTCTGTCGCCTCGGTCTCTGCTACGAGGAAGGTGAGGGTGTGGTGCTTAACTCTCGCAAGGCTTTCAATCTATACACGCAAGCTGCAGAATCGGGATCGGCTTATGGCATGCGGTTGTTGGCCTACTGCTATGCGCAGGGTATCTATGTCAAGGAAGATCTTGCACAAGCGGCCGAATGGTTTCTTCGTTCGGCAGAAGCTGGTGACTTGAACAGCTGCTATATTATCGGTCAGATGTATGCTCAGGGTGAAGGTGTCAAGAAAGACAAGAAACAGGCGAAACACTGGCTGACCATTGCCGCTAACAATGGTATGGAGGCTGCTGTGCAGGCTTTGCGCGAATTGTAGACCTGCCCTACTATTGTTTCCGGTTTTTTTACTTTCAGTAGCCTTGAGCGTATATTAGGCAAAAACGACACTCCGATGACCGGAAGCAAGATACACGATGATGCAACGCTGATCCAGCAAGTGGCACAAGGCGACGAAAATGCTCTCTGTTCCCTTGTTGGTCGTTATGGCCCTCGCTTGTGGAGGGTGGCCTTCTATCTGCTGGGAGACAAGGCTTCGGCCGACGATGTTGAGCAGGAGGTATTCATCCGTGTGTGGCAGTATGCCGGCCGTTATAATCCTTCATACACTCCGGCTGCGTGGATGTATCGTATTGCTTGTAACTTGTGTTACAGTGAATTGCGCCGCCGGCGCCGTCATCTTGAGTTTCTCCGCTCCTCGGCCTTTGTCGGGGTGGCGCCCTCGGCTGCAGATGCCATGAATGCCGAAGAGTTGCAGCAACTGTTGCAATCGGCAATAGCCACACTTCCTTCCAAGCAGAAAGCCGTGTTTGAATTGCGGGAAATTGAGCAGTTCAGCAACGAGGAGGTCGCACATATTCTGGGCTTGTCTGCAGATCAGGCGAAGTCTAACTACCACCATGCCCGCAAGGCTGTGGCAAAATATCTCAGTCGATATGGAATACAATGATTTGCTTGATGCAGCTCGCGCTGTTGACCACATGTCTGATGCCGACAAGGTGACTCGTCGGGCTGTGTCGACAACCCTCAGAGCGCATTCCCACCCTTTCTATTGGGCTGCGGCGGCTGTAATTGCTGTCATGCTCATGCCCTTTGCCATCACCGGGCACGGTCAGCAGTCGGTAGACAGCATGGTGAAAACTGTCCACCAGCAGACTGCACTGGCCAAGGCCGATCCGATGCGACCCCTCAAGGCCTATCATCGTTCGCAACAAATGAAAACCAATATTAAGAAATATGAAAACATATCGCTTCGTTAGCATCGCATTGCTTGCCTTTATGGCAAGCGCTTGTCAAAGCCACTACCTGGTCGACACTCATGTCGATCAAGTTGGTCGCATCTCTCGCACCGTTTATTCCACCGACAGCACCCTCTTTTTCCGGCCAGCGGCTGGGTGGCACCCGTTGCAGCGGACCGAACCGTTCGCTGTCGACTTCTACGACCATTTTGACACCATGCGCTATGCTGCGGTATGCAACCCGCAAGCCGCCATTCCCGCCATCGTCGGGTCCACACCCTCACAGCGTCCTGTCGAGCGCTTCGTAAGCAGATTTCTCTGGTTTTTCACTCGCTACGACTATACGCTCTCTTTTGAAGCTTGGGACGACCTTCCCGTGCCTCTGGCCGATTACTTGACCGACGAACAGGTGGCCATCTATACCGGCAGTTTCCAGATTCCTGATGGGTGGAACGGGTATGACGTCTACTGTATGCTCGACAGCATCAACTCTCGTGTCAACCGGTGGTTCAGCGCCTGCTGTTTCCAGATACGCTACGAGGCTGTGATGCCTTATGCCGACTCGGCACAGAGGGCCTTGCTCCAACGCTATCACGATAATATGCGCGACATGATGATTGATTCTGATGATCCTATGGAGTGGACTCTTTTGCGTTGTGCCGAGCCCTTCCCCCCTTTAGGCTTTCTTGCATCTCTCACTGCTGCCCACAGCGATGCTATCGACAGTGTGGTGGCGGCGCGTATGGAGCATTTCATGAGTATCGGACAGCGCATACTGTATCGGATTGAGATGCCGGGTATGCCGGAAGGAAGCACGATGGTGGATGGAACAAGGCTGCTGGCAGGAGGCACCACGGTGCATTTCCGTAGCTACAGGCATCATTGGTGGGCGTGGGCCATTACGGCGCTGCTGGCGGGTGCGGGTGCGTATGTGCTGGCGCGCAGGTGGCGCAAGGGGTTTTGAGGCGTGATGGCAGGAGAGGGGTTGGAGAGGGGTTGGAGGGGTTTTGGAGAGTTGATTGAAAATCAGTTGATTGGACGAACCATGCTGCGGAGCTGCTCGATGTCGAGTTGTTGGTAGGTTGTCATGGTGCTGTCCGCGAAATGCGCACGATTCGTTTCGTATTGTTCGCGGTTGTATTGTGAGGCTTTGTCGAAGAGGCTGCGGGCGACAGCGCGTTTGAGCTCTTCAAAAGAGAGTGTTCCGTTGCGGTAGGCTTCGAGTTGTTCGGTGCTGAGATATTTGGACACGCGTTTCAGTTGCGCTTCCGGCAGGCGGCCGTTGTCGTCGAGGGATCGTTCGAGTTCCGGGAAGTTGGCCCAGGCTGTGATGGTGGTTTCAAGCAGGGCGATGTCTTTGCGTTTGGCGTCGGTGTAATAGCCGAGGTAGGCGTGGCAGGGTTCGACGAAGATGACGGGTTTGAGTCCGATTTTGCGGAGGATGGAGGCGAAGAAGACGCAGGCGTCGACGCAGTTGGCCTGACGGGTGTTCCACACTTGGTCGAAGAAGCGGATGTGTTGGACGTTGGCGCGCGATGAGGGGTTGGAGGTGCAGGTGATGGAGCTGTAGGCAATGCCGCGGTTGAGGACGTAGTACCATACGGCGAAGACTTGTTCGCGGACGGCGTTGGCTCCACCCTGGTAGCCTGAGAGGCGTGTGACGATGCCTTGATCGATGATGTCGGTGAGGATTTGTTCGATGCTGGGGTGGTCTTCGTTGACGTAGGCGGCGAAGAGCCAGCGGAAATCGTATTGCTGTCCTTGGTAGGCGATGGTGAGGGGACATTCGTTGGCGGTGCGGTAGGCGAGGTGGAGGTTTTTGACGTCGACTTCCTCGTCGTTGATGTAGCAGGTGAAGGTGAGGTCGACGGAGCCCGGTACCTGGAGTTTGCGCAGGGCGTCGTATTTCCATTTGATGGAGGCGTCGTTGAAGGTGTAAGTTTGTCCGCGTTGGGGAAGGATTTCCTGGATGATGGTGACGTAGTTGAGTGCGGATGAGTCGATGACGATGCGAAGTACGGCGCCGTCGCGTGGCGAGGTGACTTTCATGTTGAAGGAGGAGAGTTGGTAGCCGAAGGTGTTGTTGTTGGTGCCGAGGATGATGGCGGGATAGATCTGGCCGTCGAAGATGGGGTTGTGTTCGACGGAGAAAGCTACCTGTTTGGGGTCGAACTGTTTGGGACTGTTGTGGCAGCTGCATGCGATGAGGGGCAGCAGGAGCACGAGGAGGAGTCGGCAAATGTGGCGTCTGGATGACATGTTGGGATCAGTTGTTGGGTATGATATCGGGATGGTTGTTGACGAATTCGGCCCATTGTTTTTTTGCTGATTTTTTGCGTTTGGTTTTGGGTATGAGTTGGTCGCGTAGCGAGGCCATGGGGTTGGAGAGCTGCATGTGGCAGGTGTAGGCTACGGCGAGTGCGTCGGTGGCGTCGAGGTAGTGTGGGTGGTCGTCGAATTGGAGGATGGATCGTAGCATGGTGGCGACTTGCTCTTTGGTGGCGATGCCGTTGCCGGTGACGATCTGTTTGATGACGGAGGGTTCGTATTCGGTGTAGGAGATGTCGCGGCTCATGGCGGCGGCGATGGCGACGCCTTGTGCACGTCCGAGTTTGAGCATGGACTGGACGTTTTTGCCGAAGAAGGGCGCTTCGATGGCGAGGTGGTCGGGGTGGAAGCTGTCGATGATGCGGATGGTGGAGTCGAAGATGCGCCGGATGCGCTGGTTGAAGTCGGGGATGTTTTTCAGGTAGAGCACGTCCATAGCGAGGATGGACGGCTTGGGACCGTCGGTGTCGAGCAGGCTGTAGCCCAGGATGCGGGTGCCGGGGTCGATTCCGAGTATCAACATAGTGGTGTGTCGGATTTTTGTTGTTTTTGGACGGAGAGGACGAAGCGGCTGCTGATGTGTCGTCGGAGGAGGAAGAGCAGCGCCACGTAGAGTGCGAGTGCGGCGAGTGCGGCGATGATGACGACCAGCTCGGACATGTGGGCCATGCTGAGAGAGATGATGACGGCGAGCATGATGATGGCGGGGAGGACGTAGGCGATCCAAACGGCAAGGAGGCCGCGGCCTTCGCTGATGTTGACGATGACGTGCTCGCCGGGTGTGTAGGCGACGCCTTGGGTGGGGATGTCGACGACCTTGTCTTTAGATTCGGCGAAACCGCACCGGCTGTGGGCTTCGCATGTGGTGCATGCGCTGCGGGTGTTGATGACGACGGAGACGATGCTGCCGTCGTGGTTGAGGTGGTCGACGATGCCGTCGTGGGATGCTATTTTGTCCAATCTCGCCATGCTATGATTCCTTTACAATTTTTGACACATTTGCCTTTGAGGTCGACTTTGCGGAGTTCGCCGTTGTAGAATACTTCGGCACGTCCCCATTCGAAGGGGGAGGCTATGTCGAAGATGAAAGGCATGTAGACTTCGCCGTGGGTGTCGATGTAGCCCCACATGCCATTGAAGCGTACGGCAGCGAGGCCTTGTGAGAAGTTGTAGCCTTCTTCAAAATAGAATGGCACCACTTGCCGTCCGTCGAGGTCGACGTATCCGATTTTGCCGTCGCGTTCGACGAGGGCCAGACTGTCGAAGTACATGTATTTCATGCCTTTGGGAGTATGGTCGTCGTATTCGACGGGGAGGATAATCCGGCCGTTGGTGTCGATGATGCCGTAGTGGTTGCCTAGCCGGACCATGGTGCGGCCGTAGCTGAAGCGTCCGATTTCGTCGTAGATGCAGGGCACGGATTCATGTCCGCTGGTGTCGACAAAGCCGTATTTCCCGTTTCGACGGACGCCACATCGGCCTTCAGAGAATTGTGCGGCCCAATCGTAGACGAAATCGGTGAGGGGTCGCATGGAATAGTTGAAGAGTGCCATCAGGGAGTCGGGACCGGCGAAGAAATGGCGGTTGTCGTTGACAGTCATGACGGCGTAGCGTGCCGGGAGGGCGAGGTGCCCCTTGGTGTCGAGCAGTCCCCATTTTTTGTTCTGCATCACAGGGGCGAATCCTTCATTGTAGGCGATGGCGTTGTCGAAGACAGGGGGGAAGAGGATGTGCCCGTTGGTGTCGATGAAGGTGCAGGCATGGTGGCCGTTGCCGGTGGGGACAAGGACGGCAGCGCGGTTTTCGCGGAAGTCGTCGGCCTGGATGAAGGAGGGCTGGATGGCGATGCGGCCCTGCATGTCGTAGTAGCCCACCTGGTTGTGGTGGATGAACATGATGCGGCCGCACGAGGGGTAGCCCACGCCAGGATAGAGGCAGGGGATGATCTGGTTGCCGTCACGGTCGATGAGGCCAGACAGAGTGTCGTTCAGATAGACGCGGCAGTAGTCGCCGTGGAATTTGTCGACATGAAGGTAGATGTTGTCGGCGATAACGGTGCCGTCGGCGCGTTTGAAACCGAAGAGGGTGCCGTTGCTGGTGGTCTGGATGCCATCGGTGAAGACGAGTTCACAGCCGCATTCTTCGTCGTCGACATATTCGACTTGTTGCGCACAGATGTTGTGCGGCAAGAAAGCGGCGAGGCATGATAGGAACAATATGGCAAGGTGTTTCATATACGTTCTACAGCAGAGGGTTCGCACCAGCCAGTGGTGCCGTCGGAGAGGACTATTTTGTACCAACCCGAGAGGCTTTCCGTGATGCGGACTTTGGAGCCCTCGTGGAGGATGAGTTTGTCGACGCTCTGGTGTTCGGGCGAACTTTTGACAGTGATGGCCGGTTGCATGACGATGGCTTCGGAGTGGGAGTTGAAGCGAGCCGCTGACGAACCCCACAGGAAAGAGGCCAGAATGAGCAATGTCAGCAAGATGATGCCGGCGATGAGACCCGTTTTGCGAAGAGACAAGGTGTGGCCGATGCGCAGGAGCACGATGGAGGCCATCAGCAGCGTCAGCAGGCAGAGCCATACGATTCGCCAGCCGGTGGGGGAGAGCGAGTGGCTGAGGTCGGTGTACCATTGGACGAAGAAGAGCTTAGGCAAGACGGCGATGCGGTCGGCGGTTTTGCTTTCGGCAAGTGCGAGGTTGTCTTTGGCGTCGGACATGTTGGGACGCAGACGGAGGGCCCTTTCGTAGTTGAGGATGGCCAGACCGTTTTGGCCGTTGCGGTAGTAGGCGTTGCCGAGGTTGTAGTAGAGGTCGGCCGAGGCTTGGCCTTGAGCCAGGGCGCTCTCGTAGAGTGCAATGGCCGTGTCGTAGTTGGCGTGACGGTAGAATTCGTCGGCTTTCTGGGCTGCCGAGAGTGCATCGTTGGCCGACGCGGAGAATGCGGTGGCCAGGAATATGAGGGTGAGGTAGAAATGCTTCATGGCGGTGATGTATTATAGTCCTGCAATCATGTTGAGGGCGTCGTTGTAAATGGTCTGCATCTGGGTGTCGGCATCGCCTGGGGCGAAACGTGCCATGTCGACATCCTGAAGCACCTTCATGATGGTTTGCTGCTGTTCGTCGGGGACCTGCTTTTCAATCAGGCAAGCGTTGACCGATTCTCTGTTGAGTTGGGATAGCGGAATGTTGTATTTGTCGGAGAGACAACCCCAGATGGCGCGGTAGATTTCCTCGTAGAAGTGAGAGCTGTCGCCCGTGCCGAGGTACTTGGCGGCTTTTTTCAGCCGGCGGCGAGCCTGGCGTGTGGCGCGTTTCATGCGCATAGAGACCACATCCTGTTCGGCGATGCGACGGCGGCGAGTGAAGACAAGCACGGCGAGGGTGGCGAGGATGATGGCCGCCAGAGCGGACCAGAAGAGCACGCCGGGATGGTCGGAGTGGCGAATGGGGTGGAGTCGGCTGATGGGGTGTATGTAGTTGATGTCGCTGTTGAGGAGGCGCACATCATCTTTGTTGCTGACAGACGACATGGCATTGGGGTCGCCCTGTTCGACAACCACTTTCTGGGCATCGATTCTGCGGGTGACGTATTGGCCGGTGGCCGGGTCGAAGAAAACGAACTGCTGAGCGGGAATGGTGAAGGTGCCCTGGCTTCGAGGAATGAGAATCCATTCGAAGGTGCGCGAGCCGCTGATGCCGGCGTCGGAACGGCGGATGTCGTCGTTGATCTGGGGATCATAGACTTCGAAAATGTTCGGGAAGTCGGGCGTCGGGGCATTGATGAGCATCAGGTTGCCGCTGCCGCTGACAGTTATGCGGTAGGTGATGGCTTCGTTGGCCCGCACCGATTCGGCGGTCAGGCCGCCCTTCACGTCGAAACGTCCCACAGCACCGCTGAAATTGTCGGGAGCGGAAGGCAAGGGACGGACGTGGATGTTGAGCTTGTTGGTGCGGAGCGGACGCTCGACCGCTTGTGCGGCATTGAAGAAGGGGTCGTCGAAGAGATCCCAGATGCTGCCTGTGCGGCGGCGCTGGCGTTGCACCATGGCAAGCACGTTGAGGTCGAGCGGCTCGACGGTAAGGTTGCCGCTTTCCTGTGCGAACAAGGCGCCACGGCGTATCTCGGCGACTTGGTAGCGTTTGCCGTTGACGGTTTCCTCGTATTGCTTCACCTGTTGCCCCTCGCTGAGATCTTCGGCCCAGAAACCGCGGTTGCCGGGGAGTTTGTCGATGGCAAACTGGCTGATGGGTATCTGAGTATAGATTTTGTAGGTGATGATGATTTGTTCTCCCTGATAGGGCGAACTTTTGTTGACCGATGCACGGGCAAAGAGTGTGGTTTCGTCGATTTTGGTCTCCTCTTGCGGCTGCTGAGCCCAGGGGTCGTAGGCCTGGCGGCGTTGCTGCGCTTGTTGCTGCTGGCGTTGTTGCTGTTGGGCAGCGGTGGGCTTCTCCACCTTGATGGTGAAGCTGTTTGAGGAGATTTTCTTGCCGTCGGCGGTGCAGGAGGCGGGCCCCACGGTGAAGGAGCCTTCCAGGTCGGCGGTGAGCGTATAGGAGAAGGTGGTGTTGACGGAACGCGACATCTGGCCGTTGATGAAGCTCATGCTGGTGGACGACGATTGGTTGGGGCCAGACCGGAGGCTGAAACCTTTGAAGGTGGGGCCGCGGAAGTCTTTTGCCTGGTCGTTGATGGAGAACTGGACTGTGAAATTGTCGCCCACGTAGACGCTTTTAGGGGCGTGTACGGTCATTTCCTGGGCGGATGCCAACAGGCTCACGGTCAGCATCAGGCTCATGACGAGCAGATAGGGAATGGGTAGGGTATGTCTGTTCATGATAGGTTACCAGTCTTTGTTATTGCTGTGACGTTTGCGAGGGGGTTGCTCGTTTTTGTTCTTCTCGCGTAGTGTCTGTTTTTCAATATTTTTCATAGCCTCGAGCATACGGTCGGCATCTTGCTTGCGCATGTCTTTCTGATCGCGGGGCTCGGGCTTTTGTTGCTGATCTTGTTGCTGATCTTGTTGTGGGTTTTGTTGCTGTTGCTGATTCTGCTGCTGCTGGTTGTCTTTATTGTCTTTGTTGTCCTGGTTCTGCTGCTGCTGTTGCTGGTTTTGTTGTTGCTGCTGCTGGAGCAGGCGGCGTGCATATGCCAGGTTGTAGCGTGTGTCGTCGTTCTTGGGGTCCAGTTTCAACGCTTCCTGATAGGCGTTTATGGCCTGTTGCAATCCCTGCTGCTGGCCATTGGTCATGGCCGATTTGAGCAGGCTGTTGCCTTGGTTGTGGAGCGCGTTGGCGCGCTGCTTGTTGTCGAGGTTGGGCGTCTGGAGCGACATGGCATAGTGGCGGGCCGCCTCGTCGTATTTTTCTTGACGATAGAGGGCGTTGGCCAGGTTGTACTGGCCGACGTGGTCCAGGCTGTCTACCTCCAGGGCTTTATGGTATGCCACTTCGGCATTGTCGAAGTGGCCTTTCTGATAGTTGCGGTTGCCCTCCCGCAGCAGTTTGCGCGGCGCTTGGGCGAAGCAGCTGGCAGAGACCAGCACGAGGGATATTATGAGGATGGTATGTTTCATAATATGTCGTCGATATTCCATTTGCGGTTACGTCGTTCGAAGATGAGTATTTCGGCCAGCAGGCATATCACGGCCGCAGCCAGGGGATACATGTAGCGGCTTTCGTAAGAGCTGAACTCGGCCTCTTCGAAGTCCGATTTGTCGAGGCTCTCGATCAGCTTGGTAATGTCGCCAAGGCCGCTGTTCACATTGCCGGCGCGCACATAGACGCCGTCGCCGGCCGAGGCAATGTTCTGGAGCATCTGCTCGTTCAGTTTGGTCATCACGATGCTGCCGTCGGGACCTTTTTTATAGCCAGTGTTGCGGCCGTTTCGGTCGTATTCCGGAATGGGAGTGCCTTCGGCCAGACCCATTCCGATGGTGCACACGCGGATGCCCTCTTTTGCGGCGGCGCGGGCGGCTTCGATGGCATCGTCCTCGTGGTTTTCTCCGTCGGAGATGACGATGATGGCTCTTGACTTGTTCTTTTCCCACTGGCGGTCGGCATCGCCATATCCGAATGTGTTCATGGCCTTCCCGATGGCATCGCCGATGGCGGTGCCTTGGGTGGGTATCATATCGCAGCTGATGTCGTCGAGGAACAGTTTGGTGGCGCTATAGTCGTTGGTCAGGGGCATCTGGATGAAACTCTCGCCGGCGAAGATCACGAGGCTGATGCGGTCGCCGGTGAGTGTCGACAGCAAATTTGTCACCACCCGCTTGCTGCGTTCCAGACGGTTGGGCTGGATGTCTTCGGCCATCATGCTGTTCGACACGTCGAGGCATATCGCGAGGTCGCTGCCGGCGCGCTTGCCTTTTTGTATGCGTGTGCCGAACTGGGGGTTGGCCAGCGCCACTATCAGCAGCCCAATGGCCATCAAGATGAGCACCATTTTGGCCACGGGACGCCATCCCGAGCGATCGGGGATCAGGCGGCCGAACATCGACCTGTCGGCCCAGCCCTCGAGTCGCCGTCGGCTGATGCGTTGAGCGATCACCCACAGCACCGCCAATATGGCCAGAATCAACAGGCACCACAAATATTCTTTATGTTCAAAATGTATCATTTTTTTCTGACTATAGTTTCATCCATCCCCACCTGAGCAGCGCTTCGGCCACGAGAGCCAGCAGGGCAATCCACAGCCAGGGGTAGAACTCGTCTTTGGTTTGGGCATATTGTGTGATGTCGATGCGGCTTTTCTCCATCACGTCGATTTGGTCGAAAATCTCTTGCAGGGCTTTTTTGTTGGTGGCCCGGAAATACTGTCCGTCGTTGGTGGCGGCCGACATGTCTTTCATCAGCGCCTCGTCGATCTCCACGTCGATGTTCTGGTAGTGTACGCGTCCCATCTGGTCGCGGAATGGGAAGGGGGCCTTGCCCATGCTGCCGATGCCGATGGTGTAGAGGCGTATGTCGTACATGGCGGCAATCTCGGCAGCACTCAAGGGATCCACGCTGCCCTGGTTGTTCACGCCGTCGGTCAGCAGGATGATCACCTTGCTCTTGGCTTCGCTGTCCTTGATGCGGTTGATGGCGGTGGCCAGTCCGTCGCCCAGGGCGGTGCCGTCTTTCACCACGCCGCTTTTCAGCTCCTTCATCTGGCTCAGCAGCACATTGTGGTCGATTGTCAGCGGCACCTGCGTGAAGGCTTGTCCGGCAAACACCACCAGTCCCATGCGGTCGGTCTTGCGTCCCTCCACAAAGTCGGCGGCGACCTTTTTCGCCGCCTCGAGGCGGTTGGGTTTGAAGTCTTCGGCCAGCATGCTGCCCGAGATGTCCATCGCCATCACGATGTCGATGCCTTCCACCTTTGTTTCCTGTCGGCTCAACTGGCTCTGTGGACGTGCCAGCGCCACTATCATCGCTCCCACGGCCAGTGTGCGCAGGGCATAGGGCAGCCAGCGCAGCCGCACCCTCAGCGACTTGGCCACGCCGGCAAAGATGGCTATGTTGGAATGTTGGAGGGCGGCTTCCTGTTTACGGTAGCGCCATATCCACCATGCCGCCATGGCCGGCACTGCCAGCAGTCCCAGCAGCACCCACGGGTGGGCAAATGTGATGCTACCCATTGTCCACCTCCTCTCCCTTCGGTGCCTCCGGCGTCGGCTTCACGCGCTCCCACAGCGTGGTGACGAACTCCGTGGCCAGACTCATCGACCGGTCGTGTTCGTTGGGCAACGGCTCGCTTTTGGCGAATTTCACCAGGTCGGCCGTGGTGAATATGCTCTGCAGCATCACCCGCTCGGCATCCCAACGACGCTCGCCGAACTCGCCCAGCGTCTCGTCGCTCGTCATGTCGGTGGCACGCATGTCGGTGCTCTCTTCGATAAACCTTCTGACCACATCGGTCAGCTCGGTATGGTATTCCTTGGCCTTGCCGCTCTGCCACAGCTGCTTGCGGCGCAGCGCCTCAAGGTCGTCCAGCGCCCGCTCCTGCGGTGTGCGGGTGTCGACAGGCTCGCTTAGCCCGAACACGCTCTCCACCTTCTGGCGGTGCGTCAGCACCCACCATATCGCAAACGCCACGGCACCCACAATCAGCGCCAGCAGCACCCACCGGAAGATTTCCCAGAAGGTGTACGGCACTTTTTCAATCGGGGCTATGTCGCGTATTTCTGCGCTGGCGGTGTCCACCTCCACGTCGGTCACCATCAGCGTCAGCGAGTCGTCGTCGCCCAGCTTGATCCAATGCTCGCCGGGCTCGAAGCATGTCAGCGTGGTGACAAGCATATGGTTGGCTGTGTCGATGCGTTGGTCCACGGTCACAATCCCAGTTCCGCCGATCTGCGACCCCTTCGTGGCCATACTGTCCAGGCTGATGCTCAGCGTGGTCTGGTCGCCTATCGGGATGGTGTCAGCCTCCAGCCGTACCCACGATTGTCCGTGGACCGCCGGCAGCCACAACAGCCACATGGCCAATAGGATGATATGTTGGTGTCTCATCTAGTTTCTCCTGCTTAATAGGTTCCTCAATGGCTTGACAAAGTCCTCTCCGGTATAGATTGTGGCCATGTCCACGCCATAGCGTTTCATCGTTTCCTCCACCTGGCGCTCATGTTCGGCTTGGCGGGCGTTCACCACTCGCCGCACCGACGCGCTGCCGGTGTCCACCCACACCGTCTCGGTGCTCTCCGGGTCGTAGAACTTGATCAGTCCCAGGTTGCTGAGCTCCTGCTCCCTGCGGTCCACCAGACGCAGCGCCACAATGTCGTGCTTTCCTGTGGCTATCTTCAACGCGTCGGTGTAGCCGGTGTCGTAGAAGTCCGACAGCAGGAAGGTCGTGCAGCGTTTCTTGATCACGTTCGTGAAATAGCCGAGGGCCTGGCCGATGTCGGTGCCGTTGCTCTCGGGACGGAAGGTGATCAGTTCGCGGATGATGCGCAGGATGTGCGAACGCCCCTTTTTGGGCGGGATGAATTTCTCGATACGGTCGCTGAACAGGATCACCCCCACCTTGTCGTTGTTGGCAATGGCGCTGAACGCCAGCGTCGCTGCCACTTCCGCTGCCAGCTCCTCTTTGAACTGGTTGTGTGTGCCGAAGCGGTTGCTCCCGCTCACATCCACCAGCAGCATCACCGTCAGCTCCCTTTCCTCTTCGAATATCTTCACATACGGATGCGCCAGCCTCGCCGTCACGTTCCAGTCGATGTTGCGCACGTCGTCGCCATACTGGTACTCACGCACCTCGCTGAAAGCCATACCACGGCCCTTGAAGGCACTATGGTATTCGCCCGAGAACATCTGCTGCGACAGGCCGCGAGCCTTGATCTCGATCTTTCGGACTTTCTTCAGTATATCTTCATCCATTTTTCAGGCTCTCTGCTTTCGGATCAGGGCACGTCAACGCGGTTCAGCACCTCGTTGACCAGCTCCTCGCTGGTGACATTCTCGGCTTCTGCTTCGTAGGTCAGCCCGATGCGGTGGCGCAGCACATCCATCGCCACGGCACGCACGTCGTCGGGGATCACATATCCACGGCGTTTCATGAAAGCGTAGGCCTTCGACGCCGCCGCCAGGTTGATGCTGCCGCGCGGCGATGCGCCGTAGCTCACCAGCGGCTTGATCTTTTCCAGGCCGTACTGGTCTGGATAGCGCGTGGCAAAGACGATGTCCGTGATATAGTTCTCGATCTTCTCGTCCATATACACCTCGCGCACCAGCTCGCGAGCCTTCAGAATGTCGGCAGGCTTCAGTATCGGGTGGCTCTCGGTGCGGGTGCCTGTCATGCTCTGGTGCAATATCTGGCGCTCTTCGTCGCGTTTGGGATACGATATCACCACCTTCAGCATGAAGCGGTCCACCTGTGCCTCCGGCAGGGGATAGGTGCCCTCCTGCTCGATGGGGTTCTGCGTGGCCATCACCAGGAACGGCTCCTCCAGTTTGTAGGTCTGTTCGCCGATGGTCACCTGCCGTTCCTGCATTGCTTCAAGCAGTGCACTCTGCACCTTTGCCGGCGCGCGGTTGATTTCGTCGGCCAAAATGAAATTGTTGAAAATGGGGCCTTTCTTCACCTGGAAGGTCTCGTTCTTCTGGCTGTAGATCAATGTGCCTATCAGGTCTGCCGGCAACAGGTCGGGGGTGAATTGTATGCGGCTGAAGCGTGCGTCGATGGCTTTCGCAAGGGTGGTGATGGTCAGTGTCTTCGCCAGTCCAGGCACACCCTCAAGCAGCACATGGCCGTTCGACAGCAATCCTATCATCAGGCTTTCCACCATGTGTTTTTGTCCCACAATGGACTTGCCCAGCTCCATCGTCAGCACATCGACAAATGCGCTTTCGCGCCCTATGCGGTCGTTAAGTTCTTGAATGTTCACCAATTCCATATATAGATGTTTTTTTTTATTGTAAATCATTAACTATCTTTCACCGACTTTATTGTCTTTTTAATACTTTTTTTGATTTCTCGTCGCAAAATATGGCGGGGCGGCGGATTTGCAATCCGCCGAAGTTGAATCAGGGATTTGTAATCCCTTGGCTTGTTTCTTTGGGGATTATAAATCCCCTCCTCAGGGCGGGCGGATTACAAATCCGCCCGAACCTAAAGAGAATACTTAAAACTTCACGAACTTGGAGACTGCCGTCGTGCCGTTGGCGAAGCGGAAGTTGACGAAATAAACGCCGTTTTCGAGGTCGCTCACGTTGAGGTTGGCTTGGCCAGTGGTCATATTTCTTTCGCTCACCTTGCGGCCCGTCATGTCGAAAATGCTCACTTGGGCGTCGCTTTCGAGCGTGAACGACACCTGCTCGCGGGCGGGATTGGGATAGAGGCCGACGGTGCTGTGTTGCTCGGCAACCGACTCGGTTCCGTATGAAACGACCTTCACATAGTCGATTTCCCAAGACGAAGCTGCCTCGGTGGTGCTTGTATAGACAAAGGCCACATAGAAGTCGGGATAGCCGAGGCCATATCCGTCTAAAATGCCCCAAATGTCAACTCCGCCAGATTCCACCCATTCGTAGTTGCCGGTCGAGAAGTCGAAAGCATCGGTGATGTCAGTCCATTCAAAATCGGTCGGCTCGCTTTGGCCGTCGTAGTCAACGGACACTTTCACCAGCAGCGGGTCGCCGTCAAACTTCATAGCCGTGCGGAAGCTCAAAATCGCGTCTTGATTGCCACCACTAGAAACCGCAGGGCTGATGAGCCAGTCCTCATTGGCGTTGTAAGTCGAGTTGGCATAGCCGTTCATGTTGGCATAGGTCGTGCCTTGGTAGCTGCCTTGGTGCCAGCTTTGGCCGCCATACATGTCGTAAGCCTTGAACACACCAAGGTCATCGTCGAAGTCTTCAAAGAGCAGGGTGAAGATCTGCTCCGTGGCTGCGGTGGCGGTAGGATAAGTACCGTCGGTCTTGTAGTCGATGTTGGCGCCGCTGTTGGTGTAGGGGAAGATGGCGAAGTGATAGGTTTGGTAGCCTTCCAAGCCGCTGAAGGTCACGGTCTGCACGCCGTAGTTCACGTTTTGGGCCATATCGCTGTTGGCGACAGGCGTGCCGTCGATGGGAACGGTGATGTTGCCCGTCGAGGCCAGAACCAAGTACTTGGCAGGCAGTTGGCTACCCGTGGCATCGGTCCAAGTGAGAGTCACGTCCGTGCCGTCCACCGAAGCAGTAAAGTTGGTGGGATAGTTGCTCGGCTCGGGGTCGGGCTGGGCACTGCCGCCGGCCT
>CAKZZD010000023.1 GCA_937886715.1 uncultured Bacteroidales bacterium | reverse complement strand
CGCATCCGCATCGACCAGCACCTCATCGGTGCCGACATCGAAATCAAGGCCGTCGGCGGCACCATCACCGCCTACTGCCTCAGCAAGAGCGACTGCCGTCGCATCAAGGAGATACTGATGGACTACAACGCCACCAAGCGTGGCAAAGGAATCATATTTGCATAATTCATAAAAACCAATCAATATGTCAGAAATCGAAACCACCAATTACCCCGCCACCGCCAAGGTGCTGGTGCGCAGCGAGAACCAAGGGCGTACGGCTCTTGGCATTTTTCAGGCCTATTGCCTCATCCATCCCGAGGCGAAAATAGAGGACGTCAACCGTGCTTTCCCGCGCGAGAAGTTCGCCTCCACCAAGAAGCTGCAGGATACATTCTGCACGGCAGAGCAGCTGGAACGTATCGCGCAGGAAGAGGGCGACGAGCGCTTAATGAAAGGCGTTGAAGATATTAAGAACGGCAAGCCGGGTGCCTACTATTTCACTTTGGGTGACGGCACCCGAGTCACCAACTACAATGTGGTGTGGGGACAAGGCAATTTCCCAACCCTCGTGGAATGGGCCAAGCAGTACGACATCTACGTAGCCAGTTTTGAGAAAGGCCGTCGCGGAAAGCTTGGCTATTATGAGCTGGAATACCTCAACAACTGGAAACCGCAGGTGGAGATAGTAGAGAAAATCGTGGAAAAAGAAGTGGTGCGCGAGGTGGAAAAGAAGCACATCCCCTGGTGGGTATGGCTGCTGCTGGCATTGGCCGTGGTAGGCATTCTCCTTGCCCTTCTGTGCCGCCCCAAGGCCGAGCCGCAGGTGGTCACCGACACTGTGGTGCAGACTGTGGTGGACACCGTATATGTCCAGCAGCTGGAGGAGATTGAAGACCACTTCAACGCCGCCCAGTTCCTGAAAGACAAAGCCGACCTGAGCGAAGATGCCAAGTTTGTGCTCCACGACCTGGCCAAGCTGATGAACCGCTACCCCGAGCTTAAGCTCCGCATCGAAGGCCACACCAGCGCCGAAGGCGATGCCGCACACAACCAGAAGCTCAGCGAAGCCCGTGCGCAGGCCGCCGTCTCCTTCTTGACCGAGCACGAGGGCATCGACGCCAGCCGCCTCGAGGCTGCAGGCTTCGGCAGCAGCAAGCTGAAGAATGCCGACGACCCGATGGCTCCGGAGAACCGCCGCACCGAATTTGAAATCCTTTAGTCAATTCACGGCCCTGCGCGGGAGTGCCATCCCGCAGGGGCTATATCTATTAATTTAAAACGTTTTAATTATGGCAGACATTAAAATGACTGGCAACATGAAGGTGAAGACCCTTCGCGACCAATTCAAGAAAGCCTTCGGCTCGACCCTGCGCGTCTACAACGGCGCCCGCTTCGCCGACGACGATGCAACCCTCGCTTCCATCCGCGCCGCCGGCGCCAAGGGTGGCGAGCTGACCGTGCGTGGCAACATGCAGGTGGGCAACTTCGAGGACAAGGTGAAGGAGCTCTACGGCATCAAGGTGCAGGTGGCCAACGCCGACGACAGCGCCCTGGCCGACAACAGCATCACCATCACCGCCGCCGGCAAGTAAGCCATTGGCAACCTACGGCAGTGGTGGGCAAACGGCTCGCCACTGCCTATTGTTTCACCTATTAAAAACATTTGATTATGGGTCTTGCAAGTACACTTATCAAAGACGGTAAAAAAATCAAAAAGGTCGGCGAATTTATCAATAGCGATAAAGTCAAGACCACCGGCAAAAAAGTCAAAGAAACCGGCGACAAAATTGAAAAAATAAACAAGACCCTCAAGAAATTCGGTTTCTAGAACAAATAAACTAACCGACGGACATCGGTTTATCAGATATTACATTATAAATAAACAATTATGGCAGAAGGTATCAGCGTGACCGGCAACAAGAAGGTCGAAACACTCGTAAAAGAGTTTAATAAGAAATATCCGTATATCCGCCTCGGCATATTCCCCATGGAGGCCAAAGCCATTGTAGCTAATGGTGGCACTATCACTCAGGTGGACTACAGCAAGACTATTGCGGCAGTACGAACCAAGGTGGCACCGGGCGACATCACCATCACCGGCAACAAACAGGTGAAGACCCTTGAAAAGGAATTTGAGCAGATATTTGGCCTTTATGCTCAAGTTTGTTATACTACCAAAGAAGGCAGAAGGTACTATACCTCAGGCTCTGCCGATACCATGACACTCAACGCCTTCAACAAGAAGTGCGAGGCCGACGGCTGTAAAAAAGATGAGTGGAAATAAACCACAGGAATAAACCAAATTGTGGCTTACCCACAGGAATTCAATAAACACGTTTAATAAATATACCACAAATGAAGAGATTACCTATCTACCTACTATTGGATGTCTCTGGCTCAATGTCTGGCGAACCAATTAATGCCGTCAATAAGGGCATCGAGATTCTTGTTTCTTCGCTCAAATCAGAGCCTCAGGCTAAAGACTGCGCATATATCAGTGTTATCACATATGAAAGCAGCGCAAAGCAGGTGGTTCCCTTAACCGACCTCGATAATTTCCGCACACCATCACTGTATGCTTCGGGTGGTACAAATCTAAGCAGTGCTCTTGCTCTTGCATCTCAAAAGATGAAAAGCGAGGTGGTTGCCAATTCAGACTACTATCCACTTGTGTTCATCATGACCGATGGTGATGTGGGAAATGTTGATTCCGTACTTGCCGACTTCAACAGCAACAAGATGGGTGTTGTGGTGGGATGTGCGGCCGGCACTGGCGCCAATGTTGACGCCCTTAAAACCGTCACTCCATATGTAATACGACTCGATACGGCTGATTAGGCGACAATCAGCTCATTCTTCAAATGGATATCCGACTCGGTTGCCTCCGGCAAAATGAAAGTGGAGAAAGAAGGTGCCGCCATCTCCGGCCTGAAAGGTGCTCCCGCCGAAATTCATGTTGAGAACATCCCACAGGAGGAGGAAGAAAGCACCGTCAACTTCAAGCCGAAATCGGTTATATTTAAGATTACCGAGTTCTTCCAAGACCCACAGCAACTCTACGACCGCACCCGCGGATGGTGGAAGATGTCTGCAGCAAAAGCAAACATTGAAACACTTGAATATGCCTATAGTTATGCTGCTCGCGAGCGCAAAATAGTAGCATGCTATCATATCACCAAATGGCTCGGTCCCAACGAGGATGGACGTTTCGGCTTTGAGGGGTACCTTGAGTTCAACGACCCAATGGTGGGACAACCCGTCGACAAGATCGCTCACGCTAGAGGTGGTGTCGTCTTCTACGGCGACAACATCATGGGAACTCCGGCCACAGAAGAATCGGAAGTCGTTGAACAACCGACATCTACTCATGAAGAAAAACCTACAGAAAAGAAAAATATAATAACCCCGATGAACGAAGGCGAGAGCAAGATTAAAGTTCACGGAAAGGCCAAAGGCTGGACCGCTCTGGGTATTGCCGATGCCTACACCAAAATACATCCGAGCGCAACGCTTGAAGACCTCAACAAGGCATTCCCACGCGAACTTTTTGCTTCAACAAAGACATATAAGGAATCTTTAATAGACAAAAAAGTCTATCTTGAGAAGGCCACCGCTGAAGGTGATGAGCGTACTATCGAATGGCTCAATACGACAGACTGGTTTTTCACCCTTGAGGACGGCACTGAGGTGATATGGTACAAGATAACTTGGTCAGAAGGTATTTTCCCAAAAATCGTTGAGCAGGCCAAGTCTCTCGGTATCGAGGTAGCATCGTTCGAGAACATCGGGCGCGGCAAAGGGCGCGGAGAGTATGAGATTGAGTACCTGCCCGACTACTCGTTCCACGTCGACGGCCGTATGACTGTCAATACATTGCAGAGACAGTTCCGTGAGGCATTCAATGCCGGACTGCGGGTCTACGAGCCCAGTGGTAAGAAGGCGCATCCCAATGCCATCCTCGCCAAGCTGCGCACCACCAGCGATGCAACCGAAGTGGGCGAATTTGAGGCCAAGAACGACATGAAAGTCATGGACTTCGAGTACAAGATGAAGTCCATCTTCGGCATCAACGTCCAGGTTGCTCTAGCCGACGACAGCAAACTGTCGAAGGACGATTCCATGCTCAAGGACGCAGGGAGAATTTAATCACATCCAAACCAATCCGGAGGGCGGGAGACCACTCTCCGGGTTCTAAATCAAAAGAGTGTTCTTTGAAATGTTGTATTATTGCAGGATATCACATGCGTTATGCCAGCAGTGTGTAGAAGTTGTCGAGTATTAACATCCGGCGCAAAGATACGTGATTTTGGTGATCATATTCACCAAAAATAATAATATTTGGTGAATATGATCACCAAAACAAGTACTATATAGATGCATACAATACTATTTTATACTGAATTTCAGTAACATAAGAAAAAAAATCAATGATATTGACAAAACACGAAGAAAGGACAAAAATTTCTTGCAAATAATACAATACTTCTTATGCAATCTTGCAAACCAACTGCAAAATTACATATAATATTTAAACTGACAAAATAAACAACTCCTCTTATGAAAACGATTGAGGACATTATCAAAAGAGGCTGGAATATCCATCGCGACTTAATGGAAAGCCCTGAAAAGAAGGCTTTTCTGGTGCGTGGTTCAATACCCATACTATGGTTCGGTGATATGGAAGCCTACAAGAAATCAGAAAGGAAGATTGTCACCGTGGGACTGAATCCATCGTTGAAGGAGTTTCCCGAAGATCTGGACCGCTTCCCCCTTGCGGCAGGGCTGCACAACAAGGCAACCCTTAGTTCCAAAGATGTGGAGGCTTACACCAATGCGATGAACGCATACTTTGAGACCAAGCCTTACACTAAGTGGTTCAACCATTTCGAGAAAGTGCTGAATCCGCTGGAGGCGAGCTATTATGCAAAGCCCCAGATGCCAAACCGCGCTATCCATATCGACATCTATACTCCAATCGCCACCGACCCTACATGGAGCGGTCTTTCACCAGAACAGAAGCGGTATATCGACGAACAGTCGAATGGCCTCTATGAGGGCCTGATGAAAGTATTGAAGCCTGAAGTGGTGCTGGTTTCGGCCAACAGCGCTGTGGTGAAAGAGCAGTTCCCTATAGCTTTCAAGGCCTACCTTGGCGATGCCGATAAAGGCAGCCACTATCTGAGGGTCGGAAAGACGAAGAGTGGATGTGTTGTCATCTGGGGATTCAATAACATTTCAGGCCCGTTCTCCATCAAGAAAGAGACTCTTGAGGAGAAGCTAATGCAAATCAAAAAAGATTACACCATATGAACGATGTGCTTGCCTTTGTGCAGTTTATCCATCCGGGAATAGAGAATCAGCCCGCGAGGGGGAACAAGACGGACATCGTACCGTGGAATCACGGCAGCCATCGTCGCAAGTTCATCTGTGCCCAGGGGCAGTATGTGGACAAAGGCCGGCTGGTGGACGATGAGTTGACCTTCTGGGGAGAGTGGGAACCACAATCGCGCATCACACGCATTGCCAACCCCAAAGAGGACGGATGCTCGCCACACGTGATTCACCGTCCGGCACTTGACTTGACAGAGACAATTAAAGATGGCAAGGGTCGCTACCGTCAAAACACAGACCCCTTTGTGTTCCACGAGCAGTTTCTCTTCCGCTGCTGCCAGCAGAGGCGCAAGACGGGACCGACGCAGTTGGCACACTTGCTGCCGGGCAGCGTGGTGCTGTTCGGATCGAGGGTAAACGGGCTGTTTGCGGTCGACACAGTGTTCGTGGTGGGCGACTACAGGGACTATTGCGACGAGCTTGGAGGTATGGATTTCGACCCCGGTTTGAAAGGCTATGCGGAGATTGTGGGCATCGGCCTCGGAATGAACGAGCCCGGATGGAAGAAAGACGGATCGCTGATGCGCCTCTACTATGGCGCGTCGCCCAGCAAACCATACGAGACTATGTACAGTTTCGTACCCTGCAAGTTGCTGAAAGGCAACGAACTAGGCTGTGCCCGGCCGACACTCACACAGGCCGAGATGCTCGACATATATGCCGACTGCATCACCGACAACCTGCAACAGTCGTTCAAGCTCTGCCCCGATGCCACAATAAAGGGCAATATCGCGGCTTGGAACCGCATCCGCACACTCTTTGCACAAAAGGGCTATCTGGAAGGCGTACACTTCCAGTGTCCCAGAAACAGTAAACTTTGATTAATCCATAAATAATAACTTTAAACCCCTAACAATTATGAGCGTAGAATATTACCGCAAGAAACTTATTGACCTCCGCAAGGAGGTGGCCGACGAGCGCGAGGCCAAGAAGCGCGACAACGAGCGCTATGCCGGCTACATCAAGAACGCCACCAGTACCAGTAGCAAGGCCAGCTACCGCAAACAGAAAATCGAGCACGCCGCCAGCCACGACCGCCACATCGAGAGCCTGAAGCGCCAGATCGAGAGTGCCAAGGAAAGCCTCGCCCGCGAACGTGAAAGGGCAAAGAAAAAGTAGATGGTCATCCAATCGTTTCGCAAGCAATTGAACCGCGTCTTCGATGACCGGTTGGAGACGCGGCAGTGGGAAAACAAGGTGGACTGGGCCATCATCGGGCTGATCATCATCAGTACCGTTGAGGTGTTCCTTTCCACCTTCGACAGCATCAGCACGCGCTACGGAGGGTGGCTGAAAGCTATTGATATTTTCACGACGGTGGTCTTCACCATCGAGGTGACACTGCGCATCTGGTGCGCCGACCTGCTGGACCCCAAGTACAAGGGCTTCTGGGGCCGTGTACGCTACTGTCTGTCGTTCTACGGATTGATTGACATCGTTTCGACCTACAGTTTTTACCTCGCCCTGCTCTTCCCCGTGCCATACTCGGCGCTGAAGGTGCTGAGGGTGTTCCGGTTGCTGAGGGTGTTCCGCTATATGAAGTCGTTCCGCCTGCTGGGCGACGCCTTCCGCTCCAAGCGGCGCGAGCTGTGGATCTCGCTGCAGTTCCTCGGTATCGTGACGCTGATCCTCTCGTTCCTGCTGTTCTTCGTGGAACACCAGGCGCAGCCCGAGGTCTACGACAACGGCTGGCGCAGCGTGCTGTGGGCCTTTATGCAGTACATCGGCGACCCCGGTGGATTCGCCGACACGCCGCCCGTCACCTTCTGGGGCCGTGTGATAGCGGTGCTGGTGGGCGTGCTGGGCATTGCCATCTTCGCCGTGCCGGCCGGACTGATAGGGTCCGGATTCATCGAAACTATTGAGGAGACCCGTAAGCAGGAGGAGCTGGCAGAACGCCGCACCCTGCTCTACCAGCGCTTCGAGTCGCAGCATTCCAAAAGGAAACTCCTGCTGATGAGCGACGACGGGCATCCGCGTTCGGCACCGGCCCGCTACCTCTCGGTCGACTATCTGCGCGCCATTTGTATGCTCACCGACAACGAGATACTGGAGGCCGTGCGGTCGTCGGACGATATGCGGCTGCGGCCGATGAAGAGCGACGAGAACCTGCGTGCGAACGATCTGACGGTGGTGGAACGCCACCTGAAAAGCAACACCAGCTACGGCTACCGCCGATGGGACGAGAACCGGAAACTGGTGCTGATCAACCCCATTGGGGCTACCGAATATGGCCTCTCGCACTTAATGGCCACCCTCGACGAAAACTTTCCCGACTGCAACATCATCAGCCGCGAGCGCCGTTTATACGGAGCCGCTACTGAGGTGAACCAGCTCACTGGCGAGTGTTTCGCGAGAATGGAAGTCGCTGACAATGACGCTCCGGAAGCCCTCAGTGACTACGTGGCCGACTTGGGGCGCATCAGGCGCGGACAGCGTGTGCTGATACTGGCGAGCGGAGCCAGCGGACGGGCCGACATCGAGGTACAGTGGGGGATGCCGACAGGCACGGAGGGCTACCGTTTCGAGGGTTCGCACGTGGCCGACGGCGACCGCCAGTGGGTCGAGTCGTTCTGCGAGCGTCTCCGCACCGCCTCTGCCGAGGTGACTGTCCATTCCGCCGCCCGTAAGGACTTCACATTCAACTTCACGTTCACCACCCACAGCAGTAAGTGCTTTGGCCTTGAGGAAGAGCGCAACCACATCGCCCGTGCGATCTTCAACCATAGCGGTGCCACTGTGGTGGTGGTGTACTTGAATGTGCTTTCTGTGCTCAAAGCCAATGACGAACGCTACTATGCAGCGCTGAAAATGCTGCTTGACACACTAGAGGAGATGAATATTTTAGAATACCGTAAACAACAATAAATCAAGAACAACAGAGGAGAATCGGGATATATAAATGCAGTGCTGGATAAAAAAAATTTTGCCAGTTGGAAAAAAGTTTGTACTTTTGCACCGCTTTTGAGAGATAGAAAAAGCGGTGTTTTTTTAGTCAAACAGACACACGGAGAGGTGGGTGAGTGGCTGAAACCAACAGTTTGCTAAACTGTCGTACTCGATTAGGGTACCGGGGGTTCGAATCCCCCCTTCTCCGCCAAAAGACGCTCAAGAGGGGCGTCTTTTTTTTGATAAGGGACAATGCCGCGGGGCATAGCGAAGCCCGGTTATCGCGCCTGCTTTGGGAGCAGGAGATCCCCAGTTCGAATCTGGGTGCCCCGACATCAAAGAAGCATGAAATGATGAAAAGACGGTGAAAGAACCGATGGCCCCGTAGCTCAGCTGGATAGAGCAACTGCCTTCTAAGCAGTAGGTCCTGCGTTCGAATCGCAGCAGGGTCACCAAAAAGAGAGAGGGTGCCGTGCCTCACGGCAGAACACCCTCTCTCTCTTTTGTTTGGTTGGCCCTCAACATTCAGTTGAGGAAAATCTTGATTTGCAAGCCCTCGGCGTTGACATACTGGTAGCTGCGGGCGAAACTCAAGATGTTTTGGAGCACCTGCTCCGACGGCTGTATGCTTGTGCTTGCAGTGGCAGAAAATGTGTCTGCTCCTAGAAAATCATATTCCTGCATCATACGCGCCTTTATTTGTTGAACAATAATCACCATTAATAACTCGAGGCTGGAGAAAATATTGCGCCAGGATAAAAATTTAACATTTCGGTGCGGGAGAAGCGTTGGAGAGGGGAAGGAGCGGAGGGAAAAAAGATTTTTCGCAAAGAGGGGTGCGGGTTGCGTAATTTTTTGTATATTTGCAGCTCACGCAAGAAGAAAAACAAACGATAATATATATAATATCAAGCATTTGACCATGAAGAAAGAGGTGACATTCAGTCTAGTATACCGTGACATGTGGCAGTCGTCGGGCAAATATCAACCGCGTGTGGACCAATTGGAACGGATAGCCCCCGTGATAGTCGACATGGGCTGCTTTGACCGCATCGAGACCAATGGCGGAGCCTTTGAGCAGGTGAACCTGATGTATGGGGAGAATCCCAACAAGGCCGTTCGCGCATGGACCAAGCCCTTCAACAAGGCAGGCATCCAGACCCATATGCTGGAGCGTGCCCTGAACGGATTGCGTATGTACGGGGTGCCGAAAGATGTGCGCCAGCTGATGGCCAAGGTGAAAAAGGCCCAGGGCGTGGACATTATGCGCTCGTTCTGCGGACTGAATGATCCCCGGAACCTGGAGCTTTCGGTGAAATATGCCAAAGAGGCCGGCATGATCAGCCAGGCTGCGCTGTCGATCACCCACTCGCCGGTGCACACGGTGGAATACTACATGGGCATTGTGGACAAGCTGGTCGAATTCGGAGCCGACGAGATAGCGCTGAAAGACATGGCCGGCGTGGGCCGCCCCGCCACCCTGGGACATCTGGTGAAAGAGATCAAGACGAAATATCCGCATATCAAGGTGCAGTATCACGGACACACCGGTCCGGGCCTGTCGATGGCCTCGACGCTGATGGTGGCGGAGGCAGGAGCCGACGTGATTGACTGTGCCATGGAGCCGCTGTCGTGGGGTATGGTGCATCCTGACGTGATCAGCGTGCAGGCCATGCTGAAAGATGCCGGATTCCTGGTGAAAGACATCAACATGGATGCCTATATGGAGGCGCGCAAGCTGACGCAGGAGTTCATGGACGATTTTCTGGGCCTGTATATCAACCCTTCGAACCGCATCAGTTCGTCGCTGCTTGTGGGCTGCGGACTGCCCGGCGGCATGATGGGGTCGATGATGTCGGACCTGCGCGGAGTGCATGGCGCCATCAACATGGCCCTCAAGAAGAGCGGCAAGCCGGAGGTGAGCTTTGAGGAGTTGACGGTGCAGCTGTTCCAGGAGGTGGAGCACATTTGGCCCATGCTGGGCTATCCTCCGCTGGTCACGCCCTTCAGCCAATACACCAAGAATATCGCCGTGATGAACCTGCTGGCCATGGCCCAGGGGAAGCCGAGATTCAGCCAGATAGACAAAGACAGCTGGAGCATGATCTTGGGCCGCGCGGGCAAACTGCCCGGGCCGCTGGCTCCGGAGATTGTGGAGCTTGCCAAGAAACAGGGGATGGAGTTCTATGAAGGAGTGCCTCAGGATGCCTATCCCGACGCGCTGCCTGAATACATCAAAGAGATGGAAGAGAACGGCTGGGACCGCGGAGAAGACGACGAGGAGCTGTTCGAGCTGGCCATGCACGACCGCCAATACCGCGACTACAAGAGCGGTGTGGCCAAAGAGCGTTTCAACAAAGAGGTGGCACAATTGCGAGCCGAAAAGAATGCGCCCAAGGCGGCGACGGAAGGCGGCGAGGGTGCAGCGCTCAACTACATCAGCCAGAAACACCCCAACGCCACACCCATTGTTGCGTCGGCTACAGGCCGGCTGCTCTGGGAGATGAATTTCAACGACCAGTCGACGCCTCCCGCACCGGGAACGGACGTGAAAGAAGGCACCGCCATAGCCCACATCGAGGCCTCATACGCCATCATGCCCGTGGTTGCCACAAAGGGCGGCAAAGTGGTGGACACATGCGCACAACAAGGGAAAATGGTGAAGAAAGGCGACGTGCTCGGCTGGGTGGAATAGCCGCCGGAGCAAAAATAATTTTGCCAATACAAAAAAAGGTTGTAATTTTGCAGTCCGAACGATAAAGACAAAACGAATATGGGAATCACAATACCCGCCCTGATCATAGGGGCCATTTTCGTAAACAATGTGGTGCTGGCACAGTTCCTTGGCATTTGCCCGTTCTTGGGCGTGAGCAAGGACGTGAAGAGCTCGCTAGGTATGGGCGGTGCCGTGCTGTTTGTGATGCTGCTGGCCACCATGGTGACCTATCTGATCATGCAGTATGTGCTGGTGCCGCTGCATCTTGAATACCTCCAGACGATTGCATATATCCTGGTGATTGCAGGATTGGTGCAGATGGTGGAGATAGTGCTGAAAAAGATTGCGCCGTCGCTCTATCAGGCGCTTGGCGTGTTTCTTCCGCTGATCACCACCAACTGCGCCGTACTGGGTGTGGCCATACTGGTGATCCAGAAGAATATGAATTTCCTTGAGAGCGTGGTGTATTCGGCCAGCATTGCTGTGGGCTTCGCCCTCGCCCTTGTGATTTTCGCCGGAATCCGCGAACAGCTAGACCTCACAGGGGTGCCCAAAGGGATGAAAGGAGTGCCTATTGCACTGGTGACTGCCGGCATATTGGCAATGGCCTTTATGGGGTTCAACGGACTGGTTCCGCTGCCATAAAAGAGCCTTCCACGACTATCTGTAGAATAAAAAAAACAATTCCAACAAGGGAAATATGTCGAAAGACTCCTTTGTTGGAATTTTTGTAAATCAGTGAGTTATGATTTTTTTAGGAATTGTTATGAATTCATTTTTTAACACTTTAGAAAATATGTAGTACTTTTGCAACCCGAATTACAAAGGAAAAAGTAATACAAACAATAAATTTTTAAAAATTAAAGATGATGAAAAAAGTATTCTTTGTTATGGCTGTTGCCGGTATGTTCGGCTTCGCAGCTTGCAACAACAATCAGGCCACTGAGGAAACCGTCGACACCGTTGCTATCGAGAACGTCGTCGAGGAGACCGTCGAAGAGGTTGCCGACAGCACTGTCGCTACCGTCGAGAACGCCGTCGAAGAGGTTGTTGCCGAATAAGTTATTCTCAAAGAAGAACAAAAAAGAGCCACCCTATCGGGCGGCTTTTTTTTGTACGATTATGTCAAGGGTGTCAGTTGCGATAGCCGATCACATGACGCACCTCGTGGATGGTGGCGGCAGCACTGACACGAGCCTTTTCTTTACCAAGGTCGATGATGCGTCGCAGGGCGAGATCGTCGGAGCCGATCTCCAATATGCGCTGACGCAACGGCTCGATGAAAACGACCATGTCTTCGGCCAATTGTTTTTTCATATCGCCATAGCGGATCTGGCAGCGGTTGTAGAGATCGTCAAAATAGTCGACTGTGTCCTTTGAGGAGACCACGCGCATCAGGGCGAAGAGATTCTCAATTTCCTCGGGCTTGGGCTGATTCATCATGGTGGGGCCACTGTCGCTTTTGGCCTTCATGATTTTCTTGCGGATCACAGAGGGCTCGTCGGTGAGGAAGATGGTGCTAGCCTCGCCTTCGGACTTGCCCATCTTGCCTGTGCCGTTGAGGGCAGGGATTTTGACCAAGTCGGTGCCGAAATTGAAAGCCTGGGGCAGAGGAAAGACCTCAGCACCGTACATATTGTTGAAGCGCTGTGCGAAGGTGCGCGTCATTTCGAGATGCTGCTCCTGATCCTTTCCGACGGGGACCTTGGTGGCCTTATGGATAAGGATGTCGGCAGCCATCAGGGTGGGATAGGTCAGAAGTCCGGCATTGACATTATTGGGGTTCTGACGGACCTTGTCCTTGAAAGAGGTGACGCGCTCGAGCTCGCCAAGGTAGGCATTCATATTGAAGAAGAGATAGAGCTCGATGGTCTCGGGAAGGTCGCTCTGGAAATAGATAGTGGCGCGCTCGGGATCCAGGCCGGCAGCCAGGTACTGGATAAGGATCTGGCGTGCATTCTGGTAGAGATTGTCGGGAGTGGGGTGAGTGGTCAGGGAATGATAGTCGGCAATGAAAAAATAGCAGTCGTACTCGTCCTGCATTTTCACAAAATTTTTCAGGGCACCGCAGTAGTTGCCGAGGTGCAAGTTGCCCGTGGGACGTATCCCGCTACAAACTATATCTTTAGGCATAAATGAATAGATAATTTAACAATGCAAATATACACATTTTCCTGAACATGGGAGGGGGAGATTGGAAAAAAGGGGGGAAGAATTGAAGAGGGCAGAAGTAAGATGTAAGAGGTAAGAAGGAGGAGGGAAGGAGGTGGGGAGGAAGAAGGCAAGAAGGGGGCATGAGGGCGGTAACAAGCAGCAAATCAAGTCCATGACAAGGAGGACAGGCAGGAGAGGTTGGGGAGGGGTTGGAGGGGGGTTGGAGGGGGTCGGGGGAATATGCTGGGAATCAAATGGTTGGGCAATGCGAAAAAATGTGCAGAGAGGGAGGTGGAGAAGAGCGGAGGAGAACGGATGCAAAGGGGTGGGAATGAGGATGATAAGTGAGGATGATGGCCGATCGTTATGGGGCAAGGGGAAGGGGAATGATGGGGAGGATTGGGGGCTGGAGGAATGGCAAGCTTGGGAGGGGGGGCAGGAGGATGGGGTGGGGAGAGCGGTGGGAAGGAGTAGGATTATGGAGTAGGATTATGGAGTAGGATTATATTGTTTCTGTAAATATAAATATGGCGGGTGAAGTTTTTTTTGTACCTTTGCAGTTCCAAGATTGAATGATGACACTTAAAGAATGGTTCATATCGTTCTGTGTATCAAGGAAGAAACACAGGAATGACAATAATAAAAACACTGACAACGTGGCGAAATATCTGATAGTGGGACTGGGAAATGTGGGCAGCGAATATGAAGGGACGCGCCACAATGCGGGCTTTATGGTTGTGGACGAGCTGGCCAGCGCGGCTGAGGCGAAATGGAGCCTGGAGCGGCATGCATACCGTGCGGAGATCAAGGTGAAGGGGCGACAGGTGACGCTGATCAAGCCTACGACATATATGAACCTGAGCGGCAAGGCGGTGCGCTACTGGATGCAGGCGGAGAAGATACCGCTGGAGAATGTGCTGGTGGTGGTGGACGACATAGCCCTTGAGGTGGGGACGCTGAGGATGAAGAAGCAGGGGTCGAATGGCGGGCACAACGGTCTGGCGGACATTGAGGCGGCGCTAGGGACGCAGAACTATTGCCGCCTGCGTATCGGTGTGGGGAACCATTTTGGCCGCGGCCATCAGATAGACTATGTGCTTGGGAAGTTTACGGAGGAGGAGATGGCGACGTTGGATCCGCGGATCAAGGATGCGGCGGAGATGGTGAGGTGTTTTTGCACGCAAGGTGCTGACCGTGCGATGAATATGTATAACGGAAAATGAGATGAACCTGGCGCTTGACATAGGGAATACCGCCACGAAGTGGGCCACATTCGAGGGATCGGAGATGACGGGGCACGGCTATGGCACACCGACGGAGCAGCTGTCGGCGGCGAGCCGGGCGCTGGCATGTGTGAGTGGACACTACGCTGGAGGTTTGGCGATAGACATACTGGACAGCGACACGCCGCTGCCCATAGCGCTGAACTACAAGACCCCCAAGACCTTGGGGGCGGACCGCATAGCGAACGTGTGCGGCGCGTGGGCGCTGCATCCCGGAAGTGCGAGCCTGGTGATTGACGCCGGGACGTGCATCACGGTGGACTTTGTCGACGGCGGCGGGACGTATCATGGCGGGGCGATCATGCCCGGGCTGCGGATGAATTTGCAGGCGCTGCATAATTTTACGGAGAAATTGCCGTTAATAGATATTACGGAAAGCACGAAAGTGACGATTCTAGGCCGAAGCACCGAGGAGAGCATAGTGTCGGGGACGCTAGGAGCGACGATGCTGGCGCTTGCAGGATATGTGACCCTGTACAAAGAGAAGGCGGGGGAGCTGCATGTGCTGCTCACCGGAGGGGATGCCGCGACGCTGGCGAATGCAGGAGCCACGTCGTGGGAGCATGTGGAATGGCTGACCATGATCGGGCTGAACGAAATAATGAGATATCATGAAGATTAGACAGACACTCACGATAATGGCCATGGTGTGTGCCGTGGTGTGCGCAGAAGCGCAGAATGGGTTCAATGTGCCGCTATCGCAGTTTGGCATAGGATTGAGCGACCAGCCGTACAACAATCCGATAGTGACGCGGATGGGAGGCACGGCGTACACGCTGACGGGGAACAATTTCGTCAACCCGTTCAACCCTGCCTCGTATGCCGGGATAGAGAGCGAGAGTTTTGTGTTTGACATGGGCCTGGGGATCCAGATGGGCACGTTGCGCCACGACAACGACCACCTGTGGGATGCGGACGGAAACATCGCCTATCTGACTGTGGCGATGCCCATTACGCGGTGGTGGAAGCTGGCCGGAGGACTGCTTCCGTACTCGTCGGCCGACTATGAGTCGGTGGCGCAGGGGAGCTATATGGACAGCAATGTGGTGAAGACGGTGTATGACGGAACCGGCGGAGTGAACCAGGTGTTTCTGGGCAGTGCCTTCAACCTGATCGGGAACGGCCGCGAGGGCCGTCGCCTGCAGGGGGGATTCAATGTCAACTATCTGGTTGGCAATGTGCAAAGGGCCATTTCGTATTCGTTCCAGGGTAACGATTCGACCTATTATATCAATGTGCGCCGATACAAAAAGACGTCGTTGAGCAACGTGCTGTTTGACCTGGGAGCGCAATACTTTGAGCCCCTCGGGGAGCACTATACGCTCGGGATTGGCGTGAACTATAAACCGGCGCGTCAGATGCATGTGAAAGACTTGGCGCTGAAATACACGTATCATCCCAGCGACGAGACGCTAGTGGACACCATTTTCCCTGCACGGGGAGAGGATGCGGAATACCAGAGTGACCTGCTTCTGGACCATACGATCGGCGTGGGGGTGAGCCTGGAGCACAACGGGCGCTGGATGGTTGCCGCCGATGCCACTTTTGCCGGATGGTCGGGGCTGAAATATATTGAGAATAGCGACCACCCGATTTTCGGCGAGACGGCGCTGCAGTATGGCCCATACAGCCGTTATGCCCTTGGTTTTGAGCGCCGCGGGGACATGGATGCCCCCCGCTATCTGGGGCGCATCAGCTGGAGCCTCGGCGTTCACCGCGAGTTGGGAACGATGTATCTGACGATAGATGACACGCAACGGCAGATCAACGAATGGGGTGCCGGATTGGGCGTCACGCTTCCGATGAGGAAAGGACGCTCACTGCTGACGATCAGCCTGGGGTACAGCCAGTTGGGCACGCGCGACATATTGCAGCGGAACAGCCTGACGGTGGGCATCTCGGTGAGCAGCTGCGAACGGTGGTTCTTCAAACGCAAGTTTGACTGATCGGAGGAGCGCGCAATAAAGAATAACGGAGAAGTACTAAACTAAAAAATAACCGCAACAAGACAAACACAGATAGAAATGAAAACAATCAGAATTTTAGCAATGGGAATCTGCCTGTCAGCAGTAACGTTCACCACGATGGCCCAGACGCGCGATTGGGGCTGCGACGACGAAGTGATGCAGGCGACATTGGAATCGGTATCGCTGTACCAGGAGGATGTGAAACAGTACAAAGCCTCGAAAGATGTGCGCTACCTTGAAGAGGCCTACCCGTACTGGCAGACCATTGTGAAGAACTGCCCGCGGCAGAGCAAGAACCTTTATATCAACGGAGCCAACATCCTGAAGGCGATGATAGCCAAGGCCAAGACGCCGGAAGAGAAAGATTCGCTGATTGCCGAGCTGATGCGCATGTACGACACGCGCATTGCCAACTATGGCGATGCCGCGAAATATACCGCCACCAAGGCTATGGAGCTTGAAAGCCTGAAGGGCCAGGACGGCCTTGAGGAGTACTACAAACTATACTCCGACGCCGTGAAGATGGGCGATGACCTTGAGGCCGGATATCTGGTGAAATATATGGAGGCGACGATCAACTATGTCCGCGCCGGCTTTGCGGAGCCCACGCTGGTGGTTGACAACTACGACATAGCGAGCGACATGCTTGACGACGAGTTGCAGAAAAACGCCAGCGACAGTGTGAAGGCCGCCACCATCCGCGGCTACATAGCAGGCGTTGAAGCGGCCTTCTCGCCGTATGCCAGCTGCGAGCAGCTTGTGGAGATTTACGGCAAGAAATTCGAGGCTGATCCTGAGAATGTGGATCTGCTGAAGAAGATCACGGGCATCATGACCCGCAAGCGCTGCACCGATCAAGAACTCTTCTTCTCGGCTACCGAGAACCTTTACCGGCTAGAGCCGAGTCCCGCCACCGCTTTGAACATGGGCCAGATGTGCCTGTCGAAGAAGCAATACGCGAAGGCCATTGAATATCTGAACGATGCAGTGAAAGGCGTGTCGGCCAAAGACAAATACAAAGCCTACCTGTTCCTGGGTCACGCATACACGGGAGCCAAGAGCTACAGCGCAGCGCGCGCAGCCTACAACAACGCAGCAGATGCAGATGTGACCAAAGGCGAGCCCTACCGCATGATTGCCTCGCTCTACGCCTCAAGCGCTTCTTCGGCAAGTGAGGACAACGTGGGAGGCCACAGCGTGTATTGGGCAGCCGTGGATATGCTGAACCGTTCGAAGAGTGTGGATCCTTCGGAGGAGAACGTCGAGGCCTGCAACAGAATGATCAGTTCGTATGCCGCCCGTTTCCCGAAACGCGCCGATGCCTTCATGGCAGGGTTGGAGAATGGCCACAGCTTCACGATTCCCGGATGGATCGGAGTGACCACTACGGTGAGAACGAGATAGCCAAAGATCTTGGACAGCCTCAGGAACAAAAGATTCAAACAAACAAGAGGCACCCTGGCGGTGCCTCTTTGGTGTTGCTTTATGCTGCTGTGCACGGGCTGCACGAACGACATGGAGACCATCAGCATGTTCAACAACCGCAACCTGCCCAGCCAGGAGCTCAAGGGCGCAGAAGTGCGCCGGAGCGAGAGAGGCGTACTCCAGATGACACTTGAGGCGCCATTGATTCAGCAATACCAGACCCCAGAGGCGAAGACGGTATACCCGAAAGGAGTAGAACTGCAATTCTTCGACAACCAGCAACAGCTACGGACCACGCTACGGGCGAACTATGCCATATCGCTCGACGAGAGGAACATCATGAAGGCGCAAGACAGCGTCGTGGTGATCGACTACCAGAATGGCGACACGATATATCTTGAGGACATCATCTGGAACTCGAACGAGGACCGCATTTACAGCAACCATTCCGTAAGGGCTGTAAATGGCCAGCGAGTGACCTACGGAGATGGCTTCGTGAGCGACCAACAGATGCAGAACCTGCGCATATTACGCCAACGCGGAACGGTGGAGGTTGAAGAATAGAGAGAAAAAATGCCCCGGCAGATCGGGGTCTAAGTGATTGAAAAAGAACACCCACACATGCAATACACAGCCAACGAATTAGCCAAAATCGTAAAAGGGACGGTCGAAGGTGACGGCAATGTGAAAGTTTGGAAACCCTGCAAGATAGAGGAAGGGGAAGAGGGAGGGATCACCTTTCTCGGAAATCCGAAATACACCCACTATATATACGAGCGACATGCTTCGATAGTGATTGTCAACAAGACCTTTCAGCCCGAACATGAGATACCGTCGACACTGATTCGAGTGGAGAATCCCTATATGGCAGTGGCGATACTGCTTCACTTCTTCAACAACCGGAACAAGCCGCCCAAAGGACGTTCATGGCGCAGCAGCGTGGGACGCGGGTCGCACATAGGAAAGAAATGCTACCTTGGACCTTATGCCGTGGTGGGACGCCATTGCAAGATCGGCGACAATGTGAAGATATATCCGCATGTATATGTTGGCGACAACTGCACAATCGGCGACGGCACGACGCTGTATTCAGGCGTGAAGATATACGAAGGCGTTGAGATTGGCAAAAACTGCATCCTGCATTCCGGGGCTGTTATCGGAGCCGACGGCTTCGGGTTTGCCCCGACAGGTGATGGCGGATGGAACAAGATTGACCAGATCGGGAACGTGGTGCTGGAGGACAATGTGGAGGTTGGCGCCAACACCTGTATCGACCGCGCCACGATGGGGTCGACCATTCTGCATCAAGGGGTTAAGGTGGACAACCTATGCCAGGTGGCGCATAACGTCGTGATAGGGAACAACACCGCGATGGCCTCGCAAGTGGGCATTGCCGGCAGCTGTAAAGTGGGGTCCAACTGCATCATCGCAGGGCAGGCCGGAATTGTCGGACACATCGTTGTTGGCGACCATGTCACCATAGGAGCCCAGAGTGGAGTGACCCATTCGGTGCCATCGGACGTGTCGATCTTCGGCAGTCCGGCCATGGAGGCCTCAAAACGCAGGAAAGTGGAAGTTCTTGTACGAAACATCGAACAGTTGGCCAAACGCATAGACAAACTCGAAAAGAAATGAAACCACGCAGCATCCTGCTGTTCCTGACGTTTGCTATAGTTTCTCTGGCCATATTGTGTATGGTGTTCCCCTCCTCAGGCATTGGGATAGGAGGGCATGTCTGGCACCTGCCGACGATAGAGTCGATCATCGCCCCGCAAAAGCAGGCTGCTTCAATAGAAATTGAGGAAGAGCTCCCCTCGGAGGAGCTGTTGCAGCTCAACGATTCGATAGCTTACTACCAGTACCTTGTGGACAGCAGCGAACTCAGAATCGTTCTTCCGGAAGAGAACTACCTGAATGTTTTTTGGGAAGCCGCCGACCGAGCCAAAGGGCAAGACCGCGTGGTGAGAATACTGCACTACGGCGACTCGCAGATCGAGATGGACCATATGTCGTCACAACTCAGGTCATATATGCAGAAAACCTTTGGCGGAGGCGGTCCGGGCCTGATTCCCTTCCGCACCCTGATACCGACCTATGCCGTCAGACAAAGCACGCGAGGGAAACTGACCCACCTGTCGTCGTTCGGCGACAGCACCGTGGTGCACAGCAAAGGAAACTACGGCCCCATGATGCAGAGTTTCCGCCTGTATGGTTCAGCCACTGCCGATGTCAAAGCCTCGACCGTCAGTTTCGTTGACGAAAGGGTGAAAAAATTCTCCCGTATCCGCCTTCTTTTCAACAACATCGGGAACGGCATCAAGGCCCATGTCACTCCCGCCCCTACCGACAGCAACAGCATCAACATGCAAACTTGGAGCCTCGACGGAACGGGCATCATGACTTGGCGCTATGACTCGTCCATCACCCATTTCCAGATGCACGTCAGCGGCCGCGCGGATATCTATGGCATCCTGGCCGATGACGGATCCGGAGTGGCCGTCGACAACATACCGATGCGGGGCTGCTCGGGCAAGCAATTCACTCTGGTGGATGAAGAGCTGCTCCGAACAACCTACCGAAAGATGGATATCGGAATGATTATCATGCAGTTTGGCGGAAATACCGTCCCCTACATGGAATCGGGCAAGAAGCTGGACAGCTACTGCAAATCGATAGGGGAACAAATCGACTACATACACCAATGTTGCCCCCAGGCACGGATCCTATTCATAGGGCCGTCGGACATGAGCACCCGGAGCAAAGGAAAATATCAAACCTATCCAGTGATACCCGAACTGATCGACAGCCTGACAGCAGTGGCCATCCGACACGGGGCAGCCTATTGGAGCATCTACCACGCCATGGGAGGCGAAAACACCATGCCGGAATGGGTCAATCAAGGCCTTGCCGGAAAAGACTACATACACTTCACCCAGCATGGAGCCAACGTGATGGGCGACAGGCTTGCCCGGGCCCTCGACAACAGCTACCGCCTGTACCTTCTGAAACGCAAAAAGGAGACCGAGAACGTATGAAAAGAATCCTACTCTTCCTAGCCATAGCATCCCTCAGCCTGATTGCCAACGCGCAACTACGGCCTGTCGACTTGCCCAGGTATCCTTTCATCAACTACGACTCCAACTATCTGCATTACGACACCGCATCACCGGCATTGAAATCATTCTTCGGCAAACTTCGCCGTGTGACCAGGCTGGAAAAAGGGAACATCAACATCGTCCATATCGGCAGCTCGCATGTGCAGGCCGGCACATTGCCGAACACAATCCGAAGAAACATCCTTAACGCATTCCCTACCCTGGTGGCAAACCGGGGAATGATATTCCCTTATTCGGCCGCCGCCAACTGCAACAATCCTGCCGACTACCGCATCCACTGTCCCCAACGCACGATTCTGACACGCAACATCTACAAAGATCACCAGTACCCGCTGGGCGTGTGCGGCATTGCCGTCACGGCGACCGACACCTTGACCGAAATGCAAGTGGTGCTGGCCGATTCGGGAGTGAACTATGCCACCTCGCGCATCATCATCCTCGGCCACTCCGACCAAGGCGTGATTCCGCTCATAAGAACCTCACAGCGAAACATCTACCCTTCCTATATCGACGCCAAAACCGACCGTTACATATTCAACCTGACACAGGCCGTCGATTCCTTTGTCGTTGTGCTGCGCTGTTCGCCGGAAAAACAGTTCACCCTCAACGGCATCCTCCTCTCCAACGCCAAGCCTGGCATCACCTACCACTCCATCGGGGTCAACGGAGCTGCGCTGAACGACTACCTGCGATGCGAAAACTTTGTCCGTGACATGCGTCTGGTCAGGCCCGATCTCGTTGTGTTTGGAATCGGCATCAACGATGCCGCTTCATCCGACTTCGACACCGTGAAATTCCGGCTCGATTATGAAAGGCTCATCGATTCCATCAGAGTTGTCAACCCCGATTGTGCCTTCATTTTCATCACGAACAACGACAGTTTCTTTAAGAAGACAAAGAAAAAATACGTGGTGAACTCCAATGGTCCTCTGGCCCGGGAGGTGTTCTATCGCCTCGCCAAAGAAACAGGCGGCGCCGTATGGGACCAGTTCCAAGTCATGGGAGGCCTCGAATCGATGGAAAAATGGCGCAAAGCCAATCTTGCCAAAACCGACCGCGTGCACTTCACCGTCGCAGGCTACCGCCTCATCGGCGACCTTTTCTCCAACGCACTTTTTCAAGCAATAAACAACCAACTCTACCCTCCCCCGAGTGAGCGATATCAGTACATATCTTATTAGTCTCCTTACATTTGACAGTTCTCACCCGCTGCTCTTCACCCAAATCCATTTTTGGGTGTTCTTCCTGGTGGTATATGCCATCTTTGCGCTTATCGCCTCGGGGAAAAAATTCAGTCCGTGGAAACGCATCTGCCGCAACGGATACCTCTTCGCGGCCAGCCTCCTGTTCTACTATAAGACCTCCGGCCTTTTCGTCCTCCTGCTTGTCTTTTCCACC
>CAKZZD010000022.1 GCA_937886715.1 uncultured Bacteroidales bacterium | reverse complement strand
TCCATGACGGCTATTTCCTCGTCTTTGAGGTAAATCACCTGGTTGGTGTATTCGATGATGGGAGTGGCATCGCTGCCGAGGTAGAACTCTTTGTGGCCGTTGGCGTTGTTGCCGACGCCGATGACCAGAGGGGAACCCTTGCGGGCGCATACCAGCTGGTCGGGGCGGTTCTTGTCGAGGATGGCGATGGCGTAGGCTCCCACCACGTTTTTCAGGGCGCGCTGTACGGCGGTGAAGAGGTCGCACTGCTGTTTGATCTGGATGAATTCGATCAGCTGGACGAGCACCTCGGTGTCGGTTTCGCTGCAGAAGGTCATGCCGTTGCGTTCCAGTTCGGAGCGGAGGGTCTTGTAGTTTTCGATGATGCCGTTGTGGACCATTGCCAGATTGCCGCTCTGGCTCATGTGTGGGTGTGCGTTCACGGTGTTGGGTTCGCCGTGGGTGGCCCAGCGTGTGTGGGCGATGCCGATTGTGCCGCTGGTGTCAGCGGTGACGCATTTTTCTTCGAGGGCCGACACTTTGCCGGTGGCTTTCAGTACCGACAGCTCTCCGTTGCTGTTAATCATTGATACGCCGGCCGAGTCGTAGCCACGGTATTCCAGCCGGTGCAGTCCTTTTATGAGGATGGGGTAGGCGTTTTGTTCACCTATATATCCGACAATTCCGCACATAATATATAATGTTTATGATTATAAATTCAATATTATAAATTCAATCTGCAAAGATATGAAAAATATCCAGACCGGCAAAATAATCGTGCAAACTTCCTTTGAATCAGGCTGGTATGAGCAGAGAAGAAGGCGCCCCAATGCATTGGGGCGCCTTCTTTGGTAAAGCGGTAAGCGCCAAGATGTGCGGGCTCCGGGAAGTCCGCGGCGATGGGATTACAGCGTGTGGACGGCTTCGATGAGGCCCTTGCCGATTTCGATAGCTTCCTCGTTCTGGGGAATGAGGTTCCAGTGGCGCTGGGGCAGGGAGTGCTCGAGGCCTTCGTGGATGTACTGCTTGTCGACGATGGGTTTCAGTTTGAGGAAGCCACCGAGGACCACCATGTTGAACACCTTGCTGATGCCGAGCTCCTGGGCCTTGGCCGTGGCGGCGATTTTGTAGATGTTGATGTCCTTGCGGGTGGGCTCGTGGGTGATGCCGTTGGGGTCGTAGATGAGCAGTCCGCCGGGCTTCACCGAGTGCTCGAATTTGTCGAGCGACTGCTGGTTGAGGATGATGGCCGTGTCGAACTGGTTGATGATGGGCGAGCTGATGCGCTCGTCGCTGATGATGACGGAGACGTTGGCGGTGCCGCCGCGCATCTCGGGGCCGTAGCTGGGCATCCAGCTGACCTCTTTGTCCTGCATGACACCGGAGTAGGCAAGAATCTTACCCATCGAGAGGACACCCTGTCCACCAAATCCGGCTATGATGATTTCTTCAGTCATTTTCTTTTGATGTTTGATTGTTTGATTCTTTTTTATTGCATAACGGTCAGCGGGTGATCGAGCACGAGGCGGTTGGCGTCGATGCCTTCACAGATCTTGCCGTCGACTTTGATGTCGCCGATGGGGTAGTTGGGCATCATGTTGTCTTCCATCCACTTGTTGGCGGCCACGGGGGTCATTTTCCAGCCGGAGTTGCAGTTGGAGAGGATCTCGACGAAGGAGAGGCCTTTCTTCAGCTTCTGGTTCTCGAAGGCTTTGCGGATGGCGGCTTTGGCCTTGCGCACGGCGGCGGGGTTCTGCACGCTCTGGCGGGTCACGTAGTAGGTGCCGGGCAGGGTGGAGAGGAGTTCCGTCATGCGGAGGGGGAAACCGTTGAGGTCGACGCGGCGGCCATAGGGGGTGGTGGCGCTCTTCATGCCGACGAGGGTGGTGGGGGCCATCTGGCCGCCGGTCATGCCGTAGATACCATTGTTGACGAAGATCATGGTGATGTTCTCGCCACGGTTGGCGGCATGGATGGTCTCGGCGGTGCCGATAGCGGCGAGGTCGCCGTCGCCCTGATAGGTGAAGACGAAGGTGTCGGGGTTGAGGCGCTTGATGGCGGTGGCCAGTGCGGGAGCGCGGCCGTGGGCAGCCTCCTGGAAGTCGACATCAAAATAATTGTATGCCAACACGGAGCATCCGACGGGGGAAACGCCGACGACTTTGTCCTGGATGCCCATTTCGTCGATCACTTCGGCGATGATGCGGTGGGTGGTTCCGTGTCCGCAGCCGGGGCAATAGTGCATCACGGCATCGGTCAATACTTTGGTCTTGGTGTAGACCTCTTCGTATCCCTGATTAAGCAGCTCTTGTCTGCGAGCTTCCATATCTTTATTCATTGCTGTAATTCTTTTTTATTTGATAATCTTGTTCTCAAGAGCTTCCAGGACTTCGCCGGGAGTGGGGATGATACCGCCAAAACGGCCGAAGTGTTCGGTCTTGACACCGCATTTGGTGGCCAAGCGGACGTCTTCGATCATCTGGCCGGCACTCATTTCGACGCAGAGGATGCCTTTCACGCGGTTGGCGATTTCGGCAAGCTGTTTCGTCGGGAAGGGGAACAGGGTGATGAGGCGGAACAGACCGACCTTGATGCCTTTTTCGCGAGCCATCTGCATGGCTTTCATGGCGATGCGGCTGCTGGAGCCGTAGGCCACGAAGATGTAGTCGGCATCGTCGCAATTGAGGGCCTCGTAGCGGACTTCCTTTTCTTTCATCACGTCGTACTTGGCCTGGAGCTTCTGGTTGAAGACCTCCTGACGGGCCGAGTCAAGTTCGAGCGAGGTGATGATGTTGTGGGCGCGGTTGGCGGGTTTGCCCCAGGTGCCCCAAGGGGCGTTGGCGCGGCGCTCTTCCTCCGTCCAGCGGGGGATATAGTCGCGGGTGTAGAGTTTCTCCATGCACTGTCCGATGGCGCCGTCGGAGAGGATGAGCACAGGGTTGCGATATTTGAAGGCGATGTCCCAAGCGTCGAAGACGAAGTCGTACATCTCCTGCACGCTGGCGGGGGCGAGGGTGTAGAGCTGGTAGTCGCCGTGTCCGCCGCCCTTGGTGCTCTGGAAGTAGTCGCTCTGCGAGGGCTGGATGGTGCCCAGACCGGGGCCGCCGCGCATCACGTTGACGATGAGGCAGGGGATTTCAGCACCGGCCAGATAGGTGAGGCCTTCCTGCATCAGAGAGATTCCGGGGCTGGAGCTCGAGGTGGCCACTTTCTTGCCGGTGGCGGCGCCGCCGTAGACCATGTTGATCGAGGCGACCTCGCTCTCGGCCTGCAGCACGACCATGCCGGTTGTCTCCCAGGGCTTCTCGGCCATAAGGGTTTCCATAACTTCGCTCTGCGGGGTGATGGGATAGCCAAAGTATCCGTCGGTTCCGCTGGCAATCATTGCGCGGGCAATAGCTTCGTTGCCCTTCATCAATTTCAGTTCTCTTGCCATGTGTATTGATCCTTTCTCTTGTTTAACATTTGATTTTGTAAACGGAAATCACCCCGTCGGGGCACACCATCGCGCAGCTTGCGCAGCCGATGCAACTGTCGTTGACGGTATGGGTGAAATTGTAGCCCTTACCGTTCACTTCTTTCGACAACTCGATGCACTTCATTGGACATACGGGTACGCAGACTCCGCAGCCTTTACAGCGCTCGGTATCGATAATGATTTGTCCTTTAAATGCCATAATTTTAATGTTATAAGATTAATATGTTGTTTTTTCAAAACGGTTTATTGGCTGCAAAGATACAAAAAAAAGTCAGAAATGCAGAAAAAATATTATTTAATAAAAAATCTGCCGGAAAAATCGCTCCCCGTGGCGTGATGCGGAGGGAGGGGGAAGAGGGGGTGTCCGGCAGGCGGGTGCATCAGGGGGTGGCGATGGCGTTCAGGGGTGGATTCTTTCTGCAAGGGATATGTTGTGAAGGACGGTTGCAAGTGACTGATAGTATGATGGTTGTGAGGGCGTGCAGGGCCTCTCTGAGGCAACATCGACGTAAGTGCCTGCTAACTACCTGACAACCAGTTACCAACTCCTACTATGGTAGGAGTTGGGTAGGAGTTGATAGGGAGATGGTAGGGAGGTGGTAAGGGGTGGTAGGGGGATGGGACGCGGGGGGATTTGTTTGGGGCGGGGTGGGCGGTTTTGATTTTTTTTGTATATTTGCAGATGAAGAAATGATGTATGATGATTAATAATAACCTAAAATACAGTTTTTTATGATGAAAAAGGCGGTTTTGATGTTTTGTTTCGTGGGTGCTGTGCTTTTCGGCGGCAACGCGATGGGGCAGAAGTACCAGTACAAAACTTATCCTAACGACCCGTTGAATGTGCGCGAGTATACGCTTGACAATGGGTTGAAAGTGTTTCTGAGCGTCTATAAGGATGCTCCTCGCATTCAGACATATGTGGCTGTGCGCGCGGGTTCGAAAAACGATCCTGCCGAGACGACGGGTCTGGCCCATTATCTGGAGCACATGCTGTTCAAGGGCAGCCACCAGCTGGGCACGAAGGATTATGAGGCCGAGCGTGTGTATCTGCAGAAGATCGAGGATTTGTATGAGGCTTACCGCCTTTTTGACGATCCTGGGATGCGTGCGTCGATCTATCATGCGATCGACAGTTTGAGCTATGAGGCTTCGAAGATTGCGATTGCGAACGAGTATGACAAGTCGATGACGGCCATCGGGTCGACGGGCACGAATGCTTTCACGAGCAACGACTATACGATGTATGTGGAGAACATCCCGTCGAACCAGGTGGAGAATTGGGCTAAAGTGCAGGGCGACCGTTTCCCGAACCTTGTGCTGCGCCTGTTCCACACGGAGCTTGAGGCTGTGTATGAGGAGAAGAATATCGGCATGGCGCAGGACAACCGCCGTGTGAACGAGACGATGATGGCGGCGCTGTTTCCGCACCATCCTTATGGCACGCAGACCACCATCGGCACGATTGAGCATCTGAAGAATCCATCGATGCGCAACATCCGCGAGTATCACGCTGCCTATTATGTGCCGAACAACATGTGTGTGGCGATGGCCGGCGATTTTGATCCGGACGAGGTGATCCGCATCATCGACAAGTATATGGGCTGCTGGAAGCCAGGCGAGGTGCCGGTGTTCACAAAGGTGGCCGAGGATCCCATCACGACGCCGATTGTGCGTACGGTGAACGGCCTGGATCCGGAGAATATCACCATCGCTTTCCGCATTGAAGAGGGCAACGGCAGCCGCGATGCATTGCTGGCTACGGCGCTGGAGAATATAATGAATAATGGCAGCTGCGGATTGATCGACCTCAACCTGAACCAGCAGCAGCTGTGCCTGGGTGCCTATGCGGGCACGTATACGCTGAACGACTATGCGGCTTTCATGCTGGGCGGCCGTCCGGCGCAGGGCCAGACGCTGGAGCAGCTGCGCGACCTGCTGCTGCAGCAGGTGGAGCTGGTGAAGCAGGGCCAGTTTGAGGACTGGCTGCTGGAGGCTTCGATCAACCAGATGAAGCTGTCGATCATGAAGCGCGCCGAGAGCAACAACAGCCGTGCCAGCCAGATGGCGTATGCCTTTGTGGAGCACCGCAACTGGGGCGATGTGTGCAACGAGATCGACGAGCTGGGCAAGATCACGAAGCAGGATGTGGTGAATTTTGCCAACCGCATTTTCAAGAAGAACAACTATGTGGTGGTGTACAAGCGCCAGGGCACGCCGGATCCGGTGACGAAGGTGACCAAGCCGGCCATCACGCCGATCGAGGTGAGCCGCGATGACGAGAGCGCGTTCCTGCGCAGCATCAAGGAGAGCGTGGTGAAGCCCATAGAGCCTGTGTTTGTGGATTTCAAGAAGGACCTTCAGAAGGGCCGCACCAACAGCGGTCTGGACATCCTGTATGTGCAGAACAAGGAGAACGGGACGTTCAATCTGGACTACCGCTTCGAGTTCGGCAGACTTGCCGACAAGAGTATCGACCTGGCGGCCGACCTGCTCGAGTATCTGCGCACGACGCACTATACGGCCGAGCAGATCAAGGAAGAATTCTACAAGCTGGCATGCTCGTACAGCGTGAATGTGGGTGCCGAGAACATCACCGTCAGCATCAGCGGCTTGAGCGAGAACATGGAGCCGGCGATGCGTCTGGTGGAGGAGATCATGGCTTTTGCCAAGCCCGACCAGGAGGCGCTGAACGCGCTGGTGGAGCGCCTGATCAAGAGCCGTGCCGACAACAAGACCAACCAGCGTGCCGCATTCCGCGCGCTGAACAACTATGGTGTGTATGGCGAGCAGTTTGTGAAGGGCGAGACGCTGACCGATGCGCAGCTGCGCAGCTACAAGGCCACGGATCTGGTGGAGGCGCTGAACAACCTGTTCAGCTACAAGCACCGTGTGCTCTACTACGGACCGCTGTCGCTGGGAGTGGTGCGCGGCATTGTGGACGATATCCACCGCACGCCCAAGAGCTTCAAGAAGGCTCCCGTCAACCAGGTGTACCATCCTCAGGCCACGACGCAGAACCAGGTGCTGTTTGTGGACTATGATGCCAAGAACACGTATGTGACCGAATATTTCCGTGGCGACAAGTACAATACGAAGCTTGTGCCCGAGGTGAACCTGTTCAACGAGTACTTCGGCGGTTCGATGAATGCCATCGTCTTCCAGGAGATGCGCGAGAAGAGGAGCCTGGCCTACAGCGCGAGCAGCTACTACACCAACACGGGCCGCAAGGACGGCTGGTTCATGAACCAGGCACAGGTGATCACGCAGAACGACAAGCTGTTCGACGCACTGAATGCCTACGAAGAGCTGTTCAACGACATGCCGCAGGCGGAAGCCAACTTCAAGCTGGCGCAGGAGGCCCTGATGGCATCGGCCCGCACGGCCCGCACCACTAAGCGCGGAATCATCATGAGCTACCTGAACTGCGAGCGCATGGGCTGGAAAGAGCCGCTGACGCGCTCGAACTTCGAGGCCTATCCTGCGATGACGATGCAGAGTCTGGTGAACTTCCAACAGAAGCATATCAAGGGCCAGAAGAAAGCCTATCTCATCCTCGGCAAGGAGAGCGAGATAGACTTCAACGCCCTCTCGAAGTTCGGCAAGGTGAAGAAGCTCACGTTGGACGAGATCTTCGGTTACTAAACCATGAAACTATCGATTGTAGTTTCGGTATACAACGAGGCGCAAGTGCTGCCGCAGTTCGTAGCAGAGCTGAAGGCAGCACTTGCTGGCCTTGACTGTGAGTCCGAGGTGCTGATGGTGGATGACGGGTCGGTGGACGGTAGCCGCGAGCTGCTCGACAACATCGCTGCGGAATGGGAGTGCATGCGTGTTCTCCATTTTACGCGCAACTTCGGACACGAGGCGGCTATGATTGCCGGCATCGACCATGCCACAGGCGACGCCATCGTCTGCATGGACGCCGACTGCCAGAATCCGCCCGCAATGCTGGGCGAGATGTTGAAATGCCACGCTGAAGGGAACGACATCGTGACCATGGTTCGTGAAGAGCGTGCCGACGGAGGTTGGCTCAATCACATCACCTCGCGGCTCTTCTACCGAATCATCAACCGTCTCTCCGACACCCATTTGCAGCCCAACGCCTCAGACTTCTTCCTTGTCTCGCAACGTGTGGCTGACGTGCTGCGAAACGACTACCGCGAACGTACACGCTTTCTGCGCGGATTGATACAGACGGTGGGATTCCGCTCGGCTACCTTGTCCTATCAGGCACCGCGCCGTGCTGCAGGCAAGAGCCACTACAGCCTCTCCAGTCTTACGCGGCTGGCTTTCACCTCCATCGCAGCATTCACAAAGGCACCGTTGAAACTGGGCATCTACAGCGGGCTGCTGTTCGGCCTGCTCAGCGTGGCGCTCATCGTCTACTCCATCGTCATGTGGATTGTAGACCGTCCTGTGGGAGGCTACACCACGCTCATCATCTTCCTCAGCGCCTTCGCCGCCGTGGTGCTCCTCGTGGTGGGCATTACGGGCTACTATGTGGGAATAGTGCTCGACGAAGCGAAAGGGAGACCCCTCTACCTCATCGACTACACCAAAGAGAAGAACCCATGAAGCTTCCGGCATTGAAGACGTTGCTCCCCTATATGGCCCTGCTGGCGGTGGCGGTGCTGATGGCGATACCGCTGTTCGACATCGGATTCAACACCTCCGACGACTTCCAGTATTATGTCACCGCCCAGCAGTCGTGGGACTACTGGGCGATGGACCACTACTACTACGCCATCACCGGACGCTTCTACTTCTTGATCACGAAATACTTCTACTATGTGCCCTACCTGCCGGACAACTTCCTGGCGGCGAAAGTGATACAATACGGGACACTCTACGGGGCCTACCTGCTGTTTGTCTACCTCGTCGGCCGGGTGCTCCACTCGCACAAGGCTGCATTGATCACGCTGCTGCTCCTGCTCATCAACACCGTTGCCGCACCCCCGAACTACTTCATCGCCGTTGCGAGCTATCCCTTCTACTTCACCTTCAGCCTGATTATCTTCCTGCTGGGCTGTCTGATGTATGTGACCTACTACCAGCGCCCCGAAGGGGAGCGACGCCTATGGCGCCCCTGGGTGGGAGGGCTGTTGATATTCATCAGTTTCCTCTTCTACGAGACCTACCTCATCTTTGCGATGATGCTGGGTCTTTATGTTCTTATCCGCCATTGGCGACGCGAAGGATTCGCGCCGATGCTGCGCAACCGCGCCACCTACCATGAGACCTTGCCGCTATTGATTGCCGCGGTCATCTATGTCGCCATATACATGGGATACAGACTCTATCTGCAGCACAGTGGAATCTCGTTCTACGATGGCACCTCGTTCAACGCCGCCACATTCAGCCTGTCGAACTTCTGGCGGGTGATGTACAAATGTGCCACCATTGCGCTCCCGGGGCAGATCTTCTTCCACAAGAAAGGACTTATTGCCGACTACTCCCTCCTGCCCGAAGGGCATTCCAATTCGCCGCTGAGCATCATGGGGCACGCCTCGCCCACCACATGGATCTGTGCGCTGCTGGCGGCGGGACTGCTGTGGTGGCTGACCAAGAAGCCCTCGACCCTTACCTGGAGACAGGTGGTGAAGACCGTCGTGGTGGGCACAGCCATCGCCCTGTTTGCGCACACGCTGATAGCCCTGTCGGCGAAATACAACGCCGACTGGGCATCATGGATGAAAGGCTACGTCACCTCGCTGTATTCCTACTTCGGCGTAGCGCTGGTGCTGATGGCAGCGGTGACGGCATCACTCAAAGGGATTAGACGCACAGGATGGCGGAACGCCCTCCGGATACTATGGTGCATCATCTTATGCTATTTCACCCTCCTCAACGGCTACACCAACGAACACATGGCCCGAGCGCAAGCCTGCAACAAGAACCGCGTCGACATCCTCAACCACATGGGCCGGAGCGGCTACTTCGACGCGCTGCCCGAGGACGCCATTGTCTACACCGACGCTCTGCATCGCTTTTCGCAGATGGCCTTTGCCATTGCCAACGATACCGAAGACATTGAAGACCTGATCAACCTGCGGTGCAAGAACAAACTGCGATGCACCGACAAATACGAGATGCTGAAAGCATTCGCCGCCGACACCCCCGAGGCCCCCGTCTATTTCATCAACGCCATCGAGTCGAAGAAATCCGGCGAACTGCTTGTTATCCTTGCCCAAGTGGATGGACTGCCCGACAATCCCGAAGAGGCCCGGACGTCGCATGCCGACCTGTTCTACCTCTCACCCGAGAAGAGCTATACCGTCGTGTACACCTCCGCTTCGGGCACCCACCTGACCACTGTCAATGCACCCAGGCGAGAGGCCATTACCCACTGCACCCTCGACGACGAAGGAATCAACCCCTGGGAGATTGTCGTCAGCGACATGATTCCCCATAAACTATACTACGAATGAGAAACGGATGGCTCCTCTCCCTTCTGCTGCTGGCTGCCTGCACCCATAAGCCCCCCATGTGTGTCGACGACAACAGCCTTCCCGTTCCCGCCGAAGGCTATGTGGCGCTCCTCGTGGTGGGTGTGATAGGCTACTATCTGGGCATCATCCTCGACGAGGTAAAAAACAGGCCTCTCTATCTTATTGACCACACCACAGATGGCTCAGAACAGGCATAAACTTGGAGGACTGGCAGCCACAACCATCGGCATATTGTTGCTGATAGGCCTTTTCTGGGGTTTTGATCTGTTCCGCACCTGGCCCACAACCTTTTTTTCGACCACCAGCGAAGACTTCATCAAGGACGTCTATACGACCTCCTTCCATGTGGCCTATGACGATGAGGCAACGCAGTGCCGGGCGATGAACTATCCCTACGGCGAATACCATACCTTCTCCGGCATGCAACCACTTGTGGCCATGCCGCTGCAGCTTTTGCGGAAATGCAGAGTTGCTCATCCCGAACGAGCCGTGCTGCCGCTGATGAACCTGCTCATCCTGCTGTCGATAGTCCTCTGTGCAATAATACTATATTTGCTATTGTACGAGTTGAAGTTACCTCCATGGTATGCCGTTGCAGGCGCACTGCTTATCACGCTCATGTCGCCACAGCTACAGCGCATGGGTGGTCATATAACATTGAGCTATTACTGCGCTATCCCCCTGCTTCTTTATCTTACCCTGCGACACCTCCGTAGCGGAGCGTGGGGATGGTCGGCTGCCATTGGAATCTGCTGTCTGCTGTTTTCTCTCTGCCATCCTTACTATCTGATATTCTTCGTCGTCATTTCGGGCGGAGAGCACCTCTATCTACTGTTGCGCCGTAAACCTCTTGGGTGGAGTTTCTGCCGTCTAACGCTATCTTTCTTATTGCAAGTCGTCATCCCATTCCTCCTCTTTTTCATATTGACACACGTTGGGCTCCAGCCAGGAGACCGCACTTCCGTACCGTCTGGTTTTCACCATTATACCGGACGTCTGCCCGGTCTGATATTCCCCTACGGGCGCCTCTATTTCTGGGAAGACAGCCATTTGTTCTCCAGCGTGCAATGGGAGGCTCGCAGCTATATTGGACTCTTGTCCGTGATCGTCTCTGCCATAATCCTATACCGTTTCTTTGCCAATTTCTTTCGCCGTCGCTACCCGGCGATGCTTCGCCCCACCCCCAGCCGCGAATTGAACCTTTTTCTCTTGCTAGCCACTGCGCTGATGATCTTTGCCTGTGGCGTACCTTTCAACTGGTTGCCCCACAATATGGTAAGCTACATCGGACCATTGGCGCAACTCAGAGCACAAGGCAGGCTGGTGTGGCTATTCTATTATGTCATTAACATCGTAGCCGTGTATGGTCTTTACCACTGGTGGCGCAAGTCTCCTCGCGGATGGCGTACAGCCGTATTGACAACCATACTCCTGCTCTTCTCGGCCGAGGCTGTGGCATACAACTGGCGCAACAAAGCGTTGTATATCAATCGTTGGGAAGAATGGACTGACTATGACAACCGCCTGCCATCGAACCGATGCCTGAAGCAACTTGACCATGGCAACTATCAAGCCATTCTCACACTGCCGTTGTTCAACGTCGGAAGCGAGTTTATCTACCTGCCTTCAAAAGACGACATGTTCCGTCGCAGTGCCCTGCTTTCCATGAAAACCGGACTTCCTCTTGTGTGCAACGAAAGTTCGCGTTCGATAATTACCCAGGCTTGGGATTGCATCGCACTCAGTCGCCCCCTGTGGACTCCGCCGTCATATCCCGACAACCTACCCGACGAACGTCCCTTGCTATTGGCAGTAAGTTCTGACAGCACATTGCTTACCCCTACCGAAAAGATGCTTCTGCACCATGCCACACCTGTAATGGAGTGGAACGGTATCCGACTCATGTCCTTACAACTGGATGCCTTCAACAAGGTAGCTGACGAAACTGCACAACAATTGGCCTTCATGTACGAACAGGCCACCCTAGATTCAGTCGATGCCATCATACAATCCTCGCTGCCCGTCGATGCCGACATTCACAAACATACCACTATTTACGATGGCTCTGTTCCATCCGAGCGAGAGGTGGAGATCAGTTTATGGATGTCCCACATCATGGACGACCAATACAGTCGCAGCTCCCTGACAGTGAACGCCTACAATGCTGGAGGTGCCTGCACCGAAATCTTCCGCCGGTCGGTCAACAAATTGATTGACATCATAAATGTCGACGCCAACGAAGGCCTTATTCGCCTGTCCTGCACCCTGCCCGACGACTGCAGCCGGATACAGATAAAAATACGTAACCGCGAGATGCGACCCTCCCCCGTCAGTTTCCGCAACCTTCTCATACGTCCCGCATCACAGCATGTAGCCTCCCAGGTAGGCGTCGTACAATATATAGACAATATCCCTCTCCCCACCCCCAACCCATATGTAGCGCTGCGTGGCGGCCATTTTGTCCTTGACGGGGAGCCCTGGTTCCCGCTGATGCTGAACTACAAGGCCTTCATTCGCAACGGCGAAGTGGTTCCCGCCCCGTGGTACACTGGCGGCGGGATACGGGAGCACTTCGACACCATAGCCTCGTGGGGCTTCAACGCCGTGAGGGTTTGTCTCGATGTGATGGATGAAGGGGGCGACACAGCAGCCATGTACCTCGCCACCCGCCGCATGGTGCAGCAGGCCGACAGCGCCGGACTACGGGTGATGCTGCTCATCAAGCCTCCCCTCGACGACTATTGGAGAGCATACACCATCGGCCTCATGAAGCGGCTGGCCGACCTGCCTGCGCTCTGGGCCTATGACATGATGAACGAGCCTCTCTACTTCGACCCTGAACCCAGACGTGACAAGGAAGAGGCTGTCGCCATCGTGCGCCAGTGGCGCCAGCTGGTACGCTCCTACGCCCCCCACCAGCTCTTCACCGTAGCCACCGCAGAGCCCATAGAGGTCTTCGAGTGGGACCCCTCGATGCTGCCGGTCGATTTCATCGAGATGCACACCTACCACCCCCTGCGCGTGCAGGCCGAGATGTGGTGGTACAGCCACTACTGCGGCAAGCCGTGGATGGTGGGAGAGACGGGTCTGCCCGCCGACGGTGACAGTGTGCCCTACCGCGACCAGGTGGCCTTCATGTGGGAGACCTACCGCTATGCCAAGATAAACGGAGCCGCAGGCTACGGCTGGTGGGAGTTCCAGGACTGCCCCGAAGGTGTCAACTTCGAGGCCCAATACACAGGCCTGCGCGATGCCCAAGGTGTCCGCAAGGCCGCTGCCGCTTTGCCAAAAAAACTACCGGGGATGTGTCTTGGAGTGGCGCTGGATGCGGACAGGTTGCCTCCGGCGAATTATGGCAATATGCTGGCCTACAGTAATCTGGCTGTCACAGGAAAGGTTTTTGACACGGACGGTCAGCCGATTGAAGGCGCTGTAGTGCGCGGATGGAACGACGACTGGAGTGTGGGCGTGAACACCTACACCGACAGCGCTGGCTGTTTCCGTCTGGTGAGCAACGATGTGTGCGTCCATTTTGAGGTGTCGGCACCCGGTTGTTCTCGACAGAAGTTCAACAGGACTTCGCTTTTCTCATCCGTGCCTGAGCTTCCCTGCCGAGACCGTGAGTACCAGCAGATACCGCTTCTGGGTTGGTCAAAGGGGAATATGTTGCTGCCTTGCGAGCCTATGCGCTTTGCGGCAACTGGAGCAACCGAGGCCGATATGGGCATCGTGCAATTGAAGCGTTTCTGACCCCGGCACTTTCTGTTGGCCAAAAGTGTAAAAAACGCACGCGGCCACGTTTTTTCTGGCGCGGAATGGATTTATTTCCGTATCTTTGCATATTGAATTTATCTTGACAAGCACACGAATATGATCATATACGACGAGCACATACCCGACGAAATAGTGCCCTATATCCAGATGGCGCAGATCGTTTCCAAAATGGATTATCAGGGGGTCTATATTGTTGACATGAAGCGCCGTAAGACCGTTTGCGCAACCGACAATCCGCTTGTGTTATGTGGCCTCTCCAACCAAGCGATAGAAGAGCACGGATTCCCGTTCTACACCAATGTCATTCGTGACGAAGAGGCTCCGATTGTCAGGGCGATGGTCGCTTCGTTGAAGGATTTTTATTATGGAATCCCCGAACAGTTACGCGATCAGGTTGTGCTCTATGTCAGTTTCCATATCAATAATGGGGGCCGCCAGGTGATGGTGACGCACAAGTTGTCGATGATACGCGTCGGTGACGACAAACGGCCGCGCCTGCTGCTGGGGATGGTTTCGCCGTCGGTCTACGGTTCTTTCGTCATCCATGGCGGCATCGTGGGCACCGACCACTTCTACCGCTTCGACCCGACGCAGAAGGCTTGGGTTCACGTCATACCCTATCGGCTGTCGCCCGGAGAGGTCCGTATGTTGCACCTGACGGCTCAGGGACTCTCCATTGAGCAGATTGCTGCACTGATGTTCAGGTCGCCCAGCACAATCAAATACTATCGGCGGCAGATATTCAAGAAACTCGGTGTGCGGAAAACCTCGGAGGCCATAGCGCATGCCGTCAACTATTGTCTGATATAGAAAAAGCCCCGGTCTGTTTGGTATGACCGGGGCTTTATTCTAAGTGTTTTTCTGTCAGAACACTGACTTTAGGGTCTGCAACTGGCCGTTGATCACGAAGGAGTCTCCCTCCTTTTTCCCTTTGAGCGCGAGATAGATGGGTGTCTGTGCGCTGATGGCGAACCACACCTGATTGCCCACCATGAATTTGCCGGCACCGATGCTGAGCAGGAAGTTCTGTCGGTCGGTGACCACACAGGCGCCGTGTTCCACGGTGTTGAAGGGCGGCTGCTTGAGCAGGTCCTGCAGGCAACGTATTCCGGCCAGGGCGTTGCTGTACTGCCGGGCATACATGTCGCGGCTGCGCATCATCTTGGTGCGGTACGAGTCGTATCGGTCCACATTGGCGCCGTAGTCGTTGCTTTGCTGCTGCGCCGAGTCCATCTCCTGCTTGGCTATATCAGCAATATGCTCCTGCTGTTGGATGCAGGAGCATATCACTTTTTGCCGTTGTTCTTCCCGGGTCATTTGACGCTAGTCTTTTCAGCACCAGACCATCGTGTCTTAATGGATTCGTCCGGGATACACCTTCAAGGCCTCTTCCAGGCATTTCATGGCCTTCTTCAGGTCGTCGATGCAGATGCAGTAGGTGATGCGGGCCTGATGGCGACCGCGTTCGGGATCCTCGTAGAATCCGGTGGCGGGGGCCAGCATGACGGTGGCGCCGTTGTAGCTGAAATCGGTCAGCAGCCACTGGCAGAACTTGTCGCTGTCGTCGATGGGAAGGTCGATCACCGTGTAGAATGCACCCTTGGGCATCGGGCAGAAGCATCCGGGGATCTTGTTTACGCCTTCGACCACCACGTTGCGGCGGGCCACATATTCGGCCTGCACTTTGTCGAAATACTCCTGCGGAGTGTCGACAGCGGCCTCGGCGAAGATCTGGCCGAACGACGGGGGCGACAGGCGGGCCTGGGCCAGGCGCATCGCGATGGCGTAGACTTCGCTGTTGCGGGTCACCATGCATCCCACGCGTGCTCCACATGCGCTGTAGCGCTTCGACACAGAGTCGAACAGGATGGTGTTGCGCTCCAGCCCTTCAAGCTGCATGACGCTGAAATGCTTGTGGCCGTCGTAGCAGAACTCGCGGTACACCTCGTCAGCAAACAGATACAGGTCGTATTTCTTCACCAATCCGGCCACTTTCAACAGCTCCTCGTGCGTGTAGAGGTAGCCCGTCGGATTGTTGGGGTTGCAGATCATGATGGCCTTGGTGCGCGGCGTGATGGCCTTCTCGAAGTCCTCGATCGGCGGCAGTGCAAAGCCGGTCTTGATGTCGCTCGGAATGGTGACGATCTTGGCATCGCTCAGCTTGGCGAAGGTGTTGTAGTTCGTGTAGTAAGGCTCCGGGATGATGATTTCGTCGCCCGGGTTGAGACACACCGTGAAAGCCATCTGCAGCGCCTCGCTGCCGCCGGTGGTGACGATCACCTGGTTGGGGGTCACGTCGATGCCGTTGCGGTGGTAGTAGTTGCACAAGGCGCGGCGGTAGGTCTGTATGCCGGCCGAATGGCTGTACTCCAGCACTCCGTGGTGCTCGGCCATCTCGTTGGCTTTCTCGGCCAAAGCCTTCAGGGCTCCGCTGGGGGTCTCGATGTCGGGCTGGCCGATGTTCAGGTGGTAGACATGCACGCCACGTTCTTTGGCGGCATCGGCAAACGGCACCAGTTTACGGATGGCCGACTGCGGAAGGTTTAGACCTTTGTCTGAAATTTTGGGCATGTTGCAATGCTTGTTGGGTGAGGTTTATTTCATGGGTTGGGGACCGTTGGCGCTTTTGGGAGCGGCGGTGGGAGCGGCCACAGGGGCAGTGGCAGCCTTGGGCTGCTGCGGTTTGGGCTGCTGCGGTGCGGGCTGCGGTGCGGGTTGGGCAGAGGCATCGGCTTTCACGTTGCCCTTGATGCGAAGCACGGTGCGCGGGTTGTCAACAGCGTTGCTGGTGACGGTGATGGTCTTCGAGAAGCCACCCACGTTGTTGGTGTTGTAGTGCACTTTGATCGTGCCGCTCTGGCCGGGCATGACGGGCTTCTGGGTGTAGCTCGGGGTAGTGCATCCGCACGAAGCTTTCACGTTCTGCAAAATCAGGGGCTCATTGCCGTCGTTCCAGAACTCAAACTCGCAATCGCCGTTGCCACCCTTCATGATGGTGCCGTACTGATGCTCCATCTCGGTGAACCGGATCTTGGCTCCGTTGGCGGGAACGTCTTTTTTCTCAACGTCTTGCGCGTTGGCAATGCCAAATGCCATTGAGGCAAACAGGCAGATTAATGCAAATTTCTTCATGTCGTTTATCAATTAGGTTTAGTGATTCAATCGGGCTGCAAAATTACTAATTTTTTAGTACGCACAAACTTTTTTTTATTGCAAAAATTATTAAATCCGCCCGATATGGCGCCTTAGATGTTGTCATTCAATCGAATGTCTACCGTATCACGATGTCGGCATCCTCTTCTTGTGTGCGCGTGCGTAACCATTCTGTTATCTTGCGCCGTTCGGCTGCGTCGAGAGTTTGCCCGTTGTGCTGTGTCACGATGGCCGTCACCGTGCCGTCCATCCGGCCCACCGCCACCGAGGCCACTTTCGGGAACAGTGGCAGCACTTCGGCATTGATCCGGGCCGACAGCGTGTCGTAGCGCGTATACTGCTCCAGCAGATCCTCCAGCTCGCTCACTTTCAGCGCCAACCGGCGGCTTTCGGCATTCGCGTGGCTGGCCTGTGTGTTCAGCTGTGCCGTGATGGCTTCCAGATTGGATGTGTTGGTCCCCTGAATCACGCTGAGCTCGTAGCCTTTCAGCCCGTAGTATTCCATCCGGCTGCGCGCGTCGGCCACCTCGGATTCGCTGATGGTGCGCCCCACCGCCACCACGCTCACCGTGTCGTGCTCCACGTGGGTCGACAGTATCTGCGTTCCCCGTTGCGACAGCTCGTGGTTGACGAACTGGCTCACGTTGCGGTCGAACACATTGCGGCTGATGATGTTGGCAGTCATGATGGCCGCCGGTATCAGCGTGATTATCACCACCATATAGATGATCCGCCGGCCCTTTTTCGCCTGTTCCGGACTCGTGGTCTGGATGGCATGGAAACCCAGCAGTTTCACGCCCAGGAAAGTGCTCAGCGCGATGAACACCGAATTGATGAAAAACAGATAGAAGGCTCCGAAAAAGTACGTCCAATGCGCTGTTGCCAGCCCGTATCCGGCAGTGCACAGCGGCGGCATCAGCGCCGTGGCTATGGCCACGCCCGGAATCACCTGCCCCTTGCTCTTGGTGGTGAGCGCCAGCACTCCGGCCGCGCCGCCGCAGAACGCTATCAGCACATCATAGAGTGTGGGCGACGTGCGCGCCAGCAACTCCGAACGAGCCTCGTTCAGCGGCGAAAGCAGGAAATACAGCGTCGCCGTCACCACCGAAATCAGCGTCGCCACGCAGAAATTCTTCAGCGACCGCTTCATCAGGTTGAAATCGCTGATGCCGATCGACAGCCCCATGCCGATGATCGGGCCCATCAGCGGCGAAATGAGCATGGCGCCGATAATCACCGCCGTCGAGTTGATGTTCAGGCCCAGCGAGGCAATCAGGATGGCAAAAATCAGAATCCACAGGTTCGCCCCGCGGAACGAAATGCTGTTGCTCACCTGCTCAATCACCTCCAGCTCGTCCTCCTTGTCGGATCCCAGCCGTAAATATTGCCCCAGGTTGCGTCCAATCTGTTTCAAATCTATGCGCATACGAGTAATGTTTATCCTACTGATAACGCGAAATCGCCTGTTTTAGTATGCCCGGCCTTCCCCGCCGACAGCTTTTTGGCGCCCTGCTTCTCCCTATCCGCTCCATACCCCCTCCATATCATCTCCTACCGCGGTAGGAGTTGGGTAGGAGTTGGTAGGGTGATGGTAAGGTGATGATACGCTGTTTATGTGTTTGAAACATAGTCTGTTGAGGCTGTTTTTCGGATGCGGATATGCGATGGGGTGGGGGACGGGCGTTTTTTGTCGGCATGGGGCACTGCTGACGAGGGCGTTGTAGGGCGGGTAGTGTAGCCTGGCCGGCCGGAGCACAACCGTCGAAAATTGTGCAAAAAAGTTGCTTTTTTCACATTTTTTTGTTGGTAAGTTAGTTTTTTTTTGTATTTTAGCGGTGTGAAAAAAGGCTTCAAAAAAGTCTTGAGATTCGGATAAACTACTAAAAGACAAATATATGGAACTGAAGAAAAATCCTAAGGCAGACCTCGAAAATCGTCGGGGACTCTATTTGGAGATTGGTTTGGTGGTAGTCTTGGTCGCCGCTTTGGTCGCTTTCAATGTGAAATCTTACGATCAGGAACAGGTCGAGGTGACCCAGCGCACGGCAATTGATGAAATCGAAGACCTCGTGATCCAGACGCAGCAGGAAGAGCTGCCCCCGCCTCCTCCTCCCGAGGCTCCCGAAGTGACCACCGAGCTCAACATCATCGAGGATGATGCCGAGTCGACCAACGAAATCGGTATTGTGAACGCTGAGGTGACCGACAATACTCAGAATATTGAAATCACCCCGGTTGTCGTCGAGCAGGAAGAGGAAGAGGATGAGCAGGTGATCTTCCAGGTCGTGGAGAACGATCCCGAATTCCCGGGAGGCATCGAGGCTATGTACAAGTTCCTCGCCCAGAATATCAAGTATCCGCAGCTGGCCCGCGAGAACAACATCACCGGCCGCGTCTATGTCACCTTCGTGGTCGAGAAGGACGGTTCGGTGTCGGGAGTGAAGGTGCTCCGTGACATCGGAGGCGGTTGCGGCGCCGAGGCTGTGCGCGTTGTCAAGTCGATGCCCAAGTGGACTCCCGGCAAGCAGCGCGGCAAGGCTGTGCGTGTGCAGTACAACCTGCCCGTCAACTTCAACCTGCAGTAATATCGTACATTAATCAGATGGACATAAGGGCAGCGGATGCTTTTCTGCTGCCCTTTCTTTTTGGCATGATCAGCATTAACAACCTTTCGGTCCAGTTCACGGGGACCAACCTTTTCGAGAATGTCACCTTCAACATCGGCGACCACGACCGTATTGGCCTGGTGGGCATGAACGGCGCCGGCAAGTCGACGCTGTTGAAGATCTTGTGTGGATGGCAGGAGCCCGAGAGCGGCACCATTGTGATGGCTGCGGGCCAGACGGTGGGCTACCTGCCGCAGGAGATGGTGCCCGACGCTGTGGGCTCAGTGATTGAAGAGACGCTGACGGCTTTCAGCCAGCTGGATGAGATGGAACGCCAGCTGGAGCGGCTGACGGCCGAGATCGCCGAACGCACCGACTATGAGTCGGACGACTATTCCCGACTCCTGCAGCGCCACAGCGATGTCACCGAGCACATTGCCATGCTGGGTGGAGGCCACCGTCGCGAGGCGGCCGAGAAGGTGCTGCTGGGACTGGGGTTTAGGCACGACGACTTTGACCGTCCGGTGGCTGTGTTCAGCGGCGGCTGGCAGATGCGTGTCGAGCTGGCCAAGCTGCTTCTACGCAGTCCCGATTTCCTTCTGCTGGACGAGCCTACCAACCATCTCGACATCGTCTCGATCCAGTGGCTCGAAGGTTACCTCTCGTCCTATCCCGGAGCGGTGGTGCTGGTGAGCCACGACCGCACTTTCCTCGACAACATCACCCGCCGCACCATCGAGATCACGGCTGGCCGTATCTACGACTACAAGTGTCCCTATTCGGAGTATGTGGTGCAGATGCAGGAACGCCGTGCCAGCCAGATGGCACAACTGACCAACCAGCAGCGGCAGGTGGCTCAGATTGAGGCTTTTATCGAGCGTTTCCGCTACAAGGCCACCAAGTCGAAGCAGGTGCAGAGCCGCATCAAGATGTTGGAGCGCATGGATCGTGTCACGATCGACGAAGTGTCGACGGAAAGCATTCATTTCCAGTTTCCTCCGGCTCCCCACAGCGGCAAGATTGTGGTCGAGGCTCAGCATTTGGGCAAAGCCTACGGCGAGAATCAGGTTTTCGACGGGGTCGACCTGCTGATCACTTCGGGGCGCAAGATTGCCTTTGTGGGCCGCAATGGCGAGGGCAAGTCGACAATGGCCAAGATCATCGTGGGCGACATCAACGACTATACCGGACAGTTCCGCCTCGGTGCTGGCGTTGTGGTTGGCTACTATGCACAGAACCAGGCTGCTATGCTCAATCTCGACAAGACGGTGTTCGAGACCATTGACGACATCGCCCAGGGCGACATCCGCCCGAAGATACGCAACATCCTGGGCAGTTTCCTTTTCTCCGACGACGATATCGACAAGAAGGTGAAAGTGCTCAGCGGCGGCGAGAAGGCCCGCCTGGCGCTGGCCAAGTTGCTCTTGACGCCGAGCAACCTTCTGGTGCTTGACGAGCCCACTAACCACTTGGACATGAACTCGAAGGACATATTGAAGAATGCCCTCCTGCAGTACACCGGCACGCTGATTGTGGTGAGCCACGACCGCGACTTCCTCAGCGGCCTGACCGACGAACTGTACGAGTTCCGCGACGGCGCCGTGCACGAATACAAGTGCGACATCATGGAGTTTCTGGAGAATGCAAACAGCAGCGTCGCTGCCGCTCCATCCCTCCAGCAGTCCTCTTTTTCTGGCAAGGCGAAAGAAATGTCGGCCTCCAAGCAGGCCTACGAGCAAAGCAAAGAGCGCGAGCGTGAGCGGCGCAAGTTGCAAAACGTCGTGAAGCAGAAAGAACAGGAAATCGAAGCCCTCGAGGCTGATATCGCTGCTAAAGATGCCATTCTCGCCACCGGCGAGGCCCAAAGCCCCGACTTCTACAAGGAATACCAGTCGTTGAAGGACCAGCTCGACAAAAAGATGCAGGAGTGGGAGGATGCCGTCATCTCCGCCGAGCAGTAGATCCCTCGCTGCTATCTGCAGCACAAGTGCTTCATTCTATGTTAGATGGCTGCGCCGGCAGCATGGCCGGTGGAGAAGGCTATCTGCAGGTTGTAGCCACCCGTGTCGGCATCGAGGTCGAGCAGTTCGCCAACGATGTAGAGGCCCTGCACCAGACGCGATTCCATCGTTTTGGGATTCACCTCGTCGAGGTTGACGCCTCCTTGGGTGATGATGGCCTCGTTGAAATCGTGGGTGCCGCATAGCGTGAGTTCCATTGCCTTGAGCCATTTGCCCAGACGCCGCCGTTCTTCTCCATTGATCTGGTTGAGCCGTTTGTAGTATTCGATATGCAAACTCTTTAGTGCCAGCGGGATAAGTTCTGCGGGGAGCCACATCCGGAGCGCATCGTTGAATATGCGTGTGCCGTTCTGGTCCAGATCTGCTATCAATCGTTTGTCCAGTTGTTCGGCAGTCAGCGCCGGCTTGAGGTCGATACGTGCCTTGAGAGTGGCGCCGTTGTGTAGCGGACGCGACGCGATGCGGCTGGCGCTCAGCGCAATAGGTCCTGCAATGCCGTCTTCTGTAAACGACATTTCGCCGAAATGCGACGACAACGTGCGGCCCTCCGCGTCGATGATGCTCAGATTGACATTCTTGAGCGCAAAGCCCACCATTTCCGAAGGCAGCGCCTCGCTGCAGTTCATGGCCACAAGCGACGGCACAGGCTCCTTCACGGTATGGCCCAGGTCGGTGGCTATGCGGTAGCCGGCGCCTGTCGATCCGGTGGTGGGGTAGGACATGCCGCCTGTGGCCAGCACTATGTTGGGGCATGCGATGCGTTCGCCGTTTTGCAGTATGACGGCTGTGACCCTGCGGAAGTGGCCCTCCTGGTAGGTCTCGATGCGCTTCACCGCGCAGTTCTTGCGGATGGTCACATTGTCGCGTCGTTCCAGGTCGTTGATCAGCGCCAGAAAGATGTCGAGCGATTTTCCGCTGGCGGGGAACACGCGGTTGCCCCGTTCCACGACGAGTTCCACCCCCCGGTTGGTGAAAAAATCCATCAGTTCCTGGTTGAAGAAACGCCCGTATGCATTGCGCAGGAATCGGCTGTCCGACCCGATGTGCGACAGTGTCTCGCGCAGCGGCGACATATTGGTCAGGTTGCAGCGCCCTTTGCCGGTGATGCGCAGCTTGCGCCCCGCCTGGTCCATCTTCTCGAGCAGCAGCACATTGCGGCCGCGTTCGGCGGCAGTCACGGCTGCCATTAGCCCCGAGGCTCCGCCTCCGACCACTATCACGTCGTAGTTTCCTCCCATCACACTTTCGCGCTCACGTTGATATAGTCCTCAGGATGAATGCATAGCACCGGTATCTGCGACTTGTGGACAATCTGTTGGGCATTGGTTCCCAGGAAGATCTGCGAGATGATGCGGTCCTGCTCAGTGTTGATCACCAGCAAGTCGGCCTTGATCTCCTCGGCATAGTTGAGCACTGTGTCGCTATAGCTCGAATAGGGACGAATCTCGAATTTGTAGGGGATGCCTTCGCGTTCGAGATATTCCATCGACTGGGCTATGTAGGTCCGCAGGGCGGTCTCGTCCTCTTTCATGTCGAGCAGACCCAGGATATGCACTTCGGAATCAAACACTTTGGCCATCGATGCTGCCGGCGGCACCTTCTGGCGCGAATTGGCGTTCACCCGGATGGGCACCACGATGCGCTCCAGCTTCTTGTGGAAATCGTAGCCCTGACGCACCGTCAGCACCGGACACGGGCTGTCCTGCACTATGCGAACGGCCTGACTGCCAATCCAATATTTCTCAAATCCCGACGCACCGTTGGTGCCGATGATGATGATCGGCGCCAATTCGCGTGTGGCGGTGACGGCCAGTGCCGGGGCCACCTTGCCCTTGCTTATCATCCAGTGGATGCGGCCGTATTTCATCCGCTCTTGGTATTTCTCGCACAGCTGAATCAGCTTGTCCTTGGCCAGATTTGCCATAATCTCCACCTGCTCGCTGTTGATGAGCAGCTTCTCGCGCTTCACCCACATCAGCAATATGTCGCTCTGCATGCGGTTGGCCACGTCGATGGCCAGCTCCAGTGCGTTGTATGACCCTTCTGAAAAGTCGGTTCCTACGATGATAGGCTTCATATACTGCATTTTATATTATTCATTAATATCATTATGTAACTTGTTAACGATACACTCGCCATATTATTGTGGCTCATCTCCACTTTTTTGTTGCCAGTGCTCCTCCTCTCGGCCTTCCGACCCCCATCTCTGCCGATTCCGCTCCACGCCCTTTCCGTTCTATAACTGCCATGTTCCATGATAGTTAGCCGTTTTTATCGCCCTTTTTGAAGCAAATGTTAAACGTCACTTGCAACAGCCTGATTCCCAATACCATCTTCTTATCAACTCCTACCCAACTCCTACCCAACTCCTACTGCAGTAGGAGTTGGTAGGTGGATGTCAGGGTGTTGGCATGTCGGGGAAAGCGTATAGGAGGGGTGTGCAAGTTTTTTTTTGTTATGTCGGTAAAAAGTTATATTTTTGCAATTTGAACCGCGTGTTGCAGGCCTGGGGTGTCAGGCACACTAAGAGTGTTCAGATGAGGAGAATAGCATACTAAACGGAAAGGAATAGCGACAATGCCTAACGACAATTTGGACAGCCGCAGTATCTCTGCGCAGGAGAAGGACATCGAGCGTGCGTTGCGCCCTTCGGGTTTTGACGCTTTTGCCGGTCAGGACCAGGTGGTGGAGAACCTCAAGGTGTTCGTCCGTGCTGCCAAGGACCGTTGCGAGCCGCTCGACCATGTGCTGCTGTATGGGCCTCCGGGTCTAGGAAAGACCACCCTCTCCAATATTATCGCCAATGAGCTGGGTGTCAGTATCAAGACTACCAGCGGTCCGGTGCTTGACAAACCCGGCGACCTGGCCGGTTTGCTCACGTCGCTCCAGCCCAACGATGTGCTCTTCATCGACGAAATCCACCGTTTGTCGCCTGTGGTGGAGGAGTATCTCTATAGTGCCATGGAAGATTTCCGCATCGACATCATGATCGAGAGCGGCCCTGCCGCCCGTTCGGTGCAGCTGAATCTGAAGCCCTTCACCCTCATCGGCGCCACCACGCGCAGCGGTATGCTCACCGCTCCGCTGCGTGCCCGTTTCGGCATCAATTGCCGTCTGGAATACTACGATGCGGAGACGCTCACCCATATCGTCAACCGCTCGGCGGGCCTGTTGCAGGTGAAGATCACCAGCGAGAGTGCCATCGAGATTGCCCGCCGCAGCCGCGGCACCCCCCGTATTGCCAACCGACTGTTGCGCCGCGTGCGCGATTTTGCCCAGGTGAAAGGCGACGGCACCATCACGCTCGACATTGCGCGCTATGCGCTGCAGGCGCTGAATGTGGACCGCAATGGATTGGACGATATGGATATCCGCATCCTGTCCACCATCATTGACAAGTTCAAGGGAGGCCCTGTGGGTCTCGGCACTATTGCCACAGCCGTGGGCGAGGATCCCGGCACGGTGGAGGAGGTGTATGAGCCCTACCTTATCCAGGAAGGTTATCTGATGCGTACGCCCCGCGGCCGCGAGGCCACCATGCTGGCCTATCAGCACCTCGGCAAAATCAAGCAGGGCACGCAGCAGGAGTTGTTCTGACAAACCGCCGGCCCGTTCCCAAAAACAAAGCTCTCGCCCGCATGCATAGCGGTTGGGAGCTGATTTTTTTTTCCGTGGGCTGTAAGAAAAGGGTGCTGCCGGACGTATATTGTACAGAAATGAATGCGAAAGAATACAATCGTTGTGTGCGTCATCTGGGCGACGACCTCTACCGTTTTGCGCTGCGCTATGCCAATCTGAGCGCAGCTGCCGAAGATGCGGTGCAGGATGTTTTCGCCGACCTGTGGGAGAAGCGCAACGAGGTGGAGGCCGGGGGTGCCCGGGGCTGGCTTGTCAGAGCCCTCTACCGTCGCCTGGTGGACATGCACCGCCATGACGAGGTGGTGCGCCGCGCACAGATTGATTCCGAGGCGGCATACCGTCAGCACGACAACTACGAGCTGCGCGACAGTCTGGCCAAGGCCCTTGCCACCCTGCCGGAACAGCAACGGGCGCTGGTGCTGCTGCGCGACCTGGAGGGTTACGAATATGCCGAGATGTCGCGCCTCACGGGGCTCAGCGAACAGCAGGTGGGCGTTTATCTTTACCGTGCACGCAAACAACTGAAAAAGCAACTGGAGGATTACAAATGAATAAGGATATGATCACGAAGGACAACTGCGAAGGCTGGCTGATGCGCTATGCCGACGGGGCACTGTCGCCGGAAGAGCGCATTGCGGTGGAGGAATTTCTTGCCGCACATCCCGAAATGAAGGAGGAGATGGATGAGGTGGCTGCCGTGAAAGTGACTCCGGTGGTGGCCGCCATGCCCGACAAGGAGCTGATGATGAAGAATGAAGGAGGCTCTTTTGCTTGGTGGCGTGCTGCTGCTGCGGTGCTGTTGCTGCTGCTGACTACCACCACCCTGCTGTTGCTCACTCGGCAACCTCCCGAAGGTCCTGTGCTGGCCGGAGTGGTGACGCCAGTGGCGCATGAAAGTGAAACCGAAACCACGGCCGAGGAACAGCCGGTGAGCCCTGTCGCCCCAACGCCCGTCCGTCCCATACGTACCATCCCTCCTGCCGACATCCAGCATGTTCCGACAGAAGAACCTGTGTTGGCAGAAGAGGTGTCCACCGACCCCTGTCAGGCCCAAGAGGAAATGCCGTCGACTGAGGACAGCATGGTGTCGGTGCCGCTGCCTGAGCCCTCGGTCAGTGTGGCCACGGTGGTGGAGAATGCCCGCCTGGCCATCAACCCATGGCTTGAACCGCTGACGGCAAAAAATTAGACAATTCCGGAAAAAGAAAAACACATACGATATGAAACACATACAACGAATGCGGATGTCGCAGAAAAACACGCGCATCGCGGAGAAAATCGCGCCTACTGCGGCGGCTGTAGGCTTGTTTGCCATGCTGTTGGCTTTTGCCGTCACGGTCACAGCGCAGGAAGAAGAAAAAACACTGGTGTTGCGCCAGGATCTGCTTCAGACGATAGCCAAAGTGGAGGTGTATGGCATACACAGTGTGTCGGTGATGTCCGACACAGCCGACTATATCCAGGTGGTGACCAGCGGCCGCCTGTCGCAGGCCGACTCTCTTGGTTTGCCGCTGAAGAGTATGCAAATGTCTGGCAACACGCTAGTGGTTCCAGCCTCCTTTCCTTACCGTAATGGAATCAATGTCCACACCACGTCCAAGCGGCTGAGCGTGAGTACGTATGATGACAGCCAGTTGTGGCTTGTCGGTGGGAGCGACACGTTGCGTTTTGAGTTTTTGAGGCTTGATGCGAAAGGTCACAGCGAGCTGATGGTGCCACATCCTGTGGTTGCCGATCAGGCATTGCTGCAGAGCTCCGACTATGCAGTGCTGCGCTACCGCCATGTGGCCAGTTCCGACATGATGCGCACTGCCGGCGGAGAGAGCCGCAACGAACAGATGGGTGTTGACGATCAAGAGGAAGCCTTCCAATTCCGTCTTTCGCCACGCATACATCGTATGTTCGGCGGCTTTTCGATAGGTTTCCTCGGTTGGTCGCAAAGTCCTTTTGGCGGTATGGCGCCACCCATGGGCGACTATGCCATGAATGTCTCTGCCCCCGATGTCCCCTGCATGGGATTGTTCGACGTGAGTTTGGGTTGGAATGTGTTTCGTCTGCCACACTGGGACTTTGGTATCGGTATGGGAACTACTGCGGAGTATTACTCGTTTCCCAGGCTGATGGGCACTACCTTCGATCCTGTCAGCGGTTTGACCCATTTGGGACCCGTGGACGAGCCAGAGTACTACAACCGGCCCCGATTCGAGGGGCAGAAAAGAGTGTGGAGCAGTCGCCTCTCAGCGGCGACGGTATCGGTCCCGATCCGTGTGGAATGGCATCGCCGGCTGGACTACAAAGGGTTGCGCCTCAGTGCGGAGTTGCGTCCTGCCGTCTCCCTCCATAACTCTTCTGCGGCCATCCTCAGCCAGTGTACCCGAACCGATGCAACGGATGCCGATGGCATGTACATCGACGTGATCACCGACACGATAGGCCATCTCTACAACCGTTTCCGTTGCGACCTGCGTTTCGACATCGGGTGGAGTCATCTGTCGTTTTTCGTGCAGGGGTCGCTGACTCCATTGTTCCATACCGACCGCAAGGACGGCAGCCCCGCGCTCGACACCAGTGTCTATCCCCTCAGTATGGGCATAAAATTGCATTATTAATCATTTGATATAGGAGGATCCAAGCGATGAAAAAGACAATCATAGTTGCGTCTGCCATAATTCTCAGTATAGTCTTCAATCCCTTGCGTGCCCAAGGTTTCGACTGGCATCGGCTCAATATCACGGCGGACTTTTCTTTCCAGCCCACAATGGTGAGGTTTGGTGGAGGCATATTCAGCCAGCATCCTAACCGTAGTGCGAGTGTGGGACTGGGTTACCGGCTAGGACAGCGTTGGGAGGTGAATCTTTATGCCAATTTGGTTGGTGCCAATGCCATGAGCAGCGGACAGCAAATGGTCAGGGGCCAGATGGTGCGTTGGATTTATGTCGAGGACCGATATGATGTGGGTTGGGGTGCAGTGGTGCAGTGGCATACTGTCCCTTATCGGTTGCGTCATGCAGTGGGGTTCGACATAATGTTGCGTGTGGGATTCGACATTGGAGAAGCCGAAGCGGACAATGTCTGGGCCGGCTTACGCTGGACCTATGACCTGTCGCGTCATGTGGCGCTCTCTTTCAGCAGCGATGTGGGTACATTCTATTTTGGCCGCTCGAACAGCATGCTCACTGGAGTGGACATGAAGATATATCCGCGTGCCAGCTTCGGTGTGCAGGTGGAGCTCTAGCCGAATGAGCTGTGTGCGCGGAAAATTTCAGGCTGTAACAATAATTTTGCCGGATGAAATAAATGTCGTATCTTTGCAGGCGATTTAACGACTGCAGATTATGCGCACACTGATAAAGAACATAAAGGAACTGGTGCAGGTGGAGACCGGCCAGCCGAAGCTTCGCGCCATGGGTAAAGAGATGGCGCAAATGGAGACGATCAAGGATGCCTATCTCTTGGTGGAGGATGGCAAGATCAAGGACTTTGGGCCGATGCGGGGATGGAGCGGATGTGCCGACCGTGAGGTGGATGCTACAGGGAGGTTGGTTTTCCCGACGTTTTGCGATTCGCACACGCATATTGTGTATGCCAATTCGCGAGAGCATGAGTTCGTTGACAAAATCCGCGGCCTCAGTTATGAGGAGATAGCCAAGAGGGGAGGAGGTATCCTCAACTCGGCCAAGGCCACGGCAGCAGCCTCGGAAGACGAGCTGTACGACATGGCATGGCGGCGCCTCGAGGATGTGTTGCGCATGGGTACGGGCGCTATTGAAATCAAGAGCGGCTATGGCCTGTCGACAGAGAGCGAGCTGAAGCTCCTGCGCGTGATCCGTCGTCTGAAGGAGAAGTCACCTATGACTATCAAGTCGAACTTCCTGGGCGCCCATGGTATCCCGATGGAATACCGCGGTCATCAGGAGGATTATGTCGACTTGGTTATCAATGAGATGATACCGAAAGTAGCGGCTGAAGGATTGGCCGACTTTATAGATGTGTTTTGTGACCAGGGTTTCTTCACGGTTGCGGATACCGAACGTATACTGGAGGCTGGCATACGATATGGCATGCGCCCGAAGATCCACGCCAATGAGATGGCTGTTTCGGGAGGAGTGCAGGTAGGGGTCAAGTACGGAGCGATATCGGTCGACCACCTTGAGCAGATGGGCGATGCCGAAATCGAGTGCCTGAAAGGCAGCGATACCATGCCCACAGTGTTGCCGGGCTGCGCTTTCTTCCTCAATCTGCCCCTTTCGCCAGCGCGCAAGATGATTGATTCGGGTCTTCCGGTGGCAATGGCATCTGACTATAATCCTGGCACTTCGCCATCGGGGAATATGCAACTTGTCCTTTCGATGGCCTGCATCCGTTACCGGCTCACGCCTGAAGAAGCATTGAATGCCACCACATTAAATACGGCTTATGCCATGGGAGTCAGCAACGAGGTGGGAACCATTGCTGTCGGGAAGAAGGCTAACTTTCTTGTCACCAAGCCCATGCCGAGCTATGAATATATGCCCTACGCCTATGGCGAGAACAAGGTGGAGCGGGTGTTTCTGAATGGCGTTGAGGTATGATCAAAGCCGTCGATATCCACAAGAGTTATGGCCCTCTGCATGTGCTGAAAGGTGTGTCGCTTGAGGTTGGCCAGGGGGAGATAGTGTCCATCGTGGGGGCATCGGGTGCCGGAAAGACCACGTTGCTTCAAATATTGGGCACGCTCGACACGGCTGACAGGGGCGAGATATGGTATGACGATGTCAATGTGGCCATGTTGAAAGAGAAGGAGTTGGCCCGTTTCCGCAATGAGAAGATAGGCTTTGTGTTTCAGGCGCACGATCTGTTGCCCGAGTTCACGGCGCTGGAAAATGTGTGCATCCCTGCGATGATCAAAGGACAGCGCCTGGCCGACGCCAGAAATCGGGCGATGGAACTGCTGCAGTTTATGAAAGTGGACCATCGGGCCATGAACAAGCCGACGCAGCTGTCGGGTGGCGAGCAGCAGCGCGTGGCGGTGGCCAGGGCATTGATGAATTCGCCGGCGGCGGTGCTGGCCGATGAGCCTTCGGGCAATCTTGATTCGGTGCATGCCCGCGAGCTGCATGAGTTGTTTTTCAGATTGAGGGACCAGTTCCGTCAGACTTTCATCATCGTTACGCACAACGAGGAATTAGCGTCGATGGCAGATAAAAAAATTATGATAAAAGATGGACAAAAAACAGAATAATTCTCAAGTGGTGTATGGATTGCGCCCGGTAATTGAGGCAATCGAGAGTGGACGTCAGATCGACAAAGTGCTTATGCAGAACGGATTGTCGGGCGATTTGGCGAACGTATTGAAAACCAAAATCCGTCAAGCTGGGGTGCCTTTCCAGTACGTGCCCACGGAGAAACTCAACCGGATGGCAGAAGGCAATCATCAGGGAGTTGTAGCGTTAATTGCCGCTATAGGATACTATAGTTTCATTGACTTGATTCCGAATATGATAGAGGAAGGGAAGTCCCCTTTGGTGGTGCTTCTCGACCATATCACCGATGTGCGGAATATGGGCGCCATCGCCCGCACTGCAGAGTGTGCGGGAGTTGATGCGCTGATTGTTCCTGACCACGGCAGTGCCGCTATCAACCAGAATGCCATCAAGACCTCGTCGGGGGCGCTGTTGAGACTTCCAATATGCCGAGAGAGCAATATGAAAACGGTGGTCAATCTGGCCAAGCAGTGCGGGATGCAGGTGGTGGCATCGACTGAAAAGGGAAGTGTGTATTATCGCGAAGTCGATTTCAGCCTTCCCACGATGCTCATTATGGGGAATGAGGAACATGGTATTAGTCATGAATTGTTGAAAATGAGTGATATAATGGCTTATCTTCCTGTTGTTGGCGATGTTAGTTCGCTCAATGTGTCGGTGGCAGCCGGGGTGATGATGTACGAGGCTTTAGGACAGCGCCGACGGGTCAACTGAACTTGCAATTTGGGCAGGATTGCCTTTAGCGGAAGGTTTCAACGACAGGGCAAGATTTTGCTTTTTAATATTTTTTAAATAAAAATGGGCTCAATGTCCATTTTTTTTTGTACATTTGTATTTGGTTTTGATCGCCCGAAAAGGGCGTCGAGATTGTATATTTATGCTTGTAAATGATTGAAGAATAAAAAATTAAAAGTTATATAATATGAAATTTCGTACTTTGATAATCGGGGCGATTTTTGCATTTTCCGCACTGATTTCGCATGCGCAGGTGTTCGAAATGTACTCTGCGGGCTTTGAGCAAGGTCAGCCTGTGCATTTCTCTGTGTCTCCAACCTCGGGAGCCGTCTACGACAATTCGATCAAGTCAAGTGGTAACCGTTCGTTGAAGTTGGTACAGTCGACGTCAGAAGATATCGTTCTGATATCGGACACGATTGATTTCACGCAGAACACTACGTTGAGATACATAGCGATGGAGTTCGATCATATCTGCACGGCGCCGACAACGACGAGTATCAATATCGGAATGATTTATGTGAAGCGCCCGGCGCAGAGCGACAACGAGTGGACTCAGCTGAACGGTACGCAGCATTACAATCGTACGAATGGAGGAAGTAGTTCGTTTGCCAGTCTGTCGAATTTCAATGTGTATTCGTATGATGCGTGGAGCAATGCCACCTCGGTCAGCAATGATTTGTGGAAGAGTGAGCGTTTCGACATCAATGACATTATAACGGGATCGATCCCTGTCAACGAGCGCAAGCTCATGTTCAAGTTTGTGTTGAAGAAACATTTAGGGTCGGCATCTACGGCTGGCAACTGGTGGTTGGACAACATCATGATTCGTTCGAGCCAGAACCAGATGATCACTCCTGTGATTTCGATGCGTTGCTATCCTGATGGAGGTTTGTTGCCCAGCAGCCGTGGCGCAAAGGTGGTTCTGGATGCGAGCACTCCCGTTTCGCAGGGCATTAATCCCGACTCGGTTTATCTGTACTACAAAGTTGGCTCCGGCAATGCGGCACCGATTCGGCTGCCGATGACAAGAGTGACAAATGCCACATATGCGGGTGCCGCTGTGCCCCACCGTTACGAAGCCCGTATTCCATTTGAGGGTTTTGATACGTTGATGCGTTTTTATTGTGTGGTGCGTGATGCCACGACTAATGCCAATATGGCCACATTCCCTGCTGCGGTGAATTCTTGGGTGGAATATAGGTGTGTGCGTGGATCGGAGATGTCGCCCACATCGACACCGGCGGGATTTGTCGGGTCGACGGTGGCGTATTATTCGGCTTTGGTGCCATTTTCCTCGAATGCAGACAACAAGTGTGAGTGGGTGTACGATTCGGCGCTGCTGGCTGACGCAGGATATAAGCCTGGTGCCATTACGGATTTGCGATTCACGGTGGCAGTGCCCAATTCGGTGCAGACGCGAGAGAAGTTCCAGATAAGGATGAGAAATGTGGGGACCAACTATGAGGTGGAGGTCCCTACCACTGGTGGCTTGGTTCCTTTCTATAGCGGATACTATCAGGCAGTGTACGATTCGACCCTGGTGCTACAGGAAGTGGGTTCAAATGCCGAAGTGACCATTCATCTGCAAGATACATTCTTCTATGCCGGAAAAGATATTCTGATGCAGGTGATATATGACAATCGTTATGACGGGGCTTCGACATCGGTGAAGATGATTCCGACGGTTACCGGCAAGAGCACCCTGTTGCAGAATGGCGGTGAAGAGGAGTTCAATTACAACCCGTATACACATAACACGTTTAAAAATGCCAGCGATGTGTTGACGGTGCGTCCGTCGTTTGTGCCCATGATGCACAAACATCAGGCATTGAAGTACGACCTGGGAGTGAGTGAGTTTGTGTACCCGAACGAGGCCACCCCCATAGCGAGCGTGCCAAGCCATATTGATGTGAAGTTGAAGAATTACGGCTCGTTGCCGGTGAATGCAGTCAGGATATCGTATGTGATCGACGATGCCACATATGGCTATTACGATTGGTCGGGGTCGTTGTCGGGCAACGGTGAAACGACAGTGACCATCAACAACAACGTGAACCTCACTCCAGGATATCATTATGTGAGGGCCTGGGTGGAAGACAGCTTGACGGCAAGCGGAGTTGTTTATCGTGACCATGAGCCGAATAACGACTCATTGTTTACCCGTTTCATCGTCTGCGACGGACCATTGAACGGTCAAAAGCAGATTGGCGGTGTGGCACCGGACTATAACTCGATTGAAGAGTTTCTGTACACGTTGAGCCAGTGCGGAGTTGACGACAGCCTCGTGGTGAAGCTGGCTCCAGGATACTATCCCGCCTTTACTATTCCATCAGTGCCAGGTATCAGCGAGCAGCATTATGTGGTCATCCGTCCGCTCAGCGGCAATGTGACTATCTATGCCGACGAGACGATGGGGGTAAACGAGATCGTCAATATGGAACAGACCGGATATTTCCGTTTCCGTGACCTGAAATTTGTGAGACGCAGTGGGGCCTTGACCAATATGGTCACAATGGGTATGGAAAGCCACGGTTGCCGATTCGAGAGATGTACGTTTGTCGACAGTCTGCAGAATGCGTCGGCTGCCCTGCGTATTGGATCCTTGTTGCATTCCGGCTTCGGTAACAACCTGATAGTGGATGCCTGCACGTTCGAAGGTGGTGCGATAGGTGCTAATATCATTGGCCAAGCTAGCGATATGCGCTCAAGTGGCTGTGTGGTGAAAAATTGTGTGTTCCGCAATCAATATGTCAATGCCCTGAGTGTGCAGAACCAGACGGACGTGCTGATTGACCACAATGAACTTTATGATGTCATGAGCAACTCGAGCTACGTGATGCTGCTGTATGAAAACTATGGCAACATGCGGATTCTCGGTAACAAAATCTATACGTCGCATGGAGCAGGAGGTGTTGGCGCCAGCAACATCAACGGCACTTCTGCCTCACATGCTCTGATTGCGAATAATATGGTGGTGTGTGCCGATGATGCCTCGGCCAACCTTCTGCGAACGAGTTTCAATATCATTCAGTGCGATTGGCTTGATGCAGTATACAACTCGGTCAAGATGACCGCCCCCATGCGCAACAATATTGCAGCAGCCACGTTCGGTGGTGGCACCATCACAAATAGCCGTTTTATCAACAATATTGTGGCTTCGTTTGATGATGTCAACTATGCGTTCAACTTTATCCCTGGTGATGCGACTTCGAATACGGTGAGTAATAATATCTACTACTCTTTGAGCGAGACTCTTAACCGTTATTCTGGTACTTCTTACAGCAATTTGTCTGCATGGCAGGCTGCCGTGCCGATGGATAGTCTGTCGGCAAGTGTCAATCCGGGATTCTTGAACGGATCACTGGTTGACCTGAGAACCTACAGCCGCCTTGTAAAAGGTGTCGGTGTTCCATTCCCGCAAGTCACGGTGGACATGTTCGACACGTTGAGAAGCACCGTGGCCACATGCCCGGGCGCTTTTGAGTTCTCTTCGCTGTTCTATGATTTTGAGCCAGAGGCTTTGGTTCAGCCGGCTGCGGACAATTGTGCATTGCCAGACAATGTGGAGCTGATTGTGCGCGTAAGAAACAGCGGAGTCAGTGCTTACGACCCGAATGGTACGGTGCCACTGACGATTGGTTACAAGGTGAACAATCTGCCGTCGCATACCGTGACGGTGTCTCGTGCGTTACCCGGAGAGGACACTATTGACTATCATACTGGGGCCACCGTTCAACTTCCCCCGAACGGTTTGCTTGATGCCACCTATACCATCAAGGTGTGGACGGTTTCGGCTAGCGACCCCAATCAGACCAACGACACGAATGTGTTCACGGTGGTGAGTCGCTACCATCCAGCAGCTCCGACAGATATCACTGTCCCTATCAGCTACGCGACCTCGGCAACTATCACCCCCACGGCAGGTGTTGACACCTGGGCCGTGTACAATAACACTTCAGCTCCCCACCGTCCGTCGCAAATCTATTGGTTCGCCAATCAGGACGATGAGGATCCTATTGCCATTGGACCCTCGCTGACAACAGATATTATTAGAATGGATACGCAGTTCTATTTCCGCCAGCAGCGAGAGATGCCCATCGTGCGTATTACCCAAGTGCAATTGCTAAAGAGCAACAATACCGAAGGATTGACTTTCCCGACGCCTGTGTGGATGGCTAATGGAACAAAGGTGGCTATTCAGCTGACAAATGTCGGTGATGGCACGGCGCATCTCCAAGGAGACACTCTGATGACAGTGTCGCCGACATCAAGCTTGAATAATAAGGTATTTACATTTGGCGACATCAGCCTTGCCCCAGGCCAGTCAGTTGTGGTTCAGTGGACGGGTGGCGTTTCCTCCTTCATGCCCACCACGGTCCATTCAGGCACTTCCATTTCCCCCAACTACAACGCCAATATTGGTTTCGTGTACCGTCGAGGCGGTGTGGTTGAAGATGCTATCCCATTGAATGATGTCATCACGGCCAGTTCGACGCAAGCCGTGAAATGGTCGACACAGAATGTGCCGAATTATGTATGGACTGGAAGCGGAGTGACGGTGCCTACCAACACCACTGGCGGATTCTATCGTAGTGCATTCAACGGCAACTCGACCGACTGGACTGTCGCCACGAACGACAACCCATTGTTCCTTGACCGTAACAATCCGTCATGGATAAGATATGTCGACAATGGCTGTCCCGGATCGTTTGCTACGGCTTACGTGACCATCATTGCACCTCCTACTGCTGATATTGAATTATCAAACCTGCAGTTGCCCGAAGGCTGCGGTCTGGGGGTCGAGAATGTGACTGTTGATGTGGTCAACTATGGTTCTCAGGCAATCAATTCCTTGACTCTGAATTATTCCGCCGGCGGGGCGACTGTGAGTGAAGATATTCCCGGAGGCATTGGCGGAAGAAGTCGTGTCACGTATACATTCACCCAGCCGCTTGACTTGACTGTGACATCGGATTCGTTGTTTAATGTGGCGGTATGGGCTACGTCAGTGGCGGGTGATCCGCAACATTCCAACGATACTCTGCATGCAGAAATATGGTCGAGAATGACACCAGGTATTCCTGATTACGATAGTGTGAGGAATGTTCCATATGCCACGCGCGATACGATGGTGCACCATCCTGCTTCTGGTGTCGTTCCTGTGTGGTACAATGCTGACATGCAGCCTGTTGATACCGGATATACTCACATTACTGACATCCTCTATACGAATCAGACGATGGCCGTAGGATATATTGTGGCAACGTCAATCGGAGGTCAAATCGGTACAGGCACGACTCTTACATCAAAGACAGCTTATCCTTCACCGTATCAGCCTAACAGCAAGTATGGAAAGCAGCAGTATATTTACTCCGCAGCCGAGCTCAATGCTGCCGGATTGCAAGCAGGGCCGATCACCGAAGTGGCATTCCATCTGGATTCTATTTGGGCCGGAAGAGACTCTGTCACCTTCGACGAGTACTATATCGCTTTAGGCCTGACCACGGACACCATCTTCTCAGGCAACTCCGCCTGGAAACCAACCGAGGTGGTCTATCACCGCTCTTCGATGTCATTGTATCAGACCGATGTTCATACTTGGGTCTCTCATCAGTTGGATACCCCATTCAACTGGGACGGAACCTCCAGCATTGTGGTCCAGGTGTCACATTCGATCAGCTCAACCATCACTTCCGGCGTGCAGACCCAATACACGGCCAAATCGAACACCACGCTCCATAAAAACAATGCCTCGCAGCTCTCGCCTTCAATTGTTGATTTTGTCGGTTCGGGCACAAAAGGCAACAACCGCCCCAATATCCGCTTAAGCAATGTCAACTATGGATGTATCGGATCGCTCTCTCCGATCGAGATCAATCTGATAGGCATACCGAATACCGATGCTGCCATCTATGAACAAGAAGGCGCAGATACCATAGTTTATAACTCGTGCGGAAATGTGGTGATGGATGTCGATGTCCGCAATTTGGGACTCAACCAGATGGATCAGATTAAGCTGGTCTATTCCATTGACGGCGCGGCCAACGATTCCACGCTCATCACCACCTCTCTTGCCCCTGGTCAGAGGTCTACATATCAGCTGTTCGACACACCCCTGTTGCCTGGCCGCCACTCGGTTACGGCTGTCGTCAAGGTTGCCGGTGACGATGTGGCCAGCAACGACACGTTGACAATCCAGTTCCTCGTCAGATTCTGTGCCGGAATTTACTCTATCGCTACTGATACAGGAGACTTCCATTCCTTCTCAGCTGCTATTGATACGCTCAACGTTGTGGGTATTGACGGCGCTGTCATCTTCAATGTGTCGCCAGGCACCTATAATGAACAGGTTGTGTTGAACCATGTTCAGGGTTCTTCGTCGGTCAGCACGCTGACATTCCGTGGCATAGGCGACGAAAATCCGTTGCTGACGGCTTCCACTAGTCAGGCTAGCAACTATGTGTTCCAGCTCGACGGCGCTAGCAACGTGGTGATCAGTAATATCAGAATAGAGGCGCGTCCTACGGCCAACAACGTGAACTATGCTCACGCATTAGTAATGCAGAACGCTGACAATATCCGACTGCTGAACAACACAATCCGTGTAAAGGGAACCATCAACAACGTCAATGCATCGTGTATCGTTCTTGGCGATGATGTCACCAACCTCACACTCCAAGGCAATACCATCGACAGCGGTTATTATTCGCTCCGCGCCACCGGCACAGGATATTCGAACTTCACTCTGCGCAACAACAATATCACTCATTTCTGGTATCGCGGATTGGAAATCCGTGGACTCTCCAATCTTGAGATCACGTCTAACTATATCCGCTCTGGCGTCAGTGTCAATAGCCGTCCGCTTATCGGCATGAGCCTTTCCAATCTCGATGGCAGTGTCACAATCCAGCGCAACCATGTCTACCTGATCGATGACAAGAGTGGCGGTAAGCGTGGCATCCAGTTGAACAATGTCCAAGGTACTAGTCGCTCGTGGGTCTTTGTCAAGAACAATATGATCAGCACCAGCGGTTCGGCTTCGGCTGGCAATCTGGCCCCCTCTTCAGGTATCTATATCGACAGTTCCAGTGCATATATTAATGTATACTATAATACCGCGCGCGTGTATGCCGGTCAGCCTCCGGCAGTGTTCAACCCAACCGTGACCAACAGCGTCACCTCGACCGCCTTCTATGCTGGGCCTACCACCACCAACATTCAGGTGATGAACAATATCTTCGCCAATGCGAGTGGATTGTATGCATACTACGTGGCGGCTCCCACAAGTGTCACCTCTTCCAACTATAATGTATATTACACCGACTGTGAATATATCGCCTACTGGGTCACGCCGCAAGCCACGCTGACCGATCTCCAAACAACCAACGGCGACGATGGTAGTTCGTTGAACGAGCGCCCCTACTTCACCGCTCCTGACGACCTCCACCTGCTGATGACGAACTTCGTCGATAAGGCCCAGTACAACACCGATGTCACCGATGACATCGATGGCTTTACCCGGCCGCAGATTCCTGCTCCGACTATCGGCGCCCATGAGATGCCTCGCCTCAATCATGACATGTCGATTGTTGAAATCATCTCTCCCTCCATGCCGCTGTCGGCGCTTGCGCCCAATAACATCGAGGGTGACTCTGTACTTGTGAAAGCATCATTCTACAACAATGGTATAGCCACCGAAACCAACGTCCGCTGGTATGCCTATATCGAGGGCCATGAAAGCGTGACCACCACGCCCATCCGCAACCTCGGCACCTTCCAATCTTCTGTCCTGAAGACCGATTCTGTTATGATGCCCACCACACTTGGAATCATCGACACCCATACCCTGCATGTCGTACTTCTGGTCAACATCGATTCCAATATGCGAGACAACGACCTGACCACCCCCATCTATCTGGCCCCCGCATTCAACCTCGAAGCTGTCCGTATGACGGCCCCGGAAGGATGTTACCTTCAGAATTCTACAATCACCATCACGATCAAGAACTCTGGCTTCAAAGACATCCCTGCAAATTCAACAGTCGAATTGGGATACCATACCCAAGGCTATTCACCCAACTTTATTCCGAACAATCCGAATGCCAACAAGATTAACATCCCGACGATGGTTGATACTGTCCGCGAATATCATACGCTTGAGACGCTCCTGCCTATAAATGCTTCGCGTACATTTACTTTCAATACAACGGCCAACCTCTATCCTACCGACACTGCTGCCAACATTAAAGTCCGTGTCAACGGATGGTGCAACTATCAGTACGACGTGATCCCCGCCAATGATTCAACAGGTCTCCCGACATCCTCGTCACCTGTCATCAACTCATGGTACACCCCCGCACCGCCTGATGGCCACGACACTACCCTTGCCTATGGTACATGGGGCGCAGTGACAGCATCTCAGGAAAATCTGCGACCTATCCGTTGGTATCGCGATTCCCTCCAGGCGCCTTTCTATACAGGAAACAACTACCTCCTGTCTACCCGTTGGGGCAACACTCCCCAATATTTCCACGACTCCACATACTACCTCAACTGCCTGAGTGATAAGGGTTGCGCCAGCGCCTTCTCCCCGGTCACCGTGCATGTGGCTCCGCGTATCGCCAACGATATCGCCTTCGAGGAAATACTAGCTCCTCTCGGATCGCGCGTATATATGAGCAACGACACTGTTCGTGTCCAGATAGCCAACTATGGTACGGCTACACAAAGCAACTTCCCCGTCACTTACGAGCTGAAGCGTGGCAACACAGTCCTTCAGCACGTTACCGAAATCTGTACCGAACCCATCATCGGAGGCCAAAACTACGCATTCACCTTCGATTCGCTCCTCACCATACCGACGCCTACCACCAACCAGAACTACTCATTGGTTGTTTGGACCGATCTGGCCACCGACGGCACCCGCCGCAACGATACCATCCGCGCCCCTTACACTTTCCGTTCGTTGGCTGAAAACACCTACTGCACTCCCACCACCCCCCTTGAGGCGTCGCTCAATATCTCGCGAGTCGCCTTCAACCAGATCGACTTTGATATTCCGCCATTGTCAAGCGGTCGTGCCTACAATAACTTGGCTCTCTACCAAAATCCCGAATATCCGGTCTTGCACCTCACCCGCGGTACTGTTGATTCGGTCTTCGTGATGCTGTCTACCTTGAACGACACTCGTGCCATAACCGCCAATGTCGCTGTTTATATCGACTACGATCGTTCCGGAGAGTTTACCGACAACGAAAAGATCGCTTATAACCTGTCTACCCTTTACACAGGCCAACTGTTTGGTGCTGAAGTGACTATTCCCGACACAGCCTCCTATGGATTTATGAGAATGCGTGTCGTCGCATGCTCTGGCACCGGCAATCCCAATCCCTGCCTCGAGGATCCTGGCCATGTGATCGACTTTATGCTCCATATCGATCCAGAACCTCTTGCCAACGACATTGCTCTCACCCAGATCGCCTCCCCGCGCAACCACTTGATCCGTGAAGAAGGCTCCACCGTCAACGACAGTTCGCGAGTCATCACTTTCCGCATGGCCAACAAGGGCACCGAACATGTTTCCAATGTCCATATCTTCTACCGCTACGATGCCCTTGAAACGGGCGACAACTCAATGGGTGACTTCGTTTGGACCGGCTCCCTGATGCCAGGTGCCAGCACACTCGTCAGCCTTCCCGAGCACGTTTTCCCCTTCGGCACCACTATGGTCAACATCTGGCAAGAATCCGACGGAGATCTCGACTCCACCAACAACAGCCTTTTCTACGAATACAACCGATTCCATGTCATCACCTTGACCCTTAGGGACAACTTTGACGAGAACCTGTATTGGTATGCTCCGTCTGGCAACAATGAATACTCCCGCAACTATTGGCAGCTCGGAACGCCCGCCAAGACGCGTATTGTCGGAGCCTACTCGGAACCCAACGCATGGGCGACCGACCTCACCTCCACCATCGTCACCGGCACCCGCGGCAATGTGAGCTACCTCTACAGTCCCGTGATCGACATCTCCGTCATCAAACCCGACACTTTGTCATTCCGCCTTGTGCGTAACCTCACCAACGGTAGTTCGCTCCACATTGAATACTACGACTTCGAGAATAAATGGACAAAGATCGAGGGCGACTCGGCCGACGTGTGGTACAACAACGCGGAAAACAAAGTCTTCGACGGCAACTCGGCTGGCAACGCCTATCAGCGCTATTGGATCAGCACCAAGTCCATCTCGGGCAACTTCCAGGAAAAGGTCCAGTTCCGTTTTGTCTATCAGACCCCCATCGGCTCCAACGCCAACACCAGCTTCGGTGAAGGTTGCGCAGTCGACGACTTCGTCATCGGCCGTGCCCAGCGTGGCATTGATGTCGGTGTCATCGCCATCACCAAACCTGTCGAGCCCAAGTATGGACAGACCATCTACCCCGAAGTCGTGGTCAAAAACTTCGGCTCCGACACAATCCGGTCACTCCAGTTGGGATACACTCACTATGGCATCTATCTGCCCCGTGTCACCAATCTCAATTGCATCTTGCCACCGGGTCAAACCGACACCTTCACGATGGAATCTCCCTTCATCATCACGAACATCTTCCCCGACACGTTCAACATCACCGCCTTCACCGATCTGCCCCTTGACTACTACAAGGACAACGACACCACCTCGCGCGATTTCGTCCTCTCCCCCTTGGCAAACGATATCGCTGCCGAAGCATTCATCACTCCGTTGGAGCGTGTCATCGCAGGCGACACAGCAGTCGTGGTCAATATGCGTATCCGCAACTTCGGTGAGAGCTCCATCTCTCGCGCCCGCGCCACATATGTTGTCAATGGCGTCAATCGCGTTGATGAAGACATCGACTTTGAAGAGATCCTCGGACGGCCGCTAGCGTCGCTCGAATACTTCAACTACACCTTCCGTCAGCGCTTCCATGCTACCATGGGCATGATGGACATCGTCGGCATCATCAAGTGCGACAGCAACGAATACATCTACAACGACACCATCACCAAGCGCCTCCATGGCATCTCTTCCATCACCGATTTGGCAGCTGCCGGAGTGGTTGTCGACCAATCGCTCTACGACAGCGTCCGCTTCGAATTGGTGATCGATAATCTTGGTGCTCGCGGTGCCAATGGATTCGAAGTCGGCTTCTGGATCGACAACGACACCACCACCATGGTCCGCGAAATCTACGGCCGTGAATATCCGTTGCCTGCTCTCGAAACCGGCTACCATGTCTTCTCCACCAAGCTCAAGACCCGTCCTGCCGGCTATGACATCGTCTCCGGATATGTCAAAGCCGCTGGCGACAACGACCCGAGCAACGACACCACTAACGTCGTCATGGCCCAGAAGATCGATCTTGCCCTGCTCGGCATTATCGTCGAAGAACGTGCCTCCAACGACTGCCGTGTCTTCGTCCAGGTCCGCAACATCGGCAACGTGGCCCTGATCGACAAAACCTATCAGTTCATTATGCTCATCAACGGCAACAGCGATGGACTCACCTTCTCGACACGACACCGCATCGAAGCCGGACAGACCGTCACCCTTGAATGTCCGCGCACCATCCCCAAAGACCCGATGCGCCACTATCAGGGCTATTGCACCCTCGACACCACAAGCTTCAAGGTCGACGTCAATCCTGCCAACAACACCACCACCAACATCATCGTCAAGAACTATGTCGACGATATTCCTGATGTCAACGCCGGCCAGATTGTCCTCGACCAGAACTTCCCCAATCCCTTCACCAACCGCACCACAGTGCCCTTCACTCTGCCTGAAGCCGCCCAAGTCAAGTTCTTCGTGATGGACGCCATGGGCCACATGCTCCATTCGCAGTCCAGATTCTATCCTGCCGGAAGCAATACAATCATGCTCGACATGGACAACTACTCGGCTGGAGTCTACTACTACGGCATTGAGGTCGATGGTGTCCGTCAGATGCGCAAAATGATCTTGCGCTGATGCTGCAACGCTTTTGCGACTATATCAACAAGCAACACCTCTTCTCTCCAGAGCAAGAGGTGTTGCTTGCTGTAAGCGGCGGACGCGATTCGGTGGCAATGCTGCACTTGATGCATCGCGCCGGCTATTCCTTTGCAATCGCCCATTGCAACTTCCATCTTCGCCCCGGCGATGCCGAACGTGACCAGGATTTCGTGCGCCGGCTGGCCGACACCTATGGAGTGCCTTTCCACACTATCGACTTTGACACCCTCAGCTATGCCTCCGGACACAGGCTCTCGGTGGAAGAAGCCGCCCGTGTGCTGCGCTACGACTACTTCGATCGCCTGATATCCACTCACGGCTACAATGCGGTGGCTACTGCGCACCACGCCGACGACTCCGTCGAAACCTTTTTCCTCAACCTATTCCGAGGCACCGGCATCGCCGGTTTGCATGGCATCCGTCCCCGTTCGGGTCATGTGGTCCATCCCATGCTCTGTTTCAGCCGCTCCGACATAAACCGCTATATCGAATCCAACAGACTTGAATACGTCGACGACTACACCAACACGCAAACCGAAGCCCGCCGCAACCGCATCCGGCTGCAGCTCATGCCCCTCTTGCGGGACATCTATCCCGCCGTCGACCAAGTCATGCTTGGCAACATCGAACGGCTCGCTGAAACAGAACAGGTCTTTGATAGCCATATCAAAGCGCTTGCCGCGCGCCTGATCCATCCTGTCAAACCTTCGATTCCGGGCCTCCAATTGCCCATGTGGTCCATCTCCCTTGACGACATCGCTGCGTTGGAGCCGCAGCGTACCCTGCTCTTCGAATTGTTGCGCCCCTTCGGATTCAATGCCAGCACCATCGACGACCTCCTCTCGCTCATGCCGGAACCCCGTACCGGAAGCCTTTTCCAGTCCCCGACACACAAAATGGTTGTCGACCGCAATCGTCTCCTTGTTGCTGCCGAAACATCAGTTGCCCCTCCGCTCCTGCGCCACTCCATCCTTCCTCCAACCCGGTTCGCCTTGCCGTCGTCGCCCTCCACAATCGTCGTCGATGCCGATGCCGTGCGCCAACCCCTGTCGCTTCGCCTTTGGGAACCCGGCGACCGCTTCATGCCCTTCGGCATGAATCAGTTCCGTCTGGTCAGCGACTACCTTTCCGATATAAAGCTCAACCGTATCGAGAAAGCCTATTTGCATCTCCTTGTTGATGCCGACGGGCGTGTGGTATGGGTTGTGGGACTGCGTGCCGACAACCGCTTCCGCATCACGGCAACCACCCGTCGCCTTCTTGAAATAACCGTAGTTCAGTAGACCCCTTACGGCCCCACCACACGACCAGTCGCGATTAGGCGGTCGGCTCGGTCCGACGGCATCCGCTGATAGACAAAAATCTGGTATTGGTTGGCCATTTCGTAGTGGTCACCCTCTAAGCGTGCGGTTTCGGCCACCTGCGCATGTACCGGCAGAAATAGCAACTGGTAGGCGTAGTATCCCTGCTTTAGCAAAAGGCGCTTGGTGTAGGCATGATACTGCATGTTGTAGTCCATACGACTTGCCGAGTCGAGCTTCCAGTCGGTCAGTGCGCCTACTATATGCACGCTTCCGTCCATCATTGGCAGTTGCATCGGCAGGCTGATGTTGACCCACACGTAGTCAGCCTCGATTGCTGGATTCTTGCGGTCCCATATGTTCACCTTCATGCCGCCGTTGAGGGAGGTTTCGGCAATGTAATGCTTGCGCGAGCGGTCCTCCTCGGGCCTGATGATGGCGAACGTTTCGCCGCCATAGCGCTCGATGCGTTGCACTTTGTACATCGGGGTGCGCAGATTGCTCATGTCGAAAAACCTGAAAGTGTTGCCTCCTTCAAATATGTTGCATTTGCGGTTGCGGTAGGCCAGGTCGGATCCCTCATAGCCGGAGAATTCGAGCCAGCGGCGATTGTCCTGCCGGCCGTTTTGCTGCACTGCTACACTCAGGTACTGAGGAGCCAGGGCTGGAGAGGGGTGGGAGAGGAGCACGTCAACCTGCTGTCGGCGACTGATGTCGATCCCGTCGAAAGGCCGCACAATGTTGCCTTCGATTTTCACGCTTTGTTCGCTGACGCAGAAGCGGCGAGTGAGCAGTATGCTGTCGGGTGCGTCGTCGGGAGCCACGCTGACAACGAAATTGCCAGAATGGATGAATTGCGCAAAGGTGCCTGGGATCACCTGATGGTAGTGGATGTATGGCACTAGGGTGGTAAAAGAGAAGTCGTAGTTCTCGATCTGCCTGCTTTCGAAACCAGTCATGAACTCATAGGGCTCCAGGTCGTCGCGGCGCCATTGTGCATCGCAATGGTAGATGGTGTAACGGAGGTTCTCCGGGTGTTCGCTCAGCACGTCGAACTGCAGCACCATGCGGTCGTCGGATTCCATGACCAGCACCGGCATCTCGAATTCGGTGCCTGTGCGGGTGAGACTGACTGTCTTGACATCGTTGCGCCATGCCGAATCGCCAATGGTTTGGGCATGAGCGGCCGACGCTGCAAGGGATGCCAGCAGCACCAAAGCCAGTTTCAGTTGAGATGTGATCCGCTTCACCGTTTTTTCCGTTATGTTTCTGCAAAGATACGCAAAAAAACCGATATGGGTGTGTATATGTGCTTTTGAATGATGCAAATGTCTGACAATCAAAATGTCCGATGTGACCGACAATGGGTGGATTCCAATGCGAGACAGGTGCTTGATGGGGGATTTAAACAGGGGGATTAATCCGGTATCGGAGTATGTACGTATAAACGACTGATTATCACCTTATCATCTCCTACTGGAGTAGGAGTTGGGTAGGAGTTGGGTAGGAGTTGGGTAGGAGTTGGTAGGGAGAAGGTGTCGGTGTGCTGGCGATGCGGAGAGGGGCGGGGGTGTGCTTTTTTTTCAGAAGTGTCGGAAAAAGTTGGTATCTTTGCAGCCGAAAACAAACGACGCCAATGGAGACAATCTACATAGAAACATACGGTTGCCAGATGAATTTTGCCGACAGCGAGATTGTGGGTTCTATACTAAAGGAGGCCGGATATGGTTTTACGGACGAGCTGCAAGATGCTGACTATGTGCTGATCAACACTTGTGCGATTCGCGACAATGCTGAGCAGCGTGTGCGGCATCGTGTGCGCGAGTTGCGTGCTGCGCAGAACAGGCGCCCGGGCTTGCGGATAGGTGTGCTGGGTTGCATGGCAGAGCGCCTGCAGAGCCAGCTGATGGCGGAGGAGGACAATGTGTCGTTTGTGGTGGGTCCGGATGCTTACCGGACGCTGCCCGACATTCTGGTGCGTGTGCGCGAGGGTGCGCGTCAGGCCGAGACAGAGTTGAGCACCACTGAGACGTATGCCGACATTGAGCCGGTGCGTTTCGGGTCGAACGGCATTTCGGCCTATATCTCGATTATGCGTGGATGCCAGAATTATTGTGCCTATTGTGTGGTGCCGTATACTAGGGGCCGCGAGCGCAGCCGCGATCCGAAGACCATTGTTGACGAGGCTCGCAAGCTGTTCGATCAGGGGTACCGTGAGGTGACGCTTTTGGGACAGAATGTGAATTCGTATGCCTGTGGAGATGTGGACTTTCCGGGGCTGATGGACGCGGTGGCGAATGTGGATCCGAGGTTGCGGGTGCGTTTTGCCACGTCGCATCCGAAGGATCTCAGCGACAAACTGCTGGAGGTGATGGCGGCGCATCAGAACATTTGCCGGTGTATCCATTTGCCGGTGCAGAGCGGAAGCAACCTGATGCTGAAGCTGATGAACCGGAAGTATACGGTGGAGTGGTATCTGGACCGTGTGGAGGCGATTCGCCGGGCGATGCCTGACTGTTCGATCACGACGGATGTGATTGCGGGCTTTTCGGGGGAGACGCTCGAGGACCACGAGGCCACGCTGGAGCTGTTTCGCAAGGTGAGATACGATTACGCCTATATGTTCAAATATTCGTTGCGCCCCAACACTTATGCCGCGCGCCACTTGGCCGATGATGTCGCCGACGAGGAGAAGACCCGCCGGCTGAACGAGATTATCGCCCTGCAGGGGGCTATCGCGCTGGAAAACAACCAGAAGGAGGTGGGGAAAGAATATGAGGTGCTGGTTGAGGGTGCTTCGCATCGCAGCAAGGAGCAGCTGTTCGGCCGCAACAGTCAGAACAAGGTGATTGTGTTTGACCGCCGCGATGCCCAGCCCGGGACCTACCGTAGGGTGCGCGTGGAAGCCTGCACGGCGGCCACGCTGTTGGGACAGTTGTCGGATTGATAGCCATTGACAAATCGGTATAGATATGAAAATCAAGAATTTTGCATTGGTAATAGTGGCTGCTGCCATGATGTTGGCGTGCAGCCCCAATTCGGTGAAGAGTTTCACCAAGGTGGTGGACGATGCCGAGCAGAACGGTGCCAAGTACACGGAAGAGGAGTGGGAGACGGCAGATGCCAAATATGAGGATTTCATGGCGAAATTCAACGACAGCATGTTGTCGCAGATGACACCCGAGGAGCAGCGCGAGGTGGGGCGCCTGATAGCCCGCTACCAGAAGATGCGCCTGTCGTCGTATCTGAATTCGGTGGGCAAGGAGATCGACAAGTACAAAAACATGACGTCGGGCTACATGGAAGAGATGGGCTCGGACAGCGTGAATGGTCCGGAGCAGATGCTGGACGGATTTCTGGATGAGTTGCTTGACGGACTTTTGGAGGAATGAGGCAATAAACGTCCGGTTGCGGCGTTAATGTAGAGTTATGGCACAGGAGAATTTTTTCAAGAAATATCCATGGGTGACGCATCTGGTCATCATGGCGGGTGTGTCGGTGGCGATATTGCTGCTGGTGTTCCTGTTTATCAAGATATATGCCCGCCAGGGGGAGGAATATGAGCTGCCGGAGGTGGTGGGACGGAATATAGCCGAACTGAAGGCTGACAATCCCATCGGGCTGGATATTGTGGTGATGGATTCCATTTTCCGTCCGGGAGTTGAGGGCGGACAGATTTTGACGCAGGACCCCAAGGCCGGGACTATGGTGAAGAAGGGCCGGAAACTGTATATCACGATGACGGCTTACAATGCCGAAGCGTCGGTGATGCCGGAGTTGGCCGGTCTGACAGTGCGCCAGGCCATTGCCGAGCTGAATGCTTGTGGCCTGACGGTGGGCAAACTGAAATTTGTGGAAGACCCATACAAGAATAATGTCATCGACCAATCGTGCAAGGGCAAGACGGTGTATGCCGGCCAGCAGATAGAGCGCGGTTCGGTGATAGACCTTGTGGTGGGCTTGGGCGATGGCGGTGGCGGCAATGTGGTGCCGTTTGTGATCGGCAAGACACCTGACAAGGCCCGACGCGACATATTGGCAGCCTCGCTCAATGTGGGCCGAGAGCACTATAGCGGCGTGCGCGAAAAGTCGACGGCTGTGGTGTATCGGCAGGAGCCCGACTATACGGGAGTGTCGAAGTATCCCTATGGCACGGAGGTGGAGTTGTGGTATATTGACGCCGACAAGACCGATGTGGCGAAGATGGTGAGCGAATTCAAGGTTGATTCGAGCAAGATAATAGATCCCAACGAGATTGATGACGGGCGCCCCACGCCTGAGGAGATTGAAGAGAATTCGGGTTGGTTATGGTAGCGGTCCTGATAGTGTGCATTCTTTTGGCGGTGACTGTGCCGTTGACGGCGCAGGAGGTGCTGCTCCCGTTGCAGTCGGCACCGCGAGTGCACATGGTGCAGAAGGATGCCGCCACGAAGGTGGAATTGCCCTTTTTTGATGATTTTTCCAACTATGAGGGGATTCCTGCCGCTGACCGGTGGCAGGATGGCGGAGGGTATGTGAACACGGGTTACGGCCCATGGCCTCCGACGATAGGTATGCTCACCCTTGATGCCCTCGATGCCCAGGGCAATCTGTATGCCGGGGCTTCGACGTCGCCATTTGCCGCCGACACGGTGACGAGCCTGCCAGTTGGCCTTGGCGGTTTGACGGAAAACGACTCGGTGGTATTCAGTTTCTATTACCTGCCGGGTGGCGGCAGCGGGAACCTTTGGGAACGGGTGGGGGACACTCCGAACGAGAGCGATTCGCTGTATCTTGATTTCTATAAGCCCGGAGCCGACGAATGGGTCACGGTGTGGAGCCGTGGCGGTGTGTCGGTTGACACGCTTGTGGCTCGGACGGGACGGGATTGGCAGTATGTGGTGGTGCCGATTACGGATGCGGCCTATTTTGACAGCGCTTTCCGTTTCCGTTTCAGAAACCACTGCACCCTTGACGAAAACAGCAAGAGCGGCATGGTCGGCAATTGTGACCAGTGGAATATCGACTATGTGTATCTGGACCGGGGTCGGGATGCGGATTCAATTCCCGTGTTCCGCGATGTGGCATTTGTAGTCCCGGCGCAGAGTTTCCTGACTAACTACAGGGCGATGCCCCATAGACAATTCACGATGCAGGAGATGGCACCGGCGGTTGAGGTGACGATCACCAATCTCTATGCGTCGGATCTGGCATCGCGTTATGCGCATTATGTGGTCAACAAGTCGGGCGACACGTTGTATCGCTACGACGGAGGATATGAGAATGCGCCACCCTTTCTTCCCGACGGTCAATACCAGACGGCTCAGATGCATGCATTGCCTGTGGTGGGGTACACTTTTCCTTTGACGGCCTCGCCCGACACCTTTGAGGTGGTGCATGTGGTGCAGGAAGGCGTTGCCGGCGATATGCGCCGCCAAAACGACACGACCCGGTTTGAGCAGGTGTTCGGCAACTACTATGCTTATGACGACGGCACACCGGAAAACGGATATGGGCTGACCTCAACAGCGAGCAGGCTGTATCTGGCCTACCGTTTTGACCTGAACGTGGAGGATACGCTGACGGCAGTGGATATGTTTTTCAACCGGACGCGCAATGATGAGAATGCCAATGTGCCTTTCTATATCTCGATATGGGAGGACAATGGCGGTATGCCCGGTGAGTTGCTCTATCGCGACAATTTCAGCCGCACTCCATCGTTTGACGGATTCAACAAGTTTGTCCGATATGTACTTGAAGAGCCGGTGCTGGTCAGCGGTAGCGTGTATGTAGGGTTTGAGCAGGCGAATAACCTGTTCATCAATATAGGATTTGACCGGAGCAATAACACTGCCGACAGGATTTTCTACCTGACCGGTACGCAGTGGCAGCAGAGCATTTTGAGCGGATCGCTGATGTTGCGGCCATGTTTCGGGACATCGGCTACGGTAGGAGTTGAGCAGCCGCAATATGCTGACGACGATATCGTTGTGTTCCCCAATCCGGCAGCAGGAAGATCCTTCATGAAAGGGCTTGCAAGTGGTGCGCAGGTGGAGGTGATTGACATGATGGGGCGCCATGTGTATGTGGCCGAAGCCGGCTCGCAAGCCACGATTGAATTGCCTTCAGATCGTTGGCCCAATGGCGTGTATGTCATCAAGGTGACTGATGGTTCATCCATTGGTGGCAAGATTTTCAAACTTTGCGTAAAACATTGATTATGGCTGACGAATTGGAGGAGCAGCAAGAGCTGTACGAACATTATCGGATATCGGTTGACAGGGGGCAGGAAATGCTCCGTGTCGACAAGTATCTGCAGACACATATCGAAGGGGTCTCTCGCACCAAGATACAGGCGGCTACAAAGGCTGGCTGCGTGGTGGTGAACGATAAGCCTGTGAAGGCGAACTATCGCGTCAAACCGTTGGATGTGATCAGTGTGCTGCTACCTGAGCCACCGCATGATTTTGAACTGGTCCCTGAACCTGTCGATTTTCATATCGTGTATGAAGACGACGATGTGCTGGTGGTCGACAAGCAGGCGGGGCTGGTGGTGCATCCCGGCCACGGTAATTATACGGGGACCCTGCTCAACGGTCTTCTATATTATTTTCAGGGCAAGAAAGGTAGGGATGGCAACGATGTGTTCCCATATCTGGTGCACAGGATTGACAAAGATACGTCGGGATTGTTGCTGGTGGCCAAGAATGAAGAGTCGCAAGTTGTCCTGTCGAAGCAATTTTTCGAGCATACCATCGAGCGGAAATATTTGGCGTTGGTATGGGGCGATTTTGCAGATGACGATGGTACTGTCGTCGGCAACATAGGGCGATCGTTGCAAGACCGCAGGGTGATGTGTGTGTATCCATATGACGATCAACTGCCGATGGACCAGCAAAAGGGCAAGTATGCAGTCACCCATTGGCACGTTGTGGAGCGTTTTGCCTATGTTACGCTTATCGAATGCGTGCTCGAGACGGGTAGAACGCATCAAATCAGAGCCCATATGCGCCATATCGGACATCCGCTGTTTAATGATGCTGCGTATGGTGGCGATGCGATTCTTAAGGGCACCACATTCTCAAAGTACAAACAGTTTGTAATGAACTGCTTCCAGCAGCTGCCTCGTCAGGCGTTGCATGCCAAGATTCTTGGTTTTGTTCATCCGATGACAGGTGAAAGACTACACTTTGAGAGTGAGTTGCCTCAAGATATGCAGGGGTGTATTGACCGCTGGCGGTCGTATTCCATCAATCGCGAAATACTTGGGTAGGGATCAGTATTCCCACATGTCGCTTTCTATATCGAACACTTTGTTTTCGATCAATTCCGATTCTATGATGGCATCCTCTCCGGTAAGGTATTGACTGATATTTCTGGTGGAGACGGTGGATTCGCCAGTGACAAAGGCTTCATAGATTTGGCCGATGAAAATGTGGTCCCATGAGGGCTGGTTGGCAAGATTGTTTCCGTCGAAATTGGAGCTGTAGCGCGCTAAAATAGCCCTGACTGAGGGGTTTTGCATGGGGATCCAGAAGAGCGGCAAGCGGCCTAGGTAGATTTCCTCTTCGGTATTGCCGAATTTGTGGAACGAATCCTTCAATGGAGCTAAAGCAATTCTTCGTGAATCTTGGCGTGTGTCTTGTTTGCCGATGAACCAGACCTCCATAAGGCTGTATTGATATATCTCTGCGCCGTCGAATTCGTGTGGTCGTATGATGGTTTGGTACATCTCATTGTCATCGTCGTCGTAGCCGATTTCCAGCAGGATAGTATCAGCTTTCGTATATCGTTCCACGAAGAGCCGGTTGTCCAATGGGATTTTCAATTCATCGTCTTCGTAGATGGGGATTTCTTCAGCTGCCATAGCGTCCCATATGATGTAGGCAAGGCTTTTTTTGTTGTACCGGTCATCATTGTCTACTGGAAAATAGAAAAATTGGTTGAACAATTCATTGAGGTCGATTTTTTTCCAGAGAGTTGTTGACCAGACGATGTCGGCAGAACGGATGAAAGGAAATGGGATAGGTTTGGCGTAATCGTCTTCGCTTGGACGGAATACGCTTTCATATCCATTAGCCTCTGTCTGCGAGTACACTGACAGGCATAGGAAAGAGGCTATGATTGTAAGAACAATCCTTTTCATTGATGATAAAAAAGAGTTAAGAGTTTGAACTCTTAACTCTTATGGTGATGCTATGTGTTGGTGTCTGTTAGTATTCCCACATATCCGACTCGATATCGAAAATGATTTCTTCAATCATTTGAGATTCAAGAATGGCATCTTCACCAGTCAGGTAGTCGGAGATGGTGCGGTTGTAGTTATTTGATTCGCGTGTCACGTAACTGTCGAAGTATCTTTGGATGAATACATCGTCGTACGAGCGTTCAATGATATCGTTGTTTTCATCAAATGCGTTGGCGTTGACAAGCACCTGACGGACGCTCAGCAGATCCATTGGCACCCAGAACGTCCAGTCGGTAGTTTCTTCGGGCTTACCACCACGGATGATATTCTTCGAGAATTGGAACGATAGGCCGGTGATGCGAACTTTTTGGCGGGTGTCTTGTTTGTCGATGTACCAATACTCCTTGATCTGAGCGACCTTGGCAGTAGCAGGGTCGAATTCTTCAGGGATGGTATCAACAGATTCTTCAATATCGCCAAACTCATCTTCTTCGCCATAGCTGACCTTCAACTGTTTTCCCTGAAGGAATGCTAAAGCCTTTTCCCATTCTTGCGGAACCTTCATATCGTCGTCCTCATACACTTCAAACTCGCCGTTGGCGGCTGCGTTCATGACGAGGTTGATCAGGTTGGTTCGGCCTTGTGTGTTCTTTTCTTGGTCAATGGGGAAATAAAAGAACTGGTTGAACTTCTCGTTGAAGTCTATTTTACGCCACACAGCGTCTTCCCATACCACGTCGGCTTTGCGAAGGGGAGGGTAGGGCATAGGTTTTTTCCCGACATAACCACTTCTGTCATAGAAGTCGTTGGGGTTGCGACCTTCGTCTGCATCGATAATGTTCTGGGCATTAGTCGACATCATGAGTGCGATCGTAGCGAGAATGCTTAACAAAACCTTTTTCATAGCAAAGAATGATTTTATTTGTTGATTGTTAGAATGCAGCTTGAATCTCTCGGCTTGCCATCGGGCATCATCACCTTGGCAGTAACGTACACTTTATCGCCACGGTTGGCGCGTTTGATGGCGGAAATCACATCGGGTTCGAAGGTACTTCCATTCATGTTGAACGGCTTGTTGCCAACGAACACCTCAAGGCTCATCACTCGGATGGATCCTTTGGGAATCTTGAATTCAAATCCAGGTTGGGGTCTTGCCACAACTTGTGTGCCGGCTGCCAGGTTGCTTCTCGAAACTTTAGCACCGTCCTGGAAGCCTCCCACAGTGATGATAGGAGCCGGGATCTCTTTTACCTTAAATACAGGAGCGCCCATTCGTTGGCTTCCTTTATCGATAGTGGCATCGACGCCTATGACAATTTTTTTACATCCGTTGGCAGGTGTGATAAGGTATTTGCCTTCACCCTCGCCCGGCACAAGTTTGCCTTGGCCTTCCACAATCGACACACGTACGTTACGCCCATCGACACCAGGTACCGATGCGGTGAACGGGTTCTCAATGCCGGCATACATCACCTGCATGTTGTCGAGTGACACCACGGCCACAGGTTTGGCCACGAAGTAGTTGTCCTTGATTGGGTATTCTTTCGTACCGCCATCTGGAGTGGTCACGTATGCAGTTCCGGTAACGCGTTGGATACCCAAAGAGTTACAAACGGTCCTATAGTGTACCGAACCGCTATCGGTGCTGTTCAACTGTTGGCCGTTGACAGTCGCAGTGAAATGCTGTTTTGAGTCGTAGGCAGCCACGTTGATGTCGGTTTCATATACGCCTCCTTGAATGATATATGTCGACTTCGGACGTGAAATCATGGCAATTTGGTCGAACGAAAAGTCGCCCTTGCTGACCTGTTTGTACAGCATGTTGACCACGTCGAACTCTGCGTTCATCGTTTCGGCTTTCATTCTGGTCAGGGTCACCAGTGCGGCTCCGGCAACAGTATTGTTGAAGTTCAGCATTTCCCAGCTGGTAGGCTTCTTGTCGCTGTTGAGCTCTTCGCGCTCCACATCAAGACCCAATGTGACATGAACCGAGTCCTCACCGAGAATCTCTTTGATTCTGTGCTTGTATTCAATGATTTTGTTCTTCAGGTCGACAGCGGCACCGGAAGTGGGATTGTTGCCTTCTGCCTTTCCGATGAAGAAGGGCGTGCCAATATGGTTATTGTCAAGTTTGTTGATCCAGCTGAAACCGCCTAACTGCATTGCGAGCTTTACGCTGTCGAGATTCGTGGTGCCATCAGAATTTTTGAGGTTGATCTCTCTTACCAGTTTAGGCTGTGAAGGGTCGGGGTTAATCTTGGCCTTGCTTTCCAACATACCCACAAATGAGTTTGAAACGCTATCGATATAGTTTTCCAGTTCAATCGACAGTTGCTTCACCTCCTGGGCCTTGTTGTATTGTTCCTTCACTTTGTCAGGACTGTTTTTCAAGGCTTCAGAAAAATTATAGTATGTATCATCAAGTTTTGCCTGAAGGTTCTCATTCGACTTCGTCATAGCATTGCCGACGGTTTTGAAACCGTTCACAACCTCTGCCGAGACATTGAGGGCCAGCATGGCGGTGTACACAAGGTACATCATCGTAATCATCTTTTGTCGCGGGGTTTCCGGACAGTTTGTTGCGCCCATAGTCTATCTGTTAATTTGTTACCCTAATCTACGTTTTAGTTAGCCAATAGTGATTGCTTACAGTCTGGTCTGCATTGCAGCCAACATGTTGCCATACACATTATTGAGTTCAGCAACCTTACGGGTAAGAGCGTCAACTTGTTCTTTGTATTTCGTGATGCCTTCTGCCGAGTTGGTGAAGTTAGCGAGCATGGTGTTCATCTTCTCCTCAAACTCCTTGTTCATCGCCACCTGGTTGGATGCATTGTTGATCTGCATCTCGTACATGGCGTTGATGGAACTCAAACTGGCGGACATCTTCTTCATCTCTTCAGCGTACGAAACATCTCCGCTAAGCGACTGTGCGGTTTCCTGATAGATGGTCGACAGGGTCGAGATGGCTTCGGGGGCACCCTGCATGCTCTGCAGCAGTCGGCTTGCCTGCTCGGCTACTCCATCCATGTTGCTCACGAATTTATCGGTGGCAGCGGAGGCATTTGCCATGCTGTTCATCGAGTTGGCACTGTCGGCCAGGTTCTGCATTCCCTGTCCGAGGCGATCAATCAGCTCAGAGCTGATGTTGGCCTCTCCAAGCATCTTGTCCAATTGTGAGGTCAGAGGATCCTTGCTCACCATTACGCTCTCGCCGTCTTTTTCAATAAGTTCGTTTTCGGTGATCATGCCAGCCAATTCAGGATAAACAAGGCTCCAATCCCATTCTTTGTGAGGCGGCTCAAAAGCAGACAGGAAGAAGATGACCGACTCCGTTCCCATACCAATGATAAGAAGCACCTCACCACCAGGCCAGTGGTTGATTTTGAACAGAGCTCCGATGATAACGACGGCGGCGCCCCATCCATAAAGTTTTGCCATGAAGTTCTTGTAGCCTTTACTGCGAACGAGATTATCTATAAAACTCATAACTGAAAGATTTTTATTGTGTTTGCTTGTTTAAATAGTGTTATTTCTATTGTACGGATGTTTATCTTGCAACATTCGAAGCAGAGCGCAGATTGTCACCCTTCACACGACCCAGATAGGGTTGCACGCAGCGGAATCCGATGTAGCACTTCGAAGTGTCCATATATTCAAATGTACGGGTCTGCACCTGGATGAAATATTTCTGGTCTTTCCAGCTGCCGCCACGGATCACTTTGCGCTTCATGGCGAGGGGGTCTTCATCCTTGGCATCGTAGTTGTAGTACGGCGTGATGGCGTTAGCCACCTGATAGGTCGACTCGTTGAAGGCGTCCAGGCACCATTCGCTCACGTTGCCCGCCATGTCGTACAGGCCGTAGTCGTTAGGTGCATAGTGTCCCACCATCAGAGTACGGACACCGCCATCGTCGTCGTAGGCACCCTTGAGGGGCTCGTAGTTGGCCAGGAAGCAGCCATTAGGATTGCGGACGTAGGGACCGCCCCAGGGATAGCTCTGGCTGGCGATGCCACCACGGGCAGCAAACTCCCACTCACTTTCAGTCGGCAGACGGAAGTCGTTCAGCTGTGAATAGTCAATGCTTTCCAAATACTGGTTCAGCATATTGGAGCGCCATACACAGAAGGCTTTGGCCTGCCTCCAGCTGACACCCACCACGGGATAGTTGTCATAGGCGGGCGAAGTGAAATAGTTGCGCGAGAAATCCTCATTCATGCTGTAGGCATAGTCGTGCACCCAGCAAAGCGTGTCGGGGTAAATGTTGATATATTCGCGCTGAATCTGCGAATTGCGGTTGTTCAGGCCTTTCGGGCGCACGGCAAATGAAGTGCCGCGGTGCTCGCTTTTGGCATTCGAACCATTTTCCTTCACAGCCACGCTGTTATAGTCGATGTAATAATACTCATAATTCATCTTCGACACGTCCACCACGCGGCGATGGTTGATGTCGACGATATAGAATCCTCCATCAATCAAGGCCTGACGCACATCGGCATCCTTATAGTCGATTTTGGTCTTCTTGTTAAGGATAGGCGGGTCGAGGGGCTCTCCGTACGAGTCCTCTTCAATCAGGAAATTGTCGATTCCGGCTTCGCCAAGGATGCGGCGGGCGATCGAGTCGCGCACATCGTATACAAATTGACGATACTCGTTGTTGGTGATCTCGGTCTCATCCATGAAGAAGGATTCGATTTGCATCTTGCGCGGTTGCGGCACTTTGCCGTATGTGACATTCTGCACACCGGCGCCCATGGTATAGTTGCCTTGGTTGATGAACACCATTCCCTTGAGGTCAATATCCTCAAAATAAGGACGATTGGCAACTCCTACCACTTCACCCTTGTTGGATGATTTGCAACTGCAAAATACCACTCCAGCGATGGCAAGGACAAAAAACAACTTTTTCATATCTGTATGTATTATTTTATTCTACTTTCTTGTAAAACGGATTCCTGAAAAAAATGTTACATATAATTATTAAATAATTCTTAATAATATTACCGCAAGTACAGCGTGTTTCCTGACACCGTAGGCGGATGCTGCGGGATGTCAATCTGGAAGGCCAGGTTCAGGTACAACTCCAGCGATCCGAACGAACGGCCATTGCCGAAACCGAGTTTCGAGGTGGTCAGGTCGTAGGCCACGCCGATCTGCAGCACCTTCAGGAAATTGACGCCTGCCAGCACATTGAACGAGTCGCCCCAACGGTATCCTAATCCGCACCAGAATGCATTTCTGTAGTCGAGCAGGCACGCCATGTCGAGCTGTGTGGTGCGCAAGCCGGAGCTCTTCACCAGAAGCGAGGGCTTCAGCTTGAACGATGGATTGTAGGGGAACGCATATTCATATCCGCCCATCAGGTATAGTGTGCGGACATTGTGGAAGTTGAACGTCTGGCTCTTGGCGGCCAGCAGGTTCTTCACCGAAAGACTGATATAGTACACGCTGGGCACCTGATAGTACAATCCGGTCGAGAAGTCGATCAAAAAGTCCGAACCCTCCTTCGAACCCACGAGAGGGTCGTTGGTAGTGGTCTGGCCACCTTCGAAATCGGAATGGCCCACCAGCGAACTGGGGTCAAACTGCAGGCTGTTGAGGTTGGCTTCGATTGCAGCGGCCAGGTTGCCAGGTCCCCAGTAGATGCGGAAGGCGTAATCAAGGGCGATCGACGTGTTGTTGTGATAGCCGATTTTCTCTGAATTGAAAGTGGCCCCGATTCCGCCATGCAGCCATTTCACCGGCATGTCGAAACTGGCCAGCATATCGGTCGGGGTCGAGCCGGCATCTCCGCCAGGAGTGGACGGCTGAAGGTTCAGCCCCATCCATTGGTTACGGTAGAGCAAGGTGATGGATATGTTTCCCGAACTGCCGGCATATGCAGGGTTATAGCTCAGCCGGTTGTTCATGAAATGCGTATATTGGCCCTCATTTTGGGCTGTGGCAACTGATAAAAATAGCGCCATCGTCACCGAAAATGATACTATTTTGGTGATGGTTCGTCTTGTTTTCAGTCTGTCTGTTTTTGCCACAATGGCCTGTTTTTAATTGGGTTACACTATTTTCAATCATTTTTCTGCGGCGTTTTTTTTACGCATGATTGAATGTGCAAAGATAATAATATTTATTTAATCAGATCAAAAAAAGTTTAAAATATTTTTCTTCACCGCCCTTTTCCCTTCGCTTTCTGTTATGGGATAGTATGTTATGCTGCTCATCTGTGTGCGTATTTTTTTCTTTTCTGATTGCTGCAGGCGAATCCTTGTCCGCACCGGCGGTTGCTCAATTCGGCATCTGTTCAGAAGTGAGGGGCCAGTCTGCTGTTGGGGAAAATCTCTTTCACTTGTCGCAGCACCACCTCGGCCTGGTCCTTGGGCAGCTGTGCCTCGAGTATGAGGTTCATCTTTTCGGTTTCGTTGGCCGGCTGAATCACCACCTTATCCTGATAGCTGGGCGGCAGCTTCTGGATCTGCTCAAATGCTTCGGTGTGCGACGTGATGGTGCATAACGATATGTTGTAGGCATTGTGCCGCGATGTGCTCGGCGTCGGCAGCGGGGGCAGCACCGGCTGGCGGCTTGCATTCTCTGTCCCTGAGAGCCGCGAATAGACGGAATCAAACAGTTGGTCCTGTGCCAGCCACTGTTCTTCGTAACCCTCTGGTAGTATGCGTACTGTGACGGGTTGGCACCCCCTGATTCCGATGGCTGTGGCCGCCCGGTGAGTCATGTCGAGCACCCCGTGTCTCGGACAACGGTCATTGATGCGCACAATCACCTGCAGGCCTGTGTTTTGGTTTGTCACCATCACCATCGTGCCCAGCTTGATGCGCCAATGTGCCGCGGTGAACAGGTTCTGGTCGAATATCTCTCCATTGGCGGTTTTGCGGCCCTCGAATCGGTCGTGGTAGAAAGTGCCCTTGTGGGGGTACTCGGTCACGGTGTCGCCTGTGGGGAAAGATTGCGCCCATGCAGTCGCCGTCATGGCGAGCAAACTACATAGAATCAGTATGTAACGTCGTGCTACCATAGGACAGCCTCGGGTTTGAACCATTGGTCGTGGAGGCGCAACACTTGCTCGATCACGTCGCGCACGCATCCGTGTCCGCCGCCCCATGGCGAGATGTAGTCGGCCATCTCTTTCACCTCTATGGCGGCATCAGCGGGGCAGGTGGCCACACCGGCACGCTGCAGTATCGGCAAGTCGGGGATATCGTCGCCCATGCAAAGCACTTCCTCCGGTTGTAAATTGTTTGTTCTAAGGAATTTGTCGAATGTTTCTGCCTTGTTGCCGCACCCCGTGTACACCTGCGTCACGCCAAGCATCTGCATCCGGTTGTCGATGCTTGCCGACGTGGCTCCCGAGATGACGGCAATCGTGTATCCGCGTTTGACGGCGTATTGTATCGCGAAGCCGTCCTTGATGTTTCCGCACCTCACGGTTTCCCTGTCGGCGTACACCCATACGCTGCCGTCGGTCATCACTCCGTCGAAGTCGAAGACAAATGCGCGTATCGGGCCGAGCTTCTCTTTGTAATTGATCATAATTGGTCTATGGTGTATGTTGAGTATCATGGTTTTGCATACGCAAGCATGCCTTCGTATGTATGTCGCCACCCTTCCCATCCGTACAGTTCGCATAGGTTCTGGTTATGCACGATGCAGCAGAATGTGCCGTTCACTTTCCGTACGCTGTCGATCAGGGTGCGGTACCTCGCCAATGCCTCGCCCGGCGTGAGCCGCAGGTACTTCTGCAGGGTGGTATCCATCACGCAGAAAGGGTGTATCATCAGCTCCGTTTCCAGGTCGCGCTCAAGGTCGTAGAACGGGAATTCGGTGCTGATGCCGGCGCGGAATCCCGGTGCATCGGCGAACCCCATGGTGTAGTCGTGTCGTATGCCAGAGTGGAGCAAGATGCGGTAGGACAGCGGCAGCTGCAGCCGCAGGAAATGGTAGCGCGACCGCACGATGGCGCGGTGAAGTATCTCCTCCAGCCGTTTCTCCTCGATGTCGACGTTTTTGGGATTCTCCATCGAATAGTACCCCGGGTGGATTCCCATCTTGGCGTAGTCGCCCAAGTGCTGCACCAGCTGCCGCATGTACGGATTCGAGTGCCCCACGGGCTTGTCGTACTGGTCGTAGTCGGCCAAAAGGGTGAAAAACAGCAGGTAGGCGTCGGGCACACGTTGCCACGACGAGATGATGTAGTCGAATGTGTCGAACGGGTCCTCCTCGCGGTGCAGCAGCACCCTTATACGGCGGCGCACCTCGACGATGTCGCGTCTGCCCAGCAAGTCCCTGAACAGCCCCAGCGTCGAGCGGAAAAACCCTTTGTGGAGGTAGCTCCACGCGGCGTCGATATCGACCGTCTGCACGAAGCGGTAGCTGAGGTCGGGCAACGCCAGGTCGGGGTATCTCGCCGCCAGCTTCTCGCGCAGCATCATGGCCCACTGTTCCACCACAGGCTCCTCGAGGAAGCCCTCGCGGAAGGCCAGACTCTCGGTGGCGTTGAAGCGCCGGTGCATATCCTCGCGGTGGGGCAGATATTCCTCATAGCGGCTCACCATAAAGAATGCGGCCGAAAAAATGTCGAACGGCAGGTCGATGTCGCGACCGTGCGTGGGAAACAGTATCCATTGCCCGTCAATCTGGCAGCAACGGGGCTCCTGCTCCTCGATCGAAGTCCTGAACAACAGGCCGTTGCTCTTCACAAACAGCCCCTCGCCCACCTTCTGTCGGCCATAGCTCAGTTTGGCCCCGTCGTACTGCCCAAAGTGTTCGGCATCGGTCGTGATGCTGAAATCCATGTGCAGGATATGGCGGAATATCACGTTGAGCGTATATCCCAACCTATTGGTCAGCCGGGGTGTGTGGATGAGCAACATTCAAGATGCAAAGATACGACTTTTTTTTAAATGTGAGACACTTAAGCGGATTTTTGTGCCCAGCGGCAGCGCCAGATTGGCCCCCACGGTGTGCCCGAACGGCGCATGGAACGCCACCGGAAATCCATAGCGCGACACCACTTCGCTGACAATCTCTTCGGCCGTGCTTCCGAACGGCACCTTGTTGTCGTGCATGTCGGTCATGCCGCCCACAATCAGTCCTGCCAGCCCTTCCAGCATCCCGCAACGGTCCAGGTTGCGCATCATCCGGTCGATGTGGTAGAGATATTCGTCAAGATCCTCAATGAGGAGTATTTTCCCCTTCGTGTCGATCGCCGACGGCGAGCCGCACAGGCTGTACAGTATCGACAGGTTGCCGCCGACCACCACCCCCTCGGCTTCCCCCGCGCGGTCAAGCGCGTGCGGCTCCCAGCTGTAGTCGATTTTCTTGCCGAAGAGCACATCGTGGAGAGTCTCGGTGTCGGCATTCGGCGCGGCCGACATGTGGATAGGCATCGTGGCATGCAGCGTGGGCAGGCCAAAATGCCGGTGGATGTGGCTGTGGAGCACCGTGACATCGCTGTAGCCGACAATCCACTTGGGCGATTCGGCAAAACGGCTGAAGTCGATCCGGTCGATGATGCGCACCGTGCCATAGCCGCCTCGGGCGCAGAAGATGGCCCTTATGCCGCTGTCGTCGAGCGCCTCTTGTAGCATCCGGGCGCGGTGGCTGTCGCTGCCGGCAAACTGGTTTTCGGCTGCATACAGCCCTTCCGGCACCACCACCCTCAGGCCCCAGCCGCTGAGCAGCCCGACGGCGGCCTTCATCTCTTCCGGCTCCACTTTTCGCGCGGTGGAGATGATGCTCACCTTGTCGCCCGCTTTCAGTATGGGTATGTTTGTCATCTAATCTGCTATAACGCGCATCCTCATTTTTTATTGTGCAGATAATGAACCCGATGCCCCTTTTGCCCTACCGATCCTTCGCCCGAATTGCCGTCCCCGTAAACCGCTGCTGCACAATACCTTCTCCTTATCAACTCCTACCCAACTCCTACCATAGTAGGACATGGGTAGGAGTTGATAAGGTGTTGGTAGGTGGAAATCAGGTAGTTGGGCAATCTTATGGGTGGGTATGGTGTCATGAGGTGGTGGAGATGGGGTGATGTGGTTGATTTTCTGTAGTTTGCGGTCTTGGACATGATTTTTTTTGAAAAAATATTTTGCATGTACTGAAAAGGTTGTATATTTGCATTTGAAACGATATTGAAATGATATCATATTGAAATGCATTAACAATTTAAAAATCAATGTTATGAATACAGAAGAAAGAATCAGAAAAATGAGTTTCATCAACAATGGATTCCTCCATTTGGCGATCAATCTTGCTTTTTTGGCCCTGTCGATCTGGGGCACGATACGAGTGGGCATGCTGGCCGATGCCACCAACAGCGACGGGCTGATCGGTTTGACGGTGGCCATGGGCTGTGTGCTGACGGTGCTCTATATCATTCACCTTGTCGGTTTCATGGTGATCCAGCCGAACCAGTGCCGTGTGCTGACGTTTTTCGGCAAGTATGTGGGCACTGTGTCGGACAATGGTTTTTATTGGGTCAATCCGCTGTATGCGAAGAAGAAACTGTCGTTGCGCGCCCGCAATATGGATGTGCAGCCCATCAAGGTGAACGATCGCAACGGCAATCCGATCATGATTGGCCAGGTGCTGGTGTGGCGCATCAAGGACACCTATAAGGCATGTTTCAACATTGATGTGGATGCGCCCGCCACTGCTGCCCAGGCTTCCGACAACAAGCAGGCCCTCAAGGGGTACGACAGTTTCGTCAATGTGCAGAGCGACGCCGCGTTGCGCAAGGTGGCCGGTATGTATGCCTACGACAATATGGATTCCGCGCATGCGGGTGAGCTGACCCTGCGCAGCGGCGGTGAGGAGATCAACGACCGCCTGGAGGAGGAGTTGCGCCATCATTTGGACATTGCCGGTATCGAGGTGGTCGAGGCACGAATCAACTATTTGGCCTATGCGCAGGAGATTGCCAGCGTGATGCTGAAGCGCCAGCAGGCGGAGGCCATCATTGCCGCGCGCGAGAAGATTGTCGACGGCGCTGTGAGCATGGTGGACATGGCCCTGAAGAAACTGGCTGCGGAACATGTGGTGGAGATGGACGATGAGCGCAAGGCGGCCATGGTGAGCAACCTGATGGTGGTGCTCTGTGGCGACGAGGGCGCCTCGCCTGTGATCAACACCGGGTCGATTTATTAATAATATTTGTCCCATGGAAGAGATTCTGAAAGTTGAAGGCTTGCGCAAGACGTTCACTCTGTCGGCCAAGCAGCAGAAGATCGAGCGTACGAAGGAGCGCCGCAAGGTGGCTGTCGACGACTTGAGCTTCAGCGCCTACCGGGGCGAGATATTCGGTTTGCTCGGCCCCAACGGTGCGGGCAAGACCACCACCCTCCGTATGCTGTCGACGCTGATACGGCCCGATGCGGGCGATGCTGAGCTGGACGGCATTTCGGTGGTGAACAAGCCCGAGGAGGTGCGTGCGCGCATCGGATTTCTCACGTCGGAACTGAAGCTTGAGGACTTTTTTACGCCCAACTACCTGTTCGACTTCTTCAGCCAGCTGCACCAGGTGGATCCTGCCACGGCGCATGAGCGCAAGGAGCGCATGTTTGCCCGTTTCGGCATCGACCGCTTCTCGGAGGTGAAGGTGGCCAACCTGTCGACGGGCATGAAGCAAAAGTTGAGTCTGGTGATTTCGCTGGTGCACGAGCCGGAGGTGATCATCTTCGATGAGCCCACCAACGGTCTTGATGTGCTGACGGCCCGTACGGTGACCGACTATCTGCAGGAGTTGCGCGGTGAAGGCCGTACCATCATCCTGTCGACGCATATCTTTTCGCTCGTCGAACGGCTGTGCGACCGTGTCGGCATCATCATCGACGGCCGCATGGTGTCGTGCGGCACATTGGCCGAGGTGTGCGACGGTATGACGATTGAGGACCGCTTCTTCGAGTTGTACAAATCGGTGAAAGGAGGTGAAGAATGAAACGCACTTCGAATGCTTTGACAATTATCAGGAAGGAATTTGCCCGCTTCTTCGGCGACCGTCAGCTGCTGTTCACCACGGTCATTATGCCGGGTCTGCTGATATACATTATATATAGTATCATGGGCAGTGGCATAGGCAAGATCACTTCGGAGGGGCAGGATGCCCAGGTGAACGTCTATGTCGAGAACATGCCGGCCAGTCTGGCTCCGATGCTGATGTCGATGGACACCAATATGATTCTCGAGCCATTCAATGCCGGCGTCCGCCAGATGGTGGGCCGGGTGGAGGACAAGGACAACAATATCGTCCTGGTATGCTTTCCCGAGGACTTCGACGAGATGGTGCAGAGCTATACGCCACAGAGCGGCGTGAAGGCCCCCAATGTGGAGGTGTACTACAATTCGGCCAACAATGCCTCGATGCGCGTCTATGCCGAGGTGACGGCTTTGCTGACGGCCTATGAGGACGGCATGAGCAACCTGTTCGATGTGAACCGTATGGACGATCCTGCCCAAGCCTACGACCGTGCCGACATTGACGATGTGCTGGGCGATGTCTGGAGCAAGCTGCTCCCGATGCTGATCATCATGATGCTCTTCAGCGGTGTGATGGCCATTGCGCCGAGCGCCATTGCAGGAGAGAAGGAGAGGGGAACGATTGCCACGTTGCTGGTGACGCCCATGAACAGGAGCGAACTGGCCTTGGGCAAGATAGTGTCGCTGAGCGCCATAGCGTTGCTCAGTGGAATCTCCAGTTTCATCGGAATCGCCCTCTCGCTGCCGAAGATGATCCAGCCCGGTACGGATGGATTGGGCCTTTCGTTCAACTATACATTCAACGACTATGCGGTGCTGTTGCTGACGATTTTGGCTTCGGTGCTGATTATGGCCTCGGCGGTGAGCCTGCTCTCTGCCTATGCCAAGGATGTGAAGAATGCCGGCACGATGGTCACTCCGTTCATGCTGGTGGTGATGCTGGCAGGCCTGTTGCCGATGTTCCAAAACGGCGCCAGCGACAGCCTCTGGATCTACCTGATACCGTTCTACAACTCCATTGAAGTGATGGTGGCGGTGTTCGCGCACAGCGTGAACTGGGCGGCTGTGGCCGTCATGCTGGCCTCGAATGCCGTGTACACGGCCATCGCCATTTGGGGACTGACGCGCATGTTCAACAGTGAAAAAGTGATGTTTGGGCGATGAAAAAGAATTTTGCACTCCGTATCGACGCCGAAGTCTACGATGCTATCGAGCGATGGGCCGCGGACGAGTTCCGCAGCACCAACGGCCAGATCGAGTGGATTATCGCCGAAGCCCTGAAAAAAGCTAAACGTATGCCTAAACCCAAGAATGCCATTAAGAAGATTGTTGTTTTTCTGCTGATGAATGTCGGTCTGGCCTGCCAGGCGCAGTGGTGGACCGGCTTCAGCGAGGCCACCCATCTTGTGATGTGTATCCATGCCGCCGACAGCTCGGTCGAGCTTTACAGCCCGATGCAGACGTCCCGGCCTATACCCGTCAGCAGCTGGAGCCGCGAGGCGGACCGTTTCTCTCTCGAATGTAAGGGTATCGGGCTGAAGATGCGCCTCACGCAGCGCGACAGTGTCTACGTGGGCTACTGGAAGCAAGGGTTGCTGGAGGAGAACATCACTTTCTACCCCGACGATACCCTCTTCCAGTTGCGGCGTCCGCAGACTCCCGAGGTGCCTTACCGTTTCGACGAGGAGGCGGTTGCTACCGATTATGTCGACAGTCAGGGCAACAAGGTTCATCTCGAGGGCACGCTCAGCTATCCCAAAGGCGGCAGTGGACGCTATCCTACGATGGTGATTGTCAGCGGCAGCGGGCAGCAGAACCGCGACGAGGAGTTGCTGTCCCACAAGCCATTCCTGGTGCTTGCCGACTATCTGGCCTCGAGGGGTATCGCCCTGCTGCGCTATGACGACCGTGGGGTGGGCGGTAGCAAAGGCAATCTCGACAAGGCCACTACGGCCCTGTTCAGCGAGGATGCCGAGGCTATGTTCCGTGCCGTGAAGAGCCATCCGCGTGTCGACACCCACCGGCTCGGCATGGGCGGACACAGCGAGGGAGGGTCCATCGCCCCCATGGTGGCGGCGCGCAACAGCGATGTGGCCTTCGTCGTGATGCTGGCGGGTCCCGGATGTGTCGGCAGTGATGTGCTCGACCAGCAGATCTATGCGCTGATGGTGGCTGAAGGCGTCTCCGACACGTTGGCAGCCATCCGCCGCGCCTGCAACCGCGACCTGACGGCTCTGCCCGAGGGAAGTAAAAAGAAAGACTACAAGGCTGTGATCGACCGTCATACCGCCGGTCTCACGGCCGGGCAGATCGACAGCATCGGGTTGGGTAGGGGAGCTGCCCATGCGGCCATGCAGCAGCTGTCCATGCCGTGGATGCGGGCTTTCCTTGTGCTCGATTTCGCCGAATGTCTGCGGCAGGTGGAATGTCCGGTGCTGGCCCTCAACGGGGCGAAAGACCGCCAGGTGTTGTCCGCCCCCAACCTTGAACGCATCAAGCAGAGTTGTCCTCAGGCCGACTGCCGCGAGTTGCCGGGACTGAACCATCTGTTCCAGCATTGCACGACGGGTGCCTCCAGCGAATATGTCCTTATCGAAGAGACGTTCGCCCCGGAAGCCATGCAGGCTGTGGCCGATTTCATCCTAAATCTGCCAAAAGATGGAACAAAATAAGTTGTTGTTCAGAATACTGATGATGCTTTCGGCCGTTCTCACAGTCGGCAGCATCATCTTCGCCATGCTGCTGCGAGAGCCGATAGGGGTGCGCCTGCTGATGGCGTTCACGCTGTTGATGACGGTGGCCGTTGTTGCGCTGATTACTTACTATGTTGCGGTGAACCCATCCATCAACCGCCACTATGATCTAAAACGTGAAGAAGGCAGGCTGCGGTGGCGACGGCGTCCGGATTATCCCGACCCCAAGGGCTATCGCTTTGCCTGCTCGGGGTGGATGACGCTTTTTGTGGCCCTGCTGGGCTTTGGTAGCGTCGTTGGGACACGCTTCCCCTCCGTCGAGCCTGCACTGAAGTGGGTGCTTCTGCTGTTGGTGCTCGCCTTGATAGTCGTGCTGGCCGTCTATGAAAAACGTCTCAGCAAAGGGCTGTAGATAAAATGAAGGGGCCGCCAGCGCGCTGGCGGCCCCCATTGTTTGCCAATTGACGTCAGAGGTCTTCGACGGCCCCTTTGATCTGCACCTTGGTAAAGCCTTCGTCAATCACGGGTTGGACGAGGGCCTTCATCTCCTGCGGACTGAATTTCTCCAAGCCCTGCATCGGCGTCGGGCGGTCGATCGTGTAGACCATCCACTCGCGTGGCTTCAGCAGACGCACGATGTCCATCATCCCATTGATCACCGTGGGATCGGATGAGTCGAAATCCGGACTGCGCAGCATGCAGGTCTGCAATACAAAGTTGCCCTCGAAGCGTTTCAGGGCCTCGATCACCCTTGCCACATCATAGCCCGGTGCAGGCTGGTTGATCTTTGCGACCAACTCGTTGGTGGGGGCGTCGATTTTCATGATGGGGTTGTCCACCCTGCGTAGGGCGTTGAACACCGGGTCCAGATGCACGCGGGTGGCATTGCTCAGCACGCTCACCTTGGCCTTGGGATAGTGCAGGTCGCGCAGGCGCAGGGTGTCGTCGATAATCTGCGGAAACTCGGGGTTCAGGGTTGGCTCGCCGTCGCCACTGAAGGTGATGCTGTCGACAGGGGTGCCTTCCTTTACCAGTTGGATGAGTTTCCGTTCCAGGTCGGTACGCACCTTTTCTGCCGACGGCAACAGCGTTTCGGCGCGGCCGTCACGGTTCCATCCGCATTCGCAGTAGATGCAGTCAAAATTGCATATCTTGCCGCGCTCGGGCAACAAGTTGATGCCCAATGAGCTGCCCAGCCGGCGGCTGAAGATTGGGCCGAAAACCGTCTCTTCTCTGATCATATACCTAATGGTTTTTTCCGTTATAAACGTCCCTCCGGATGAAAAATTGTGTGTCACTCTGCGAAAAAAATCGTATCTTTGCACTCCGAAAGATCTTTGACACTAAGCACCGGCCGAGGAAGGATGAAAAGAAAAACACCTCCTTAACGAAGGTGTTTTTAAGTGGTCTGTGGCAGATTCGAACTGTCGACCTCTTCCGTGTGAAGGAAGCGCTCTGAACCAACTGAGCTAACAGACCGTTGAGATCGGATTCCTGTCGCGAAATCGGGTGCAAAAGTACAAAAATTTTTTTATGTGACAAAATTTTTCTTTGCAGTGAGAAACAAAAATCAGCATACAACGCATGGTCAGATTGCCGGAATTGTATGGATATCAATAGGTTTGATATTGCTCTTTGGCGGTGTGTTTTTTTGCTCACGACAGTCTGAAAGTCCCTCTTCCAACGATTCTGTGTTGGTGTCGCAGGTGGAAAAATTGGAGAAAATCGAGGATTCGGTCTATCACTCGAGGCCCCCTCGCAGGCATGCTTCTGCACCCCGTCAGCGCACTCCGCGCGTCGTCGCTGCCGTCGAGGATTTTTCCTATGCTCCGCCTGCGCCCAAACGACAACCTTTGAGCATCGACCTCAATACGGCCGACACCACCACCCTGCAGCTGCTGCATGGCATTGGGCCCACTTTTGCCCGCCGGATTGTGGCCTACCGCGACCGCCTTGGCGGCTTTGTGAGCAAGGACCAGCTGCTCGAGGTCTACGGCTTCACGCCCGAGTTGCTGCACCACATCGAGCCACACATCGCCGTCGGCTCCGACAGCATCCGTCGGCTGCACGTCAACAGCATTGCCCTCAAGCAGTTGATACGTCATCCTTACATTGAATATTTTCAGGCGCGCGACCTGATCAACCTTCGTTCACGCGGGGTGCGTTTTGAGTCGCTAGACGACCTGCGGGCCCTGCCGTCGATGTCTGATTCCACGCTCGACAGGCTTGCCCCTTATCTGTTGTTCGACTGACGCGCCATGCCTACGGCACGGGGCATAAAAAAGATGCGAAGCCTTTTTGGCTCCGCATCCGGATGTGATCTGTAACAGATTTGAACTGTTGACCTCTTGCCTGTCAAGCAAGCGCTCTAAACCAACTGAGCTAACAGATC
>CAKZZD010000021.1 GCA_937886715.1 uncultured Bacteroidales bacterium | reverse complement strand
TCTCGTTGATGTTGGTGTTGAAGATGTTGACCTCCCAGTTGGCCTCCTCGCCGCCTGCCGTCCAGGTGGCGGTGGCACCGCGGAAGGTGATGTCGCTGATGGCGATGCCGGTGGGAGCAAAGCACGGGAGGACTTCGGTCTCGAAGTATCCAGTGGCGGCAGGGCTGAGCGACTCGTCGTCGCACTGCTTGCGGATGGAGAAGTAGTAGCGTGTGGCGGGCTGAAGTCCGGAGACAGTGAAGATGGCGGTAGAGAATGTGGCAGTGTCGGTGAGGGCGCTCTCCTGCGTGCCATAGGCTACGATGTAGGTGGCATCGGTGGATTGTGTGTTGAAGGTGGCCGACTGATAATCGGTAGTGATGTCAATATTCTGCGGCACATAGCAAGTGAAGTCGGACCAGACAGCGATGTCGTCGATGCAGACACTGTAGTAGCTGGTGGTGTAGTTCCAGTGGAAGACGATGGGATAGTGTCCGTCGGGCACAGAGTCAAAGCTGACTGTGTCGAAGATGCCGTGGCCGGCGGCCTGGATGCCGTTGCCGGAGTGGACAGTGGCGGAGCTGGCGTTGATGCGCTTGAGGGGCACGAAGTCGAGTTCATAGCTGTCGCCGGCAAGGTAGCCCACCTCGAGGTATCCGTTGGTGCTGCTCTCGGTGCACATCCAGAAGGCGATGTTCAGCGAGTTGGTGGGCTCGGAGATGTCGACCATGCGGAAGTAGGAGTCGCTACCGTAGGTGGTCGGGGTGCCGGCGGTCATGGTGATGGCCTGGCGGCCGCTGACGCAGTAGGAGTAGGTGCCGCTGTCGGTGACGTGAGGCACGTATCCACTGGGGCCGGTGGTGAAGCCCTCCCAGCAGGTGGGCAGTACGCCAGCGGCGCTGTAGGAAACGGCAGGATAGGACTCGAAGTCCTCGAAGAGGGTGTCGGCGACGCTGACAGGCGCGCATCCGGTGGTGAAGGTGCCGTTGAAGGACCAAGAGCTGATGAGGGTGTCGGTATCGGTCAGGGTGCAGATCTTACGTGCCCACCAGTAGTAGGAGGTGGCGGGGGTGAGGCCGCTGACGTAGGCCGAGGGGCCGGTGACCGTCTGGTACTGGTTGGTAGATGCGGCGCTTCCCTGGACGCGGTAGGCGATCTGGTAGGTGGCCGCGGACTCGCCTGTCCAAGAGAGCTCGACGTAGAAGGGTGTCACAGTGTCCACCGCGAGCATACCGGGCCGCTCACAAGGCTGGAGGCCGATGGTGATGTTGTCCACTGCCGGGGGATTGTCCTCATAGGGGTGGTTGGCGGCGGTGGACTGATTGAAGTGGTAGAAGACCACGCGCTGGACGCCTGAGACGGCGTCGAGGTAGGCGGTGTAGTGTCCCCAGAGGGTGTCGTGGCGCATGGACATGAGGGCGAGGTTGTTCACGTGACCCCACGGAGTGGTCAGGCCAGCGCTGCTGCTGGCCACCGGGACGGTGGGATCGACGAGCAGGACGGCGAGACCGTCGTAGTTGCCGTCGGTGCTGCCGCCGTAGTAGGCGTCGAAGTCAACCTGGTAGCTATGGGTATCGGAGCCGAAATCGATGTCGCGGTAGGCCACGGCATTGGTGATGGAGCCAAGATTCCAACTCTGGGTGGCGCCGCTGTCGGCGCTGAGGTACATGGCGTAGGTGCTGTTGCCGTCGGCGACGTTGCCGCGGTACCAGTTGGCTGCGCTGTTGCTGGAGGTCTGCCAGTTGTTCCACTCGGCGGCGTCCTCGAAGTTGTAGCTGTAGGGCACCGTGGCGGGCACCTGCGAGGTGCTGAAGCTGAAGGTGCTACGGCTCCAGTCGGCCCGCTGGCCGTCGGCACAGACGGGGGCCACACGGTAGCGGTAGAGGGTGTTGGGCGTCAGGCCGGTGAGGGTGTAGGGGTTGGAGTTGGCCGTGACCTCGGTCCAGGCGCTGCCGGGCTCGGTGGCATAGGAGACGATCCACTGGCTGGAGCCGATAGTGTCGGTCCAGGAGAGGTCGACTGTAGTGGCCGTGGCGCGGGTGGCAGTGAGGTTGGAGGCACGCTCGCAAGGCGAGATGGCTTCGATGGTGATGTCGTCGAGATAGATGTACTGTACCAGAGTACCGGTATGGACACCACGGAAGGCCACGTGGTTGCCGTAGCCGCTGAAAGAGGTCAGGGGCACGGTGTACTCAGTGTGGGTGGTGGTCAGGGCGATGGTGTCGATGCCGGTGAAAGTGGTTGGATCTGTAGGATCGCTGATGACTCCGACGATGATGTCCATGGGGTTGGTGCTGCGACGTGCCCAGAAGATAACCTCAACGGTGTTCATCGGGTAGTCGACGGTGTCGATAGCCGGACTGGAGACAATCATGTCGCTTGGGTAGGAAGAGGAGGAATAGAAGTACCAGTAGAGGCTGTTGCTTCCGCTGTGGGCGTAGGTGGAGCTATTGTAAATGTAGGGGTAGTAGCCCGAGGTGGAGGTCATGTTGTCGTTCCATTTGGTCCAACAGAGGGGCATGGGCGAGGTGGTGCCGGCGGCGAGGCCCTCGAAATCCATCACAATAGGCAGGCTGTTGAGGCCGCACTCGGTGGCGAAGGAGACGGGGTGGCTCCAGTTGCCAGCATCGGTGGGCGAGCAATGGGCACGGACGTAGATGTCGTAGGTGGTGGAGTGGTTCAGACCGCTGAGGGTGACCGAGGCGGCATTGGATGAGGCTGTGCTACCTGTGCCGTGCTCGAAGCCGGCGGGGCCATACTCGATGTCGTAGCTGGTGGCCCCGGGGACGGCGTTCCACTGGACGTCGGCCGTGGAGGTGGTGATGTCGCTCAGCTGGATACCGCTGACGCGCTGGCAGCTGGGCAGGTAGTCGACCACGATGTCGTCGAGGTAGACGTAGCTGTAAGAATAAGTGCCGGTGCCGTAGAGCGGCGGCACGGCATCGTAGAAGGCGATGTAGCGGCCGGTGCCGGTATAGCTGCTCAGGGGAATGTCGAAATAGTGGACGCTGAGCGAGGCCTCGTTCTTGAGGTCGATGGTGTCGACACCGACGAAGGTGCTGATGTCGTCCGGGTTGTCCATGACGCCGACGATGACGCGCGATGTGTAGAAGTCGGACGTGGTGCTGTAGCGGCGCATGGAGAAGCTGACCATGAGGGTGTCGATCGGGGCATCCATCATGGGCAGGGCTGCGTAGCTGTAATACGGCGTTGTGGTCGCCGTGGCAGCCGGCTGGTAGGCGTAGAAGTAGAGGCTACGCTGACCGTTGACGGCGTTGGTGGAGTAAGGATAGGGGTAGGCCGTGGGGCTGTTGGTACCCTTCACCCAGCAGGGGTCGATGGGGTTGGTGGCGCCACTGGGGTAGCTCTCGAAGTCCTCGCTGTAGGGCAGCGGCTGCGGAGCGCAGGCCGTACGGAAAGAGAGTTCGATGCTCCACTCGGAGTTGCCGATAGAGCCGCAGACCGAGCGCACGTAGACGTAGTAGTCGGTGTTGGGCGTCAGGCCGTTGAAGACGGCGCTGTTGGTGGTGTAGCTGTAGGTCGTCAAGCCACTCACACTGTCGGGATTGATCGAGGTGGTGGAGATGGCGACTTCATAGTCCGACGCCACATTCTCCCACTGGACGCTGGCCGACGTGTCGCTGTAGTTGAGCAGCGTCAGGCTGCCGGGACGCACGCAGTTGGGGATCTCGGTGCAGATGTCGAAGATAATGTTGGGACGGTAGTAGACGCGGGTGGCCGTGAGGCTGCTCGAGGTGGAGGTCATGTAACCGTAGCAGTTGAGGTAGTCCGGGCTGAAGGAGGTGTAGAAGAAGTTGACGTTGGCCGACGGGGCGGTGTCACGTGCGAAGGTGATCAGCAGGTTGTTGTTGCCACTGTAGTTGAAGGGCGCGTTGAAGGGAATGTCGACCCAGCTGCTGGCCGGAACCACCAGGTCGCCATTGTAGACGAGCGTCATGGTAGCGCGGTCGACGGTGTCGTTGGAAGCCGGCGTGCCGTAGCCCGCGAGCGAGGTCTCGGCCACGTAGATCTTGGCGCCGTAGATGGTGCCACCGGTGGTGCCGCTGTGCAGCCTGATACCGTTGATGCGGTTGTTGACCTGCAGACCCATGTCGTTGAGCTCCTGTACGGTGTAGATGGTGCTGCTGTAGCCACGAGGATAGGTGGAGTAGCTATAGAAGGCATACGTATAGCTGCTGCTGGTGCCATCACCGATGGTGTCGACGACGTTGATGTTGTTGATGCCGCAGTCGCGGGTGGTATGCACAGGCATGGCGGCAGTCCACACACTGCTATCGCCGTCACAGAGGCCTCGCACGCGAACATAATATTGCATGTAGGGCATCAGCGCAGTGAGGGACGCCGAAGTGGTGTTGACAATGGTCGATGTGGTGGCGGAGGAGAAATCCTCGGTGGTGGACAATTGCACCTCGTAGCTTGCAGCGGAGCCATTCCACGAGAGGTCGATCTCGTAGGCACCCACGCTGTCGGCAGCCAGACTGACCGGCCAGCGGCAAGCGGGCAACTGGTCGACCACCACGCTGTCGAGGTAGATGTAGTTGTAGTGCGTGCTGGTGGCAGGGGCAGGCGTGTAGAAAACGATATAGCGGCCATCGCCCTCATAGCCCTCCAGCGAGAGGATCATGTGGTGGATCGACGAGGCGGGCTCGCTGGTGAGGTCGTAGGTCTGCAACAGCTCGAAAGTGCTGGTATCGTTGGGGTCACTCATCACACCCACCTGGATCATCGAGTGGTAGGTGGCAGTGGTGGAGCTGTAGCGCTTCAGGTAGAACGAGACCATGAGGTCGCTCAGGTCGCTCTCGAAGAGCGGCAGGGCGGCATACTCGCTGATGCCGGTCGAGCCGTAGCCATAGAAGTAGAGGCCGATATTGCCCGTGATGGCAGCCGAAGAGTTAGGATAGGGGTACTGCACGGCGGAGTTGAAGGTCTGCCTGGTCCAGCAGGGGCTGATGGGGTTGGAGGCACCGCTGGTGTAGGTCTCGAAGTCCTCGACGTAGGGCAGATCCTCGGTAGCCACAGGCGTGCAGGCCGTACGGAAGCTGAAGAGTGCCGGGTCGGATGCATCACCGCCGCAGTAGGCCCTGACGTAGATGTCATAGACAGTGTTAGCGAGCAGGTCGGTCAACGTTGCGGTGGTGTCATTCAGCTGCAGGGTCTCACCCTCGCCGGGAGTGAAACCGGCCACTCCGTACTCCACTTCCCATGAGCTGGGGCTGGGCGTACGCGGATCGGGCGTCCAGCTGATTGTGGCGGCATCGTGGCTCACGCTTTCCAGTGCCACGGCCGACGGCCAGAAGCAGTTGGGGATACGGCGCAGGGTGATGTCGTCGAGGTAGACCGTGGTGTAGTTATTCGTGGTGGTATTCTCCGGCACGGGCACATAGAAAACCACATACTTGCCGGTACCCGTATATTCAGCAAAGCTCACCTCGGCGCTGTGCACCGACGAGGCAGCCTCGGTAGAGAAGTCGAGCGTGTCGATCGGCGTGAACGAGGTGCCAACGCCGGCAGTGTCGGCCACACCCACAATCACGCGGCATGAATAAGTGACTGTCGACGTGCTGTTGACAGCCGTGCCGCGCTTCACCTTGAAGTTGATCATCAACTCACTCACGTCCAGATCATCGTCGACCGGGGGCAGGGCCAGCCAGCTGCAGTACTCAGTACTGCTGGTCTTGGCCGAATAAAAATAAATACCGCGGTTGCCAGTGACGGCGGCGGAGGCATAGGGGTAGGGATAGTTGGTCGTGGTGCCGATGGCGGCCTTGCTCCAGCAGGCATTGATCGGGTTGGCGGCACCTGTGCCGTAGGCCTCGAAGCCCTCGAAGTAGGGCAGGTCGTCGTTTGTCAGGCTGGCGCAGCCTGTCTGGAAACTGCCAAAGAGTGTACCCGTCGAAGTATCGCTGCCGCACACTGCTGTAATATAGATATTATACACAGTACCCATCTGCAGATTGTCGAGGGTGACCGAGCTGGAGCTGACCGTCAGGCTGTCTCCCGAACCTGGTGCGAAACCCTGTATACCATATTCGACGATATACTCGCTGGCCGTACCGATCCAGGTCAGCTCGACCGAGTGGGCCGACGAGTCGGTTACTGCTAGGCCGGCTGGCGTGGCACACGACGGAGGATAGTCGAGACGGATATCGTCCAGGCAGACGCCATAAGCTCCATTATAGAACCAGCGGAAGGCCAGTCGTGTGGCATTGGCAGGAACCGCTGCCAGGCTCAGTTCCACATCCATGCCGGCGCCGGTCTGCAGGCCGTTGCCGTTGTGCTGCGTCATGCTCGAGGCAGGATAGGTGGCTATGGAGACGAAAGTCGAGGTGTCGCTGCTGGTGACGTATCCCACGTCAAGCACACCATTGGTGGCGCTCTCGGTGCACATCCAGAAATTGAGGTAGAGTTCAGAGAGATCCTCGTCCACCTCAGGCAGCAGCACGTACTTCGTGTTGCCGTTAGCACCCGAGGCAGAGCCGGGGTAGAGCACCAGACTGTTTTCGCCCGTCTTGCGGTAGACATAATAGCCCGTGCCGGTCGCCACGTGGGGCACATAGCCCGGTGCCGTACCGCTGGAGTAGGCCGTCCAGCAGCCGGGCACCACGCCCGCCGTGTTGTAGGACGAGCTGGCCTCCGTCGTCTCGAAGCCCTCGAAATAGGGCAGCTCGCTTGCCGGCATCGGCAGGCACAACGTGCGTGCACTGACCGAATCCCATCCGCTGTAGAGGCCGCCGGAACATTGCTTGCGCACGTAGAGCCAATAGAGCGAATCCGGCTCCAGACCCGTGAAGGTGTAGGAGTCGCTGCTGGTGGTGTAGATGGATATGTCCTCACGGCTGTCGTTGATTCCGCTGTAGCCCACCTCATAGGAGGCACCGGGCTCGGCATTCCAATTCAGAGTGAGCGATGTGGTCGTCGCCCCTGTCACGTGCACTCCTTGTATTGGCAGACAGTAGGCATCGTTTTGGCCAACCGTCTTCACGAAAATAATGTTCTCCTTATAGGTGCCGTTCGTTCCGGCCAATGTCGGGAATCGGCAGTAGCTCTCGGTCGTGCCGCCCGTATACTTCATGCTGGCCGTCGTGCTGGTGTAGCCGAACTTGGTGTTCGACGACGTGGCGGCGGCAGCCTTCGACACCACCATCACCAGCGTGCTCGTGCCGTCGTAGTAGTAAGGCTGGTCCAATTCGACCACCAAAAGGCCCGTCTCGCCAGGGATGGTATATGCCGTGCGGCTCCACACGAGCGTCAGGTCGCTCATCGGGACCCACGTGCTCACCGTCGACGTCGGCTGCGAGGTCATGGTCGTGCTGCCAAGATAAATCTTGGCCGAATCGAGCGTGTTCGAGGCCGACGACTGGTTGTCAAGCACAATGGCCTGGATCCATCCGGCCCCCTGCATATCACTTTGTAGATAAAGCGTCTGCGTCCACGAATACTTGCTTGTATTGTGGAATCCGCCGAAGGCGCTTGACGTGGTACCCGACCAGTTGCCTACCGTCACGTCGGTCTGCTGTGCACTGGCGACTCCCATTCCCAACACTGCCACAATAATCGACAGCATAGGTAGAATCCGTTTAAGTAAGATCTGTTTCATAATGAATAATTTATTTAATTATATTGTTTTTCAGTCAGATAAGCATCATCATCAAAAACAAATGACAACTGCAAACTTAGGAATAATTGCCGAAAAAAACAACTATTTTTTTTGTTAACTAATCAAAATTACACTTCCGGACAACACACAGGCAACGTCAGGCCTACCTTCTCGCCCGCCCCCTATGCCTCATCCAGACGCTGTCGGGCACATCTGTCGTACCACAAGTGGTCATCAGCTAGCCAACAAGCATCGGTGCCGGGGACAATCTGATAATGGGTTTGCACCATCTTTTCGGAAATAAAAAAAGGGCCGACTGTCAGTCGTGCCCGTATATCCAGCTATTTTTTGTTGCCTTTCCTGGTGCCCTTGGGCTTTCCCTTTGTCGCAGGACGGCCCTTGGATGCAGGACGTCCACCACCGCGGCGCGGCGACGGGGCGGCAGGAGCTGCGGCCTCGTCCTCGTCGACAAGGTCGAAGTCAATCTGCTTCTTCAGCATGTCGATCCGACGCACTCGGATATGCACCGGATAGCCCAGTTTGTAGCACTTGCCGTAGCGGCGGCCGATCACCTGATAGTTGTCTTCGTCGAGCATGTAATAGTCGTCTTTCAGCGACCCGATGGGTATCATGCCCTCGCACTTGTTGCCCTCGATTTCGGCATAGATGCCCCATTTGCTGACGCCGCTGACCAAGGCCGGAAACACCTGCCCGATCTTGTCGCTGAGGTATTCGGCCTGCTTGTATTTGATGCTGGCGCGCTCGGCATCGGCGGCGCGTTTCTCCATGACGGAGCAATGGCGGCAGTAGTCCTCATATTCCTCGCGGTTCACCGAACTGCCGCCACCCAGATAGCGCTCCAGCAGGCGGTGCACCATCAGGTCGGGATAGCGGCGGATAGGCGACGTGAAATGCGTGTAGTAGGGGAAGGCCAGGCCATAGTGTCCGATATTGTCCGTGCTGTAGTAGGCCTTGCTCATCGTGCGGATGGCGATAGTGTCGATCATGTTCTCCTCGCCACGGCCGGCAATGTTCTCAAACAGGCGGTTGTAGCTGTCGGCCAGAGCCTTGCGCGAACCGGTCTTCATGGTGAAGCCCAGTTTGCCCACAAACTCGACAAAGGTGTTGAGCTTCTCGGGGTTGGGTTCGTCGTGGACACGGTAGACGAACGTGCGTCCGCCCTTGCCATCCTTCGGGGTCTTGCCGATCTTCTCGGCCACGGTACGGTTGGCCAGCAGCATAAATTCCTCGATCAGCCAATTGGCCTCCTTGCTCTCTTTGATGTAGACGCCTATGGGTTTGGCATTCTCGTCGAGCTGGAATTTCACCTCTTGTGTTTCGAAATTGATGGCACCGTCCTTGTAGCGCTGGCTCCGCAGCACAGTGGCAATGGCGTGCAGCTTCAGCACCGCCTCGCCCACAGGGTCGGTGGCCGGCTGTATGCCCTCGATGATACCCTGCGCCTCTTCATAGGCCATGCGGCGGTCACTGTTGATGACGCTCTTGCCCATCCATGTCTTGCGCACCTTGCCCTTGTCATCGATTTCCATCACCACGCTGAAACAGAGCTTGTCTTCGCCCTGACGCAGCGAGCATACCTCGTTGCACAGCTTTTCGGGCAGCATCGGGATGGTGCGGTCGACAAGATAGACGCTCGTGCCCCGGTTGTAGGCCTCGCGGTCGATGGCGCTTCCGGGCTTCACATAGTGCGACACGTCGGCGATGTGGACACCCACCTCCGTGTTTCCGTCCGGCAGCGGACGATACGACAAGGCGTCGTCGAAGTCTTTGGCGTCGGCAGGGTCGATGGTAAAGGTGCACACATCGCGGAAGTCCTTACGCCCCTCATAGTCGCGCTTCGTGGGCAGGGCGATTTTGGAGGCCTCCTGCTCCACCTCCTTCGGGAAATCGAGCGGGAAATCGTATTCGGCCAGGATGCTCTGCATCTCCACATTGTTGTCGCCGGGGCGTCCGAGGCGCTTCACCACACGCCCCACGGGGTTGTTCATGCGCTCGGGCCAGTCGGTCATCTCCACAAGCACCTTTTCGCCGTCCTCGGCGCCGGCAAGGTCGGTCAAGGGTATGAAGATGTCGACCTGCATCGTGCGGCTGTCGCTCACCATAAAGGCAAATCGCTCCTGGCGCTGAATGACACCCACGAAGCGCGTCTTGGCACGCTTGACGATTTCCACCACCTGTCCTTCAGGCTTGTGCATCTTGCGCTGCGGGAACATGAGCACCCGCACCGTGTCGCCATGAAGGGCATGGTGGGTGTTGTTGGGGCTGATCTGGATATCGTCGCGGCCCTCCTCGTCGGGTATCACATAGGCTTTGCCGCCCTGCTTCATGTCGATGGTGCCGGTCACATAGTTCTGCGGCATCAGTTCGTCGTTGATCGACTTGGGGTTGATGCGGTAGCGCCCACGGTGGTCGTCGGCAATCAGGTGTTTCTGCTCGGCCAGCTCCTGGATGGTGCGGATCACCTCCTGGCGTTCGGCCTTGCTGCCCGCGCCCAGGCGAGAGCTGATCTGCTTGTGGTTGAACGCATCGAACGGATTGTTTACAAAAATCTTAAGTATCTGTTTGGCTAGTTGTTCGTTCATAATAGAAATAGGATTATATATATTAATAATTATCGTGCCAAGCCCATCCTCTTGAGCAGGGCCTGGTGGTCGGGCTCACGGCCCATGAAGTTGCGGAACAGCACCGCCGGATGCTCCGTCCCGCCACGCGAGAGTATCTCGCGCCGGAAGGCTGCCGCCGTGGACGCATTGAATATGCCGTCGGCCTTGAAGCGGCTGAAGATATCGGCATCAAGCACTTCGGCCCACTTGTAGCCGTAATAGCCGGAAGCATAGCCGCCGCCGAAGATGTGGTTGAAATTGGTCGCGGTGCAGCACCCCTCCACCCGCGGCAGGAGGTCGGTCATGGCAGCAGACTCGACGCTCTCGGCCCGCAATCCCTCGTCCATAGTGGTCCACTCGGCACCATGGAAGGCGATGTCGGTCATGCCCAGATTCAACTGCCGCAGACACAGCCATCCGGCCAGATGGTTCTGCGCGGCACGGATTTTCTCCACCTGCTCGGCCGGCAATGCCTCGCCGGTGCGGTAGTGGCGGGCAAACGTGGCCAGGAATTCGGGCTCGTAGCACCAGTTCTCCATCACCTGCGAAGGCATCTCGACAAAATCGCGCTTCACATTGGTGCCGCTCAGACTCTCATAGCCCACCTCACTCAGCATACCATGCATGGCATGACCCATCTCGTGCATAAACGTCTCCACCTCGCTGAACCTCAACAGCGACGGCTTGTCGGCCGTGGGCTTGCTGAAATTGCACACCACCTGTATCTGCGGCCGCACCTCGCCGTACTGTCCCCTGAATTCTGTCATCCAGGCACCGCTCCGCTTCGACGCGCGCGGGTGCATGTCGAGATACAGCAGTCCCATTGCACGCGCACCGTCAAGCACTCGATACACCCTCACGTCGGGATGGTAGGCCGGCACCTCTTTGTCTTCCTCGAAACGCAGGCCATACAGCCGGCCGTACAGGCCAAAGATACCCTCACGCACCCTGTCGAGAGCGAAATAGGGACGCAGCGCCTCGCTGTCGAAATGGTAGCGGCGCTGCTTCAGCCGTTCGGCATAGTAGCTGAAATCCCACGGCATCATCTGCTTCAGGCCGTCGTCGCTTTCGGCCTGCGCAGCCACGTCGGCCAGATCGCGCTCGGCAGCCGGCAGCACAGCATCCTTCAGCTCCTGCATGAAATGTCTCAGATTGGGCAACGACTGCACCATGCGGTTCTCAAGCACATAGTCGCAATAGGTGTTGTAGCCCAACAGTCGGGCCTGCTCGGCACGCAGCAGGGTGATACGCCGGATGATGGCATTATTGTCGTGGGCATTGCCGCGGTTGCCGATGCTGCCATAGGCACGGTACATCCGCTCGCGCAGGTCACGGCGGGCGCTGTAGGACATGAACGGCCCATACGAAGGTGCCGCCAACGTGAACACCCATCCATCCACACCCCTCTCGCGAGCCTCGTCGGCCGCCGCCGACAGCACCGCCTCGGGCAACCCTTCAAGGTCGGCTTCATCGGTCAGGTGCAGCTGCCATTCGTTCATGTCGGCCAGGGCATTCTGTCCGAAACGCAGTTGCAACTCGCCGAGTTCCTCCTGATTGTGTTTGAAGCGTTCACGAGCCTCGCCCTCAAGCTGCACACCGTGGCGGAGAAAACTGCGATAGGTGTCGTCGAGGAGAGTCTGCTTCTCGGCACTCAGCGGCAGATGGGCGTCCTTCACTTCCGCCACGCGGCGGAACAGGCGCGCGTCGGTCATCACACGCGTCGACAGACGTGTGATTTCGGGCTGCACCTCCAGCACCAGTTGCTGCATCGCATCCGAGGTATGGCACTCGTTGAGGTTGAACAAAATGGCACTGATGCGCTGCAGGCGTCTGTCGGCACATTCCATAGCCTCGATGGTGTTCTCAAAAGTGGGAGCGGCCTCGTCGGTGACGATGGCCTCGAAATGGCGATCGGCTTCGCCGATGGCGCTGGCGATAGCGGGAACATAGTCGGAAATGGCGATGTTGCCGAACGGGGGCAAATCCCATCCCTGTTCGAGAATATTGCTGGTGGTGTTCATGTCAGAGGGAATCATTTTCACCATCATTAACGCGAAGAAGAGATAAATATTATTCCCTGTGCGCACATAAAAAACGATCCCATTTCCCTCCCCGTTTTCGCCATGCCATCACCCTACCAACTCCTACCCTTCTCCCTATCAACTCCTACTGTGGTAGGAGTTGATAAGGGCGTGACTGGGAGAAAATCCGGAGAAGTCTCGGAGGGGTCTCGGAGGGGATTGCAGGCGGCGGGTGAACAAAAAATGCGGCGGGGCGGCACATGTGTGCCGCCCC
>CAKZZD010000020.1 GCA_937886715.1 uncultured Bacteroidales bacterium | reverse complement strand
AAAGCCACTGGCTTTCTTCATATTTTGCCATAATTGCTTAAACGTTTAAGGATTAATTATTGAATTGAATTTCACTATTTATAAAACTAATTGATTTTAGTTTTCGGGAGTTGGTTTACATTGTTGTAAAAACAGTTGGAAAATGATTCTTCTATGGTTTGGGATTTCATATATAGAGCAACCTTGCAATGAACTGTCATCAAAAAGCCAACTAAAAAAATCTGGAGAATTACCTTCTGCCATTGATGAAACATAGTCTCTTAGTGATTCTGCATCAGACCATCCTTCTTTTAAGTATTGTAGTCTTAAAGCATTTAGTTTATTTTGCCAATTTCCAATTTGATTCAAAGAGAAATCTTCTTGTGTAATAATTTCTTTGTGGTTCGGAATTGATTTATGTCTATGTACGAATGTTCCTGTTCCCAAATCTTCATCATCCTCATATTTTGGAAGGTATGGATTATGGTCTAAACCAATTTTATTTTTTCCCAAATATTCCTCCTCAAAATCCTCCCAATCAATCACCCATGGCAGGTGATTATTTTTAAGGGAAACTATTGTATTCCATGCAACACTTGGGAGCAAGAAGATATAAGTCTCTAGACAATATTTGCTATGCCCCGATTCCCAATCATTAGCCAACACAAGAATGCATTCGGTATTATAGTATTTAGGTCGTCCGCCTATGGCTATGAGTCTAAGTTTTTCGGGAAAAGGTTGATTTAAATCATATTGTTTATAATACTCATTTACCTCATCAATAAAAGATTCAATTTCATCAAGTAATGTATTATCACAATTTGTAGTAAGTGATTCCACAACTTCAGAATATTCATCAACGAGAGTGCAAATAACTTTTAATGTGAGTTCTTTATCGTAATCGGTGCATAGTATAATACTTTCTATTGGAATGGGAGTATCAAAGTCCCTCATATCTTCCATTATGGATATTTTTATCACCCCCTCATTTTCATAATCATCTACATCGGTTATGACTTCAATATTACCATAAGGAGTGGTAATAAGTTCCGGTGAAAATACCCATGTTTCTGGTTTTGTAGACAGATCTTCTGCTATTTCAAAGTTTGAATCTAATCTTTTTGTAAAATCAACTTTCATATTGTATCAGCAGTTTTCTATTTCCTATTTCCTCAAGCACGGTCATTTGCTATCTTGTTTAAATCCTATCCGTTTCCGGGGAGTTGAAGGTTTCTCGCGCAGTTGGTCGAGGGCGTCGTTAAGGGCGCCTATCTGCACGGCCATCTCCATGTTGTTCTCATTCTGCTCGTGGAGAATCTCATCCACACGGGCGTTGAGATTGTCGACCTTGTGCGACAGTTGCTCCACCTTCAAGTTTACACCTTGCCAGGCACCTATCGCGTGACGAATGGCCACAAACGCCCGCATTATATTGATGTTGACCTGTATGGCGGTCTCCGACCGCAGAACCGAACTCAACATCGCAATACCCAATTCAGTAAAAGCATAAGGAAGATACTTGCTATGCTGGCCACGCCCATTAGTCATCACAATCTGTGATGACATACTGCTTTCGTCATTGTTTAAAGTCACAATTTGTGACCTTAAACTGGGCTTAACAACATCAATGTCTTCAGTATCAGTACCTAAAGAACTTTCCTTTAAGGTCGCAATTTGTGACCTTAGAAATACCCACTCACTTTTGTTCAACTTGAACATAAAGTCTTCCGGAAAACGCTCAATATTACGTTTGACCGCTTGGTTCAAGACTTTAGTCTCCACCCCATACAACTCTGCCAAATCACGGTCAAGAATAACGCGCATACCCCGCACCTCGTAGATGCGATGCTTGATGACTTCGATGTCTGCGTTTGCCTTTATGATTATTTCATCATTCATTTTGTTCTTTTTATTTCAGCAGATTCCTATTTCCCACTTCTTCCTGCACGGTCATTTTTAATATTGCTTCTGCCGGCTTCTCTGGTTTCATATCAAGGTTATAGTACAGCGTGGTGTATCGTTGCTTCCCTTCGTTACCCATGTGTTCCAAAATGGAACATGTGCCCTCTTTGTCAAGTTCTCCGCTGTTTGTTATTCATTAGTTCAACTCTTTTCGCGGTCGAAATTTTCGACCACGTCCTGTTAATCAGTTTGTTGTTTAAGCTGCCATTATGGCATCTTGTTCTGTTTCCTTCATTATTTTGAGGTCAAAAAATTTGACCGTAAATTGCGTATTATTCTCAATATTAGCTATCTCTAAACTTGAGGTCACAAATTGTGATTTCAACCGCATACCCCGCAACTCGTAGATCCGGTGCTTGATAACCTCTATGTTTGACTCTTCCTGTACAATTACCCTATCTGTCATATCGTCCATTGTTATTTCCGCAGTTTTCTATTTCCAACTTCTTCCAGCGCGGTCATGTTGCTTATATGTTTGAGGTTTAGTATATTATTCTTTTTTGCTTGCTATTTATGGGGTTACAAATATAATAAATATTTGGCGAGTTGTGGAAATTATTTTGCAGATATGCGTAAAAAAAGGAGCCACAGTGTTGATTTTCTGTGGCTGGGATGGGGGTGGGGATTGCTGGTCGGCGTTGTTGCCGGGGGAGGGGTACGGTTTTTTTGGGGGGGGGCTAACTATGGAGGTGGAGGAATATGGCGAGAGCCAGGGCTGTCTGCAGAAAGAGTGGGGCGGGGACGCCGATGGTGAATTTGCGGTGGAGGGTTTTGTGGCGGACGAGGTGCATGTCCAAGAGGGTTCCTATGCTGCCGCCGAGGGAGATTTTCTCATTTCGGAGAACTGCTGCGCGTCGATTGCGACGTGGTGTCGATCCATGTTGGAGTTTTTTTCTCTCCCTGCTGACGGTTGATTTGCTGACTTTTATCAAATCTGCGATGCCTGTCGGCGACATTTTTTTTCTCGGTCACGCGGAAATTGTGTATCTTTGCTCATTGGTAAGGTGATGGTATTTTTTCATGATGCAACACAAAAGTGGTCAATTTATTTTTAACTGCTGTTGCATCGTGGGGAAAGATCTGCCATAGAGTATCGTTATTCGCAGAATTAATTTATTTTTCATATCAAAAAGGATTAGTTTGAAAACGAGAAATATAAACATAAGATCAAGAAAATGAAAAAAATACTGTTTCTTTTAGTGTCGTTGGCCTGCCTGCAGACTGCCATAGGCCAGCAGTGGAAGATAAGCCTCGGGGCTGATTCGAAGGCTCTGGAGTACAACAAGAAGAAGAGCTTGCAGGCTCGCTATCCAGGCTTTATCGGTCACAAGGACGGCAAAACCTACCTTATGTGCTTCACCGACGAAACCAAGTCTAAACCTTACCTGGCGTGCTTCGATGCCGATCTCAAGGAACTTGGGCGTATCGATCTCAGCTCGGACGAAAATGCTACTATGTATGGCGGGTTTGTCAACGACAAATCGGTCGACTTGATGATGACGCAAAAGAGCAAATCCAGCTATACGGCGTACAAGCTTAGCTACGACCCGTCGACATTGCAGCCTTTGGGCGAGCCCAAAGAGCTGGCATCGTTCAGCAACACAACGTCGGAGGAGACTTACACCTATGTCAGCACTTCGCAGTCGCAGGAATGGCTAAGCCTCATCTTCGCCGTGGTGCAGAACGATGATGTCGAATGGCTCGTGGGCCTCTACGACACAGAGCTCGAAGAGATGTGGAGTATGGAGTTTCATCAGGATGCCATCGACGACTATTTTGTCACCGATAGCGGCGAGGTAGTGGTGGCCGGATTCCTTAGAAAGAAAAACAGCGACGAGACCCTTCTTCGGTTCGCCATCCTCGACGGTGAACACGAGCAGGCCTTTTCGGCCTCTGAAGTGCTTCCCGAACTTGGCAATATGGAAATTGTTCGCTACGAAAATGGCAAGATCTACTGCACGGGTCTGCTGACGGGCGAAAAGCAGGATGCGTCTAGCCGCTGGTATTCTGGCATATATTCATTGGTCTACGATACACGTGCCAAACGCGTGACCAAGTTCGAAAAACGGTTGTTCAGCAAAGAAGATATCTGCGACCTCTGCAATGTGTCGCATCGTGCGAGACTCAAAATCAACACCACCGACAAGCTGCAGTTTAGCAGTTCACTCTACGACAAGGAAGGGACCACCGTGCTATTCGAACGTACTTATAACTACCTGATCAATGGAATGTTTTCGCACTCCGAATATGTGGGCATCCTTGCTTATCGCATTGCTAACGACGGCAGCATCCAATGGCATCGCGTAGTGCTGCGCGATCTCCAGGCCCCATTGGGTACGCCCAACCGCATTCGCACGGTTCTTGTCCCTGCCGGCGACAAGTACGCTGTTTTCTATATCGACCATCCGTCCAATGCCAACCTCAAAGAGGGTGCCACCGCCATCACTGCTTCGCTCGAGCGCAGCAAGCTGGCATTGATGTCGTTGACCCTCGACCGCCAGGGCAACTGCAGTCGCCAGTTGCTTGAGGTTCCCTCCAAGTCGGCCATCATAGGTGCCCCGCATCTGCTCAGCGACGGTTCGTACCTCCTTATCCTGTCGCGCCCATTCAATTCAAACTTGTCATTTTTGAAATATGAATAGCAGAATGTTGTTTAAAAGGATATTATGCTACTCGTTTGCTGTTGCAGTGCTGCTTGCTGCGGGTACTGCACTCGGGCAGCAGGTGTACAATTTTGACCGTTTCGATGGAATTAAGTCGGAAGGACCGGTGCCTGCCGATTTGAGGCTTTCGCTCGAAGAACTCTATTCGCTTGACAAACAGCGCGTGCGCGACTATAACGACGGTCGTCTTCGTAATCGCGACAAGGTGCTTGCTGCCTCTTACCAGATCAACCGCACTATGTCGTCGGGGCGCATACTCTATGGCGACCCGATTACGCGTATGGTGGAAGGCATAGCCGACACATTGCTCAAGGACTATCCTGAATTGCGGCGCGAGTTGCGTTTCTATACGCTCAAGTCGCCCGATGTCAATGCTTTCGCTACCGGTCAGGGAATGGTGTTTGTGTGCACAGGCCTTGTGGCGCAGGTTGAAGACGAGGCTCAGCTGGCCTTCATTATCAGCCACGAAATCGTGCACTACTTGCGCAAGCACAGCCTTGAGGAAATATCGCGCCGCAAGCACGACAGCGACGATATAGAGGCTGAAACGCAGGAGATGCGCGATTTTATCAAGTACCATAACCGCTCGCGTGAAATGGAGAGCGAGGCAGACAGTCTGGGTCTGACGATGTTCTACCTGCCCAGCCCCTATGCCAAGGATGTTACTGAGGGCGTTTTCGACGTGCTGCAATATGGCTATTTGCCTTTCGATGAACAGGTGTTCGACACCGCCTATTTCAACACGCCGTATTACAAGATGCCCTCGGATTACTTTATGCAGCAGGTCGACCCCATAACGGCTCGTGACGACTACAACGACTCGCTCAGCACCCACCCCAACATCTTGAAACGTCGCACGGCCACATCGTCTATAGTGGCAGGCGGCAAGGGCGGCAACCGCTTCGTAACCACGTCGCAAGCCGAGTTTGAACAAATACGTGCTTTGGCGCGCTTCGAGTGTGTCCGCCAGGATATCATTTATGCCGAATATGTCAGAGGCTTCTACGATTGCTATCTGCTCCAAAAGCTCTATCCCGACAACCATTACGTGGAGCGTGCTCTATGCCAGGCCCTCTATGGCCTTTCCAAGTACAAAACCTACACCAATACCAGCAGCGTCGTGGGCGACTACAAGGATTTTGAGGGCGAAGTGCAGCAGTGTTACTATTTCTTCCGACGCATTAAGAAGGACGACCTTGCCCTCGTCGCCGCACACCGCCTCTGGCAGGCCCATTGCCGCTATCCCGACGACAAGCAGATAACCGGTATGATGGATGACATTTTTGCAGACCTCAACGTCAAATACAACTGGACGGCAGACTTTTTCAACAGTGAGCCAAAGGCCAAAACTGACGCCGATACTGCCGATGCAACCCTGTCGAAGTATGAACGTCTGAAACGCAAAAAAAATCGCCAGCACGACGAGGATATGCACGCCTATGCCTTCACCGACCTGCTGATGGCCGACAAGAATTTCGCCCTTTATCTTGACAGTCACTTGAAACCCCTGCCCGAGAAGAAACAGAACGCCGTCGACAGCCACAAGAACCAACTGGTCTACTGCCCAAGCTATTATGTGATAAACAAATATGATGGCAAACTTAATATCCTGAAATCCAAGCGTAAAGAGGAATCGTTCTATTCCGACATCAATCGTGCCGCCGCCAAAAACGGCATCGGATCCGTCGATTTCAGCGACCAGGCCTTGAAAAATATTGCCACCGATGAACGCTACAACGAATGGGTGGACATGAACGAATGGGTAGGGGAGTTCTGGCAGACCAAGGGCGACTTCGATATGCATTTCTCGGTTCAGCCACAGATGGACCGTGTTGTCCAGAAATACGATGCCGGCACCATCAATATGTCGTTCGTAGTCAATGTGGAAAACCTGCCGAGCCACTTCACCCCAAGCGACATTCTCTTACTCTTCATCCCTGTCACCACTCCACTTGAAATCAACAAAATGGTCAGCCATCGCGAATCTACTGCCGTCTACAGCATCCAGATCGATGCCGTTGGCGGACACAAACTTTCCAAGCACATCAAGACACTCGATGTGGCCGACGAAAAGGCCTTGGTGCGCAACGTGCTTTACGACCACTTCCTCCACGTCGGGCAGGACTCCTGCACCAGAGCCACCGGATATTTGGGTAATCGGTTCAATATCGGTGCCGGAATGGCCCTCAAGCCAGGTGCCCTATCCGACGGCGAGCGCTCGTTCCCGCGCAATTCGTTCTTGTCCGCCGACTTCGGTATCGATGTCGAATATGCCGCCTGGCGCCGGGCATCACTAACCCTTTCGGCCTACTTCACCCCGATGCGCTACAGCATCGAAACCGAAGTATATGATAATGGCCAATATGCTGGTATTGAATATGCTTACTACGATATGAACCGCCTCAACTTCTCGCTCGGTTGGCGCCACTACCGCCATTTGGCTCCGCTGGGCTACTATTGGGGACTGGGACTTGATGTGTCAAAGTATCTGCTCAACGGCGACGATGTTCCCGCCCTCAGCAAGGACCTCTTTTTCGGTGTCCACGCCGAACTGGGACGCCGCCACATCTTCTACGATCATCTTACGTTGGGCTACTACATGCAATGCGGCTATATGCTTGGCAATCCCCGCGACGCCGACGGTGTGGGGGGCATGCTCAACAATCTCCTCAACGCCTTCAGGCTCGGTGTCAATATTGGCTTCCAACCCTGAACATATAAGTAATCAAGGCAGTATTGACAATATGTAAATCTTTGTTTTTTTAACCTTTATAAACCCTTACTAAAATGAATAAACATTTTCTGGCAATCCTTGCAGCCATTGCCCTCATTTCGACAGCCAATGCTCAGTTCTATGGCAATGTGTCCACCGGACGCGGTGGACAGATGTCGTTCTTTGGCGGTGTCGCTTTCAATACGGCAGCTCCCTTGTTCCGTTACAACACTACCACTGTCGACTCGTGGGGTTACACCTACTCTCAGTGGAAAGACGTCGAGGCCGACAAGGTCGCGCCTTTGATGGGGCCTTCGTTCCTCATCTCGATGTCTAGCCTCCGCGACTACAACGAGAAGTTCCGCATGGGCGCAATGCTCGGCATCGGGTTCACTCAATGCCAGTGGCAGGCCGACTTCTCGGCCGTTGCGCTGCATTCTGCCTACAGCTACACGCTGTGGTCCAAGTCCAACCTTATCGATGCGCAGTTAGGCATTGAGGGCTCCTATCGCGTTGCCGAACCAGTTAGCATCGATTTCGCCGTTGCCCCTGCCTTTACTTTCGTCACTGGCAATAAGGCACGTACTGAGAAACGTTTGGGCGCCAACCTTGTTCCTGATGCCGAAGCCAACGAATGGCACAAAGCCGAAAATATGGACTCGTTTTCTCCTAATATAGATTTCGGAGCTATTGCCCGTCTCGGAGCCAGCTATCATTTCGGCGATAATATGTGGGCAGGCCTCTCCTTCCAGTACAGGATGACGCTCTTCAATTTAATCACCGCCACGGAGATGTCCGGTTTCTCTGAAGACGGCTACCGTAGGGCCGACAACGACCTCATCTACTGCGACGTGAAACACAACGGCTGGTCGTTGATGCTCACATTCGGCATCGATTTCGACTAGCGCGTCCCGGCGGTTTGCGGTTTGCGGTGCGACGCAAGCATTTTCAGGAGGAACCATATATTTTTTGTGCATCGCAACTGCTTGATTTCTACGTATCAACGCCTAACCAACTCCTACCCATCTCCTACTATGGTAGGAGATGGGTAGGAGTTGGTAAGGAGAAGGTATTGAGTGACAGGGGGTTGGGGAGGATGATGCGGTGTGGGCGGCGTGCATCGTGCCGTTGTGGCGGATATGGGAGCGTGAGTTGTTGATTTATTGTTTTGTTTAGAATGTCTGTGGGGGAGAAAAGATGCTTTTTTTTCTCACCGGTGTGACATTTTGTCGGTGACGGACGTTTAATAAGGGTATGAAAGCTGATGGTGAAAAGGATGAGCATCCCTTTGTGGAACTGATTGAGCGGCATGGTGCGGTCATCGGCCGCATTTGCCGCTCGTTCTGTCCTTCCGGCGATGACTATGAGGACTTGCGGCAGGAGGTGCTTATCAATCTGTGGCGCGGTTGGAAGACCTACCGTCCCGACCATAAAGCCATCACGTGGGTCTACCGTGTGGCGCTGAACACTGCCATCAGCTGGCGACGGCACAAGAAAAGGCAGGTGGTGATGTTGCCGCTTGTCGACTTCGATCTGCCCGACGACACCGTCATGCAGGAGCAGACGTCGCATCTGAAGGCGCTGATAGCGCAGCTGCCACCTGGCGACCAGCGGCTCGTCAGCCTCTACCTCGACGGCTTCACCACCGACGAGATTGCCCACCTGTTGGTCGTTAGCCGCACGAACGTGACCACACGCATCGGGCGCATCAAGGAGAAACTGAAAAAATTGAATGAGATATGAATACCGACGAACTTATAGAACAGATACACAACAAGAATGCTGAGTGTCGCAGCAAGGAGCAGGACACCGCCCGGCGGCCATTGGCGAGGCCCCTTTGGCGCATTGCGGTGCCGGCTGCCGCTGCCGCAGCCATTCTGCTCATGGTGCTTTTGCCGCACGAAAGGACTGCCGACGGCTCGTCGGCCAATATATCCTACACCTCCGCCGGCATCTACTGCAACAGCCAGTGCAACCCCGACGATGTGCTGGCCCTCATCGACAACAACATCAACCATATTAGAAGCATACAATCGTTATGAAACACATCGCATTTTTTGTTTGCCTGTTGACAGTTGGCATTGCTGCCCATGCACAGACTGCCCTCTACAAGCATTATGCCAACCGGCAGGGCATAAAAGCCTATTGTGTCGAGCGCTACCCCCTTTCGAGCGGCGACATTGTGACAGTCACATTCTTCGAGGCCGAAGACAAGGAGACCTACGACTCGTTGCGCAGCGAACTGATACACCTTCCTTACACTCCACGCAGAGGGAGCATCGATGGCACTGTGGAATATAATCCATCTCCACGATGGCAGCAGGTACAGGAGAAGACAGAAAAGAAAAAGGCAGAGAAGGAAATGAAAAAGAGAGAGAAGGAACTGCATATCGACTCGTTGAGACGCATAATAGGTCTTGCACCCAAACATCTCGTTGTCTTCAACGCCGATGCCTTCCCCGGTGACGAGGGCTACTACGCCATCTATTGTCCCTCCGACCGCATGGTGATACTGACATTTCATATCACCAGCGACGACGAGTCCCTCAAGGTGGCAGGCCACATGATGTCGTCGGAATTTAAACAATAGATTATGAAAAAGGCCCTGCTTTCCCCACTCTTGCTGCTCCCCATGCTGACCTGGGCGCAGACCCCCGACAGCGTAAGCCAGGCCAGGCTGGATAGTATCGACGCCAAGATGCAGCTCATGAAGCTGAAGGAAATCAGCATATCGGCCCCCAAGCCCGTCTACAGCATGACCGGCGAGGTGGTGAACTACAACGTAGAGAACGACGAGACGGTGCGTGGCCTCACCGCCTGGGACGCCATCCGCAACGCCCCCTCTGTGCAGATCGACGAGGAAGGGAACCTCTCGATGCGCGGCTCCGACCATGTCGACGTGTGGCTCAACGGCAGCCCCACCGGCATGAACGGCCCCACGCTGAAAGCCTTCTTCGAGAGCATGCCTGCCGAAGCGCTGGCCCGCGTGGAGGTCATCAAGAACCCTTCGGCCAAATACATGGTGGCTGAAGGGCACCATATCCTCAACATCGTCACCTCGGCACGTCTGCGCACCTCGCAGCTGCTCATCTTCGGCCTCAGCGGCAACACGCGCCCCTACTATTCGCCGTGGTTCAGCTATGTGCGCAACACCGACCGCCTGAAGTTCTCCTTCCATCTGGCCGGTAGCCGCAGCCATTTTGTCAACGACAGCCACGGCAGCCACACACTCACCTCCGGCGACGACACCACCAGCCGACATGCTTACCACAGCACTTCCGACGGGTCGAGCTATTACGGGAACAATAATATAAACATCGGCTACAAGATCGACTCCGTCACCGACTTCAACCTCATGTCGTGGAACATGTTGCAGGGGCGGTACAACGACCGCTACGGCAACCGCTGCGAGCAGTGGGACTATCGGCCCGACACCGCCCACTACCGCTACCGCGACACCTCCGTCAGCCGATACTTCAGTGTCAACGGCTTCACCAACTTCGACATCAAGCGCCGCCTGCCCGGCCGCAAGGGGCACAACATCACCCTGGGCGGGACGTGGAACTATCTGTTCAGCGGCAGGCACAACGAGAGCCAACGCCTCGTCACCCTTGCCGAGGGCGACCCCGCCGCCCTCCTCCTGCAGCCCTTCGACCGAACCAACGACAATCACTATAACCGCAACACCGTCGACCTCTCGCTGCGCTATAACAGGCCCCTTGGACCCCGCGACGAACTGTCGATGCGCCTCGGCAGCCGCCCTTACGGCAACACCCATCGCGACCGCCACGTCCTTCTCGCTGCCGGGCTTCCCGACACGTTGCGCAACTACCTGAGCGACTACCACTCCCGCAGCCTCTATGCCACCCTCTCCTGGCGCCATGAGTGGGAACAGGTCACTCTCAGTGCCGACCTGCATGCCTCGCACGACTGGCTCCGTATCGACAACCGAGGTCTCTTCCCCGACGACACCGCCTTCCGATTCTTCGACGTCGAACCCTCGATCGGCATCACCTACCGCACCCCCACGATGCACTATTTCCGCTTCAACGCCAGCCACTCGGTGGCCCATCCCTCCGGCACGGAGCTTACCCGCTCGCGGACATATTCCGACGACAGCTACAGCATCGGCAACCGCGGCCTCCACGACTCCTACACCGAGAAAGCCTCACTCAGCTGGAACCGCTACTTCCAGAAGATTGGCAATATGGGTGTTGAGGCCTACGCCAGCTACACTTCCGGAGGCATTGAGAGTGTCACCGCCTCCACCCCCGGAGTTGACCCTTGGCTGGGGCGTGTCATTACCTACTCCATGCCCTTCAACATTGCTTCCTCCTACAAGGCGGGGGCCGACGCCAACATCACCCTGCGTCCCGCTGCGTGGGCAAGCATCAGCCTCAACGCCAGTCTTTTCCAGCAGGGCTATCACGTTGAGGGCGAGGCTTGGCAGGAACGTTTCTCGTGGACACTCTATACCCGCCTCTGGGCCAAGGTGGCCAAACTGGTGAACCTTGATGCCAACATCAGCTATGGCAACCCTACGCTGGGCCTTTATTCACAGCAGGAGAGTGCATTGTCGGTTGGCCTCGGAGCGTCGGCCACGCTGCTTGACGGGCGACTCTCGTTGCGCGCCAGCGTCAGCGACCTGCTCGACAACAACCTTTACAGCGAGAATGTGGATGCCCCCACCTATGCCTCCTCCAGTTCAAGACACTCCCGATCGCGCTATGTCACCTTCGGCATCACCTGGCGCATCGGCAAGCTCGACCTTGAGTATCAGGCCCGTGGCGGTGCCGCCGGACAATAGGTGGCCGGGGTGTCAGGTCAAGCCGATGCCGCGTTCTGCTGCTGGCCGTGAACTTGTGTTTCGTCTTATTATTGTTGTGTACACCGATTAACACTCAAAAAAACAAGTGCCATGCCGAATGGCAGAATCAAATCAAGCCATCAAGTAGCGATGGTCTCAAATCGGCCGTGGGGGAGAGGATCAATTTAATATTGAACAAGGCAACATCGAGAATATAGAAGAATACCGCAGCTATTGTCTGTCGCTGGGCGACTGACGTCGAGGAGCAAATACCCTTCGGGGCTTTCAAGGCGGCCTGAGGAGTGTTGGCGTTTTACGTACTTCTGGTCAAGCAAAAATACAAATAGCGCTTTGCTATTTTCCGCTCTTTACAATCATGTAAAGAATTTTTACACATTTGTCTGAGTATAATTTCTTGAAATCATTGAAAGCCAAAGCGGTATTGTTTTTGGCACGGCTCTTGTTGTCTGATTATTTGGTACGCATGAGCAAAACTGCCAGCGGCCGTTTTGCCCTGCCTGCGAAAAACAAATTAAATTCAAACAAATGACCTGTCGTAAAACGATACCGATTCTTCTGATTTGCCTCGTTCTGGGCAATAGCGCACTCCAAGGTCAGCCGATGAGCCTCTCGGAGTGTATGGACTATGCCGTAGGCCACTCCACCGAGATGCGCCTCTCCGCCGCCGACCGCAGCGACGAGCACGCCGAAAAGGTGCAGGCCCTTCTCAGCGCCTTCACGCCCAGCGTCAGCGCACAAAGCTACGCCTACAACCAATACGGCCGCAACCTCGACCCCGAAACCAACACCTACACCGACTTCACCACCTTCCACAACGGCTACTCACTGTCGGCGGGCATCACCCTGTTCGACGGCTTCCAGGCCATCAACAAGCTGCGCATCGCCACGGTGCAACAGCAGATGGGACTCAGCCTCGAGCAGCAGACTGCCGACGAGGTGCGTTTGGCCACGATGGAGGCCTACTATCAGGTGGTGTACTACGACCGACTGGTCGAGGTGTTGCGACTGCAGGCAGCCACGGCCGACAGTGCCCTCTTCAAGGCTCAGCGCGAAGAGGAGCTGGGTCGCAAGGGACACGCCGACGTGGTGCAGATGCAGGCGGAGCAGGCCCAGCGGCAATTCCAGCTGACACAGGCTCAGGGGCAGTTGGGGCAAGCACTGCTCACCCTCAAAGAGACCATGTGCTGGCCCACCGATAGCAGCTTGACGGTAGATTACAGCCTGTCTGTTACCGAAAACGATAACGAAAACCTTAACCTTAACGAAAACCTTTTTGTGTTTCCTTCCGTGCAGATAGCTGAGGCCCGACTTCGCCAGGCCGAACTGCAGTTGCGGCAGGCCCGCAGCGCCTGGTCGCCGTCGCTGTCGCTTAATGCGGGCTGGTCCACCACCTACTACACCTATCCCGATATGGAGGGCTATCAGCCCCTCCCTTTCCGCGAGCAATGGAAAAACAACGGCGGCGAGTATGTGCAGCTCACGCTGAGCATCCCCATCTACAGCAAAGGACAGCGCAGCCTGGCTCTCAACAAGAGCAAGAACGAAGTGTCAAGGGCGCAAGCGCGTCTCGAACAAGCTCAGCGCGAACGCGACAACGCCCTCTGTCGAGCGCGCGACGAGGTGGCGACAGCCCAAGCCGCCGCCCGCCAAGCCGAGCGCATGGCCGAAGTGAAGCGTCAGGCTTTCCTCCTCGCTCAGCGTCAGTACGCCCTGGGCCTCATCACCGCCATCGAATACCAGACCGCCTCGCAGTCGTTCCTCACCGCTGAAGCCGACAACATTAACGCCCTGCTCCAACTGCAGCTGAAACGGCACCAGCTCAACTATTATCAAACAGGAAAACTCCTATAAAAATTCAATATGTCGTTATATCGAGATAACGCAATAACGCACTAACACAATAACGCAATTTAAGCATATGGACCGACAAATAGAAAAGAAAAAAGGCCTCCGCAGGGCTTTCACTCGAAAAGCCCTCCCCTATTGGGGTGCGGCAGTGTTGGCAGCATTTATCCTCTTCCTCATCGTGCGGCCACACAGCAGCACGCAGCGCATCAGCGGCGACACCCTCACCGTTAGCCAAGTCCTCCGCGCCGACTTCGACGACTACATCCGCGTCAGCGGCACCGTTTTTCCGATGACCTCCGTACAGATCAGCCCCACTGAGGGCGGCATCGTGCAGCAGATTGTGGCCGAGGAGGGCACTAAGGTGAAGGCCGGCGACGTTATACTGATACTGAGCAACGAAAACCTCGACCTGCAAATACTCAACGCCGAAGCTGAGCTGGCCGAGAAAGAAAACATCCTCCGCAACACCCTTATCAGTATGCAGCAGCAGAAACTCTCCGTCCGTCAGGAACGACTGGCCCTACAGGTCGAAGTGCGCCGCGCCAAACGGGCCTACGAGAGCAGCCAGCAGCTCTGGGACGAGCACCTCATCGCCCGCGAGGAATACCTCAAAGCGCAGGAGGACTACCAACTGGCCTGCGACAAACTGGAGGTGGTCAGCGAGCGTGAGCGGCAGGACAGCCTCTACCGCAGCGAAGAACTGCAGCAGCTGCGCGACAATCTGAGCAATATGCGCCTCAATATGGCCATGATACGCCGCCGCAAGGAGAACCTCAGCGTCAAGGCTCCCATCGACGGACAGATAGGCCTCCTCGACGTCGTGCTGGGGCAGAACATCAACCCCGGTGACGCCATCGGCCAGATCAACAACCTCGACAGCTACAAAATTCAAGCCCAGATAGACGAGCACTACATCGACCGCGTCACCGCCGGCCTCCTTGCCTCCTTCGACCGGCAGGAGCAGCACTACAGCGCCCGCCTTCGCAAAGTCTATCCCGACGTGCGCGACGGTAAGTTCAAGGCTGACTTCCTCTTCGGCGACACCATTCCCGACAACATCCGCGCCGGACAGACCTACTACCTCAACCTGCAGCTGGGCCAGAGCGAAGAGGCCGTCCTCATCCCCCGCGGCAGCTTCTACCAGCACACCGGTGGCAAGTGGATCTACGTCCTCACCGACCCCCACCGTGCCGAGAAGCGCACCATCAGCATCGGCCGCCAGAACCCGCAGTATTACGAAGTCCTCGAAGGCCTCCGCCCCGGCGAGAAAGTCCTCACCGGCAGCTACGACCACTACGGCGACAACGACGTGCTGATTATAGATTAACGAACAACGAATAACATACCAACAACATGAATAGTTACATTAAATTCCTCTCGCGCAACAAACTATATGCTGCCATCAATCTGGTTGGCCTCACCCTCTCTATGGCCTTCGTGCTGTTGCTGGCCGTCTACGTGCAGCGGCAGCGCAGCACCGACCGCTTCCAGCGGAACGCCGACCGCATCTACCTCGTGGGCAACGACGAGAACCTTGCCTCCGGCTACTGGCTCCATAACCACCTCAAGAACCGCTACCCCGAAATAGAGGCCGCCACCTGTTGGGCCTACTTCGAAAAGAGTCCCTTCTATATCGGCATGAGCGAGCAGGCCATCAACACCAATATGGCCTACGCCGACATCGACTTTTTCGACATCTTCTCCTTCCCCTTGGTCGAGGGCAGCGCGGCCGAATGGAAAGCCTCAGACCACCGCTGCGCCATCAGCCGCCAGTTTGCCAACGCCCATTTCTCCGGCGAAAGCCCCATAGGCAAAACCCTCCGTTACGGCAACGAGGGCGACCTCACAGAGCTGACCGTTGCTGCCATCTTCGACGACTTTGGCAACAGCACCCTCAAGCAGCCCGACGTCATCGTCCGCGGCGAAAACTGTGTCCACTACAACCCCGCTAACGACGAGCAGATGCGCAATAGCGGCTTCTGTCTCACCTTCGTAATGACCCGCTCCGGAGCCGACCTCGCCCCCAAGCAGGACGACCTGCTCAGCTTTATGAAAGAAATCAGCTGGATGTACAAAAACGGCGTGTGGCACGAGGTCAACCTCATCCCCCTGCTCGACATCTACTTCCTCGACAACTACAACAGCAACCACACCCCGAGTATCAACACCGGCAGCCGCACCTTCGTGGGGCTGGCCACCGCCATGTGTCTGGTGCTGCTGGCCTTCGCGCTGCTCAACTATGTCAACCTCACCACCGCCCTCTGCGGCCGCCGTGCCAAAGAGATGGCCACCCGTCGCCTGTTGGGAGCCGGACGTTGGCGTGTGTCACTCCAGATGATAGCCGAAAGCACCCTCATGTGTGCCGTGGCCATGCTCCTGGCCGTGCTGCTGGCCGAAGTCCTATCGCCAGCCGCCAGCCGCATGCTCGACTATCCATTCTCCATCTTCCAGAGCATCACCCTGCCGCGCATCTTGCTGGCCGCCGTCTTCGTGCTGCTCACCGGCCTCGTGGCAGGCATCGTCCCCGCCCTCCTCATCCAGCGGGCGCAACCCATCGAGGTGGTCCGAGGCAGCCTCCGCCTGCGCACCAAGCAGGTCTACAGCAAAATATTCATCGTACTGCAAAACATCGTGGCCGTCGTCATGCTTGTCACCGCCCTCACCATGCTGCTGCAAGTGCGCCACATCGTGGGTGCCCCCCTTGGCTACAACACCCACCACATCCTCCGTTTCGACAACCACTATGGCCGTGCCGCCGACCTACAACCCCTGCGCCAACGCCTTTTGCAGGAACCCTCCATCAAGGACGTGGCCTTCGGCGAGGGCACCCCCTTCCGCGGCACCAACAACAACACCTTAAACACCGCTGACGGCCAGGTAGCCTCCTTCCAAATCATCAAGGGCGACAGCAACTACTTCAATATGCTGGGCCTCCAACCCATCCGCGACAATCACAACCCCGGCCACTATTGGCTCAACGAATTCGCCATCAATAAATTCGGGCTTACTCTCGACACTGAAACCCTTCAGTTTGAATTCGGTCCGATGGAAATAGGCGGTGTCTACAAAGACTTCAAGTTCTACGACATACTGTCCGACAACAAGGAAGCACTCATCTACAACTACGGCGAATACACCGCCGAGAGATACCCCTGGACCATCCTCGTGGAGAACAATGGCAACGACCGCGAGGCCTACGACCGAGTCAAAGCCATCGTCGCCGAACTATACCCCAACGACATCTTCGACGCCGTCTACCTCGACGACGAGATTGCAGAGTTCTTCGCCCCTCAAACCCGTCTCAGCCGCCTTATGGCCCTCTTCACCCTCCTCATCCTGCTGGTCAGCGCACTCGGCTTGGTGGCTATGAGCACCTACTATATGCAGCAAGAACGCCGCACCGTGGCCGTGCGCCGAGTCTTTGGAGCCGAGCAGCGAAAGTTGCAGCGCGCACTGACGGGCTCCTTCATGAAGCTGGTGCTGGTGGCATTTGTCATCGCCACGCCCATTGCCTACTGGGTGGTGAATCATTTCTACCTCGAAACCTTCAGCTACCGTATACCCCTCTACTGGTGGATATTTGCACTGGCAGGCATCGCCACACTCCTTGTGGCCTTCGTGTCGGTCACCTTCCAAGCCCACCGCACCATGGCTGCAAACCCCGCCAACATACTCAATGCAGAAAAATAAGTAATTATCGAATAATAATAAAACATCAGCAATATGCTCAAAGTAGAAAACCTTCAGAAAATCTTCCGCACGGAAGAGATTGAAACCATCGCGCTCAACGGCGTAAGTTTTGAAATCAAAGACGGCGAATTCGTCGCCATTATGGGTCCCTCGGGCTGCGGCAAGTCGACGCTGCTCAACATCCTGGGCCTCCTCGACAACCCCACGGCGGGCCGCTACTGGTTTGGCGACACCGAGGTGGGCGGCCTCAAGGAGCGCGACCGCACCCGCTTCCGCAAGGGCAACATCGGCTTCATATTCCAGAGTTTCAACCTCATCGACGAACTGAACGTCTACGAGAACGTCGAGCTGCCACTCAAATACCTCAATATGGGTGCCCGCGAGCGCAAGGAGCGCGTCACCGCCATGCTCAAGCGTATGAATATCAGCCACCGTGCCCAGCACTTCCCGCAGCAGCTCAGCGGCGGCCAGCAGCAGCGCGTGGCCATCGCCCGCGCCTGTGTGTGCCGTCCCAAGCTCATCCTTGCCGACGAGCCCACCGGCAACCTCGACAGCAAGAACGGCCGCGAGGTGATGAGCCTCCTCACCGAACTCAACGCCGAAGGCACCACCATCGTTATGGTCACCCACAGCCCCAAAGACGCCGCCATCGCCCAGCGCACCATCGACCTCTTCGACGGCCAGATAGTCAACGACCTCAAGAACGAACTATAGAAAGTAACAGAATGAAAAGTTACCTCAAATTCCTCTCGCGCAACAAACTCTATGCCTCCATTCAGGCTTTGGGCTTGGTGTTTTCGCTGGCATTTGTCATCATTCTGGGCAGCTATGCCTGGCAGCAGTTCGGCGCCGTTCACAGTACTCCAGACGGCGATCGGGTCTATGCCTTGGGAATGCCCGATTATCTGGGACTCACATACGGTATGCCAGCCTTGATTGAGGAGCGTATTCCGGAGGTGGAGGCGGTGGGTATTTATTGTCCCGGCCTTGTTATGCAATTGAAGGGGCAAGAGGAGGTGGAAGAGGTTTCACTGTCGGCCGTCAATCAAGATTTTTTCGGCATCTTCAGCAATATCCATTTCGAAGAAGGGAGCCCTGCCGTGTTGGAGTCGACCGACAACGCTATTGTTAGCCACAGTTTTGCCTTGCGCCACGACCTGAAAATTGGAAGCGTTGTGGAACTGGGTGGTAATATTGTGGTTGGAGCCATCATTAGCGACATTGAAGAATCCATTCTCCCCAATGTCGACATGTATATCAGCGACCGCCACAGGTGGAACCATTTTGCCACCGAAATTCCGTTCGACCACTATGGCAGCACCATCCCTTTCCTCAAGGTAGTGCCTGGCACCGATACCAAAGCGCTCTATGCCAAATTGGAATCGCTCTGCAAGGAGGCGTATCCCGACTTCTATGGGCATAATTTTTTTGAAAAGCTCAATATGCCCTGTTCGGACGAATTGTTCTTCTATGAGGGCTCTACCAACCTAAACCACGGTGACGCCAAGAGTATACGCACACTGCTTTTGGTGGGGCTGTTGCTGCTGCTGTCGGCAGTGTTCAACTACATCAACCTCAGTTTCGCTTTGTCGGGCAAACGCACCAAGGAGATGGCTGTCCGCCGCCTGGTGGGAGCCTCCCATGGCAATATCCGTCTCAAGTATTGGGCAGAGTCGCTATTGTTTACAGCTATATGTTTCGCCATGGCTTTGGCAGTTGCATATTCGTTGACTCCCGAAATGAACGCCCTGCTCAACGACCCGAATATACCTATACACATCTCTTTGGCTCCCAAATATATATTGGGCTATCTATTGCTCGTCGTCATTCTGTCCACAATGGCAGGTCTGCTGCCTGCCCGAATGGTGGCAAGTTTCGGGCCCATTGATGTAATCAAAGGGAGTTATCGACAGGCCAGCAAGCTGCGTTTCAATAAGGTGTTTATCATATTGCAAAATACATTGGCCGTATTCTTGATTGCGATGGCTATCGTGATGGAATGTCAGTACCGCCAATCGCTCCATCGCCCACAACACGCCCGCACTGCCGACCTCTATTATCTGCACGCACCGGCTGGTGCAGAAGTCCGGCAGACTTTGCACGACGTTTTGGCCGAATTGCCTTGCGTGAAACGCATTGGCTTTTGCTACGGTGCTCCCGGAGTCAGCGTGGGAGGACAATGGAACGCTACGGTCGACGGTGATGAAATCTTGTATCGTCTGTATCGTGCCGACAGCACAGCATTCTGTATGCTGGAGCCTGAGATTGTAGCAGATTTCCACGCTCCTCTTTACAACTCGGTATGGTTCGGAAGGAAAGCTTTTGATGCCACTGGGTTTACAGCCAAACAACACGATATCTCGCAGACATTGTCGCAGAGAACTAACGGTTGCGAACAAGTGGCAGGTGTTATCGAAGATTGGGCCACCAATGGTGAGAACAGAGGCGAGGAAGACCTGATGGTCATTACCGTTCAGCGGACTGAAGATATAGGTTGGGGCGGCTGGCTCATAGAAACCGTCGGTGACCATGCCGAAGCCACAAACTCTATCGCCGAGGTGTTGAAGAAAGAGGCAAACAACAAACAGATTGTGCTGAACTATTCAGGCTATCTGGACGACCTGATTGCAGAAAAACTTCGTCCGCAGCACAATGCAATGCGGCTGATGGAAATCTTTATGTTGCTGGCCATCCTCATTTCTATCCTTGGGCTTGTGGCTATGAGCACCTACTACGCCGGACAGCAGTCCAAAAGCATTGCCATTCGCAAAGTCTTTGGCGGCACAGTGACCGGAGAGACACGCCGTAGCATCGGACAATATATGATACTGGTTTTGGTGGCCTGTGCTATTGGCATACCCATTGCAGTGGTGGCTACAAGAGACTACCTGCAGGACTATATCTGTCGCATAGAGGGCTATGGCTGGATTTTCGTCCTTGCTGTGGCCATCAATTTGGTTACCGCCTTCCTCTCTGTGCTCTGGCAAACCATCCGTAGTGCCCGCACCAATCCCGCAGCGGAACTGAAAAAAGAATGATTGTAATTGAATCCTGGTTGATAAGCCAGTCGGGGCGGGAAACTGTCCCGACTATTTTCAGGTGACCTAATAATAAAATGCACCTCTATTGAGTTATCATTACAGAATTTGGTGCAGAAAAGTGTGTCGAGAATACATTTTTCTGCACCAAATAATGTAATTTTCTTAATCTACTGCAATTGCAAGAGTACAATGACTTTATGAAACGGACCCCTTCCAAAATATTAGTTGTTGATGACAATGCCGCTGTCCGCAAGGCGTTGCAGCTGCTGCTGACGCCGCGCTTCGCCGAGGTGGAGCTGATTGCTTCGCCAGCCACATTGCCGGCGACGATGGAGCGACAGCATCCCGACGCGGTGCTGTTAGACATGAATTTCCATGCTGACATCAACAGCGGGAACGAGGGCCTCTTCTGGACTGACGAGATAAAGCGGTGGTGGCCTGACACCGAGGTGGTGCTCTTCACCGCCTACGCCGACATCGACCTCGCTGTGGAGGGTATGAAACGCGGAGCATTCGACTTCGTCGTGAAGCCCTGGGACAACGACAAGCTGGTGGCCATTCTTGAAGCCGCCGCGGGAAAACGGAAAATGGAAACCCGTAGGGGCGTACCCCCGTGTACGCCCGTGGACCGACATTGCGACGATTTCTACTGGGGCAACAGCCAGCAAATGTCCCAGATGCGACGTATCGTAGAAAAGGTAGCCCCCACCGATGCCACGGTGCTCATCACCGGCGAGAACGGCACGGGCAAGGATGTGCTGGCGCACGAGATTCACGCCCTCAGCAACCGTCGCGACAAACCCTTGGTCTGCGTCGATGCCGGTGCCATTCCCGAAAGCCTCTTCGAGAGCGAGCTTTTTGGTCATGTCAAAGGGGCCTTCACCGATGCCCACAGTGACCACAAGGGGAAGTTCGAGCAGGCCGACGGCGGCACCCTCTTCCTCGACGAGATAGGCAACCTGCCGCTGCACCTGCAGGCCAAGTTGCTGCGCGCACTGCAGGAGCGAAAGGTGGTGCCGGTAGGCAGCGAAAAAGCCGTGCCCGTCGACATCCGCCTCATCTGCGCCACCAACCGCGACCTCGAGGCGATGGTCCGCGAGGGCACCTTCCGCCAGGACCTCTACTTCCGCATCAACGTGTTCCACCTGCACATTCCCCCACTTCGCGAGCGAAGGGAGGACCTGCAGCCGCTGGCCGAGATGTTTGTCGCCACTTTTGCGGAGCGCTACCACCGTCAGGTCAAGGGACTTTCGCCTGCCGCCATCGAAAAGTTGCAGCAGCAGCGATGGAGCGGCAACGTGAGGGAACTGCAGAACGTCATCGAACGGGCCGTCATCCTGTGCGACGACGACCCGCTGGAACCCGGCGACCTGGAAATCAGCTCCACAAGCGCCTCTACCGCAGCCACGCCCTTGGAAGATGCCGAAGAGCAGACCATCCGCGCCGCGTTGCAACGCCTGGGAGGCAATCTCTCATTGGTGGCCAAAGAGCTGGGCATCAGCCGCCCCACGCTCTATGCCAAACTGAAACGGTATAATATTTAACTTTAACCTTAACCTTAACGTTAACCTCAGAATGTTTCCAGCAATCCGTGATGCGGCAGCCAGTTAAGGTCAAAGTTAACGTTAATGTTGATTAGAAAAAAACATGTACATCGTTTTCGTTATCGTTTTCGTTGCAATAGCAGCCACCGCCATCATAGTGCGCGAGCGCGACCGCCGCAAGATCGCCTATATGCTCGATGCTTTTGAGGACGGCGAATACAACTTCCGCTTCGACGACAAAAGCCGTTTCAACCGTACGCTGAACCGCATCAAATGGATCGTCGACCGGCGGCGAAGCCAGAACGAGACCGAGTCGTGGACCAAGCTCATCCGTGTGCTGACCCACGAAATCATGAACACCGTCGGTCCTATTGCCTCGCTCAGCGACACCCTCAGCCGCTACACGAACGACGAGATGCTGAAACACCAAGACGATATCGCCGCAGGACTGGAAACTATCGGCAGCAGCAGCCGCGGACTTATCGACTTCGTGCAGAGCTACCGCGAACTGACGGGCGTGGCCAGACCTATAAAGAAACCGCTGATGGTGCGCGACCTCATAGACGGCGTCATTGACCTGACGCGCGAACGGTGTCGCGAAGCGGGTGTGCACTGCTCTTTCAGCGAACTCAGCAGCGACACCCTCATCTATGCCGATCAGGCTCAGCTCAGCCGCATCCTCATCAACCTCGTCAGCAACGCCATCGAGGCCGGCGCCTCACAAATAACCATCACTGCCGAGCTCACCGCCGACAGCCAGACCATCATCCGCGTGCGCAACAACGGCGCTCCGATCCCCACCGGCAGCCAGCAGCAGATATTCATCCCGTTCTACACCACAAAACCGCAAGGCAACGGCATAGGACTCAGCCTTTCGCGCCAGATCCTTCAAGCCCACAATGGTTCCATCGAGCTGACTCGCAGCGACGGTGCGGGCACCGAATTCGTGCTCACTTTCCGGTAGGCACCGCTCGCAGCGCCACCGTCACCGTGTCGCCAAAGCTTTTACCAATCCGCTTGCGGATGGCTTTGGTGATGCCGATGATGTAGCAGATGCGCCCCTCGGCATCCTTGACACCCATATTCACTACGCTGCCGCAGTAGGGCTCACCGTCGAAGGTGGCCTCCACCTTTAGACGTCCCATGCCATAGACGGCGCGGATGTCGACAGGCACCACCACATAGGCGGCATCCATGTCGCCGCTGCGCTCGATGATGGCAGTAAAACGGTGCTCCATAATTATGGCTATTTTGTCAATATTCCAATGGTTTGCATCAGTCGGCGGTAGTAAGAAGCCTTCTCGGCCAGCGGCATGGGATAGGCGCGTGAGGACGACGGCATGCGCCAGAGGCGCATCGGCCGGCCGGCGATGGAGAACTCGTTGAAAGTGCCCATCTGCGGCATGGGCACACCGTAGTCCTTGGTCAGCACCGAGAAGCTTTTCTGCCCTGTGCACACGATGTCGTGACACTGCGGTATCTGCGCCAGCAGGGCCGCGATGTCGGTTTGCTCGACAATCTCGAGGTCTTTGTCGGAGGCGTTGCCGCTGAGTCGGCGCACGGCAGTGGCGGTGTCGTATATGGCGATGCCGCGGTCAGACAGCAAGTCCTTGATATCCGCCAAGCGGAACGTCTTGCGCTCGGCGTCCACCAGCCGCTGGCTGTCGCCGAAAAACACAAGACCGAAAATCTCCCACATCATATTGGTGCGGTTGGGGTAGAAGAAATCCATGCACCAGCGTTTTCGTTGCGGCGGGAAACTGCCGAGCATCAGCAGGCGTGCCCCCTCGGGAAGGAAGGGCCGCAGTGGGTGCCGTTCGATGGCTATGTTCTCTTCGTGGATCATTCTGATTGCTATAACGATATTTGCGTGTCTTTATTATATCCCAACAGCATTGAGGAGAGAAGTGTTATAGGTGTCTGCGCGTTAAATTGTTTTTTTTTGTAACTATCATGTAACATGTCGTTTGTGTATGCATTTTGTGCGCAGTTTCTCCTTGGGATTTCACCATGTCAGTATTTTTATGTAAATTTGCATCTTCAAATACAAAACGGACCAAATGCTTCTTCAAATGGACAATGTAATCCGACTGGCCATCCTCGGCTCCGGCAACGGCACCAATGCGCAGCAGATCACCGAATATTTTGCCGGCCGGCAAGATGTCGAGGTGGCATGTATCATCTATAACAAGAAGGATGCCTACATAGCCGAACGTGCCCGCAATTTAGGCGTGGAGGCACGCTATTTTGGTCGCAAGGATTTCTACGAAACGACTGCCGTTTTGGACTATATGCGCGCAAAACAAGTCGACTGGGTGATTCTTGCCGGATTCCTCTGGCTGATGCCTGAGGCGATACTCAAGGCCTATCCCAACCACGTGATCAATATCCATCCTGCGCTGTTGCCGGCCTATGGCGGCAAAGGCATGTACGGCCATCATGTGCATGAAGCTGTCGTGGCCAACCACGAGACTGAGAGCGGCATCACAATCCATATTGTGGACGAGCACTACGATCGCGGAACTACCTTGTTCCAAGCACGTTGCACGGTGACACCCGACGATACGCCCGACACGTTGGCGGCCAAAATACACCTCCTTGAGAAGGAGTATTTCCCCCAAGTGATCGATCGTACCATCAAAGGCTGAAACGAATGCGTATCGCTGTCAACACCCGACTATTGTTGCCGCAGCGACTCGACGGAATCGGATGGTTCACCTGCGAGACGTTGAGACGCATGGTGGCGGCGCATCCTGACGATGAGTTCTACTTTTTCTTTGACCGTCGTCCGTCGATGGAGTTCATTTTCAGTCGCAATGTGCATCCGGTGGTGCTGTGCCCACAGGCCCGTCATCCCGTTTTGTGGTATCTTTTCTTTGAATGGAGCGTCAGGCGCAAGCTTGACGAGATCCATGCCGACGTGTTTCTGTCGCCCGATGGGATGATTCCGCTTCATTCAAGTGTGCCGTCGCTTGCAGTGATACATGACCTTAATTTCGAGCATGCCAGCGGCAACCTGAAGAGATCGCACCAGTGGTATATGACGCACTTTTTCCCCCGTTTTGCCAAGAAGGCTGCGAGGTTGGCGACGGTGTCGGAATACTCCAGGCGCGACATCGCCGATACCTATCATATCGATGTCGACAAGATCGACGTGGTCTACAATGGCTCGCACCATAACTATCGTCCCCATTCCGAGGCCCAGAATGCCGTCGTCCGGCAGCGCTTCACGCAGGGGTGCCCTTATATCATCTTTGTCAGCACAATCCTGAAACGCAAGAATTTGGCCAATTTGCTGTTGGCTTTTGACAAGGTTAAGGAAGACGACAATAGCGGGTTGAAGCTCGTGGTTGTCGGCAGCAAGGTGTGGTGGAAAGACGAGCTGGCTGCCGCCTACGACAATATGCATCATCGGGATGATGTGATCATGATGGGGCGAGCCGATTCGGAACTGCTCTCTTTGCTTATGTCTGCTGCCGAAATGTTGGTGTATCCGTCATACTTTGAGGGTTTTGGCATACCCATCCTCGAGGCCATGTATGCCGAGGTGCCGGTGATAGCTTCGTCCACTACCTCGATGCCTGAAGTGGGAGGCGATGCGGTGCTTTATGTCGATCCCTACAGTCCCGACGACATCGCCGCTAAGATAGCCCGTCTACGTGATCCCCACCTTCGTGCCGATCTCGTCAGTCGGGGTCGCGAGCAGCGCAAGCGCTATAGTTGGGACCGCACCGCCGGTCTGCTGTGGCAAAGTCTCATGAACACAGTGGAAGCCAGATGAAGCGGCGTTGGTTTTTGTTGTCGGCTTTCCTTGGTTTTTTCTTCTGTAGCCATGCAGTGGCCCAGACGGGACGGAACCTGGTGGCCAATCCGTCGTTTGAGGACCATACCTTATGTCCCGAGAAAGTCGAGGCCAACGGTGTGATGAAGGGCGTTGTGGGCTGGTGGCAGCCTACGGCCGGCAGCAGCGACTATTTCCATGCTTGCGGCAAGCGCGAATGCACCGTGCCGCGCAACAAGCTGGGCATGCAGGTTCCGCGTACGGGCAACGCCTATTGTGGCATTTATTGTTCGCAGGAACACTACCGAGAGTATCTTCAAACCGAATTGACGGAGCCCTTGCAGCGGGGAGGTCGCTATCGCGTGACGTTCTATGTCAGCCTGGCCGACAAGTCGCCGCATGCGGTGGCCACTTTGGGGGCCTTGATGACCCCGATGCGGGTCGGCGACTCCATCAGTGGGGTGCTGGCCAACCGTGAAGAGACCCGTTTTGGCGACGATGCCAGCCTCTCCATATCCACTCCACTCCTGCCGCAAGTTGTCAACGACCGTAGCAGAGTGCTCGATCAGATGGAAGAGTGGATGGAAGTCAGCGGCGAGTTTGTGGCCGAAGGTGGTGAGCGATTCCTCACCATCGGCAATTTCAACGACTTCAACAAATCGTCGGTCACAGAAATGGACAACGACCAGGCGGTGCTTATGGGTGCATATTACTTTGTCGACGATGTCAGTGTCGAGTGCGTCAGCATGCCGGCCTTGGCCGATGATGCGGAGGAGGCTGCGCCGCCAGCCATGGTGTCGCTGAACAATATTTACTTTGAGGTGGGGAAGAGCGATCTGTTGCCGGCTTCGTACAGCGAGTTGCAGCGACTGGCAGAGTTGATGCAAGCTCGACCCACGATGCGTATCGAGGTGCATGGCCATACCGACAACCAAGGCTCAGCCGAGTTCAACCAGGCTTTGTCCGAGGCTCGCGCCAAGGCTGTGGCCGACTATCTCGTCGGCCAGGGGATTTCTCCCACCCGACTCATGTGGAAAGGGTACGGGGCTGCAGTACCCGTCGACAGCAACGACACCCCGGAAGGACGTCAGCGCAACCGCCGTGTTGAGTACAGCGTCGTCGCCGAATAGTATACATATCATATAGTATATAAATCAGGAAAGCCCCCGCCGAAAGGCAGGGGCTTTCCCTAAATTATAGGCTGATTGCAAACTATTCAATCACGCGATAGAAGCTGACGCGACGGTTGAGGGCATACTGGATGTCGCCGAAAGCGACGCTCTTGCCTTTATAGTCGGTCTGGATGCGATCCTCAGCAATGCCATACTTGTTGACAAGGAGGCGTTTCACCTCGTTGGCACGCTTCTCGGAGAGCTTCATGTTGTACTGGTCGCTGCCAGTGTAGTCAGCAAAACCAACCACCATGATCTTCACACCGGGGTTGTCTTTCAGCACGCGGGCAACGGCTTTAACCTTGTCGTTCTCGCTGGCGGGCACCTGCCACTGGTCGACACCGTAGAGCACCGAGAAGGGCATGGCGTAGAAGTTCAGCTGGTCGGCCTTGATCTGGTCGATGACAGCCTGGAGGCTATCGGCAGCAGCGCTGTTGTTGACCTTGGCCTGGTCGGCGCGGGCCTTAGCGAGCTGATCTTCGAGCTGGGCGATGCGGTTTTCGAGTTTCTTCTCGTTGTTGCGCGAGTTGTTGACCTGGTTCTGGAGGTTGTCGATCTGGGAGTTGAGGGCACCGAAGTTTTCTTCAGTGAGCATCGACTTCTGGGCGGCGATGGCCTTGTCGGCAGCGGTCAGACCGAAGTTGTACATGTAGCCAACACGGAGAATGGCGTTGGTGTTGTGCCAACGGTCGAAGGTGTTGATGCCATGGGCGAAGATGTCGGGGAGCTCAGTCATGTCCATACCATATTCGCAGAAGAGGGTGCTGTGCTCGCAGACGCGGTAGCTCATACCGAGACCGGCATCGACAACGACGGTAGCGCGGCCGTCCTTAGCCATCGAAGGATGGATGTTGTCGCGCTCGGGGTCGCTCAGGTCGAAGAAATTGCCGCTGAATTTGGCACCTGCACCCACAAACTGGTAGATGCTGAAGCGACGGTCGGGATCATAGCCGAGGATAGCGTCGTTGATCGAGATCAAAGCGTCGATGGTGGCAGTCCAGTGGCGGTCGAGATCGCAGAAATCGCCATCACCGGTGAGGTCCGTGCGGGGGTCGCCCCAGCTGGGAGCGCCAAGACGCAGACGAAGATCCAGGATGTAATCCAACTCTTTCTGGAAGACCAGGTCGTTACCGATGTTGGTGCTCACGCGCCAACGGGCATCGTTGAAGCCCATGGGGCCCTGCTGGATTTCCCAGTTCAGGTCGAGGGAAGCTCCCACCGACCAATTGCTGAAGAAGCTGTAGTGAGGATATTCCACCTTGCTACTGCTCTGTGCAAAAGCACTGACTGATGCCAGCATAAGTGACATCATCAAACCAAATTTGAATACTTTTTTCATCATGATATATTAATGTTGTTTATTTCTACTGCAATGGGCACATTTCTCCCGTGCATTATTTGGGTGCAAAAGTACATATTTTTTTCAATATAATTAAAATATTTTTTTCTCTATTACGTTAATGTGAAGAAAATATTGCAGTTACGACAATCATTTTTTTGCAGAATCCCCTTGTTTTCTGCATCAGAGCGAAAAAAACAATGTTAAATATTAACAAATATGGAGCAGATCAATATCAACATTAAACACGCGATTGACCTTGTGGGGCGCGAAGCTTACGAGGCTGTCAAGCCTGAGGTTGAGGCTGCCAAGCGCCACCTTGTCACCGGTGATGCCGCCGGCAACGATTTTCTCGGCTGGGTAGACCTGCCTGAAAATCTTGATCCCACCATCGTCGGACGCATTCAGGCCGACGTGGCGCGCCTTGCGCCCAAGAGCAAATTGTTTGTGGTTATCGGCATTGGGGGATCCTACCTGGGTGCCCGCATGGTCATCGAAGCCTTGCAGTCTGAGTTTGCCTCCATGGTGCGAGGGGCTCATCCCTATGTGGTATATGCCGGACATACGTTGAGCGAGGACTACTATTCGCAGCTTTTTGCCCTGCTTGACCGCGAAGACTACAGCGTTGTGGTGATATCGAAATCGGGCACCACCACTGAGCCTGCTGTGGCTTTCCGACTGGTGAAAGCCCATCTCGAGAACAAGTATGGACGTGATGAGGCGGCATCCCGTATCATAGCCGTTACCGATGCCCATCGGGGGGCGCTGCATGAGATTGGCGTTCAGGAGGGCTATCCGATGTATGTCATTCCCGACAATGTCGGTGGCCGTTTTTCGGTGCTGACGCCTGTGGGTCTGTTGCCCATTGCGATGGCAGGATACGACATCGACCGCCTGCTCGAAGGTGCCCGCGATGCCCGACGCATCTGTTTGTCGTCGGTGCCCTTCGATGACAATCCTGCACTTGTGTACGCTGCCATCCGCAATGTGCTCTACCGTGGCGGAAAGAAGATCGAGCTGATGGTCAGCGCGTTGCCCAGCCTGCGCTATTTTGCCGAGTGGTGGAAGCAGCTATACGGCGAGAGTGAAGGCAAGCAGGGTAAAGGCTTGATGCCCCACAGCATCAGCATTACCACCGACCTCCATTCGATGGGCCAATATGTGCAAGACGGCGAGCGCCTGATGATGGAAACCATGCTGCTTGTCAAGAAGCCTGCCTCCCATGTGGCGGTGCCGCATGACGAACGCAATCTGGATGGCATAAACTATCTGGACGGCAAATCGTTGACATCGATCAACGATTGTGCTACGATGGGCACACTGCTTGCGCACAAAGACGGCGGAGTGCCGGTGGTGACGATTGAGGTGGAACGCATTGACGAATACACCCTTGGACAGCTCATATATTTCTTTGAGTTTGCGTGTGGCGTAAGCGGATATACTCTTGGGGTGAACCCGTTTGACCAGCCTGGCGTCGAGGCTTACAAGAAGAACATGTTCCACTTGCTGGGGAAGCCTGGTTTCTGATTGCCAGAACGCAGCTTTCTGATGCCTTTAATAGTGTGCAATGCACCGATGCCATAACGGCATCGGTGCATTGTTGTATATGTCATGCTTGCAGAGAGTTATGTGTTGTTATGAGAGTTGAATGATGGTTTTTTATTATTTGGACTAAAAATGCTATTATATTTCTGATAGCATGTGGTTTATGTGGCTGATTACCGGTTTTGAGAAGGGATGCATATTGGCAGCAGAAAGAAGACAGCCAGGTGACAGGTGGGGAACTGCTTGGCAACAGGGAGGCACCAATGGGGCAACATATCGCCATTTCCGGATGAAGGATGGGGCGGCATGGAGAGGGGTTGGAGAGGGGTTGGAGGGGCTTGGTAGAAAGAGTTGGTTCAGAGGGAGATGTGATTTTCCTACAACGGGGGCATTTTTGAGGGCGGTCAGATTTAAAAAATGTGAAAAAGAGGAATAATTGGCCGGATCGCGGGCGGGGGTACAATATTATGGGGAAAGTTTCGTTAAAAAAAGCATGAAGGTGATGTTGCTCGGCGCAACTGGATTGCTGGGGCACAATGTGCTGCGATGGCTGCTGCAGGCAGGCCACGAGGTGGTTTGTCTGGTGCGACAGACGGGCAAAGTGCGCCTGGCCGATGGCGAGTGGCAGGAGCGGGTAGGGTCGTTGCTTGACGACGGGGCGCTAGGCAATGCTGCCGAGGGGTGCGACGCAATTGTCAATTGTGCCGGCACCACGGACATGTCGCTTCGCCATTATGCAGACTATCTTCCTGTGAACCGCGACCTGTGCAGGAGGCTTGTTGAGGTGATGAAAAGTCATGGAATCAGTAGGTTGGTGCATGTGTCGACGGTCAATACCATCGGTTTTGGCGATCCAAACGACCCTGCCGACGAGAGGAGGCAGATGCGTGAGCCGTTCAAGGGCAGCTATTATGCCGACAGCAAGCGAGAGGGAGAGAAAGAGCTGCTTGAAGCTGCCGCGGAACATGGTGACTGGCATGTGGTGGTGCTCAACCCCGGATTCCTGATAGGGGCTTATGATGTGAAACCCTCGTCGGGGCGGTTGCTACTGGCGGCATATCGGAAGCCGCTGATGGCGGTGCCGAGTGGGGGCAAGAGTTTTGTGCATGTGGACGATGTGGCGCAGGCCGCAGTGTCGGCGCTGACGCGTGGGGAAAACGGGCGGAGATATATCGTCACCAATCCGTCGGGAGATCTTACTATCAGCGAGTTGTACAGGGTGCAGGCGCGAGTGGAAGGCTATTGCCAACGGCAGATTGTGCTGCCGAGATGGATGATGGCGGCCGCCGGCGCGATGGGCGATGCCCTGCGGGCCTTGGGCGTGCGAACCGAACTTTCGACGCGCAACGTCAAGCAGTTGATGGTGCGTGAATGTTACGACAATAGGCTGGCCGTAAGAGAGTTGGGTCTTCGGCAGACGCCGATAGAGACGGCCATATCCGATTTTCATGGATGGAGAAAAACGTTACGAAAATGAAAAATATTGCATTGTTTATGATGATGGCGGTGCTGCTGGTGTCGTGCCACAGCCGCCAGAACGAGGCCCTGACCAAGCGCAGCTCGTCGGGCAAGACCCTGGAGGTGCTGATAGCTGCCGACAAAGGTTACTATGCCGGTGATACCAAGGCACTTATCGACTCCATTTTCCGTGCCCCACAGGAAGCTTTGCCGCAGCCGGAGCCGCGTTTTGATGTGGTGAACGTGCCTATATCGTCGCTGCACAACACGCAGATGTTCCAGATGCACCGCAACATTGTGATCTGCGATGTGAAGGCTGACAATCCGGACAAATTCTATATCCATCACGACCAGTGGGCGAGTCCGCAGGTGGTGGTGGACATCGCGGCCAAAAGCGAGGCGTCGCTTCGAGAGATGCTGCGCAAATATGAGCCGCGGATCGTGGAGGAGATCTACAATGCCGAGCACAAGCGCATGATCAATGCCTTTTACAATCACCGCAATGTGGGGCTGATGAAGAAGGTGAAAGATAAATTCGGTTTCGAGCTTACGTTGAGCGAAGAGTTCACATGGGCCAAAGACGATGCCGATTTCGCCTGGATCCGCAAAGAGACGAAAGACTTCGGGCTGGATGTGCTGGTGTATGTGGAGCCGTACCGCGAGGAGAGCCAGTTTGCCGTGGCGAAGATATACAACCGCCTGGACACCGTGATGCGGAGGCAGGTGGCCGGCCCGGCGGACAGCAGCTATATGGGCACGGAACGCAGAGTGCCGCTGTTGAGCCGTGTGGTGGAATTCGAGGGTAGCCCGTATTGCGTCGAAACCCGAGGGCTGTGGCGCTTGTTCGGTGACTTCATGGGAGGCCCGTTCGTGACCTATACGCTGTTGTCGCCCGACAAGACGCAGCTGGTTGAGCTTACGGGATTTGTCTACTGTCCGCGTTTTGACAAGCGCGACTATCTGATGCAGGTGGAGAGCATCTGCAATTCGATCAAGTGGCCAAAGGATGAAGAATAGGATTTGGGCGATAGCGCTTCTGCTGCTTCCGCTGGCGGCGGTTGCCCAGCACGACGACTTTATCGGGCGGAGTGACATACTGCTGAGCGGCGGAGGGATGAACTATATCGGCGATCTGAACAACCAGAGCGTCTTCGGGCGTGTGCATCCGGCGTTCAGCGGAGGGCTGCGCTACCGCTTGGACAAACGGTGGGCGTTGAGGGGAGAGGTGGCATACGGAGCCCTGTCGGGAGGCAATCCCGATTGCATAGAGCGGCGCAACCTGAGTTTCCGCACCGACCTGTTTGAGGGCGTGTTGCTGGGCGAATTTTCGTTCTGGCCGTATGGCTTTGGTTCGACCGACCACAATTGGACCCTTTATATGTTTGGCGGAGTAGGCGTGTTCCATTTCAACCCGATGGCGAAGTATTCCGTTGGAGAAGGCATGGAAGAATGGGTGGCCTTGCAGCCCCTGCATACCGAGGGCCAGGGCACGCTGGAATATCCGGACAGGCGCCCGTATAAGCTGACCGAGGTGTGCTTTCCCTTCGGAATGGGAGCCAAATTCTTGATAGGCAAGACGGTGTCGCTGTCGGTGGAATATGGATTCCGGAAGACATTGACCGACTATATAGACGATGTGAGCAAGACGTATGTGGGCGGCGACCTGCTGCGGGAGAGTGTGGAGAATGGCGAGTTGGCCGCGACCTTGGCGGACCGCAGCGGCGAGGTGGTGCCGGGCTATGTCAACGCACCCGGTATCAAGCGGGGCGACGATTCGCTTGACGACTGGTACTCGTATTTCCATGTGTCGGTTGGGTTCAGCCTGGAGACACTGATGGGGTGGATGCGTTCAAAACGTTGCAGAATAAGATAGTTAAGATGATAACATTGGAGCAAATCGACAAGAGCCGCGTGCCGCAGCATGTGGCAATCATCATGGACGGCAATGGCCGTTGGGCAATGAAGCAGCAGCACGAGAGGCTGTTCGGACACCGCAACGCCTTTACGGCAGTGCGTCAGGCCGTGGAAGCGGCGGTGCAGATGGGCGTGAAATATCTGACCCTGTACACCTTCAGCACCGAGAACTGGAACCGGCCGCAGGCGGAAGTCGACGGCTTGATGGAACTGCTGATCAAAGCCGTGGAAGACGAGACCAAGACCCTGATGGACAACGATGTGAGGTTGAGGACAATAGGCGACATGGGACGAATCCCCGAGCGATCGCGGACGATGTTGCAGCGCTGCATTGACGAGACTTCCGGCAACCGGACGATGACGTTGATACTGGCGCTGAGCTACAGCTCGCGCTGGGAGATAGCGGAAGCCATCAAACAGATATGCCGCGACGGATTGGCGCCCGACCAGGTGGACGAAGAAACATTGCGGCGGTACCTTACCACCAGCGAATATCCGGATCCCGACCTGCTGATCAGGACGGGCGGCGAGTTGCGTGTGTCGAACTTCCTTTTGTGGCAGATGGCCTATACGGAATTCTATTTCAGCGAGCAACTGTGGCCCGATTTCCGTCATGAGGATTTCTATGCGGCGGTGGCCGACTACCAAAGCAGGCAGAGGCGTTTTGGGAAGACAGAAGCCCAGGTGGAGGAGAAAAAATAAAAAAAGTGCGAGCTAAATATAATAAAAAGCGCATGTGCGAGTTATTATATAATTAAGTGAAATACGTGCATGAAACAGACCAGAATACTTGCAATACTCGTCGCGCTGCTTTGCCTATGGCCATTAGGAGTTCGCTCACAGGTGGTTGTGGGTGGCGATTCGGAATATGACTTTGACTATCTCACTCCCAAGCAATACGAGATCGGAGGCATCACCTTCGAGGGTGCCGAGAATTTCGACACGCGTGTGGTCCAGCTGGTGGCTGGCTTGCAGGTGGGCGACAAGATCAAGGTGCCCGGCGACAAGATTTCGACGGGTGTAGAGAACCTTTGGAAGCAGGGGATGTTTGAAGATGTGCAGATCAGAGTCACCCGAGTGCAGGGCAATGTCATCTTCCTCAAGTTTGTGCTGAAGGAGCGTCCGCGGCTGGGGGTGTTCAGTTTCCATGGCGTTCGCAAGGGCGAAGCTGACAAGATCAAGGAAGAGATCAAACTTGTGACGGGCGATGTGGTGACTGAGAACCTCCTGCGCACGTCGTCGAACAAGATCAAGGGATATTATATCGGCAAGGGGTACACGCAGGTGGAGGTGACACCTGTCACGACGCCTGACACCAACAACAAGGTGAATATCACGTTCAAAGTGAACCGTGGCAAGAAGGTGAAAATCGACTCCTTGATTTTCGAAGGCAACCAGGTAGTGTCGATGCCGGTGCTGCAGAGCAAGATGGAGAAGACCCGCGACGTGCACTACCGCAAGCGCCTGTGGTCGAGCGGCAATGAATTCTGGAAGCTGCGCATCTTCACCAAGCCATTCTGGAAGAAGAGCCGCTACATTGAGAACGATTTCCGCGAAGACCTGGCCAAGGTGATAGACTACTACAACGAGGAGGGATTCCGCGATGCGCGCATAGTGAGTGACACGGTGTGGACCGTGCCCCAGGACGAGCTGAAGTTGAGCAGCAAGAAGAAGGCCCAACAGGATCGGCTGAAGGTGAAGGTGAAAGTGTATGAAGGCAAGAAATTCTATTTTCGCAATATCACCTTCTCCGGCAATACGGTGTATGACGATGATCTGTTGCGCCGCTCGCTGCGCATCAAGAAAGGAGACCCCTACAACAAGAGCCAGCTGGACATGAACTTGTCGTACAACCCCTCGGGCACCGACATCACGTCGCTGTATATGGACAATGGCTATCTGTTTTTCAAGGTGCGACCGGTGGAGGTGGCAGTGGTGGACGACAGTATTGACATTGAGATCCGCATTGAGGAAGGCCGTCAGGCACGTGTGCGCAACGTGTGGGTGGAAGGAAACACGGTGACCAACGACAAGATCATCATGCGAGAGATCAGGACCCGTCCCGGCGACCTTTTCAGCCGCGATGCGTTGATCAGGAGCCACCGCGAGTTGGCAACGCTGGGCTACTTCAAGGAAGAGACGCTCAAGCCCGAACCGCGTCCTGATGAGAAAAACGGGGCGGTGGATATTGTCTACAAAGTTGAGGAAGGCAACACCAGCACCCTGAACATGCAGGGCGGCTATGGCTCGGGAATGTTCATCGGACAATTTGGCGTGCAGCTGAACAACTTCAGCCTTCGCAATATATTCAACAAAGACGCGTGGGCGCCGCTGCCAGCCGGCGACGGACAGAAGTTGGGGCTCAATTTCGTGACCAACGGATCGGCGTACAATTCGCTCAGTGCGTCGTTCACCGAGCCCTGGCTTGGAGGCCATCGCGCGCAGTCGCTGACGGGGTCGATATACCATACTTTCTTCAGCAATGGCCGCTGGATTAACCGAACGGACGAGAAGTATCGCAGCCTGCAGATTACGGGAGGCGGCATCAGCTTCACGAAACGCTTGAAATGGCCCGACGACTATTTCATTGTGTCGCACGGCCTGAGCTATAAGCATTATGTGCTGAACAACTATTCATTGGCGCAGGGAATCGACTTCACTAACGGCAGGTCGAACGATATATCGTACGGTTTCACGCTGAGCCGCAACTCGCTGGATTCGCCTATCTACGCCCGCAGTGGTTCGGATGTCAGTTTCAGCGCCTTCTTCACCCCTCCCTATTCACTCCTCTCCGGCAAGGACTATTCGAATGCCACTGTTGAGGAGAAGAACAAATGGCAGGAATACTACAAGTTCAATATTCGAGGCTCGTGGATGCTCAATCTGATTGGTGATGTGGTGCTGAATGCGCGTTTCAGATTCGGCTTTATGGGCTACTACAACAAGGATCGCGGATTGACGGCGTTTGGCCGCTATTTCCTCGGTGGCGACGGCCTTGCATCCTATGCTTTTGATGGACGTGAGATTGTGCCCCTGCGCGGATACGACAACTATTCGCTCAGTCCTGTGTCTGGAGCATCGGTGTTTGACCGCTTCACCCTGGAGTTGCGCCAGCCCATCATGGAGAGCAACAATATGACCATCTGGGTGGCCGGATTCCTTGAGGGCGGCAACAGTTGGGCCACGTTGGCCGAGTTCCAGCCCTTCAAGATGTACAATTCCGCCGGTTTGGGTGTCCGTCTTTTCGTTCCCATGTTGGGAGGCTTGATAGGCTTCGACTGGGGCTACGGTTTCGATGGAGCCAACGGAGGCAGCCATTTCCATTTCTCGATAGGCCAAAGTCTTGATTGAAAATGAAAAGAAAAATCATCATATTCGCGGTTATCCTTCTTGCTATTGTGCTGCCTGTAACGGCGCAGAAATATGCTTGTATCAACACCGATTATGTTCTGAAGAGCATTCCTGACTACAACAATGCCATCAAGAGGCTTGACAAGTATGTGGCCGATTGGCAGGCGGAGTTGGACGGGAAGATGGGCGAACTGGATGCCATGAGGGCCGACTATGAGCAGGAGAGCTATCTGCTTCCCGACAATCTGAAGAAACGCCGCAAAGACGAGATCCGTGCCAAGGAGCAGGAGATCAAAGATCTGCAGCAACAGCGTTTTGGTGCAGGCGGAGACCTGGACAAGCGTCGTGCAGAGCTGCTGAAGCCTGTGCAGGATCGTGTCTATTCGATGATTGAGCGCGTGGCACATGAAAAGAACTATGCGTTTGTGTTTGACAAGTCGGCCAGTGCAACACTTCTTTTTGCCAATAAGAAATATGACATCAGCGACGAGGTGCTTGAACTGTTGGGCTACAAGCCCGGTGCATCATCGGCGCCTCAAGGAGAGCGGGCTGGAGAAGCCTCCAAGAAACCGACCAATCCCGAGATGCGCCGCAGTAGCGACAGCAAGATAGACACGCCGCTGAAATCGACCAGTGGTTCACGAAAATAATAAAAACAATCAATACCTAAAATGAAAAAGACTTTTATCGTAATGTTGGCCTGCCTGTTCGCAATTGGCGGCAGTGCAATGGCTCAGAAGAATGTCAAACTTGGACATATCAACTCGAACGACTTGATGCAGATTATGCCGGGTCGTGACTCTGCACAGGCTATCCTTCAGAAAGAGGTGGCTGATCTTGAAGAGACCCTCAAATCGATGCAGGCTGAAGCTGAAAAACGTTATAACGACTACGTTGCCAACCAGGCCGGCTGGACCGACTTGATTCGCCAGACCAAGCAGCGTGAGATCCAAGACATGGCTGCCCGTATCGAAGAGTTTCAGCAGAACGCACAGACTCAGCTCCAGACTCGTGAGCAGGAGTTGCTGAAGCCTATCATCGACCGAGCCAAGGCTGCCATTGAGGAAGTGGCTCGCGAGGGCGGTTATTCGTATATTCTTGATGCCGGCACCGCTGCTATACTCTATTCCCAGGATAGCGACGATATCATGCCTCAGGTGAAGAGGAAACTCGGATTGAAATAAAAATTGGTTAATAATGCAGCGGAGCCCCGCCGGAGTTAATCTCTGACGGGGCTCCTCCTTTTGTTGATTCTGGCCGGAGCCTCTTTGTGTTTCATAAAGGCTCTCATATTTATATGTGAGGGATTATCCGTGTGTCTTTAGGACTATAGGATGTCAAACCATAATTATGGTCTATAGGGGTCTTTTTCATTAGGATAAGAAAGAAGCACGGAAGGCTCAACAGGCTGTCGTCCAGATACCAAGACCCAATGAGGAGGTGGATGATAGGGAGAGGGGAAGGTGCGGGTGTGGGTTTGAGGACAGATTATGGTTCGTTTGTTCGGAGCTGCTTTCTGTCTGCTGGAAGATATGTTAGGTGTGGATTAAATGGACAGAAAGAAAGCGTGCCCGCAGGAATCTGCGGGCACGCTTGTATATGTGCATTTCAGCAATGCATCAATGATGCATGAGTGGCTTATTGCTGATATTTGCGCAGCCAGCGGGTGACAATCTCTTCGGTCACAGGAGTGCGAAGGATGACGAGAGCCATACGGTTGTTCTCCTTCTGTTCGTACTCGGTGATACCTCCGACAGGCACCTTGATGAACTGGTTGGCGTTGGCGCCGAACTTGTTGACCAGCATATCGTAGGCGGCATCGCAACGTTTTTCGGAGAGCCACTGGTTGTGACGGATAGATCCGGTCACCGAGTCGGCAGCGCCGATGATGTAGAACTCGCAGGTGTCGTCGAGGGTGGCCATGGTCTTGGCGAAGTTCTGCAGACGACGACGGCCGTTGTAGTCGATATCCCATTTGTCGAGTTCGTAGAGGACGATGGCTGAGGGCAGGTTAAGCACGTCGTTGATGCCGAGGAGCTCCTGCATCACGTTGTTGGCGGCAGGCTGCTGGGGCAGGCTCTGGAGCGAGTCGAGCTGGTGCTGCATGGCTGCGAGAGCGGCCATAGCGGCAGCGAGTTCGGCCTCGTGGTCAGGACGGTTGGCCAGGTTCTGGAGGGAGTCGATTTGACGGTTGAGACGGTTGATGCGGTCGTTCAGACGGTCGATGGCGCCACGGCTACCGTAGGCGAGGAATTCGTGGTTGACGACTTCGCGCGAGGAGGTCTTGGTGTAGGGGTTGTACTTGGTGACGTTCTTGAGGAGGTTGAGTTTGACGCCAGCGTACAGGGAAGGAATCCAGTCGACATGACGTTTGCCGCTGCGGACATTGTAGTTGTGGTCGTCGAGGCTACCGCGAGTGCCAAGCACCTCGGCTGCGAGGTTGAAGGAGACATGTTTGGAGGCGAAGTACTCGGTCATGAAACCACCGGTGAAGGCGAGTTCTTTGTTCCAGATGACATCACCCATTTCGACGGGGATGTCGTTGCGGTTAGCCTTATGGATGTAGTTCGGGTTGATGGTTTTGCCATACAGCCAAACGCCACCGAGTCCGACGGGGGTGTAGAAGTGCCAGTGTTTGCGTTTGCCGGCCTCGTAGCCACGAAGGAAATTGGTCCAGTCGAAGGTGACGATACCCATGGCCGACAGGCCGTGGACTGACATCGGATAGTAGGGGCCTTCTTCTGCGCCATCGTATTCGATGGGGTTGTCGTAATCAATCCAAGGATTGTTACCCTCAAAGCGGCTCTGGCTGTTGGTGTGGAAGGCACCAAGACGCAGAGAGACAGCCACGTCGGGGATGAGCCATTTACCGACTTCGACGCGAGCGCCCAAGTTCAGTTTGTTCCAGTAGGCCTCGGGATCGGGGGTGTTCCCGATGTAGGTCTGGATGCCGCCACCAAGGTTAATCCACCAGTTGTCGAACGGCGAAGCGATGATGTAAGCCAGTGTGTCGCGGTCGGCACCGAGAGCTACACCCTTACGCTTGGTTTCTTGTGCCGACAGGCTGCCTATTGTAACAGCTATCAGCGCCACAATCATAACGATCTTTTTCATTGGAGGTAGTTTTAATTATTATGAAATTATTTTACTTTATTTATTATCAGATTCTTCCTGAACTTTCTCTTCGGGATCAAGTTTTTCTTCGTTGCCGTAGCCATAGCCGTAACCGTAGCCATAGCCGTAACCGTAGCCATAACCATAGCCATATCCGTAGCCATAGCCATAACCATAGCCGTACTTCTTTTCATACGGGGTCATCTTCTTGTAGTGGACATCGTTGAGGACGATGGCCATGTTCGGGAACGAGTGGTCTTGGTACATGGTGTCGATGTTGGCGAGCATTCGTTTGTCGAACTTGTTAGAGCGGATGACGAAGAGAGTGTTGTCAACCAGATGTTTGATGATGTCGGAGTCGACGACAAGGCCAGTAGGAGCGGTGTCGAAGATGATGTATTCGTAGTTTTTCTTCAGTTCTGCCACCAGGGTGTCCAGACGGCCGTTGCCGAGCAGCTCTGTCGGGTTAGGCGGGATAGGACCGGAGAAGAGGGCGTCGACACCTTTGCAGATGATGTTGGATTTGGTCAGCGACTTCCAGTCGTCGGTCTTGTTGGCAAGATAGTTGGAGAGGCCGGGGTGGCGGCGAGAATAGAACTGACGAGTGAGGGATCCCTTGCGCAAGTCGAGGTCGAGGATAATCGCTTTCTTGCCGGCGATGCCGAAGCTGGCAGAGAGGTTGCTGGAGATGAATGTCTTGCCCATGCTTGCCAGCAACGATGTAATCATCAGCACTTTTCCATCGGAACTTTCCTTGTTTCCGAGGAAGTCGACTTTGGCTCTCAACAGACGGAATGACTCGGACATGGTGTCGTTGTGGTCGTGGTCGGTGACTACCAGAATGCGGTCGTCTTTCTTTTCGCGGGCGGGTATCTCGCATAGGAAAGGTGCTGATGTGGCTTGGAGTACATCGTTGTGGTATTTCACCTTGGTGTCGAGCATGCGGCGGATAAAGAATACTGCTATCGGGATGAGCAGTCCTACCAGCAGTCCCAGCGCTGTGGTGCGAGTTTCGTTGGGAGATATGGGTGTGCGGTTGATGCGGGCCGGGTCGAGCACCTTGCCGTTAGGCTCAATGGTGGGCTGGCTGATCATCAGCTCTTCACGACGGCTGAGCAGGTGGAGGTAGAGCTCCTCTTTGATTTTCTGCAGACGTTCCAGGTTTTCAAGATACAACTGCTGGCGTGGCACTTGGCTCATCTTTGATTGTGCTGAGGTGGCCACGATTTGAGCGTCGGCGATGCGTTCCTGAATGGTGCCGATATACACGTCGAGCAGGCGGTTCATGTTGCTGCGAGTGGTGTTCAGTTCGGCCATTTTGGTTTGGGCTGTCGGATTGTTGGGGTTTTTCTCGTAGCTTTCCAGCTCAAGCACCAGGTTGTTGTACTTGTTGATATGTGCCATGATGTTGGCATCGTCGAGGCCGAAGCTGTTGGGAATCAGTTGGGGTCTGTCGCTTGATTCGTTGATCTGGATCAGAAGACGCGAAAGCGACAGCTGCTTTTTCAGGCGCTCGATTTCGGTAGACGATTGGATGCTGGATTCGAGATAGGACTGGCCAAACGACGAGATGTCGATCAGTTGGTTCTCGCGTTTGAAGTCGGCCAAGGCATTTTCCTGAATGCCAAGGTCGGATTGCAGCAGTTGAAGACGGCTGTTGATATAGTCGTGCGTTTCAGCGATGATGCGACGTTTGTCCTTGATGGCGTCCTCGTTGTAGACACGGATCACCTCGTTGACGACTTCTGCTGCGCGGATGGGCGAAGCGTCGTTCAGCGAAATGTTGATGATCGTGTTCATGTCGTCGTTGCGGGACACACGGAGTGCATAGCGATAGTAGTCGGAAGTGGCGTTCAGGCTCTTGTGTGTCACGTGGATCACCGTGCCGTAGTAGTCGCTCGAATAGTACCAGGTTTTGTGGGCCACGATGCGGCCGAAGGGGGTATTTGTGGTGTCTTCGAAGTAGACAGTCTGCTGGTTGTAGTTGGGGATGTCGAGGGTTATCGAACGGGCATTCTTTGCGGTGGCGTCAAAGGAGACATAGTCGTCATCGCCGTTGTCGATGAAGTCGATGACGAAGGGCGATTCGCCATAGAGGTCCTTTGTACGGTTGACAATTTTGGTCTTGCAGGTGTATGTGACGTTGAGGTTCAGGTTTTTGACCACCTCGTTCAGTGCATTCTTGGATGTCAACAGCATCATCTCGTTGTTGATCGAGCTGTTGTAAAGCGACCGGGTGGCAAACATGTTGCGCACCGATGCTTCGCGCATGGCGTTTTCGCTGCTGGTTGACGAGCCCTTGATCAGGATGCGGGCGTTGCTCTCGTAGACGCGGTTCTGGTGGCGGACATAGTAGCCGGCGATAAGTGCTCCTACAGCGCCACAGAGGATCAGCCAGTGCAGATTGCGCAGGATGATGAACAGCACATCCTTGATGTGCATCTTCGGAGCATTCTTGTCGTCGAGGAATGATGTGTTTTTGTTGTTGGAATCTTCTGCCATTAGGGTAGTGGTCTAAGCTATTTTGAGATAGATTTGTACAGGATGATAGAGGTGATCAGCGAAGTGACCGAGACCACGGTGCCGATAAGGCCAGTCCAATAGGCGAACTCTGAACGGGCTGTGCCGGCGTTGACGGTTTCGGCAATGATGAAATCGTTCTGCTGCAGCATAAAGAAGGGGTCGTTGAAGACGTCTGAGGAGCGCGGGTCAAGATAGCGCATCACCATTTTGCCGTTCACCTCGCGCATCACGCCAATATGGTCGCGGCGGGTGTAGATGCCCACATCGTTCAGCATAGCCAGCGCCTCGAGGAAGGTGCAGCGTTCGTTTTGGATGTTGAGCACCCTGCCGGTGCCGTTGCCAAGGAAGAAGACCTTGAAATTGTTGAATCTCACCATCACGTAGGGATCATGGATATGGCCCTTTGTGATCAGCATATTTGAGATAGTTTCCTGCAGTTGCAGGCGGGTCATGCCTTCCACGTGTAATGTGCCCAGGATGGGGAATTCGATGTTTCCGTTCACGTCCACCAGATAGCCATTGCGTTGCCCAGAAGAAACAACGTTGGTACCAGCCAGGTTGGCAATGTTGAAAGGCTCGGCCAATTTTTTGTCCGAGGGACTGGTGACTATGATGCTCAGTTCGTCGTAGGGGGCAATTTTGGCCTCAAACTTGTTTTCGAGCTCTATTTGAGACCCTTGCGTCATGTCCTGGAGGTAGTTGGCCCTGCGGGAAGTGATGCATGATGTTGCCGCAACCGCAATCAGTGCGGCAAAGATCAATGTTTTTATAGTGCGAAGTTTAACCATGGTATTTTAAATTATTTTAACGGCGATGTGATTTTATTATTGTGCCGAAAGCAGAAAATGTCTATATTTTATTGTTAAAAATTCTTAATTTTAAAATAGGTGCATTATATCAGTCATTTACAATCTGCTTTCAGGGATGGTGACAGCCAATTTGTGAACTGTTTTTTCAACAGCGATGTTTCTGACTATACGCAATGTTGTTTCTGCAGAATTGCTTCTAGAATCTTTAGTGCTGCATGGCCGTCTCCGAATTGGATGGGTGCTGTTATGGACTTGTTCCATAATGCTTTACATGCAGATATGATTTGGTTTGGGTTGGCATCGGCTGTGATGGCGGCACCGGCATCGACGATCTCCGTCCACTCTGTTTCGGGACGCAGAATCACGCAGGGTTTGCCGCAGAAGAAAGCCTCCTTCTGCAGCCCGCCGCTATCGGTGAGCACTATTTGTGACCGGTGAAGCATGGTTTGAGTGTCGAGGTAGGAGAGGGGTTGGACCGGCTGAATGTGGATGTAGCGTCCAAGGCCGCCGATATGCTCGATGGCTTTTTTTGTACGCGGATGTACCGGGAAGATGACGGGAAGGCTATATTGTTTGCCTATTGCGTCGAGTGCTGAAAGTATTTTAGTTAGACGCTCTGGCGAGTCGGTGTTGAAGTCGCGGTGGACGGTGGCGAGTATGATTTGGTCTCCGTTGTCTATGTTTTTGTTGGCGTAGTGCAGCACGTTGTCCAACATGATGTCGCCCGAGAAGATAATGCTTTCGTTGTCAAACCCTTCATGTTCCAGATTGGCTACCGCCGTGTGTGTGGGGGCAAACAGTAGGGTGGAAATATGGTCTGTGACCACGCGGTTGATTTCTTCGGGCATGTCTCGGTTGAACGAACGCAGGCCGGCCTCGATATGGTATACAGGAATATGGAGTTTTGCAGCAGCCAGTGCCCCGGCCAAAGTCGAGTTGGTGTCGCCGTATACGACCACCCCATCGTAATGCCCGTTGGTCAGCACCTCCTCGGTCCCGGCCAGCATTCGGGCTGTTTGAGCCCCGTGGGGGCCGGATCCGACATTGAGGTTGAAGGCGGGACGGGGAATGTCGAGTTCGGTGAAAAATTGCTCGGACATGGCATCGTCGTAGTGCTGTCCTGTGTGGAGAATATCTTCATGGACTGCATCGGAGAAATGCTCTGCGATGGCGTGGCTCAAAGCTGCGGCCTTAATGAATTGGGGGCGTGCGCCGACGATAGTCAAGATTTTGAGCATACGATGATTCTTTTTACGATGTTTTTCAAGTTTTGACCCACGGCTTCGTATATCCACCTGATGCCGAATGGCATCCAGCGTTGGGGGTGGGTGTTGACGAGCAGTTTGTATTGGTGGATGGGGTGCTGAGGATTGTTGAGTGCGCGGATGATGTCGTCGGTAGAGTGAAATGCCAGACCTTTTGCTATCCATTCCTCCTGATATTGAGGCACCTTGTCTCTGACGCTGACGCGCCATCCGTCCCATCTCCGACCGGTGTCGGTCAGATATAGCGTTTGCGAAAAATCGGTGTCGATCATTGACTCGTGAGTGATGCCTAATTCTCGGTAAGAGTATCTTTTCCAGAGATCTTGGCTGTCGTAGGGTGATCTGGGGCTGCCGTGGGCACAAGCAGCATCGATGGGTACCACCTTTCGTAATTTTTCCAAATTGTTGCAGAAGTCTTTGTATGCAGCTTCCATATCCCCGTGGCATGTTGTCAGGCATTCGTAGTGGTAGCCTGCTTTATGTCCCAAGGAAACAATCTGTTGGATGATATTTTCGTCGTAGCTTTCGGGAACTGTTCGGAAATAATAGGTGGAGGTCATTTTCATGGATGACTCTACTTGTGCGACACGCAGCGAGTAGCTTGGTCGCAGATCCACATCATGTCTGATACAGAAGCAGGAGTGCTTCTGCAGTGCCATCAGCAGCGCGCGATATTTCTCGATGGTGAAGTCCATCATTTTAAATTTTCGATAAAGTTTGTGATGTAGGTGGCCACATCTATTTTGTCTTCCAGCATCTTTTTTCTTCTAGCCTGGAACAATTCTTTAAGATTGTCTGTATCGACCATGCTTTCAATAGTTTGGTATAGCAATGGTGTGTCATTGGAAGGAATTCCAATGGTCAATTTGTATTTTTTTTCCAATTCTTCCAACACGCCGATGCGGCCAGCGAAGTCGTTGAAACGGATAGATGGCGTGCCTAACATGGCGGCTTCTACTGCCATGCTTTGGCTGTCGCCTATATACAGGGCGGCAAAAGCCATGATGTGGTGAATGTCCAAGGGATTGATTTTGAGTCTGTATTGTTCCAGATAGGGACTCAGTTCACGCTCTGAAGAGATGAATACTGTGCCATGAGGGGAAAGTATCTGTATGAGTTTTTGCGCTATGCTGTCGTTGATGCCGTGGGCATCGGCACTCACGTCGTGGTAGGCATTCAGTTTGGCAAATCGAAGCAGGAAAAATGTGCTATTGTGGGGGAAGTATTTGTCTACTACAGCTGGGTCAGGAGAGAATCGTGAGGGGTGAAGGTACGCCAGTTTATGAAATCCCTCGTAGTGGGTGGTGGCTGATTCAAGGGGGCCGTTGTTGCACGAGACAGGGGACAGGTAGTTGTCGACAAAAGGTTTCACCGCTTTGATGAATTGAGGGACGATGGCAGCATCGTCTTCGGCCAGAATCACCGAGCGACGTCTGAGCAACCATGCTACCTGTGCCACCTCGGGGGTGGATCCGACGAGGACGTCGACATGATGTGTGATAGTGAAGCGGAATACTCGCCACAATCTCAGCATCAAGGTAAAGACAGATTTTTTCCCACTTGGAAGGATGTTTACATAGGGCATCGCTGATTGTTTCAACAAATCTTCAAGGATGTCTTTTTTTCGGATGAGGATATAGGTTTGAATCCCATCATGCTGCAGGTCGGCGATGGTGTTTTTGAACAGGTGAAAATGGGCGGGATGTCCCAGTTGGAAAAGAACTTTCATAGTTGTTTGATAACTTTGGCGGGGATGCCTGCGACCAACGTGCGAGGGGGTACATCACGTGTTACTACAGCACCTGTGGCTACGACGGCTTCGTCGCCTATGGTCACGCCATAGATGATTGTCACGTTGGGCATTATCCACACGCGATTGCCGATGTTGACAGGTTTTACCTCAAGTGGATATATTTCTTTCAGAGGTGTTTGTGTCGGGATGCATCCATGGGCGGTGATGGTGCACCGGTCGCCAATGGCAGTGTCGTCACCAATGGTGATTTGTTCTGGGAATGCACGGTCGAAAAGCATATCATGTCCGATGTAAACGCGTTTGCCAATATGTATGCCGCTCCAGCGGTACAAGGTGGCTCGCCAACCCTTGAAAGGGATGAAAAAAGCAAGACGTGAGAGGCTGAAACGCCACAATTGGATGAGGGTGTATTTTATCCTCCCCAGAGGAGTATATAGCCCGTGATATTCGAGTATCTCTCTGCTTGGCATGGGTTAATCTTCTACTATGGTGAGACGTTTGTTATTCTGCATAAGGGGAATATCGTTGACAATTTCGATCGTGATAGGTTAGTTGAGTTGCTGTTGCCAGAAGTTGATGATGTAGTGCTCAATATCAGTATTATACTGGTCGTTGACTACAAGGCGGAAGGTGATGGATCCGTCTCTATGCTTGACCACCTGATAGGCGATGACCGATTGCCGTATGGGTCGGTCGTTTTCCTGGAAGAAACCAACGAAGTGATATGGAAATTATAATGTGGAACATATTTGAATCCACATTTTTCGAATACATTTCGCCAATAAGAATAATCGTTAAGATTCCTTGTTTCAATGTAGATGCAGTGATGTGTATTGAGTAGTTCTTTTACCGCAAGAAGCATGCTTGTTAACTGTCTCTTTGAGATTTGTGCTGATAACAAAGGGCCTCCGGTAATAATGGCTCTGCGAGACAATCTTTGTTTTAGCAGGGAACCGTCACATTGAATATATCCTACAGTGACTCCTTGTAATATATCATTTTCCTGTACTGCAACTACAAAAGATTCAGCAAAATTGAGACTGTCGAAAAAGTTGTATGCTTCTCTGGTTTGGAACCATGAGGATACCGGTGAGTTTTCAACCAGTTGGTCCCAAGCTGAACAATCAATCTGATCAAATTTTGTTATGATTGTCATCGGTCTTTAACAATAGTTAAGTATTTATTGTTTTTCATTAATGGAATATTATCCGTTATCAGGACATTCACTTGCGTCGAAAGCAGTTGACTCCAATGATTAGTAATTTCATTAATGCATTCGGCGTTGAAATGATGGTTGGTTACCAAAAGTATTGTTAATGATTTGTCGTTATGCAAACGAATTTGATAATTATCAACACCAATTATTTCATGGAGGAAGTAGTGGCTGAAATTATGCACGGTATATATGGCTCCATTGCCTTTAATAAAAACATCGCTTTGTCGACCGATGATTCTCGTGATAGCTCCATTTTGAACCTCAACCAAATCTTGCGTGTCATATCGGATGAAAGGATGGGCAAAATTCCAAAGATCGGTGCTGACCACACGGCCGATACCATTGGTTACAGGGTTGTTGTTGTTGTCAAGTATCTCTACAATACCGTAATAGTCGGTCGTGTGATATCCGTTGTGGTCTGTTGTTTCGTATGTGTTGGGGTTGCCTTCACAGCTGTAGGAGTCGATGATGTCGCAGCCGAAAGCTTTTTCTATCTCCATCCGATATGCTGCAGGAAGGGTTGAGCCGGTGGTCATGATGTGGCGAGGGCTGAAAGTGTACTCGGGATGGTTTTTGCGATATCGGGCCAAAATGTAAAGAGGACTTGGGTAGGACCGTATGAATTTTGGTTGAGAGAATTCGATTCTCTCAAGGATTGTTCTAATATTGGCTTCTGTAATGGAATAGAAGGGAATGTAAATGCAATTATTCGACCAGTCTTGCAGTTGTTTTAGCTTGTTGGGCCGTTTGGCATTTGCAATTTTCATGTAGCGGTCGCCGAGTCGGTAGCCCGCCTGATACCAAGTGCGCAACTTGGCTGCGGTGTTCACGGAGTTGGACAATTTGGAGATGTAGAAGGAGAAAGGCTCGCCGGTAGAGCCGCTCGACCTGGCCTGGATTCGTTCTTTCTCCGGGAAATGCTCTGCTGTGAAACGTTCGATTCCTTCCTTCCGCATGATATGCTTCGAAACAATCGGCAATTGGTCAAGGGCGACTGTATTGGGGTCAAGGTGTTGACTCGAAAACCAATCCTGATAGTATGGCACCTGTTTGGATGCGTAGGCGATCAGTTCACGAAGCCGTTGCTGCTGAAAGTCGTGCATTTGTGCAGGGGACCATGACTCAGCCTCGCGCAACAGCCTCAGATACTTGTGTACCTGTTCGCCTTTCATCAGGTCGCTCAAAGGCAAGATGATATGTTCATGAAAGAATGCCATAGATTTGATATAGAGAGTCTTTTATGTTTTCCCAGCGGTAGTCATCGACTTTTCTGTGTGCTTGTCGAATGATGGTAAGGGCGATGTTCTGGTTGTCGAGTGCCCAAAGCATTTTGTTGGACAGCTCTGCAGGGTTGTCACTTTCGAAGAGTAGGCCTGTGTTGCCGTTTTTGATCATGTAGGGTACCCCTCCTACATTGCTGGATATCACCAGCAGACCTGCATTCATTGCTTCCAAGAGCGACACGGGCATATTGTCCACTCGTGGAGATGAAAGCAGAATGTCGGCCTTGTCGAGGTAGGAGAAGATGTCTTTGTTGTCGACTCTTCCTGTGAATGTGACGTTCTGTAAGCCAAGTTCTTCAGACATTTGGACGAGGTTCTCGTGTTCGCTGCCGTCGCCCACCAAGGTCAAAGTGGCATCTGGACGTGCCGATTGTACTATTTGGAAGGCTTTAAGGATGCAGGGAATGTTGTATAATGGTTCGTGTGCGCGAGTGCATATATATTTGGGATTCAACGCATCGCGTTGGCGGAACAGGTTGTCGTTGAGGTCTAAAATATTGGGGATAGTGACGGCAGGAATACTGTGTTTTTCAAAGACTCCAGCTAAGAAGCCTGAAAGTACGATGTTGGCATTTGTGCGGGTGAGGAAATGGTGCACCAGTTTCGGGTGCTTGTCGAAAAACTTTTCGCCGCCACCGCCGTGATAGGTGAGCACGCATTGTTTCTTGAGCCTACGCGCCACCATGACTCCCACAACTGCAGGCAGGAATCCCCATCCGGAGCAGCAGTGGATGTGCAGGACATTGTAAGGCTTTGCCTCCTTGCGCAATCTGGAGAGAAGCCCCATCCGCCAAAAAGCAGAGCCTTTTGTGGTGAAAATGTCAGCAGTATGCCCCTCTTTATGCAGATGCTTCTGAAGGAGCTCTACCTGACCGGAGATACCTCCCACGCCAGGTTTATAGTTGCATATCAATAGAATCTTCATTCTATATCACAATCAGAACTAAAAGAATAGGGAAGAAAGCACGAAGAAGTCATTCTGAGTCGTTTTGTTTCTTCTCAATCAAATTGTAAAAGATTATAAAAGAATCATTTGTGATAAATCTGATTAGAATTATAATAGGCCGCGTGAGCCAAGCTTGAACACGGCCCAGCCAAAAGCCATGATGGGGACTATCCAATACCATATTTTGATGAAACGGTAGTTTTTTTCTGTGAGCAAAGTCACGCCGTAGGCGGCCATGATGAGCAGAATGGGCAAACCTGGCAATAGGAAGCGTTCCGAGTTGGCGAAACCGCTGGTCGAGACGATGCCCAAGTAGGCAATGACAAATGAACCAAGAAGCGAAAGATTACGCCAGTTTTTGGTGATAAACAGGGCACTGAACACGGCAAGGAGCACAAAGCCGCCAAGGAAGTTACGCACGTAGTTTCCTCCGTGAAGCATTTGTTGTGTGTATTGCTGGTCCACGTCGATCATCGTGGGGAACGGGAGCACAAACATCAAAGGTGCCATCACTGTTCCGGTAGCATATTTTGCCCACTGGCTACCGCGGGCTGTTTGTGTATTTCTTTTGTCAATCTGATTGGTGTCTTTGTCCACCCACGAGGATTCAAGTTCATTGATGATAGTGCCTCCACTAATAGTGAGGATTGCCAACAATCCCCATCCGATGAGCATTATACGTTTTCCTCGCCCTATGATTGAGCTGTTGGTAAATACCAGTGCAGTGATAAAAGAGAAAACTGCGGCGGCCCCAAGAACCGTACGGAATGTGAATAGCGTAATGGCTAATAGAGCAGGAACGGCGATGGTAAAAATATTGTATTTCTTGCTTCGTAGAAGATAATCGGTACGTTCAAGAAAAGCAACTGTCAGAAAAACCATTAGGGTCTCCTTCAGGTGCAGCCCACAATAGAATATCAAGTTTGGCATGAAGCAGGCAAACAAAGCGGCCAATCTTCCCCCTTCTTCTCCGATATTTCTTGAGGCCACACGGTAGATGAGAGTACAGGTCCAAGCACTGAACAAAGTGTTGACAAATCTTGGTAGGATAATGCTCTCGCCTGTGATTTTGCTTAATAGAGATAGGTAGAAAACGTATCCTGAGTCGGAAACAGTACTTGCCGTTACGAAAAGATATTTCCAAATATCAGCCAAATGGGCATGCTGGTTTGCGATACTCTCTTCGTAGTACCATATAGAGTCGCCCGCCGAAAATTCAAAAGGACTTCCTGTTTTGGCGATATAGTAGAAATAGCTGAAAATCAGCCATGCCACTCTCAGCCCGAGAGCCATCAGAAAGACATTTCTTATGAATGCTTTTCTTGGGATATCCAGCCACTGCTGACTGAAGAATGAGCTCAACATGAAAAATCCCACTACCCACATGATGCCCATGACAATGTAGGTGATCGACATGGCATAGTTCATGAAAAACAATGTCACTGCAGTCAGCAGCGCCAAGTAAAGGTATATTGCCGTTTGCGATATTTTTTTAGGCAGATATTGTATCATGGTTGTTTACCCTATTATTTTACGTTTCAGTTTTATCAGGGAAATCATTCCTTTCGAGCCGATCATTTTCCTGATAAGCCCTGTCATTCCACTCCCTTTCATGTCGTTCCATGAACCCATGAAATGATGGTCACAGTATGTGTTTTCTGTTCTAAGGTATTCGCCTGTGGTTTGGTGTGGGCAAAAATAATCCGTCGGGAAAACGGTCAGGTCTTTGTATTGTTTCAATGTCCCATCGGGTATAAATCCATGTGACATCATAATACGAGAAATACGTTGGGTGTTGGTGGTGGTATCCATGGAGCCATCATCCTTTATAAAATGAACGTCGACGTAATCATTAAGTTGCTCAGTCACCCATTCTCCATCAGGTTCACTTGCCATCAGTCCTGTGACGGGCGGTTTGTGCTTACTTCCTTCGTATCCGGTGAATGCTTTCAGGTGCAGCAGGTCGTCGAGGGGTTTCAGTATCTCCACGTCGGTGTCCATGTACACGCCGCCCTCGGTGCTGAGGGCGTAGAGGCGCACATAGTCGGTCACGAAGGCGTATTTCCCGGCGGCGTAGGCTTCTTTGGTGTAAGGGATGCTGTCGACGTCGAAGTTGTCCTCGTTCCAGAGCTTGTAGTGCCAGTCGGGCATGTGCCGGTGCCACGAGGCGATGCAGTCCTTGGCCAGCTGCGGCATCTCGCCACGGCCAAACCAACAGTAATGTATTGTTTTGGGTATCATATTCCTAATAGTTTCAGCGAGGCGTCTGGAGTGCCGTAGTGCTGCCAGTAGTCGTAGATGTTGGCCTCCAGTTGGTGCCTGTATTCTTTGTTCGAAAGGATGTACTTCATGGAGTCGGCCATTTCCTCCTGTGTGGCGCCTGTGATGTGGATGTGTTTGCCGTGAATCAGTGGGGCGGGCAGGTCGTTGGACAGGGGGGTGGAGAGGATGGCTTTGCCGAGGGCCATGTATTCACCAAGCTTCCAGCCGTGGCAGTCCCAATAGGCCGGGGTGTTGAATACCAGGGTGGAGTCCTTGGTATTGGCGAGGCATACATGGCTGGGTATACGTCCCGCGAGGCAGTCGGAGAACAGAGCGGCCGAGGGGTTGCCGGGCGAGGCGGCGAGGCCTCCTTCGAAGGTAACCTCAGGACTCAGTGTCCGGCAGGCCCTGATAAAATAGGCCCGGCGCAGGTTGACGCCCTCGTTGTTGCGGTTCCATTCGTCGCTCTGCCACAGGGTGGAGAGGTGGAAGATGTAGTTGTCGAGCGCCTGATGCGGGGTGTATTCCTTCAGTTGCGGACGTTGCAGCATCCTCCGCCAGCAGCCAAGGTATTTTCGCTTTGGGCGGCTGGTGCCAATCACCCCCAGGGTGGCTGAGAACCATGCCCAAAGGGGATTGGTGTAGCGGATGGCGAACGACGGGCAGAGGGATACAAGCTTGTCCTGCTGGTTTGCCGGGGTCTTGGCCCGGTTGGTGTTGACGCTGCCGTAGACATCGCACCAGTCGTAGAGTGCTTCGTTAATCTTGTAGCTATCGTTAGTGTCGATGACATAGCGCCTTTCGCGTCTGCCGTCTTTCGTGATGAACCGCATGGTGCGTGTGGCGCGGTCGTTGGTGGGCAGGTCGTAGAAGGCGTGAAGGTTGAAAGCCACGCTCGAATGGCCAAAACGGTCGATGAGTCCCTTGATGTAGAAACTAATGTATTGGATGTCGTCTTCAGGGTCGATAAGGACTTTCATCGTTTGAGGTGTTGTTTGATGCGGGAACCCGTCTTCAGTATGTGTTGCCTGAGTTGGAGTGCCCAGACGGGCTGTTGGTACAGTCTGCGAGTCATGGCGGGCTGGCGGCTCCAGTCTACCTTGGCCAGCTCGGTGCGTGCGGCATTGCGGTAGCGGTGGTCCAGCAGGTAGTTCATCAGGCTGTAAGTGCGGAGGTTGTCGATGAGTTGCTTGTAGTCGGGGGTACTTTTCTCCAATGGCTCGTATTCTCCAAGTTGCCACAGCATGTGCCGTTCAGGCGGGTGCAGGTGGTGGGTTCCGCGGTGAGCGATGCCCACGTCCTGGTTGTAGTTGGCAAGGGGTTTGTTCAGCATTACGGTCTTGTGTGTTAGGGCTATGCGCAGCCAAAGCAGGAAGTCTTCGCCGAGGGTGATGCCCAAGGGGAATCCCCCTGTCTCGTCGAACACCCTGCGGGGTATGCAGACCGTGATGCTGGTCAGCGGCATGCAGAGTGTACGTGCATAGACCTGACAGTAGTTGATCTCGCCTTCTGCGAATCCCTCTTCCACTCCGATGGGTGCCAGCCGCTTGCGACCGTTCTTGACAATCCAGTAGCTTGTGCCGTAGATGCCTGCGCCAGGGCGGCGTTCTATGAGGACGGCCATTTCCTCGAGGAAGGTAGGCTCCCACCAGTCGTCGGCGTCGAGGAAGCAGATATATGGCGACCTGAAGGCCGCCTCGCCGGACAACACCACTCCCCGGTTGCGGGCGGCACTCACGCCAGCATTCTCCTGTCGCACCAGCCGTATGCGAGGGTCGGCAATTGAGGTCACGATATCGCCTCCGCCGTCGGTGCTGCCGTCGTCGACCACGATGAGTTTCCAGTCCCTACAGGTCTGTCCCACAACGCTCTCCACGGCCTTGCGGACGTAGGGCGCCTTGTTGTAGAGTGGCATGATGACGGAAAAGAGTGTCATTCTTTCATAGAGTTATGACTCAGATGTTTTTCTTATTACTCATGCGTGGCAATAAAGTCGGCAATGCGTTGTGCGGCGTGACCGTCGCCGAAGGGGTTGGCGGCGTGGGACATGGTGTGGTAGGATTCTTCGTTGGTGAGCAGGTCGGTTACGGCGTCCACTATGGTGCTACGCTCGGTGCCTACCAATCGTGCAGTGCCTGCATCGATGGCTTCGGGACGTTCGGTGGTGTCGCGCATCACCAGCACGGGTTTGCCAAAGGCAGGGGCTTCCTCCTGGATGCCACCGCTGTCGGTGAGTATCAGGGTGCTCTGCTGCATCATGGCCACGAACTCGAGATACGAGAGGGGCTCAAGCAGATATACGTTATGGCGACTGTCGTCGATGATGCTGCGTACGGCCCGGCGGATGTTGGGGTTGAGGTGGATGGGGTAGACAAAGTCCACGTCGTTGAATTTCTCCGCCAAGTCGTTGATGGCTTGGCAAATATGCTTCATGCCGTCGCCGAAGTTCTCGCGGCGGTGGCCTGTGATGAGCACCATGCGGCGGCTTTCGTCACGTCCGAAGGCGGGTGCTTTGGCCTTCCCCGAAGAGGCTACCCATTGCAGAGCGTCGATGACGGTGTTGCCGGTGACGGCGATGTGCCCTTTGGCGATGCCTTCTTTGAGCAGATTCTGGCGAGCCCGTTCGGTGGGGGCGAAGTGCCATGTGCAGAGCCGTCCGTTCAGTTGCCGGTTCATCTCTTCGGGCCATGGGCTGTAGATGTTGCCCGTCCGCAAGCCGGCTTCCACATGGCCTACGGTAATCTGTTGGTAGAAAGCCGCCAGAGCAGCGAATGTCGAGGTGGAAGTGTCGCCATGCACGAGCACCAGGTCGGGACGCTCTTCGCGAAGCACATCACGCATGCACAGCAGGATGCGCGATGTGATGTCGTAGAGGTCCTGGTTGGGCTGCATGATGTTGAGGTCGTGGTCGGGATGTATGTCGAACACATCAAGCACCTGATCGAGCATCTCGCGGTGTTGTCCGGTGACGCAGACTTTCATGTCGAATTGGTCGGGGCGGCATCCCAGTTTTTTCACTAAAGGGGCCATTTTGATGGCTTCCGGGCGTGTGCCGAAAACAACAAGTATCTTTTTCATTTCAATAGATTCTTCAAATCGTGAGCCAGCTTGGTGGAGAACTGCTCCGCTCCATGGCGGTTCAGGTGACTGGCATTGTAGAAGTTGAGGGTGTCGAGACTCAGGCTGTCGTAAGTATAGTTGAGGATGGGATATCTGTAGCGGTCGGCAAGCTGCTGGTAGCAAGCGAACATGGAGTCGGCGGCGCTCCCCATTTTTTCGGTGACGCCAATGTAGATCGGAGCAAATACCAATATCACTTGGATGCCGTCGTCCTTGCACTTTTCAAGATATCGTTCGAAAATGACCAGCGCTTCGGGATTGACGGCAAAATCAATGGTGTCAATCGTTTGGAAGACATCGCCATTCCATTGCATATCTGTGGCGATGTACCCTTTTTCGATATTACCAGGATGGACTAGCTTGTTGGACCAGCCCAAGCCTTCTTTGATGGTTTCATGATAGCCAGCATATCGTATAAGAGGCAGATAATGGTCGGCCCAAGTGTAGCTTTCCCGGTCTTTAATCTCATTGTATAGCGCTTTATCGTTTCGCAGATAGGGCAGGTATTGTTCCCGTTCGTAGCCATTGGACATCAGCAATGTGCCCCAGTCGACGTTTTGAATTATCAATTTGGGTTTGGGACAATGCCGAAGGTAGAAATTGTACATGGTCACTTCGGCATCGATGCAACGGCCGTCAACGCTGATATTGTAACTGTTAAGTCCGGTGATACTGTCGATGATGGCAGGTGAGTATTGCACTTGTCCGCGCGATGAGCCCATAATGAGGGTGTTGCATTTCAGGCTGCTGTTGGAGATGGAGTTATAGGTGTCGAACATTCTGGCATCGGAATGTCGGAGTCGGGAGGTAATCCGCCAGTCCAATCCGTAGGCCAGTACCAGTAATGATGCTATGGTGATGCCCGTTTTGACCAGAAACCGTTTCATTGTCTAGAATTGGAAATAGATGAAGGTCTCGTTGAAGACACCGTACATGAAAATCAACGCCAGTACAGAGAGATAGCAAGCGTAGCGCACCACGCCATAGCGAACGCCATTCATATCTAGTCCGTGGCTCCGTCCGCGCTGCAGCCATTCCACCACCAGCATCAAAGCCACAAAAAGGATGGCCCGCATTGGCGGGTTGAATCCCGACCATCCGTTTCCGACAATTCCGGTGTAGAAGTCGATGGCTTCACCGATGCTCTGGCTGCGGAAAAGTATCCATCCCAGGGCTGCCAGTAAGAAGGTCAAGGCCATCTGTCCCAGCTCTTTCAGGCTTGGCAGCCAGTGACCCTCGGCGATGGTGTCGGTATGTCTGCGATTTTTCCCAAGCAGAATCAGAGGCAGGAATAGGCATGCGTGGAAAGCACCCCACGCAAGGAAGGTCCAGTTGGCCCCATGCCAGAATCCGCTGACCAAGAAGATGATGAAGGTGTTGCGCACCACCTTCCATTTTGCCACGCGGCTGCCGCCGAGAGGGATGTAGACATAGTCGCGAAACCAAGTGGTGAGCGAGATGTGCCAGCGGCGCCAAAACTCGGCGATGTCACGACTGAAATAGGGGACGTTGAAATTGCGCATCAGCTTGATGCCAAACAATTTGGCTGTGCCGATAGCGATGTCGCTATATCCAGAGAAGTCGCAGTATATCTGGATGGAGAACATGACGGCAGCCATGATCAAGTCCAGACTGTTGTGTCCGCCGATGTTGTTCCACACCTCGTCCACAAAGATGGCACAGTTGTCGGCCACCACCACCTTCTTGAAGAAGCCCCACAGCATCTGGCGAATGCCGTCGACAGCCATTCCGTAGTCAAACTCCCGTCGTCGCAGGAACTGTGGCAGCAGGTTAGTGGCGCGCTCGATGGGACCAGCCACCAGCTGGGGGAAGAAACTTACGTATGCGAAGAATGCCACCACATCGCGGGTGGGCTCCATCTTTCCGCGGTATACATCAATAGAATAGCTCAGCGCCTGGAAAGTGTAGAACGAGATGCCCACGGGCAGTATCAGGTGCAGCATCACGCTGTCGCCATTGCATCCCAGCAGACTGGCCAGCTCTGATGCAAAAAAGTCGTAGTATTTGAACAACCCCAATATGCCCAGGTTGATGCCGATATTGAGCCACATGATGGTCATGTTGTGGCGGCGGCTTCGTTCGGGCTTGATCAGCAGACCGCTGGTGAAAGAACAGAGAGTGGTGAAGGCTATGAGCAGCAGAAAACGCCAGTCCCACCAGCCGTAGAAGAGATAGCTTGCGGCCACCACCATGAGGTTTTGCCACTGGAGTCGCTTGCGCAGCAGCCAGTAGAGGGAAAACACCACTGGAAGGAAAACCAAAAATTCAATCGATGTGAACAGCATATCTTGGAGTGGGGCAGGTGCGGGTTGGTCAATACCTACACCTTGTCATGCACCTACCAACACCTAGTCATGTACCTACCAACTCCTACTGTGGCAGGAGATGATATGGAGATGGTATGGAGGGGAGATGGGGTTGTCATGTGGTGAAAATCGATTCCAAATTGTTTGGAATCAGCGTGTAAGGTGTTCGAATAGGCGAAACAGGGCAGGATGGAGGCGGATGAGGCGGTAGAGGCGACGATGGCGGGGGGTGATGCAGACGGTGCGGAACTGTTTCCAGTTGATCCAACGGCTCATTTCACGGTCGATGTTGCCGTAGAGGGATTGAGTGCGGTGCGAGAAGAGGTTGATGTAGTTCGATGCCAGCACGCGATAGATGGCTGTTTTGTCGATGCCTTGTAAGGGAATGAATCGGTCGGCGAGCATGTGTTGCACTTTCAGGCTGTCGTCGAAGCGACGTCGGTCGACGGTGGTGGTGATGCTGTTGGCATGTACCCTGTAGGTGTAGAGGCAGGGGGTGATGGTTTTCAGCGATTGGGCGGCGAGCATGGCCATGGTGGTGAAGAGGTCGTCTTCAGCGCGGAGGATGCCGTCGGCGAAGCGCAGGTTGTTCTCGTTCAGAAACTGGCGCCGGTAGGCCCGTTGCCAGATGCAGACGAAGTGGATGTCGGTGGGGGTGAGGCGGTGGCGGTTGTAGTAGGTCCATCCGTCGGAGGCCTCGGGTTCGCTGATGGAGGGGTGGCAGGTGTATTCGCCTGAAGGTTCGAGCAGCTTTTGGCAGTTGAATCCGACGATGTCTTCGCCGGCGAGTTGGGGAGCCAGCGCGGCAAGAGCGTTGTCGGTGAGGAGGTCGTCGCTGTCCACAAAGAGGATGTATTCGCCTCGGGCCTCGTCGATGCCGCGGTTGCGGGCGGTGCTCATGCCCTGGTTTTCTTGACGGATGACCTTCGCCTGTGGGTAGCGGTGCAGCAGGGCAGCGGTGCCGTCGGTGCTGCCGTCGTCGATAACAATGACCTCGAAGTCGGGGAAGTCTTGCGAAAAGATGCTGTCGAGGCATGGCTGCAGGTAGGCTTCGGCGTTGTAGGCAGGTATGACGATGGAGAAGCGGGGGGTCACGATTGGAATAGTTTGTTGAGGTGTTGTTCGAGTCTGTCGAAGTAAGCGGCCACTACCTGCCAGGCGTCGGGTTGCAGACGGGGCTGCTCGAAGAATTCGCGGTAGCGGGTGGGGTTGTTTTGCAGCTCTGCAATCTGTTGTAGCAAGGCATTGTTGTCGCCATCGGGGTTCCAGAAGAGGATGGCATCGTGGTTAAGCACGTCGGGTTCGGGGTTGTTGTCGGATCCCCAGTAGATGGGGATGCAGCCGGAGCCGATGCAGTGGAAGACTTTCTCGGTGACATAGCCTTTGACAGAGGCGTTCTCTGGGCAGATGTAGAAACGGTACTGCTTGAGGAACTCGGCTTTGTTGTCGTTGAACTTGGTTTTTAGTTCGTCGGTGTTGTTCAACAGGCGGCCGGCACAGTCGACGCGGGCTATGGCGTTGAGCCGGTTCACCATGTCGGTGCGCATCTCGAGGCTCTTGGTACCGAGCATGGTGCTGGTGCCGGAGACGATGGCACAGAACCGGTTGCGCGAATCGTCGACGTGTTGGTGGCTGAGCTGTTGGCAGATGTTTTTGATGTCTTCGACGGTAGATTGTGGGGGAAACATTTCCAGAATCCAGATGGGGAAGCGAAGGTAGCGATCGTCGTCGATGTAGTCGAATCCCAAAGAGAGGTCGATGTCCGGTTGCGACAGCATGTTGTCGGCGTATTGGCAGAAGGCAGGATGGTGGACATTTTCGCCCGTAAAGAAGATTCGCTTGCGTTGTTTGTTGAAGGGGTGGAGCAGACGGTCGGTTGACAGCACCTGTCCGTTGCCCAATGTGGAGAAGAAGATGAACCGGCGAGTGCGATGGCCGTCCAGCAGACGGTGGGCGCGAAGAAACTGGGTAAACCATATCACTTCGGCAGCCTGCCCGTCCCAGAAATTGTGGTAGACGATGCGACGGTCGTCGGTGACGAGGGCTCGGCGGTAGCGTTTTATGTTTAGTGTCATGAGATGTCTTGTCTTATGATGGTGACGAGCATTTCGTTAATTCGTGGGATGGATCACCATATCATCCAGTTGTCCATGTCGATGCCGATGGCTCGGGATCCCATTCGCATTCCGAGGAACATGCCTACGTTTGAACTGTAGGTGCAGAAAGCGAGGTCCGCGCGGCTCAAGAGTTCGATAGAGGCAAACATGTTGATTTGTCGCTGGTCCCGCTCCTGGGAGGAAAGTTTTAAGAAGTCGGAGAAGAAGTAGCCGTGGTCGTCTGGAGGAGTGAGGGTGAGGAAACGCCATTCGGGATAATTCTTGCGGAGTGACTCAATGAAATGGTAGTCGTCGGTGAACACGAACCCTTGTCGGATGGATGTCGAAGCTTCGGCGCGAGAGATGTAGCGGTCGATGGAGATCAGGTCGTGTTCGGTGTTTTTGTCTCCTCCGCGGATGTGAAAACCGACATACGGGGTATTGATGCCGAGGGATGTGATCAGGTTGTCCACCTTTTGTTGCGTGGACGGATTGAAACGATAGATTTTGTTTATGATGTCGGAAGAGTATTGTTGGACTTCCGAGGTGGTGAGCTCTTCATGGTCGATATGCCGGAAACTGTTCCATAGGTCAGAGGTGAGTAGGGTGTTGGGGAAGATGAACCTGTAGAGACTGCAGATCAGCTTGCGTTTGCCGCCCTTGGGCGCTTCGAAACGGTGGTTGATGTAGTGGTGGACTGGGTTGTGGGATTCGTTGCAGAAAGGAAGGAAGTAGTCTTGCCAGCCATTCTTGACTCGGAAATTGGCATCGGCAGAGTAGAGTTTGAAATCGATGTTATGCTTATGGCAATACAGGATGGCCAGCACCATATTGTTGAATTCGGAGTAGAATCCTGCTGAGTGGCCAAGATGGAAAACCAGTTGACGTTTTTGCATAATAGGTTAAGGTTGGCGAAGTTCGATGCGAGGTAGCGTCAAAGGATTGGCACCGCGACGTAGGGTGCCTCCCCAAGCACAGAGGGAGGAATGGAATGGCTGACGGCTGATGATGGCCAAAGTGTCGGAGTTGTAGGCACCATGGGGATAGGAGAAGTGGAGAATGGGATGGTCGAGGAGGGCCTCCAGTTCCTGGCGGGATTGTGTGATTTCTTTCTGCTGGTCATTGAGCGAGAGAATGTCAAGCTTTGGGTGGCTGACCGTGTGGGCACCGATGGTGCAGAGGGGGTCGGCATCTAAGGCTTTGAGAGATTCGGAACTGATTCCAAGTTGTTCGCCAGGGTAGCTACGCTCACGCTGCTGCACCTCGGCATTACTCAAACAAGTTTGGCACTGCTCTCGGCTTTCGCAGCGGTACCACCACATGGGGAGGCGGTTGTCGATGAAGCCAGTGGTGACGTAGATGGCGAAGGGTACTTGTTTCTGTTTCAGGATGGGGTAGGCAATGTCGTAGTTGTCCTGATAGCCGTCGTCGAAAGTGAGGCAGACGAAAGGTTGGTCGGTGCGACCTTTGGCAATGATGTCGCAGGCCTCGTCGATGGAGACGAAACGATGGCCTTGCTGACGGTAGGTCTCAATAGTTTGTTTCAAGAAGTCGGGCGTAATCTCCAGCTCACGGTTGTCGCCTTCGTTGCGGTGTTCTACCACACGATGGAGCATCAGTATGCGTCCCAGGATGGGGTGGGTGAGGTTGTGGAGTTTGCGGCGGAAGTCAATCATATTGTTTGTCTCAATCAGATTTTAAAAGATTATAAAAGATGGTTACTATTGCTAATAGGATGTAAAAAAATAGTTTTTTCTTTTTAAATCTTTTACAATTTGATTGAGATTTTATATTATTTTCTTTTGAGCAGCAGACATTTGGCTATCAGTTTGCGGCGGTTTTTCTTTGGCAGGGTAGGGTAGAGGCCGCTGGCGAGGAGTCGGATGAGGGCGAAGGGGGTGTACTGAGAGGGAAAGTATCTGTGTTCCACATAGTCCAAGGCACCATAGGCGATATGGGATTTGAACTTGCGGCGCAGTGCATCGCCGGAGTAGTTGCCGGGGGTGTTGCGGTCGATGAGGAGTTGAGCGAAGGCCGTGAGGGTGGCGATGTCTTTCCTGGAATCGATTTTGCAAGGGACGAAGTTGTCGAGGAAGTACTGCTTTTCTTCGTTTGTGAAGGCGGGGTTGAGCCATTGGAGCATCTTGAGGCGCACCTCGTTGCTTTTCACGATCTGGGCTTCGCGTCGCGAGGTGGAGATCTGGGTGGCGTGGGTGCGGTAGTGGAAGAGGGTGCGCTGGACGTTGTAGATCTGCGTCAAGGGGTAGGCATTGGCCCACATCATATAATCCTCGGCCGGGAAGGCTTCGGTGCTGTAGTGGAGGTGGTTGTCGGTGAAGACGGATTTGCGGAACACCGGCACAATGACGGTGCATCCGAAGAGCATCTGGGCTTTGGAGTCCTCGTGGAGCTCAGGGAATCGGACCACAGAAGTTTTGGCACCGAAGAACTGAAAGCCGAAACTGCAGATACCTACTTCGGGGTGGGTGTCGAGGATGCGTATGCCTGTTTCCAGCCAGTCGGGTTCGGCGATGTCGTCGCCGTCCATACGGGCCACGAGCTCGGTGTCGATGATATCAAGGCCTCGATTGAGGTTGTCGGCCAGGCCTACGTTGTTTGGAAACGAGGCGATGCGGATGCGGGGGTCGCGGATGGCTCTTACCACATCAAGGGTTTGATCCGTCGACGCGTCGTCGACCACCAATAACTCAAAGTCGTGGTAGGTCTGGTTAAGGACACTGCGGATGGATTCCTCGACCCAAGGGGCTACGTTATATGTCGGCATCAGCACGGTAACTCTCGGCATGGACTTAAATTTCAATCAGATTGTAAAAGATTATAAAAGAGTTATTCTTGATAGTTGATGTTTGTGATGCGATGGATGCTTGAGCCGATAACCATTTTGTCCACGTTGAAATTTATTAGGTATCCCAAAGGTTTGTTCGATAGTTTCAGGTATGTTTGTAACTGCTTGAAGTGTACTTTTTCTAAAGCTGATACGGATTTTAGTTCAAGGATAATCTAGCCTTCAACCAAGATGTCCATTCTAAAACCTAATCCGAGGTTATTTCCATCATACATTATTTCTAATGGCACTTCCTCTTCTGCCGAAAGGCATTCATTGTCCAATTCAATCATCAATGCTTTTTGGTAAACAGACTCTAAAAGGCCCGGACCTAATTTTGAATGAACTTTCAGTACGCATCCAATAATAGTATATATCAAGTCCTTATCCATGATTCTTTTAAAATCTGATTGAGAAAAAGAATGTCTATTTGAGTTTATGTTTTAGTTTCTTTAGAGTCTTCTTTGGACGATAGAACAGCCAGTAAGAGGCGCTGTATTTAAGGCCTCTTTGGAGCGTGAATCGTAGACGTGGAAGGCCTTGAAGGTTGTCGGCGATGCTGTTGTATAGTTTCCTTTGGAGATCCGGATGGAGAGCAAGGGCATCGTTGAAGCTGTCGAAATAGCGCAGGCGCATTTCCACCAGTTTCTTTGCTATATCCTTTTTGCGGGAGAGAGTCAGCGTATCGTCGCCGACGCCGGTGTAGTAGAGCACTTTGTATATCTTGCCGATGGGGAACTTGAGCCAGATGCGCACCCAGTAGTCGTAGTCCTCGACGAGGAAAAGGGTGGTGTCGTAGTCGCCCACGGTTTCCAGTACCTCGCGGCGGTACATGAAGGCATAGCAGACGCAGTTGTAGAGCGGGAGGTGTATCTGAGGGTCTGGGTGATGGACTTCGTAGAGCTGTTCGCCCGTCGCGAGGCTGAAGGCGGCATAGCAGGCGGTGACGAGCCCCTTGTCGGGGTTGGCATTGAGGTAGGACACGAACTCTTCGAGCATGGTGGATGCCATGCGGTTATCGTGCGATGTCCATGTGAGGTATTTGCCTTTGGCTTCTTGGAAGCCTCTATTCAATGCTCCAGGTAGTTTGAGGTTATGTTCGTTGTTGACAATGCGAATGCGGATATCCTCATTGGCGTAGCGCTGCATGATCTCTAGCGAGTTGTCTGTCGAGCAGTCGTTGACAATGATGAGTTCCCAGTCGTTGAAAGTCTGAGCAACGACGCTGTTGATGGATTGCGCAAGAAAGCCTGCGCCGTTGTAGCAGGGAAGGACGATGGAGACGATGGGGTTCATTTGCTAAAACTATCTATTGCTTCTTTCAGAGCCTGTAGGAATTGATGCCCGTATTTCAAGTCGGGTTCCATGTAGTTGCCCTCGGCCCATTCATTCCAAGATTTCAGAAAGACAAAGGAATCCTCGTCGTTTCTGTTCTGAACGAGGCTCAGTATCTGGGTTGCGTGTTCTTTCAGCAAATCAGGGGTGTAGTTGTACATGATGAGGCCTTCACGTCCTGTGCGAGGACTATGGTCCCATCCGGAGATAATGGTAGGATAGATGCTCGGGGTGGCATCCAAGGAGTTGTAGAAGTACTTCATGGTGTCTTTGTACTCGAGTGCTCTTGGAGGCAAGACGTTTCCTGTCAGTTTATTGTGTATCTTTTGTCCCAGCGATACCTTGTGTTTAAGATTGCCGTAGAAGTCTTCCAGCCGGATGGTTGAGATTGCATTCATTCCAAGCTGTTGCATGGAGGCAAGAGTTTGTTCGTCGGTGTGTAGGGAGAGCCCGATGAAGAATATTCCGGGCAGACCATTCTTTTGGGCAAGGGTTTGCCAAAGGTCGACAAATGCTTTGCAGTCGGGGATGTTTTGAGGGAAGTATATTGTGAAAAGAGGGCATCCGTTCCGTTTGATATACCGTTTGTCAAGGAACGCCGGCAGGACGGAATAGAAATGTTCTGTGTAGTCTTTTTCTCCACCGTAGGTTTGTTCGATGAGAACTTTGCGGTTTCTCAGTCCATGGTCAAATCCTTTCCAAGACTCATTTGCCCAAGCCAAGCAAAACGGGAAATCGGGTTCGCCGGAGGAAACAACTTCATTGAAAGGGCGTTCCAAAAGCTGCTTGTTGTTGCCGAACCAGTAATGCCAGTAGCAGAAGCCGTGGATGCCATACTGTGCTGCCAAGCGGGCTTGTTCGATGCGTGTCTCTGGAACACGGAGGTCGTAGTAGCCTAAGTCGGCTGGCACCTTTGGCTGGTAGTGACCTTGAAAGAGAGGCATGGCCTTGCCGACGTTGGTCCATTCGGTAAATCCTTTGCCCCACCAAAGATCATTTTCCGGTATGGGGTGGAACTGTGGGAGGTAGTATGCTAATACTATTGGTTTCCCCATAGTCTTGATTATTTTTGTTGGAAGAAATTACGGATGAGATAAAAAGGAGTTAAAAAAATCTTACCAATTCTGTAAGGAAGTGAATTTCTGATTCTCATCTCTGTTTTAACGCATTCTTCTTTGATCAGAAAGTTGTGTATAAATTCGAAATCATCGCGGAGAATCTTGTGTTCGTCTATGTTCCTACGTTTGCAGGTTTCCCTTCTTGCTACAAGATTCCAATACCAAAGATCAGCTTGATTGGCGACTGATGTGATTGCCATATCTGTATGTCTTTTGTAATAGCGATAAGTGATTTTGTCTAGAGCGACAATCTCCCCAGTCTCTTCAACCTTAAAATAAAGGTCTTGGTCAACACCAGCTTTTAGTGTGGCAGAGATGCCCTCAGTCTTATCATACTTTTTTTTCTTGTATGAAGCAAAGTTCATGGTACCATACCAGCGATAGTCAAAAAAAGTTTCGCCTTCCTTAAAGGGAGGGAGCTGGCTAATTCCGATGATTTCACCTGCGTCATTGCAATAGTTGCAACGGGAATACACAATTGCGCAGTCTCTGTTTTTCAGGTGTTCGTTGATATGAAGCATTAGCGCATCTGGCAATAACTCGTCGTCTGGGTCAAGGAATCCGCATATTTCTCCATTGGCCAGTTCTGCGCAGCGGCGTTTGGTGTATCCGCAGCCATGATTCTTATCGTTGAAGTAGATATGAAAACGGGGATCGGATTCGTATTTTTTGTATATTTCGGCAGAATTGTCTGTTGAACCGTCGTCCACTAAGATAATCTCCCAATTGTCGTAGGTCTGAGCCATCACGCTATCAATGGCCTGCTGTAGATAGCAGCCGTTGTTGTAGTTGGCTATTAGTAATGAGAAGAGAGGTCTGTTTCCCATGATCAATTCTAAGTTGTATCTGAATTACATGTTTTCGCTTACCAACGGTGATTGTTAATAATCAAGTGTGTTACATACTTGTTTAAAAATATCTTTCCACATCTGAACTGCACTTGTTGAGATTTGTTGATTGCACCCAAATTTGCTTGTGTATTTTTGGGGATTCAATAACGCATCGTTGATTATAACCTTACTGCTTTCGATGTTAGTGGTGTCCAATAAACTATCGGCGCATTGATGTTCTTTGAGTAACTCAATATATTTATGACTCCATGATGCGCATAATGTTGGGACATTTTGAGTAAGGCCGCTTACAACCCCATGAAATCTTGAGCTAATTAGCAGTTTGGCTTTCCCAATAATGCTTTTTGTGTCTATGGCAGAAATCCGGGTGATAATAGGGATTTCGACAGACAATTGTCTGTCGACTTCTTGTAACAATAATTCATCATCAATACCTTCATGGTTTAGGAACAGAACATTCTCGCCATTATTGATGAGCATTTGGGTAATCTGGACTAAAAATGGAATGTATGAAGAGGAAATCGAACTGTCTGAATGGTCAATCATTCGACTGTTGGCGATGATTATAATATACTTTTGAGGACTCAGTATCACAACAGGTGATTCTGTGGGCTTCAAGAGAATGGTAAAATCAGGAGCTTTAAAAATTTTCTGACTGTCAGGGAAGGTTTTCATTAAATGAACATAGGACACATTGTCCCTTGAGTACATACGAGTTGCTACATTGTGAGCGATTGAGATGATTTTTTTTGAAATGTTGTTGTCAAAGGGCCCATAAGCCTGAGGAAGGAAATAAACCTTCAGTTCGGGCTTGGTGAACTGTTTATAGTAATTAGTCCAATGGTGAATATCGCTTTCACCATGTACCCAAGTATCTCCGAACTGAAATCCGCCTGCGTCCAGAATCAAATTGATGTCGGAAGGGACAACATAAGTGTGTTTGTTAAGTATATTTTGGTAAGCATATTTATTTCGAATCGTTTTGATTCGACTTTTGCCATATTGAAGAGGGACTATATGGTGTTGATGACAATATGAGATTCCTTCGTAGTATACATATTCTGGTACGACAATCTGTGCTTTTGGAATATAAAGTTTGATCTGCTCGACTATAGACATCAGCATGAGTTGAGCACCTCTATTGTTAAAACCAATATGGTCAATCAGTATGTTGTATTTTCGGCTTGGATTATAAATGGCGTGCTTGAAGAAGTTGATTACTTTCTTTATCCTTTTGAAATAGAGGTTATTATGTGATTTTTTCACAATGATATTTTTTTTGATTTTGGAATAACCACCATGAGAAAAAAGTTTGCCTCCAAGTTCCATATCTTTCAAATCTTTTTTTTCGTAACAATGAATCTTATCGCTGTCACTATAACTGAGTGCCGGAAAATTATAGAATACTCCATTAAGGGTGTTCCGTATAACTGATGTTAATTTCAGATCGGTTCTTTGCGATTCTTTTATGTCTGAAATATCAGAAAGTTTTAATGTTAAGTCCTGTTTACAACAATCCAATGCATCTTGGCCCTTTTTGCTACGAACTATGATACTTGAGGATCCTTCTGCAGAACATTCGCTTTCTATATAGCAATCCCCGCAACTGATATCTGCGAGTTGGTTGAGTTTGTCAAAACAGTAACGGCACCGATTCGGTTGAAAATATGACTTTAATGATATTCGGATATCTCTACTTACTATTCTTCTCTTTTTGTTACCATAAACCAGTAGACTGTCGCTAGGCCAACCATTAGCTTCTTTATCTCTAAAATGAAGCTCCGAGTATTTGCCATACAATTTCCTGTAAAATGAATAGACGTTGTAGTTGAGTGTTTTGTCGCAGAATAAGCCAATGATCAATATGTCTTCTTCTGATATGGAGTATTGTTTCATCGCATGGAGAATGGGTATTGTTTGGCAGGGTGTTGCAACAATAATGGCTTTCCCAATGCGTTTGTTTCTAATGTCGTTAATAACATTTTCGACAGATGCAGGTATGTATTTGGATTTGGCTGCGCCCAATATTTCACCTTTCGTCGTGACTGGAGTAAGCTTGGCCTGTAGTTTGTCTGAAAAAGATTCATACTTTAAAACGTAGGCTTTCTCGTAAACCTTGTTTTCAAGCAATCGGAGTATAATGGTGGATACTACGCCTCCGCTAGTTCCTGAGCGTCGTATTATTCTGTCATTAGAAAAAGCTGTAAAACATTTTTGGTCATTGTTAAGAAAATCGGTATTCCCATATAAGGCACCCACATCAATCTGATGGCTTGGGCATATTTTCAAGCACCTCTCACAAGCAATGCATTTAGCTTTGTTGATAGTGGGAAGAAATAGTCCTCTTTCAAATTTGTATTGTATGGCACTTTGAGGGCAAATTGGTTTACACGCGCCACATGAAATACAAAGGTTTTCATGTACCACGTCGTAAACTGTTTTCCCTTTAGCTATACTTGTTGACATAGATATTCTGTTAAAACTTTATTTTCTTTAGAATCAGGTAATTTACCATTGCCATAAAAGTCCCCTTCAGTCACATTTAGTTTTACGCAATCTCTAACCCAGTCTATTCGTTCGTATCCAGACCATAGTGTGAAGTTAATAATGTATTCTCCCTTGGGTAGAGGTAGTTTTTTGTAGGTAAATACAAATGTACCTTCTTGTTGTTGGAAGTCTATTTCTGCCAAACAATACTCTGAACTTAAATGTAATATTTTTTCTCCTGCCTGATTGTAAATGCCTATATTTATGTGAAATGGCCGTCTGAGATTGGAAATGTATCTAATTACAATATTCAGAGTTTCTCCTGATATTGCGGCCTTGCACACGTTTCCCTCTACATCAGTAAAATCAATTTTGGTAAAATAGGCTTGTGGGAGCTGTTTCCCTTTAAACCTATCCATAATATCATCGTATGAAATATATGCGTTAGTAGATAGATATTCTGATATTACTTCACCAATAGTGCCTATTTTCTTTATAGTACCATTTGCCAATAAAATTCCTCTGGCGCAGAGTGTCTGGACGCTAGCCATATTGTGACTCACGAACAGCACCGTGCGGCCTTCACCGCGGCTGACATCTTGCATCTTGCCGATGGCTTTCTTCTGGAATTCGGCATCGCCGACGGCGAGGACTTCGTCGACGACGAGGATCTCGGGGTCGAGGTGGGCGGCGACGGCGAAGCCGAGGCGCACCATCATGCCGCTGCTGTAGCGCTTCACAGGGGTGTCGATATAGCGTTCGCAGCCGCTGAAGTCGACAATCTCGTCCAATTTGCGCGTGATTTCCTGTTTGGTCATGCCGAGGATGGCACCATTCATGTAGATATTCTCGCGCCCTGTCATCTCGGGGTGGAAACCTGTGCCCACTTCGAGCAGCGAGCCGATGCGGCCGCGGGCGCGGATGGTGCCGGTGGTGGGGGCGGTGACCCTAGAGAGGATTTTCAGCAGGGTGCTTTTGCCGGCGCCGTTTTTGCCGATGATGCCCACCACGTCGCCCTGTTCTACCTTGAAGTCGATGTCTTTCAGCGCCCACACGTAGTCGCTGTCGCCTTTGGTGCTGCGGTCGTTGGTCTCGCCGATGGTGAGGTAGGGGTCTTCCTGATGGCGGATATTCATCGTCCACCAGCGTTTCAGATCATGGCTCAGCGTGCCGGTGGACACCAGTCCGAGCCGGTATATTTTGCTGATATTGTTGAATTCTATGGCAGTTGGCATGTTGCTTTTCTGTTGGCTATATGTGTCGGTGTATCACCGAGGTTGTCTTATTATTACGAAGGGAGTAGGCAAAAGGTGATCAAAAAATGAGCAAAAGGGGAGCAAAACCGATAGCGATTATATAATGGTGTTTTTGTAGTCGTTGTAGGCCAATCGGATGCCTTCTTCCAGCTCCGTCTTATAGGTCCAGCCGAGGCGGGTGGCCTTGCTAACGTCGAGGAGTTTGCGTGGAGTGCCGTTGGGCCGGCTGGCATCCCACAGTATTTTGCCCTCATAGCCAACCACTTTGGCTACAGTCTCGGCCAGTTCGCGGATGGTGAGCTCTTTGCCAGTGCCGGCATTGACGGTCTCGTCGCCGCTGTAGTTGTTCATCAGGAAGACGCAGAGCTCGGCGAGGTCGTCGACGTAGAGGAATTCCCGCAGCGCGCTGCCGTCGCCCCAGCAGGTGACGCTCTCCGCACCAGCCATCTTGGCCTCGTGAAAACGACGGATCATGGCCGGTAGCACGTGGCTGCGCTCGGGATGATAGTTGTCGTTGGGGCCATATAGGTTTGTCGGCATGACGGAGATGTAATCGGTGCCATATTGCCGATTGAGGTATTCGCAGTATTTCAATCCGCTGATCTTGGCCAGGGCGTAGGCTTCGTTGGTGGGTTCCAGCGCCGAGGTCAGCAGGCAGTCCTCCTTCATGGGCTGAGGCGCCATGCGGGGGTAGATGCAGCTGCTGCCGAGAAACTCCAGCTTTTTGACGCCATTCTGCCAGGCGGCATGGATGACGTTCATCTCCAGCATCATGTTCTGGTACATGAAGTCGGCCAAGGCTGCGCTGTTGGCGGCGATGCCACCTACCTTGGCGGCAGCGAGGAAGACATATTCGGGCTTCTCTGCTTCAAAAAAGGATTCTACAGCCTCTTGGCGAGTGAGATCCAGCTCAGCATGAGTACGTGTAATGATATTGTTGTATCCTTTGCGTTGCAGTTCCCGCACAATGGCGCTGCCCACCATTCCCCGATGCCCTGCTACGTATATCTTGCTGTCTTTGTTCATTTCTTGCTGATGTTTCTCACGGAGTTAAAACATTTTTTTGTCACACAGAAATCACGGAAATCACAGAAATTATGCTGACGCATCATTTTGTTGAGCAATAATCAATTGGCTATTCGAGTGATTGATGTCAAGATGTCGTCAGTATTGAAATTCACCAGAATCCCAATTCTTTTGTCCATCAAGCGAAGGTATGTCAAAAGTTGTTTGGCGAACACTTTTTTCATTTCCTCTACAGATTTCAACTCGACGATAACTTTGTCCTCAACAAGAATATCGAGTCGTAAATCTGTTTTTAGTCTGCAGCCCTTGTATATGACAGGCACCTGTTTTTGTCGTTCAATAAATAATCCGCGTTGTTCTAGTTCGAAACACAATGCCTCCTCGTATACGCTTTCCAATAGTCCAGGCCCAAGTTCTTTATACACATCGTATATCGCACCCCTAATTTCGTATGTTATTTCATTTGGTGTCGTGGGGGTGACGGTTTTTCTGTGATTTCTGTGGTTTCTGTGTGCCTTAATCTGTGTGGTGCAGGCGGCGGACCTTTTTCATGTCGTGCTGCACCATGAGCTTCACGAGATCTTCGAAGCTTGTCTTCTGCGGGTCCCAGCCGAGGAGGCGTTTGGCCTTTGAGGGGTCGCCGAGGAGCTGGTCGACTTCGGCGGGGCGGAAATATTTGGGGTCGACCTCGACGAGGATCTTGCCGCTTTGGGCCTCGATGCCTTTCTCGTTGATGCCTTCGCCTTCCCAGCGTAGCTCGATACCTGCTTCCTTGAAGGCCAGGGTGCAGAATTCACGCACCGTGTGGTACTGGCCTGTGGCAATGACGTAGTCGTCGGGTTTTTCCTGCTGGAGGATGAGCCACATGCACTCCACATAGTCCCTAGCGTAGCCCCAGTCGCGCAGAGCGTTGAGGTTGCCCAGGTAGAGCTTGTCCTGGAATCCTTGTGAGATGCGGGCGGCGGCTAGCGTGATTTTTCGTGTGACGAAAGTCTCGCCGCGACGTTCGCTCTCATGATTGAAGAGTATGCCATTGCAGCAGAACATGTTGTAGCTTTCGCGGTAGTTCTTCATCATCCAGTAGCCGTAAAGCTTAGCCACGCCATAGGGAGAACGCGGATAGAAGGGTGTCGTCTCGCTCTGTGGCACTTCCTGCACCTTGCCGTAGAGCTCGGACGTAGAAGCTTGGTAGATGCGGCATGTCTGGGAGAGGCCCGTGATGCGCACAGCCTCAAGCAGGCGCAGCACTCCGTTGGCATCGGTGTCGGCCGTGAATTCAGGCACATCGAAGCTCACCTTCACGTGGCTCTGTGCTGCGAGGTTGTATATTTCGTCGGGCCGCACCTCGCTGATGATGCGGATGAGACTGCTGCTATCGGTCATGTCACCCCAATGCAGCTCCACCAGGCGCTTCTGGTGCATGTCGCGCACCCATTCGTCGAGGTACAGGTGCTCGATGCGCCCAGTGTTGAACGAACTGCTGCGACGCAGGATGCCGTGCACCTCGTAGCCTTTTTCGATGAGAAATTCGGCCAGATAGCTGCCGTCTTGGCCTGTGATGCCAGTGATAAGGGCTTTTTTCATGGGAGTGAGGTTATATCTTATGCAGGATGCTATGCGGGTTGCGAGAGTGGGAGCCGAGGCTGGTGAGGAGCAGGCTCAGCGGCGAGTCGTTGAAGACGAGACGCTGTTTCCATCGGTTGGCACGGTAGCGGCGCAGCTTCCAGGATAGCCTACCCCAGCCATTGGCGGGGTATTCCTCGCTCTGCGGACTGCCAAAGAGCATATCGTGCTCCACCTTTTCGGCGATGTCGTTTTCGGGGGCAAAGCGGAGAGGTATTTCATGGTTGAAACGACGGCTCACGATGGAGGTCAGCGCATCGGCGAAAGGCGCCATGCCGAAGTCTTTGGCGGCCTTACGTACCGTGTCCCAGTCGACGGAACCCTCCAATTGCCGGGTGGCGAGGTGCCAATCGGTCAGGTCGCGCAGCGTGATGCGGCTGGCCGCAAAGTGTACCGCCACGTGGCGCAGCATGAACAGCAGCTCGAAGGTGGGCGAAGGTGCCAGGCTTTTGAGCAGCTGTTCGTAGCGGCGGTTGCTGCGGGGGGTGTGGACGTTGACGAAATTGTAGTGGCTTTCCACCGTGACGCCGCGGTAGACATACTTCGTGTGGTGGTGGGCGTCGTTGCTGATTGCGACGCCGTGCTCGTCGGCCATCAGACGGTCGGCATCGGCCTGCCGGTCGAAGAAGTAGAGGTCCAGGTCGCCGAACTCGCGACACTCAGGTGTGGGGTAGTAGCGGGACAGGTGTGTCCCTTTAAGGGTCATGCATTTGATGCCGTGCTCCTGCATCAACGCTTTGATGTCGTGCTCGACGTCGGCCTGCATGCGGTAGCGGCTGGCCGCTTTTTCGCGTTCCATCAACCACGGCATTTTGATGCTGCGAGGCACCTGCTCGCCCAGCTGAGCCACCGATGCGGCTGTCAGCGCCACCACATTGTTCTGCCGCATCAGGCGGAACAGCTGCGCCCATTGGCCGGTGTCCAGGTTGTCGAAGAGCGCGCCTTGCGGCGTCTCACCGTTCACGGCGGGCACCAGCAGTCCGTATGCCAGCTGTTGTATGGTTGCCATGATCAGACGGTGTCCATGAAGGTGCGTTGCACCCGGTTGAAGAGCACCACGCCGATGGCCAGCAGCACTACCATGAAGGCGAAGCTGTAGCCCAGCAGACCCCAGCTGAAGACACCCTCGCCGAGGAAGCCATACTTGAAGGCTTCGACGATGCCTGTCAGGGGGTTGAGCGACATGATGAAGCGCAGCGTGTTGTTGTGGATGGTGCTCAAGGGATAGATCACCGGTGTGGCATACATCCACAGGCTGACGAAGTAGCCCAGCAGCAGCTGCAGGTCGCGATACTTTGTGGTCAGGCTGGAAAACAGCACTCCGAAACCCAGCGCCAAGCCGGCCAGCATGGCCACCAACACGGGCAGCATCAGGGCATACCAATTGGTGTGGATCTGTCCGGGGATGATGAAAATCTGATAGACGGCGTACACCACCAGAAAAAGGGCGAACTGGATGCCAAAGCGGAGCAGGTTGGAGATGACGTTGGAGATGGGCACGATGAGTCGTGGGAAGTAGACTTTGCCGAAGATGCTGGCGTTCGACACAAACGTTGAGGAGGTCTTGTTCAGACAGTCGCTGAAATACTGCCAGAGGCAGATTCCGCTCAGGTAGAACAGCGGCTGAGGAAGTCCGTCGGTGGGTATTTTGGCAATGTTGCCGAACACCACCATATACATCACCACCGTGATCATCGGCTGCAGGACATACCACAACGGGCCAAGCACCGTCTGCTTGAACTGCGTGGTGATATTGCGCCTGACAAACAGCGAGCAGAGGTCGCGGTAGCGCCACAGTTCGCCGAAGTCGACCGACAGCAACTTGTCCTTCGGCTTGATGACAGTAGTCCAGCCCTCGTTGGATGTCGAATGGTCGAAAGATTGGGGAGCCGAAGAGTCGAAGTTTTTATTGTCTTGCTTCATTGGATGAAATCGCTTTGTTGCATGTCCCCGACATGCTTATGGTTCTGCTATTTTGCAGTGCCGTACTTATGTATGGGTGTTTATTGTGTTTCGTGAGGGTGGCCTCTCCGAGGCAAATTGTTGAAGTCCACTGCGAGAGTTACTTCGAGCGCTTGTTACGGAAGACGATGTTGCCCACGATGCCCCAGAAGTAGCGCCAGTCGGTGCGGAACGGCGCTTTGAGGTAGGCTTCCAGGTAGCGGCGTTCAGAGGCTTGCACATCGTCGATGCTTTCCGGCGTGACGGCGTCGTAATAGAACGGCGGGAGCAGGCCGGGCTTGGTGCGGGTGCGGAGCTCCTGCATCTCGGGCGTGTAGAGGCTGAAATACTGCTGGCTCAACGGGCGCACGCCCACCAGTTTCATGTCGCCCTGGATCATGTTCCACACCATCGGCAACTCGTCGAGCCAGCTTTTGCGCAGGATCTTGCCCCAGAAGTTCACCCGGTAGTCGTTCTTGAACTTGCCGCCGTTGTCCAGGTTCTGATAACGGTAGATGTACGACTGGATGTACTCCGAGTAGGTGTACATGGTGCGGAACTTGTGGACCACGATGGGCTTGCCGTTCAGTCCCACGCGGCGGAGGTGGATGATGGGCGAACCCGTGGGTGCCTTGTCCTCGACGGGCGGCTTTACCTTTTGCGCGATGACAAAAAACTCGCCCTCGCGGAACTGCTCGTCCTTCACCTCGAAGCCGGCACGATAGAGCCGTCCCAGGATCTCCACCCGGTTGAAGGTGCGGTTTTTGCCGCCGGTGATGGAGAAATACAGCTTGCGTGTCAGTCCCAGCTTCGGGCACACCCGGTGCCACATATAGTGCGCCGCGGCCGCCACGTGGCGTATGCCCCAGGGGTAGCGCTTCATCAGCAGCTTGCGCTTCAGCACCGACGTCATCGAGTGGCAGCTGATCCATGCACCGGTTTCAAGGTGCACGTTGGCCTCGTGGAGGAACTCGTCGAGCATCATGATTGTGTGCAGCGGACGGGAGATGTAGACCAGTGCGGGGCTGATGCCTTCGAGCCTGTAGTCGAGTGCTTCGGGCGTGTAGGTGGTCAGCGGCGTGACGTAGACCTTGTCCTTGATCGATTCGTGTTCGCGCTGCAGCCACCGGGCCAGCTCCTTTTGCCCCATCTTGCCGGTGGTCTCCAGACAACGGCGCACGACGGGGTCGTCGATCTCGTCGGTGAACAGTTTCGCACCCGACTCGGTGCCCCTTTCGGTGTAGGGCTGGTCGAGCTCGTATTGCAGGTGGAACAGCGGTGTCTTCATATCCGGAAGCGCCCAGTGGGCTCAGGCATGTCGACTTTCTTCAAGAATTTGGGATGGATATATGTGGTGGCCACTGCCACCACGCCGTCGATGCTGACAATCAGCCGTCGGTCGCGTTTGATGCGTTTGATGTGCCCTTCGGCACCTTTGAACGGGCCGTCGGTGACCACTACGCGGTCGCCCTGGTGATACTCCGGCCGGTCGTCGCCCAAGAATGTCAGCCCCTGCTTGCCTGCCGTCACCACGAAGCGGAACACCTCCATCTCGCGGTCGGGCACTACTGCAGGCACCCGCGAGCCGGTGCGGCGGTAGATCCACACGCGGTCGAAATAGCGAGACCCCAAATCGGCGATGTAGTGCTCGTCGCAATGCACGAACAGCAGCGAGGCGATGGCCTCCGACGGGTCGAAATACTCAATGCCGTCGTCCGAGAGCGTTTCCGTCAGCATTTTGCTGCGGTTGTGGTAGACGCGCATGGCGTACCAGTGGGGTGTCTCGTCGTTGGGCATTTTGTGCATTGTTTTTCTTGTCCTTATACATCTTCCCCTCCCCGCTCATGGCAGGTTGGGATGGGGTTCGCCAGTCGGTAGGTTCTGGCTTACAGGGCGCTCCTATCGCAGGAGGCTTGTTGCAACCCGTTCATTGACAGCCTTTTCCGGTTTATGGGAATTCGACAATCAATATGCAAATATACTAATTTTTTTAAATTTAATAAATATTATTATCATTTTCGGCAGCTTAACTCATGTCTTGCGCTGAAAAAAGTTGACACAAAAGCCATCAAAAATAAAGGCGGCTGACAACCGGAAACAGTCGACAATAATTAACCCGTCAACCTGATCCAGTCGCAAGACACAAAAGTGACAACCTAATTCAGCAAGCCACAGCGAGATTGTATAGGATCAGTATAGGATCACCGAAGGATCACCGAAGGATCACCGAGGGAAAGAGGCGAGAGGTTGGAGCGGGGTTGGAGAGGGTTATGAAAATGGGGGAAAGAATTGGAGAATGGATTGTGGGAGGGGAGTGACTGAAGACGTTGTTTTACAACAAAATAAGAAAAGCAACCGATGGCTGCGGCTGAAGTCCTAAGGAAGAACCTTCATTCGACAGGGGGTGATAGATATGATTGTCGTTAGAATTGTGGATTTGATTACCCCTTGTTCTGAATGGCGGATATCAGCTTTCCTATTGCTCTCGGTTGCTTATTGTGGTGGCGTTATTTTTGTCAAGGTCATCCTTTAGCGGCTCTTTTTTTGACGATGGGTGCTGCTGGTTGAAGTGGGTTGCAGTCAGATGGCAGTTGGCTGTGTTGTGCGCTTTTCCGGGTGGTGCCGTTTTGGAGGCGGTACGGCCAATTGGGCGCTTGGATTATTGGAGATCTGTGCCGTTTTTGTCGGCCGGTGTTTTCCGAAATCCGCGGCAAATGTAAGGAATAAATTCGATATACAAATTTTTTTTTTGCATTTTATTTTTGCTGATTCATTAATATTGCTATGAATCAGAAGTTTATATAAATGTTAAAAAATCAATAAATGTTAAAATTAACCAAATTGGTCCATTTTGAATGGCTGGAAAAAATGTTAAAATCAAGGGCGGCCGACGTTTGTGCCGACCGCCCTTGAGGGGGTGATGTAAAGTGTGCCGGATTACAGGCCGAGGGCTTTTACGCCCTGGTTGTAGCGGATGTCGCGCGGGATGTTGGCGTCTCGGATTTTGTCGAGGTCGGCCTGAAGTTCGGTGCCGATTTTGCCGTTTTTGTCGCTGTAGGCTTTGGCTGCGGCCATGTCGCCCTCGCCCTCCATGGCGATGATGATGGCTGCCCAGCCGCGGGCTGCTTCGCGGGCTTTGTCGACGTTGATGACATATTTGCCGTCGGCGTTGCGGGTGAAGGCGCCGTGCTCTTTAAAGTAGTTGTAGCACATGATGTTGGCGCGGCCGTGGGCCTCGGTGGCGCCGAAGCGGACGGAGCGGAGCAGGCCGGCAATGAAGGTGATGTAGTTCTGGGCGACGGTGGTGTTGGTGATTTCGCCGCGCTGGATGAGCTGTTCGGTGAGGAAGAGGCCGCAGACGTCGGCTTTGGCTTCCTCCCAGGCGCTATATTCGGCGCCGAGGGCCTGGCGGCAGGGGCCGCGACCGGTGACGGTGTTCTTGATGCCCAGGCCGTGGGCCACCTCGTGGTAGCAGGTGTTGCCGAAGAAGGCGTTGAAGGTCACGCTGTCGACCTGCTCGGGGCAGATGATGAGGTTGGCGATAGGCACCATGATGTTGTCGTATTTGGCGCGCATGGCGTTTTTCAGCTGCAGGCGGCGGCTGCCTTTGGCGAGCTGGACGCGTTCGTCGTTGGGGAGGTTGATGGCGATGGTTTTGGAACCGGCGTTGCAGTCGCCAGCGTAGTAGACGACGTCGTAGACGTTGATGTCGCAGTCGGTGCCGGGGACTTCTTTCTTATATTTGGGGTCGCAGGGCAGGAGTTTCTGCATCTCGGGCAGCATGGCGGCGAACTTGCTGAGGTCGTTGCTCCATTGTTCATCCTTGACGAGGACGAAGGCTTCGTGGGAGCATTTGAGGCCGTTGAGGGCGTCGTCGTAGTTCTCGATGGGTCCGACGACGAAGTCGAGCTTGCTGTCTTTCATGTCCATCCAGACCATGTCGCTGTTGTAGTAGTCGTCGGTGCGGAAGGCTTCACGGCGGGCCTCAAGGTATTTCTTCAGGCCGGGGTTCTCGGCGAGTTCGATGGCTTTGCCCATGAGGGAGTCGACTTTGGCCATCTGGTCGGCGAAGGCGACATGGTAGGGGAGCACTTCAAGGGCACCTTCGGCGTTGCGGCGGATGACGCTGTACTGGCTTTCCTTGAGGGGATCCTGAAGGGCGTCGTACTCTTCCTTGGTCATGTCGGTGGGGTAGAAGTTGGCACCGAGGGGACGTTCGCCGAAGCCGGGGATGAAGGGCTTCTCGCTGTCGAGGCGGTCCCAAGCGCCGTATTGGATTTCGGCGAAGGCGCGGATGGCGGGGTCGGTGAGGGTGTCGAGGTTGCGGCGGTTTTCGTTGCCGAAGTACTCATCCCAATAGATGTCGTCCATCACTTCGCCGATCTGGATGAAGACCTTGAGGAGCTCCTTCTCGTTGGCGGAGAGGTTCTGGATGAGGTCGGAGGTGAGGGTGAACTCGGCGTACTCGTCCACTTTTTGCTGGATTTCGGATTTTTCTTCAACTGCTTTCTTGTTGTTGCAGCCTACTGCGGCTAGGATAGAAATAGCCATGATGCAAGTGAATAATTTCTTCATTATGAATGGGTTTTAATAATTCCGTCGGGGTGATGACAAAATGCAAAATTACATTTTTTTTGTCATATGAAAAAAAAGTAGTACTTTTGCAGCCGATTTTGACAAATCAACCGGTCAAGAAAATCTATTGGAAAGGTGCTCGAGTGGTTGAAGAGGCCCGCCTGGAAAGCGAGTAAGCGTTAACAGCGCTTCAGGGGTTCGAATCCCCTCCTTTCCGCAGAAAAAAGGGAGATGCCGACAGGCGTCTCCATTTTTTGTATTGTGGCTGTCGTAGGATGCTATTTTTCAATATATTGCCGTGCGGTGTCGATCAGCTGGCTGTCGCATCCGAGGATGTCGGCGATGCGCAGAGCCTCGTGCGGGACCTCGCCGGAGAGGTCTTCGGTGAGCGAGTAGTCGATGAAGAGGTTGATGTTGCGCGGGGTGAGCGGAATGTCGGCCATGTCCTCGACGAAGCCGCGCACCCGTAGCCGGCGGCAGTTGGCGCCGAGCTGGCCGTAGTGTGTGGTGATGAGGGTGGCGGAATCGGACTGCTGCATGAGCCTGATGAGGGCCTGGACGATGGCCTTGCCTTCGACGGGGTTGGTGGTGCGTGCGGGTTCGTCGATGAGCACCAGCAGGCGCTGGTCGCGGCAGCGGCGGACGATATCGCTGATTTTGATGATTTCGGCGGCATAGCTGCTGAGGCCGTTCATTTCGTCCTGGTCGTCGCCGATGGAGGAGGTGACGCCGTCGAAGAGGATGGTGACGGCCTCGTCGGCAGGAGCGAAGAAGCCGCATTGCACCATGGTTTGGGCGGTGCCCAAGCTTTTCAGCAACACCGTTTTGCCGGCCATGTTGGCGCCGGTGATGAGGGTGACGCCCGAGGTGACGGTGATGTCGACCGGCTGGTAGCGTAGATGGGCGGCCTCGTTGCGGTGTTTGAGGCGCGGGTTGACCAGGCCTGTGAAGGCGATATGATTGCCGAGGGTGGGTCGGGAGAGGTGCCAGTCGATGGCGAGCTGGGCCTTGGCCAGCAGGAGGTCGGCATAGGCCAGCTGGTCGAGTGCGGCGGTCAGGGTGGGGGCCCATGGCGACAGCTGGTCGGAGAGGCGGAGACACACTTGGCCTTGGATTTCGTTCTGTTCGGCCAGCAGCGCGGCGATGCGTGCCGGGTCGCCGCCGGAGGTCTGGAGGCCTCCGAGTTTGCGACGCAGCGGGGTCAGACGCGGGTCGAGGCTGTCGTAGATATAGAAATTGGGGATGCCTGTGTGGTCGGGGTCGAGCAGGGAGAAGACATCGTCGGTTGCCGGCAGGGGGAGAATGTCGGAGATGCCCAGTCCGCTGATGGCGCCAGTGGCGATGCGGTTGAGGTGGGCCAGGTTTTTCACCTCGAAGAGTTCCACCTCGTTGAGGGGCGTGTGGCTGGCCAGCGAGGCGAGGGTGGAGCGCAGGTCGTGGAGCTGCATCAGGCAGTGGCGGAGGTCGATGTAGGGCTTTTTGAATTTGAAAGTGAGGGTGGTCTGGATGGCCCTGTCGAGGCGTTGCCATTCGGCTTCAAGCCAATGGGCGTCGGTGCTGAACTCGGTGTCGAGCAAAGCGCGGCGGCCGGCGGCAGACATCAGTTCGAGGCTGTCGACGGCGTATTGCAGGCCGGCGTCTTGTTTGATGAGGTCTTTTATTTTCATTGTGTGATTTTCATTATGTCGTAGACAGGAGTCTGTAGGGCGTCGCTGAGGGCGTCGCAGGCGTTGCGGCTGTCGAGGAGGAAGCCTTGGGGAGAGGTGGGGTTGAGGGTGACGGCTACCAAGCGTGAGCGCTGCAGGACGAGCAGCCGGTTGCCGCGGTGTGTGAAGTCGTTGTAGGCTTCGGGAGTGAGGAAGAGCTTGGTGAAGTCGCGCGCCACGAGGGTGATGTCGTTGGCGAGAGGGGCGAGGGCTTTGAGGAGGCGATCGCTGACGGCGCCGGAGGCGAACAGGGTGTGGCCGAAGCGCAGGAGGTCGTTGCCGGCGTTGCCGATGAGGAAGACGGAGGCGATGCCGAGGTCGTGTGGCTGGCCGTCGTCGTCGATGGCCCAGAGGCCTCCGGCGATGGGGTTGAGGGTGTCGCGGAGGGCGGGGGCCACTTCGTCGAGGCAGATGAGGTGGTGCACGAAGCGCGTTTTGGCCACGAGCTGCTTGAGGTTGGCCGACACGGCGGCGCCGGTGGCCAGCACCATGCAGTCGGTCACGGTGGGCGATGCGAGGCTGAGCCTCGACAGGGCGCCGTCGACGATGGCCAGTCGGCACCCTATGGATTGCAGGCGTTCGATCTGGCCGCGCAGGGAGGCTGTGGTGGCGGCACCGCTGAGGAGCACTTTGCCGCGGATGAGCACGCGGGCTGTCACCAGCGGTCCGAGGGCGGTGCGGCGGCTGTCGACGTGCTCGATTTCCGACACGGCCTGGCGCTTGATGTAGTGCTGCTCGGAGGTGATGAAACGCGACCCTTCGTAGATGGTCACTTCAGGCTTGGCTGTGGCGAAGACGCTGTCGATCTGTTCGCCGTCGACACCGATGGATGTGACGCCGACGGGAACACCCAATTCGTTGAGACGGCGGAGGATATAGTTGAGGCAGACCGTCTTGCCGGTGTTCTTTTCGAGGCCCACGATAGAGAGGCTCCGGTGCTGAAGTATCTGATTGACAAATGGCATATTCGGGATGCAAAGGTACGACAAATTTGCGGACTGCGGAAGCCGGAAATGAAGATGTGCGTCGAGGGGGTTGATAGTGAGCGGTTTCGGAAGGAGGGCTGTGCGTGGTGTGGGCGTCTGTTGAGCGTCTGTTGTACGACTGTTGTACGAACTTTTTTCGTACAACAGTCGTACAACAGACGTACATCGACCGGCCATGGGGAGGGGATGGTGCGGCAGGGAGGGCGATGTGGCATTAATTATTTTTATGTTTTTATTAAAAAAAAGTGTGTATCTTTGCGGTGTCCGTTTTTTGGGCAATGATATGTAAAGCGATTGTCAATGAATATTTTATAATAATGAAGAGTGTTTTTTTCAAAGTAGCATCAGCGATTTTTGTGGGAGTTGCGGTGATGTTTGCGTCGTGCAGCACACCCACTGAGTTGACTTATGTGAAGGATGCGCCGAGAGATTCGGCGATGGCTGTCAAGGGCCAGGTGTCGAATGGCATACAGCCGAACGACTTGTTGTATATCTACGTGGGAAGCCAGTCGCCGGCCGCGACGGCGCTTTTCAACGAGGAGACGAACAAGATTGCCACCGTCGACGGCGTGGTGCTGAACCCTAACGCGTCGATGGTGACGGGCTATCTGGTGAGCCCGGAAGGCGACATCATCTTCCCGGTGCTGGGGCGGGTGCATGTGCAGGGGATGTCGTTTGCCGAGCTGGCGACGGCGCTGCAGTCGCGCCTGATATCGGAAGGCCACATCAGGGATGCCGTGGTGACGGTGAAGCTGATGAATTTCAAGGTGAGCGTGCTGGGCGAGGTGGCCCGTCCCGGAAGGATCGAGGCCAGCGGCGAGCGGCTGACCATATTCGAGGCCATCAGCATGGTGGGCGACCTGACCATCTACGGACAGCGCAACAATGTGACGGTGATCCGCGAGGAGAACGGGATGCGCACCATCGGCGAGATCGACCTGACCTCGAAGGATGTGTTCAATTCGCCGTACTACTACCTGCATCAGAACGATGTGGTGTTTGTGGAGCCGAACAAGAAGCGCCGGAGCACCGCCGACCGCGACCCGATACTGCTGACGTATATCTCGAGCGGAGTGTCGATCGTGTCGACCATCGCCAGTGTGTTCTACTACTATTTCCTGACGCGCAGCTATGCCCAAAGGCTGAACGGCGCGAACAATTAGTCGTCAAACAGAAAATATCCCCCCAAAAGAATGGAGAATAGCAACAACAACCAGAACCGGAACATGTCGGGCAACGAATCGGAGAATACGATTTCGATCCGCGATATCGTCTTCATGGTTCTTGACAATTGGTATTGGTTTGTCATCTCGGTGGTGGCATGCCTCGTGATTGCGGCCTTCGTGTACAAAGCCCAGCCGAAGTTGTACACGGCATCGGGCACGGTGCTGGTGCGCGACAACGACAAGAAGAATGTGGCGTCGCAGAATATGGACGCCATCCTGAACAATATGGGCAACACCGACCTGTCGCTGGCGAACGAGATCTATATGATGCGTTCGTCGGCGCTGATGTGCCAGGTGATCGACCGTCTGGACCTGAACTACACCTGTTCGCGTCGCGACCTGTTCAAGAAGATATCCTATTTCGGCAATGCTCCCGTCAAGCTTTCGGTGTACGAAAAGAGCGAGAGCCACGTGATGAACCTCAACCTGACGGTGACCCCCAAGACGCATGACACGTACCAGGTGGAGTCGAAGCATTTCCATCTGAAGAAGTTGGCCAAATATGGCGAGCCGGTCGAGCTTGACGACACGCTGCTGATCAAGGTGGACAAGACGCCGCACTATTCGTCGGAGTTCCAGGGAGTGAAGCTCCATATGGGCGTGAGCGAGGTGCTGCCGATGGCCCGCAGGCTGGTGAAGAACCTGAGTGTGACGCGAGTGGACAAGATGGCGTCGATCCTGGCCATCTCGTACAAGGACGAGAATTCGGACCGCGCCAAGCAGATAGTGGACACGCTGATTGCGGTGTACAACGACGACGCCATCGACGACAAGAACAAGGTGGCGCAGAAGACGGAAAAATTCATAACCGAGCGTATAGCGCTGATCTCGGGCGAGCTGGGAAGTGTGGACTCGCAGGTGGAGCAGCTGAAGAAGAGCTCGCAGCTGCCTGAATTGTCGAGTGCCTCGTCGATACTGCAGCAGACGAGCACCCGATATACCGACCAGGTGGTGCAGTTGGAAGCCGAGCTGTCGATTTTGAGGGATATCAAGAACAGCATTTCCGACCCGTTGAACAAAGAGGAGCTGATACCGGCGAACCTGGGTACGAGCGATGCCGGCGTGCAGAGCCAGATTGCCGCCTACAACCGGAGCCTGAACCAATACAAACAGCTGACGATCACCGCCGGCGAGAACAACCCGCAGGCGAGGGAGCTGAAGCAGTCGCTCAACAATCAGCTGAGCGCCATCATCACGTCAATCAACAATGTGATCAATGCCACGACGATACGCCTGCAGGAGGCCCGGAACCAGGAGCAGCATGTGCGCAACCAGATTGCGATGATGCCTACCCAGACCAAGGCTGTGACCGAGGTGGAGCGCCAGCAGAAGATCAAAGAGGAATTGTTTCTGTATCTGTTGAGCAAGCGTGAAGAGACGGCGATGAACCTGGCCGTGGCGGTGGCGAATGCCAAGGTGGTGGAGCCCGCCATTGTGAGCCTGACCGGCCCGCGGCTGATGATGTACGGATTGGTGGCGCTGATCATTGGCCTGCTGATACCTTTCGCGGTGATCTTCGGCATCCGTTTCTTCGATGTGAAGCTGCGCTCGAAAATGGATGTGGAAAAGATGACTAGCCTGCCTGTGCTGGGCGAGATACCGCAGAAGCCGTCGTCGCGAGTGAACGACGAGATCATCGTGACGGCCAGCGGCACTGACGCCGTGACGGAGGCATTCAGGCTGCTGCATTCCAACATCCCGTTCTTCATGAAAGAGGGACAGAAAGTGATACAGACCGTGTCGACGACACCCGGCGAGGGCAAGACCTATACGGCGTTGAACCTGGCTTTGTCGCTGGCCTATGTGGGCAAGCGGACGGTGCTGGTGGACTTCGACTTGCGCAAGCGCAGCCTTTCGAAGACCATCGACCGCCACAACAAGATGGGTCTGATCCATTACCTGATCGACAACGACGGCCCGATGGAGCAGTATATCATGCACAGCGAGACGTCAGACCATCTGGACTATATCGTCTGCGAAAAGACTCCGCCCAACGCGACGCAGCTGCTGATGAGCGACAAGATCGACAAGCTGGTGGACTACCTGAGGGCCCATTATGACTATATCATCTTCGACTCGACGCCCGCGCAGGTGGTGGCCGACGCTTCGATCATCAACCGTGTGGCCGACATGACGGCGTATATCATGCGTGTGGGTGTGCTGGTGAAAAACATGCTGCCGTTTATCCAGGACATGTCCGACAAGGGCCGGTTCAAGAATATGGCTGTGGTGATCACCGACGTGCCGCTGTCCACCAAGCGCTATGGCGGCTATGGCTACGGTTACGGCTATGGTTATGGCTATGGCTATGGCTACGGCTACGGCTATGGTTACGGCGAAGTCAGCGATGCCAGCGAAGCTGATAACGAAAAATAAAAAATGAAATTGTAAGATGAAAGGTATAGTTTTGGCCGGAGGCTCAGGCACACGCCTGTATCCGATCACGAAGGGCGTGAGCAAGCAGTTGCTTCCGATCTACGACAAACCCATGGTGTATTATCCGATATCGGTGCTTATGCTGGCCGGAATCCGTGATATACTGATAATCTCGACCCCCTATGACCTGCCCGGCTTCAAGCGCCTGCTTGGCGACGGCAGCGATTTCGGCGTGCGTTTCACGTATGCCGAACAGCCGTCACCCGACGGGCTGGCCCAGGCATTCATCATCGGCGAGGAGTTTATCGGCGATGATTCGGTCTGTCTGGTGCTGGGCGACAATATCTTCCACGGCAACGGCCTGGGCCAGATGCTGCGCCAGGCTGTGTACAATGCCGAGAATGATAGCCGTGCAACGGTGTTCGGCTATTGGGTGTCGGATCCGGAGCGCTACGGCGTGGCCGAATTCGATGCCGAAGGCAGGGTGCTTTCAATAGAAGAGAAACCCAAACAGCCCAAGTCGAACTATGCGGTGGTGGGGCTCTATTTCTATCCCAACAAGGTGGTCAGGGTGGCCAAAGGGATCAAGCCCAGCGCCCGCGGCGAGCTGGAGATCACCTCCGTCAACCAGGCTTTCCTGCAGGACGGCGAACTCAATGTCCAGCTGATGGGTCGCGGATTTGCATGGCTTGATACCGGCACGCACGATTCGTTGGCCGAGGCTTCGACGTTCATCGAGGTGATTGAAAAACGCCAGGGCCTGAAGGTGGCCTGCCTCGAAAGTATCGGCTATGAGATGGGGTGGCTTTCCGCCGACGATGTCCGCCGTGTGGCGAAGCCTATGGAGAAAAACCAATACGGTCAGTATCTGCTGAGGATGATACAAGGATAAAAGGAAATGAATATCATAAAAACATCCATCGAAGGGCCTGTGATAGTGGAGCCCAGGATATTTGGCGATTCGAGAGGCTATTTTTTCGAGAGTTTCAATGCGAAGGCATTTGCCGAGGCCACCGGCCTGCATGTTGATTTCGTGCAGGATAACGAGTCGAGGTCGTCGCGTGGCGTGGTTCGCGGACTGCATTTCCAGAAGCCCCCGTATGCACAGGCCAAGCTGGTGCGGGTGGTTGTAGGCAGGGTCCTCGACGTGGCGGTCGACATCCGCAAAGGCTCGCCTACCTATGGGCAGCATGTGGCGGTGGAGCTCACAGAAGACAACCATCGCCAGTTTTTCATACCGAAAGGTTTTGCACATGGCTTTGCCGTGCTGAGCGATGTGGCTGTGTTTCAGTATAAATGTGATGAATACTACCATCCGGAGGCTGAGGGCGCCATTGCATGGAACGACGCGGACCTGGCTATCGAATGGCCTTTCCCGGACGACGAGGTTGTGCTTTCAGACAAGGACAGCCGTCATCCCCGACTGGCTCAGCTTGACTCTCCGTTTGAAATGTAAGACAGAATCATGAAGAATGTATTGATCACCGGCGCCAACGGACAATTGGGAACCCATCTGCGGCTTTTGGCCCCGACACTGGCCAACCATTATTTCTTCACCGATGTTGATGAACTGGACATCACTTCGGGCGAAGCTGTCGACGAGTATGTCCGCAGTCACGGTATAGATGTGGTTGTCAACTGCGCCGCCTATACCAATGTCGACAAAGCGGAGAGCGACGAGGCTACGGCCGAGCGCATCAACGCCGAGGCGGTGGGATACCTGGCCGATGCTATGGAGAGGGTAGGGGGCGGATTGCTTCATGTTTCGACCGACTATGTCTTTGGAGGCAACATGAACAATACTCCTTGCCGAGAGACAGAGGAGGGTAATCCTACCGGTGCCTATGGCCGCACAAAATGGGCGGGGGAGACGGCTGCCAAACGTTGTCGCCGCCATGTGATAGTGCGCACTTCGTGGCTGTACAGCGAGTACGGGAAAAACTTCCTGCTGACGATGCTCAACTTGACCTCCACACGGCCGGAAGTGAAGGTTGTCTTCGACCAGGTGGGGACTCCCACTTATGCAGGCGACTTGGCCAAGGTATTGGTGCACATCGTTGAGAGTGATGGCTATATCGAATATCCGGGATTGTATCATTTCGCTAATGAAGGCGTGTGCAGTTGGTACGATTTTGCATATGAGATTGCCCGGCGAGCCGGACACACCGCATGCCGGGTGATGCCCTGCCACAGCAATGAGTTTCCCAGCCCCGTGAAGCGGCCCAGCTATTCGGTGCTCGACAAAACCAAGATAAAAGAGACATTCGGCATTGCCATCCCGCATTGGACCGAGAGTTTGCAAACATGCCTGAACAATATTAATAAATAATGAAAAATTTCGTCATGATAGGGGTGGGCGGATATGTTGCCCCCCGCCATCTGAAGGCCATTAAAGAGACCGGCAACGAGCTCATTGCCGCGTATGACAAAAACGACTCAGTGGGAATCATGGATTCCTATTTTCCACGGGCTTCGTTCTTTACAGAATATGAGCTTTTTGACCGCCACAATAATTTCATCAAATCGACGGGTCGCAATATCGACTATCTCAGCGTTTGCTCCCCCAACTATCTGCATGATGCGCACACGCGCTATGGCTTGCGCCTTGGGGCAGATGTCATCTGCGAGAAGCCTGTCGTGCTGAGCCCGTGGAATATCGACTCGCTGATCGACATTGAGCGCGAAACAGGCCACAAGGCGTACACCATTTTCCAACTTCGTCTGCACCCATCGGTGCGCGAGCTGAAAGCGCGTGTCGAGAACGGCCCGAAAGACAAAATCTACGATGTCGATCTGACCTACATCACTCCGCGTGGCTATTGGTACTATGCGTCCTGGAAGGGCAATGTCCAGAAAAGCGGTGGTGTGGCCACCAACATCGGCGTACACTTCTACGACATGCTGTCGTGGGTGTTCGGTCCCGTGCAGCGTAGTGTGGTCCATGTGGCCACCCACGACCGTGTGGCCGGCTACCTTGAGTTGCGCCAGGCTCGTGTGCGCTATTTCCTCAGCATCAACGGCGATCATTTGCCCGACGAGGCTCGTGCGCAAGGCAAGACCTCCTATCGCGCCATTTTGGTCGACGGTTCTGAATTTGAATTCAGCAACGGCTTCACCGACCTGCACACCCGCAGCTATGAAGAAGTGCTTGCCGGACGTGGTTTCCGTATCGAAGAGGCCAAGGAATGCATCCAGACCGTCTACGACATCCGTCATGCACAGCCTGTCGGACTGATCGGCGACTATCATCCGATGGCCAAATATCCTATCACGCAACACCCTTTCGGATGGTAAACAAAGCCTTTATCCACGAGAGTTCCTATGTCGACGAAGGTGTCCGTTTGGGCAACGGCACCAAGGTATGGCATTTCTGCCATATCCAGTCGGGCGCTGTCTTGGGCGAGAATTGCTCTCTCGGCCAGAATGTGAACATCGGCCCCAACGTGCGCATCGGCAATGGTGTCCGTATACAAAACAACGTCTCCGTCTACGAGGGCGTTGAAATTGAAGACAATGTCTTTTGTGGACCCTCGTGTGTCTTCACCAATGTGACGACGCCCCGTGCTCATTTCCCGGTGCACGGCGTATATGCGAAAACGCTCATCCGCGAGGGTGCCTCGCTTGGGGCGAACTCTACGATAGTATGTGGCCACACAGTGGGCCGTTCTGCGCTGATTGCGGCAGGCGCCGTGGTCACCAAGGATGTTCCCGACTATGCCCTCATGGCCGGAGTCCCCGCCCGACGCATCGGTTGGGTGTGCGAATGCGGCCGCAAGCTCGCACCTTCGTTGCGGTGCCAATGTGGACGCGAATATGAGGAAATCGACGCTATAATCAGAAAAAAGTGATGCAATTCCGCGACCTACACAGACAATACGAGGCCATGAAGGCCGAAATGGATGAGGCTCTCTTGAAGGCTGTCTCGTCCACCGCTTTCATTATGGGAGCCCCGGTACAGGAACTAGAGCAGCAGTTGGCCGACTATGTCGGTGTGAAGCACTGCATCAGTTGCGCCAACGGCACCGACGCTTTGCGCCTCGCCCTGATGGCAATGGACATCAAACCAGGCGATGCCGTTTTTGTTCCCGACTTCACCTTCTTTGCCAGCGCCGAGGTGGTCTCCATGCAGGGTGCCACTCCTGTTTTTGTCGATGTCAACTTTGACGATTTCAATATCAGCGTTGCCGACCTGGAAACAAAATATCGGCATATCTGCAACCACACCGATTTGCATCCGGCTGCTGTGATCGCTGTCGACCTTTTCGGCCAGCCGGCCGATTTCGACAAGGTCCGTCCTTTCTGTCAAGCGCACAGCCTTCTTTTGGTCGAGGATGGAGCCCAGGGCTTTGGCGGTGCCATCCGCGACCGTAAGGCCTGCTCCTTTGGGGATATCGGCACCACTTCATTCTTCCCGGCCAAGCCTCTCGGCTGCTATGGCGACGGGGGTGCAGTTTTCACCGACAATGACGACTGGGCCGCCCTGATCAAGTCGTTCCGCATTCATGGCAAAGGCACCGACAAATACGACAATGTGCGCATCGGTCTCAATTCCCGGCTCGACACCCTTCAGGCCGCTGTCCTGCAGGTGAAGTTGCGTCATTTCGACGACGAGCTGGCCGCCGTCAACCATGCCGCCTCCATGTACACCAGCCTTCTCTCCGACAGGGTAACGACCCCTGTGGTCGGCGACGGAAGACTTTCATCGTGGGCGCAATACACCATTCAACTCCCCGATCGCGACGCCCTTCAGGCACGTCTCAAATCCGAGGGCATCCCTTCTATGGTCTACTACCCCCGTACGATGAGCAGCCAGACCGCCTTCGCCTCACTCTCGCAGTCGCCCTGTCCGCAGGCTTCCGCCTTGAGCCGCACCGTGCTCTCGCTTCCCATGCATCCTTATATCACCGATTCGGAAATAGAAATTATAGCCTCTAAGATATGACTACGCTTACCGAAACAAGAATTTGCGTCATTGGCCTTGGCTATGTCGGCCTGCCTCTTGCCCGATTGTTTTCCACCAAGTTCCCCACCATCGGATTCGACATCAACCGCCATCGCGTCGATGCCCTGATGAAGGGACATGACGACACCCTCGAGGTCGACGACAATCTGCTGGCCGATGCCATACACAATCACGGATTTCTCTGCACGTCCGATATTGATCAGATACGCCCGTGCAATGTATATATTGTGGCCGTGCCCACCCCCGTCGACGACAACAATCGCCCCGACCTCTCCCCATTGTTGGGCGCCTCCGAGGTGGTTGGCAAGGTTATCTCCAAGGGCGACATCGTCATCTATGAATCCACCGTCTATCCTGGCGTGACCGAGGAGGAATGCCTACCCAAGGTCGAAGAGGTGTCGGGAATGACATTCAACGTTGACTTCTACGCCGGCTATTCGCCCGAACGTATCAATCCGGGCGACCACGAGCATCGTGTCGAAACCATCCGCAAAGTCACCTCCGGATCCACTCCGCAGGTGGCCGACTTCGTCGATGCACTCTACAATTCTGTCCTCGTCAACGGCACCCATAAGGCGCCGAGCATTCGTGTGGCCGAAGCCTCGAAAATCATCGAAAACTCCCAGCGCGACGTCAACATCGCCTTTGTCAACGAATTGGCCAAGATATTCAACGCCATGGGCATCGACACCGGCGACGTGCTCGATGCCGCAGCCTCCAAGTGGAACTTCATCAAGATGCGTCCCGGCTTGGTCGGTGGCCATTGCATCAGCGTCGATCCCTACTACCTCATCCAGAAGTCGCAGCTCTATGGCGTCCTGCCCCGCGTGATGAGCAACGCGCGCCGCCTTAACAACTCCATGGGCACCTATGTGGCCAACCAGTTGATTCGGCAGATGAACCTCAAAGGTGTCCCCGTCAAGGATGCCCGCATCCTCGTCCTCGGTTTCACCTTCAAAGAGAATTTCCCCGACATCCGCAACACCAAGGTTGTCGACATCTGCCACACTCTTGGCGAGTACTCGCAGAATGTCGTGGTCTACGACCCCTGGGTCGTTCCCCTGCGTGCCGAGCACGAATATGGCATCCCAGTCCTTGCCGAACTGCCCGAAGGTCCCTTCGACGCTGCCATCCTTGCCGTCGCTCACGACCGTTTTTCCGCTCTCGACCTCCGTGCCCTGGTTCCGCAGCCCGGTGTCATCTACGACGTCAAAGGCGTCCTCCCTCGCAATATTATCGACGCTCGCTTGTAGCAGTAATCTGAAAACGACATGTTCAAAAAAATATCCTTCGAGTTAGTTCGCCGCTACCGCCATTCCACCATTCCAAAATGGATCATCCTCGTGCTCGACATGGGGCTCTTCGTTGTGGCATACCTCTTCATGGAGGCCTTCCGTATGAACAGTTTCAACGGTATCGTCTTACGCTGCGAAGTCCTTAAATTCATTGCCGCATCCATAGTCACCCTGATGGCATTCCTGCTTTCCGGCACAGCACGCAGCATCATCCGCCATTTGGGCCTGACCGACATCTATAAGATCCTCTTTGCCACCATCGGATCAGCGGTGTTCTGCATCGCCATCAGGGTCGTCAACAACCAGTTCACTCCTCCGCTGATCCCGACGAAATACATCCTCACGGTCCGCGAAACCATCCTGCTCTACCTCCTTTTGGCTCTATTTATGGTCATGCTGCGCCTGGCCATCCAGCGTATCTACAACAAATTCTTCCGCCGTCGCCGTCCCACCATCAGTGTGGTCATTTATGGCGCCGGCGCCGCAGGCATCATCGCCCACAACGCCCTTCTTCAGGACCAGGCCCACGAATATCGTGTGGCTGCATTCATCGACGACGACATGTCGAAGGTGAACCAGGAGCTCAACGGTGTCCCTGTGCTCCGTGCTCGCTCCGTGCTCAACCCTAAGTTCATCGAGTCGAACCAGGTCAAGCAGCTCATCATCGCCATCCCCTCAATCCGCGTCATGCACAAGCAGGCCATCACCAACAAGGCTCTCGACCTAGGCCTCACCGTCAAGTCGGTGCCCCATGTCAACACTTGGATCAACGGCACCTTCTCCGCCAAGCAGATCGAAAGCATCAAGATTGAGGACCTCCTCGGCCGTGAAGCCATCCGTCTCGACAACGTCAACATTGTCCGCGAGGTGGTCGACAAAGTCATCCTTGTCACCGGCGCCGCCGGCTCCATCGGTTCTGAAATCTGCCGCCAGCTGATGCAGTACAAGCCTGCCAAACTCGTCATGCTCGACCAGGCCGAATCGCCCATGTACGACCTTCAGTACGAGCTGCGCAGCGCCAACCCCAATGCACTCGACACCATGGAGTTTGTCATCGCCAACGTGAAAGACCGCGCCCGTATGGAAGAGGTCTTCGAGACCTTCCGCCCCCAGCTTGTCTACCACGCTGCCGCCTACAAGCACGTCCCCTTCATGGAAGAAAACCCCTACGAGGCAGTCTATATCAATGTCTTCGGCACACGCAACATGGCCGACCTCGCCATCAAATACGGCACCCAGAAGTTCGTCATGATCTCCACCGACAAGGCTGTCAATCCCACCAACGTCATGGGCGCCACCAAGCGTATGGCCGAAATCTACATCCAGAGTCGCTCGACCGAAACCACCCACTTCGTCACCACCCGTTTCGGCAACGTCTTGGGCTCCAACGGATCGGTCATCCCCCTCTTCAAAAAACAACTTGCCGCCGGCGGCCCCCTTACCGTCACCCACAAGGACATCATCCGCTACTTCATGACCATCCCCGAAGCCTGCAACCTCGTGCTTGAGGCCGGCGCCATGGGTGAGGGCGGCGACATCTTCGTCTTCGACATGGGCAAGCCGGTCAAAATCTACGATATGGCCACCAAGATGATCCAGCTGTCGGGAATGACTAACATCAAAATCAAGGAGATAGGCCTCCGTCCGGGTGAGAAACTCTACGAGGAACTGCTCGCCACCAAGGAGAACACCATCCCCACCTACCATCCGAAAATCATGCGTGCCCAGGTGCGCCGCTATCCCCTCGAGGCCATCGACCGCGAGTACAACGAACTTTGGGACATTCTCAAAGGCATGAATGACATGGAGATCGTGGCCAAGATGAAATCCATCGTGCCCGAATTCCTGTCCAACAATTCGGTCTATTGCCAATTGGATGCTCCGCAACCGACTAAGGCTGATTGAAGATGAAGTCCGTCGCGCCACGTCTGCTCTTCCTTCTCCGGCTCTACATCACCCTGCTCCTCATCTTTGTCACGCAGAAGGCGATTTTCATGCTTGTCAACCAGGGCTTTGCCGACGGGGCGCCGTTCTTCTCCTGCCTCTCTTCGTTGTGGCATGGCCTGCGGCTCGACTCGGTCACCGCCTGCTACATCATCATCCTGCCCGCGGTGGCGGTCATCGTCAGCTTCTTCTTCCGCCGTTTCCCGCTGCGCCGTGTACTGATGCCCTATTATGTCGTTGTGGCGCTGCTGATGGCGGTGATTTTCGTCGCTGACACAATCCTCTACCATTTTTGGGGAGCCAAACTCGATGCCAACGACCTCATGTATGCCACCAACCCCAAGGATATGCTTGCCAGCCTCTCCCTGTGGGTCATCATCGCCGCTTTCGCCATCCTTGGCCTTGTGGTTTGGCACTATATCCGCCGCCTTCGGCACGCCACGCCAGTCTCCCTTGAGCATAAACCCTCGCCATGGCATGGCCTGTGGATGCTGCCCGTGTCGGCACTCATCTTCCTCGGCATGCGCGGCGGCGCCAGCGAGTCGACAGCCAACCCATCCTATGCCTATTTCTCCCCCTACCCCTTCTGCAACCATGCAGCCCTCAACCCCACCTTCAACATGCTCCATTCCCTCTTCAAGGCACAGGACCTCTGCGCCGAGTTCGACCGCATGCCTGAAGCGGAAGTGTCGGCCCTCATCGGCAACGCCTTCGACTATGATCCGGCTCTGGCCGACACGCTGCTCTGCATCGACCGGCCCAATATCATGCTCGTCATCTGGGAAAGCGGCGGTTCGGGCATGGTGCTCAACGATTCGGTAGGCCCCAATCTGCTTTCGCTGGCCGACAGTTCCGTTTTCTTCTCCCGCTGCTATGCCAACAATTTCCGCACCGACCGCGGCATCATTTCCATCATCAACGGATGGCTCGGCCTGCCCACCACCTCGCTCATGAAGCGCACCGACATCTGCCGCCAGTTGCCGTCGCTGGCCCGCACCCTGGCCTCCAACGGCTACTCCACCATGTTCACCTATGGCGGCGACATCGACTTCACCAACATGCGGCTCTACCTGCTCGAAACAGGCTTCACCGATGTCCGTGGCAGCCAGCATTTCCCTGCCAAGCTGAGCACATCCTCGTGGGGTGTGCCCGACCATCATGTGCTCACCGTCGAAAACCTTGTTCCTGCCTCGCGACCTTTCTTCTCCACCGTCCTCACCCTCAGTAGCCACGAACCTTGGGATGTGCCCATGCACCGCCTTGCCGACGTCAAGCAGAACGCCTTCGCTTACACCGATTCCTGCCTCGGCGCTTTCGTCGGACAGCTGCGCCAGTTGCCTCTGTGGGACAGCCTGCTGCTCATCATCGTGCCCGACCACGGTGTGCCTTTCGCCGACGTCCCCTCCACTTCCGACCCCCGTGTGGCATCCATCCCTCTGCTCTGGACCGGCGGCGCCGTGCGCCATCCGCAAACGGTGGGCTGCATCATGAGCCAAAGCGACATTGCCGCCACCCTCTTGGCACAACTGGGCTTGCCGGCATCCGAATTCGTCTTCAGCCGCAATGTCCTCAGCCCCGGCTATGCCTCGCGGCGCCAGTTCGCCCTGCATGCCTATAAGAATGGTGCCAACCTGTTCACCCCCGACGGCGTGTCGGGCTACGATTGTGTCGACCATTCGCCGCTAGGCCCTTCTCCGGCCGGCGATTCCCGTTTCACGGAAGCTTTGTTGCAATATCTCTACCACATCACAGCCGATCTGCCCCGGCGCTAGTGCCGAAGCGGCCTCTTACCGGTTCACCACCGATATCGTGCGGCGCATCGTCTGCTGTGTGCCGTGCAGGCCATACAGCGTGATGTCGAGCACATAGCGCCCTCGCGGCACCTGCTTCCCGCCGTCGTCCCGACCATCCCATTCCACCGAGCCGTGCGTGCCCAGCAGGGCGTTGTTCAACAGTCGTCGCACCTTGCGGCCTGCGGCATCATAGATGAGCATTGAGGCCATCAGGTCGCCCTCCTCCAGTGTGTATTCCAGCGCCACGGCATCCTGATAGCCGTCGCCGTCGGGCGAAAGCAGCGTCGACGAGAGTGTGAACGACACCTCCTCGGCCAGCCACTCGGTGCTCTGCGAATTCGGCCCGGTGGGAGTGCCGTAGCCTGCCGTCGACGCAGCGGAAAACCAGTTTGCCGGATCGTTGGTCTGCCGTTCGAAACTGCGCCTCTCCAAAGCCACACCCGCCTTGTTGCGCAGCAGCCGGCTGTGCATCGCCGGACTGTAGTCAAGCCGGTCCACCACCATGCTGTCCACAGTGGCCAGCACCAAGCTTCCGCCATCGTTGGGATAGGTGGGCAGAGCACACTCCACCAGCAGCTCTCGACGGGCCACATCATAATGCGTCTCGACAGAAGCCGCGTCTTTCGTCAGCACCACATATCCCCGGGCGGGCACCGTCAGCTGCGGCAGCGCGTAATGTTTGCCCAGCGAATCGCCCACCCAGCGCACAATATGGTAATCCGCCAGCTCCACCGGCTGCGAGCCATTGTTGTAAAGCTCCACATATTCCGCCTCGCCACTCTTCGGCTGATACAGCAGTTCGCTGATCGTCAAGCCGTTTTGTGCCAATACAGCGGTCACCGACAGCGCAAGGGCTGCAAGCATGGCAGCGGTCTTCCTCATTCCACTTCCATCCATCTCTGCCATTGCCCTTTAGGGGTCAACCTAGCATTTGTATTTGTACTGCAGCTGGGCCAGCTCGGCGTTGGCCTTGACAATCTTCTTCTTCAGGCCTGCCTTGTATTCCACCAGTTTCTGCCACAGCGCTTTGTCGCCCAAAGCAAGCATCTGCATAGCCAGGATGGCGGCATTCTGTGCGCCATTGATGGCCACCGTGGCCACAGGTATTCCCGGAGGCATCTGCATGATGGCAAAGGTGGCGTCCAAACCTTCTAGCACCGAGCCCTTGATGGGCACGCCGATCACCGGCAGCGCTGTCTCGGCGGCAATCACGCCCGGCAGCGCTGCAGCCATGCCCGCGCCGGCAATGATCACCTTGATGCCGCGACCCTCGGCGTTGCGCGCAAAGTCGCTCACCTCCTGCGGTGTGCGGTGGGCCGACAGCGCGTTCACCTCGAAGGGTATCTCCATGTCTTCGAAAAACTGGCAGGCTTTCTCCATGACCGGCAGGTCGCTGGTGCTGCCCATAATGATGCTGACAATAGGTTTCATATCTGTTCCGGATTTTATTGTCTTTTATAACGCCCCGCCATGGAAAATATTGCCCGCCGCTGCAGTTGCGGAATAAAAAAAGCGCGTCGAAAACCCGATCCCATCCTTCGTTTCCACCATCATATTCCCTATGCTGCCCTTCAAAATCCGCCCTTCAAAATCCATGATTTTTCCCTATGTCGCAACTGATTGATTTCCATATACCATATACCGACCCCCTCCAACCCCCCTCCAACCCCTCTCCATACCCGCTCTATAAATTTTTGGCGCAAGGGTGGAGGGGGGTTGGAGAGGGGTTGGAGGGGCTTTGGCAATGAGGCTGTGAAACAGGCGTTTGCGAGTGGGCCCAAAATGCGTTCGGATGCGGTGCCCGCGGGGATAGGCATTTCGATGGGCGATCGACACAATAAAATGGGCTGCAGGACGTTTATGATGACAAAACGTACAGGACAATGATCACAATTGGAATCACTGGCACTTTGGGCGCCGGCAAGGGCACCATCGTGGACTATCTGGTGCAGAAAAGAGGCTTCGTGCACTATTCGGTAAGGGCATTTTTGACAGAGGAGATCAAGCGTCGCGGACTGGAAGTGAACCGCGACACGATGACGCAGGTGGGCAACGATCTGCGGGCGCAGCACACACCGTCGTGGATTGTGGAGCAGCTTTATCAGCAGGCGTCGGCTTCGGGATGCAACTGCATCATCGAGAGTGTGCGCACTCCCGGCGAGGTGGAGGCCTTGCGGGACAAGCCCAATTTCTATCTGTTTGCTGTCGATGCCGATGCCCGTGTGCGCTACGACCGGGCGGTGCTCCGCGGCAGTGAGACCGACCATATCGACTACGAGACCTTCCTGGCCAACGAGCAGCGCGAGATGGACAATACCGAACCCAACAAGCAGAACCTGAAATACTGCATCGAGCATGCCGACTACCGTTTCGACAACGGGGGCACTATCGAGGAGTTGCACCAGCAGGTGGAGGAGGTGCTTCAGAAGATCACCTATCGCCGCCCTTCGTGGGACGAGTATTTCATGGAGCTGGCCAACACTGCCAGCAAGCGTGCCACCTGTGACCGTGGCCGTAGCGGATGTGTGGTGGTGAAGGACCGCCAGCTGTTGGTGACGGGCTATGTGGGGTCGCCTGCCGGATTGCCGCATTGCGACGAGGTGGGGCACCTGTTCCGCCAGACCATCGACGCCGACGGACATATCTCGAACCATTGCGTCCGCACGGTGCATGCCGAGCAGAACGCCATCTGCCAGGCGGCGCGGCGCGGCATTGCCCTCGACGGGGCCACGCTCTATTGCCGCATGACGCCCTGCCGCACCTGCGCCATGCTGATCATCAACTGCGGCATCAAGCGGGTGGTGTGCGAACGGAAATACCACGCCGGTGCCGAGAGCGAGGATCTGTTCCGCCAGGCTGGCGTGCAGCTGGAGTTTTTCCATGACGAGGTGGAGAAATACGACAACCAGTAGGGCCATGACTGCGAAGAACCGTTTTATGCAGATGGCCATCAACGAGGCCCGCACCGGCATTGAGCACCGCGACGGAGGCCCGTTCGGGTCGGTGGTGGTGAAGGAGGGCAGGGCTGTGGGTTTCGGCCACAACCGCGTGCTGGGGAACAACGACCCCACCGCCCACGGCGAGGTGGAGGCCATACGCGATGCCTGCCGCCGGCTGGGGACATACGACCTGACGGGCTGCGACATCTACACCACCGGCGAGCCGTGCCACATGTGCCTCTGCGCCTGCATGTGGGCCAATATCCGCAGGATATATTACGGATGCACCATCGACGACAATTCCATCATCGGCTTCCGCGACGGCAAGTTCAACGACTTGTTTGAGGGTCGCGACCGGTTGGGCGACTACCTCACCGAGGTGGACCGTGACGCCTGCCTGCAGCTCTTCGACGACTATCGGCGGATGCCGCACGACAGTTACTGACTATTTTTTCGCAGCATCGGAGACCGCGAGAGGTCGGTGGGGTTGGTGCCTAGGACGCCTTCGGGCACCGGCATGCCGAGTTTCTCGAAATGCTCTTGCCAGTACTGCGGCAGACGGCCGTTCTTGTCGCGCCAGTTCATGGGCTTGGCCTCAAGGAGGTGTTTGCTTTTTTCTGAGCAGTCGTCGAGGAAGACTTCGTAGACCAGCTCCGAGCAGTAGAGCGCGCCGTTGTCGGGCAGGAAGGCATTGTCGTAGGGTTGGCCGATGAACGAGCGGGCGCGGGCAAGGACAGAGTCGATGGAGAAGCAGCCGTACTTGAAGCGGTAGACATCGGGGAAGTCGCTGCTGCCATACTTTATTGTGAGCGGGCGGCGGCTGACGCCGTAGCGCTGCGTGGCGTCGATGATCCACACCGTGTCGTCCACGCTCTCCACCAGCGCCACGTGGGTGTACTCGCCCGTGCTCTCGCGCACGGCGTTGCCCATGCCCGTGGTGTCGCGGAAGAAAAGCAGGTCGCCCGGCCGCAGGTCGAAGAGGCTGCTGTTGTTCAGGAAGCGACGGTGCATCATGCCCTCGGGCATCATGGGCCGTAGGGCTTGCCACAGCGTGGGCTGGTAGGTGACGAAGCTCTCGCCTCCGCCAGCGACTTTCATGGGCAGCATCCAGGGGAAGTACTCGCCGCAGTCGGCGTTGCTGTTGCCGTCGACCTGCAGAGTGTCGCCCTGGCGGTTGACGAAGGTGATACGGTAGCCGCTGTAGCTGGTGCAGCCGCCATTATGTGCTAATGCTTTGTGCAGGTCCACATCGCCCTCCTGCAGGCCGAAGTCGGTGGCCGAGGGGAAGCGGTCGTACACCTCGCCCAGGTGCCTCAGCGAGCTCTCCAGCACCTCGACGGGGAAGGTACGCTTGGTGTGGCGCTTGCTCTCGACGGTGTTCTCCGTTTCACGCAGGAGGTCGCCGTTGCGGGTGTAGGTGATGCGGTGTTCGTCGAAGTGGAAGCAGCCGCCCACGTAGGTCTGTATCTCCGCGCCTTGCAGGCCGCTCTCGAGGAAGCGTGCCAGCGGTTGGCGGTAGGTGTAGGGTTCGATGCGGCCGGCGGTGTCGATGCTGTAGTTCATGCCGTCGCTGCGCAGGATGACGACGCGGTCCTCGCGGTCGGGGTCAGCGTGCATCTCCCGAATGCCAAGGGGCTTGGCCACGCGGTACCACTCCAGGGCATCCTGCAGGTAGATGCTCGTGCCGTCGGTGCGCCACAGGCGGCTGCCGTGGGTGACGGTGGGGAACAATCTGGCGGCGTAGTCACTGCCATATTGGGAGTATTCGGCTATCTTCTCGTCGAACATCTCGCTGATGGTTTTCTCTTCGGTGTAGAAACCGCAGGTGTCGGTCCGGCCGTCGGGCGACACGCGCACTACGCCCGCCGAGGTGCGCAGGTAGGCACATCCGCCGAGGGTGCCGATGAAATTGTCAAATGGGAATGAAAGCCCCTCTGCCAGCACTTTTTGGTGTTCCATGTCAGTCAAGTAGAGCAGTTGGCCGCTGGTGGTGATGGCCCATAGGTTGCCGCTGACGGTGTCCACCTCGTAGGAATCCCATGGCAGCAGTTGCCAGTGGAGGCTGCCGCCGTCGGTCGGTGTGATGGCTGTCGATTGGAACAGTGTGGCAATGAGCCATCCGCGCCAGGGCCGGATGCGACGGATCTCAGCGTCCATATAGGTCTTCTTCTCCAGCAGTCCTTGGTCCACAGGGGTGACGAGGCTGTGGGTGGTGCGCCAGTTGTCGGAGGTGGAGTATATCTTGCCGCCATAGGTGCCGGCAAAACCGCTGTCGGCACTGACCATATAAAGTTCATGGATACCACCTTCGCCATCGTTCATGTCGACAAACGGAGGCATCAGCGTTGAGAAGGTACGGCCTCGATCGGTACTGTAGGCCATGCACTTGAAACTGCGTCCGCTGGCAGCAGCCATCCAGAGGCGTCCGTCGGCATGGTAGCAGAAGCCGTGAACCCAGATGAGGTTGGGATCCACCTGCACGGTGTCCCATACGGCACCGGCGGTAGTGGTGCGCAGCACGTAGCCCTCCATGTGCATGTAGCCTGCCGCCACGGCAACGTCATCGCCGAAGGCCGCCACGCGCTCGAAGGTACCGCCGCTTATGTGCAGCTCGTCTTCGTTCTTTGTCACGGTGCGCCAGGTGGCACCCATACTGTCGGCAGTATAGATGTCGCCGCAGCGGTCGGCAATCCACAGCCGCCCTGTGGTGGAGAGGTCGATGCGGTAGCCGCAGGAAATGGTGAGGTCCACGCGCCGGTCGCGCTGCTGGGCAAAGACGTTGATTGTCAGCAGCAGTATTGCAATTAAGATTATTCTTTTCATATCTTTTTCGCGACAAAAAAAGCCGTCCTTGCGGGCGGCTTTTTTCTACTTTTGAATCTGTGAGCGATCAGCCCTCCTGGATAGCACCGGTGGGGCAAGCGCCAGCGCAGGTACCGCAGCTAACGCAAGCGTTCTCGTCGATTTTGTAGATGTCGCCTTCGCTGATAGCTCCGACGGGGCACTCGTCGATGCAGGTGCCGCAAGCAACACAGATGTCAGTGATTTTGTAAGCCATTTTCTTTTGTTTTTGGATTAATATTGATCAATACTGATTCTTGGAATCGGGTGCAAAAGTACTAACATTTTCCGATATGGCAAAATTTTATCACCATTTTTGGCGAGTAGCTTCTATTTATGTTTGATTATCAGGTGTTAATGTTGTGTATTTTGCCTTCGGAAACGACTATCTTTATGGGGTATGGGCTGATGGTGTCGAGAGAAATCCACCCGTTTTGCTCCATTGCGCGCAGCAGTTCGAGAGGGGCAACCTGCCCTTTGCTATCGCCTATCCCGATGGGTTCGTCGCCTGCGTAGACTACCATTTCCCAATGGCTCCCATTCTTGTCGGGGGTTGCTGATGCGTTGCTGTCGGCCATACGCAGCAGGTCGGCGCCGATGGAGGCCATTGTGCCGGTGTAGACGGGCGTGAGGTTGCTGTAGCGCGACTCGTCGTTCTCCAGGCAGTGGGCGAAGACTGTCCACCCCTCACCGCTATTGATAGAGAGGCCTTGGATATCCGCTTCGCCAATGGGGAATGCTATCAGCAACACTACCAGGCTGTTGTTGGCCATGTGCAGCAGCAGTGCCCAAAGGAAACCGCGGTTCAGCACGAGCCATGAGGCCACTAGTGCGAAACCAAGTTTGTTGGATAGGGCAAAGAGATTTCGCAGTTCAAGGGTGCCGTAGTTGTCGAAGTGCAGGATGGCGAAGAGCAGCGAGGTGAGCAGTAGCTGGATGAGCAGCCGGGTGCGTTCGGCCCTGACGGCCAGCGTGACGGCGGCGGCCACCGCCGTGGTGGCCAGCGCTCCCCAGAACCCCCAGTAGAAATAGGTCACCACCCCCATCGCCACGGCGGAGATGTAGCCTGCCCAGCGCCAGCGGCGGATGCCCCAGAAGCGGAAGGCCACCTCCTCGAGGCAGGGCAGGAGGAGGCCGATAACAAGCAGTGACAACGCAGTGCCATTCACGAGTGTGAATTCGGAGATGGTGTGATTGTCCTCGGCCGAGGGCAACAGCACGATGCCTGCCAGAGAGACCATCCAGATAGCCAGTCCCGTCCACAGGGCCCAGCGGAAGATAGGTGTGCGGGGGGATGCCATGGCTCTACTTTTTGTGTCCAGGCCCTTTGGGAAACCACCCCTTGTTGACCCGCTGGCGCTGCTTCACCAGTTCGAGGATGGACCAAAGGCTGCTGAAGCCCACCACGCCGAGCAGGATGCTCCACACGCCGGTGGTGAATAGCGAGCCCGCTATGCATCCCAGCCCTGCCAGCAGGAACAGCCACCATGAGCTGACGCCCCAATGGTACTCGGCCTTGATGACCAGCGGATGGAAAGCCCCGATGGTGAGGAAAGTGGCGGCGCCGATAAGGATACCGGTGAGGTTCATGCCGTCAGAAGATCAGTGCCAGCAGCACCCAAAGCCAATGGGCTGCCACGCCTGCGCACAGACCTCCGATCGTGTGCGCTCCGATAGCTTTGCCGATGAGTTTGCGGTAGCCCAGCGAGTCGAGCATGGCGGTGTGCGTGCTCAGGTATCCGCTCCAGCACATACCCATGGCAGTGAACACCGCGATGGCGTTGTTGTTGATAATGCCGTCGGCGATGAACTTGGGCACCAGACCGATGGCGGCACCCACAGCGCCCAGTGCGGTGATCGGGAACGACACCAGTGCACCGCTCTCGAATCCAAACAGCCAGTAGAAGACGATGTTCACCTTGTCGGCCAGCCACGTGATGACGGGCACGCCCTCATAGGCCACGCCCTGATAGCTGCCGTCGGCGCCGGCGGGTCCGAAGGTGAGCATCATGACGATGGTCGATATGCACAGCACACCGGGAATGATGGCCACGCCGATACCCACACCGCTCTTACCGCCGTCAAGCATCGCGTTCAGGAAACGCTGGAATGCGTTGCCCTCGCTTTTGAACGAGATGTTTTGTTCGGTGCCTTCCATTTCGGACACAGGGCTGTCCATCTCGGGATAGCTTTTCAGCGTGAAGCGTTGCATAAGGCGGGTACTGATGATGCTGCCAATCACGGCGCCCAGCAATCCCACCAAGGCCCCCTTGCCGAAGCCCAAGCCGGTCATGAAAGCGATCACCACCAGACCCATGCCGAAGGCGGTGCCGAAGTTGGTCAGCGAGACCAGCTGGTACTTCTTGAAGTAGCGGGCGAAGTTGTTGTCCTTGGCCAGCGAGATGATGGCGGGGTTGTCGCTGAGGAACGTCATCACGGCGCCCAGGGCCGCCACGCCCGGCAGGTTGTAGAGCGGCTTCATCAGCGGCCGCAGTATGTTCTCCATCAGGCGCACCACGCCAAACTCGGTCAGCAGCTTCGAGATGGCACCCATCAGCACACAGATGGCCATGATGTAGAACACCGTTTCCAGCAGCAGGTGGTAAGCCGTCTGCATGAACGTGTTCAGCATATTCGGCAGCGTCATCCGGTAGGCCAGAAAACCGAAAAACGCAAAAAAGCACACCAAGAAAATCAATGCCTCCAGGCTGCGGCTTGTGGTGAATTTCAGCCGCCGCGGCTTGCCGTTGCGGCGGTGGTGGTCGGTCTCGTGGTGACGGAACACCTCAAACGGGTCGAGCACCGACAATAGCACATTGCGCTTGTTCTTGTTTTCCTCCATAGCGTATTCTTATTTCTTGATCAGTCGATAAAAATCCATCGTCCATGTGGCTCCGATATTGAAATTCCACATGTCCTCGAGCATATCGACGCCGGTTTCCTTGTCGGTATACGAGTCTGTCATTCGGCACACATACGTGTGCAGGCGCACGCTCTTGTTCTCCAGCGGGAAAAACTCCAAGCCCACGCCGTAGCGGGCATACGAGTGCCCAGCCTCCAGCAGGTGGTCCAGCGCCACGGCCGAGTTCAGGTCCACTTCCGATTTGTTCTGCTCGAACATGCCCTTGACGAAAATGTTGAAACGCGGCGTGAAATAATAGTTCGCGCAGCTCACCACACCGAAATTCTTTCCCCAGTCGTCAATGGCCAGCGCATGGTGCATCAGGTCCACATAGATGTCCCATTTGTCATACACCAGCTTGTTGCCTATCATCGTCAGGTTCATGAACTTGCTCCACTCGCGCTCGATCATGCTCGTGCTCCAGATCGTCTGCCAATGGCCCATCGTCCCGTACCAGCACAGGTTATACGACACCAAGCCCGCGTCATACGTCAGCCCCGTCGAATTGATATACGGCGAATTGGTCACCTGCGCCACAAGCGTATGGTTGCCCTCGTCGCTGATATAGGCCACGCTCGCACCCAGCTGGAAGCAATAGATATTGTTCCACATCGTCGTCGGAAAATACACGTCGATCGGCGACGCGTCATACTCGAAGCCGCCCATCGCCATTGCATCCTTTCCGAAACGCACGCGCCAGTTCTGCGTCGGCTTGTAGTCCAGATACAGGAAATCCGTATTGTCGAAAAACGCCACCGTGCCCGGATTGGCTATCAGGCGCTGGCGGAAATAATAGCTGAACTTGTCGCCCAGATTGCCGCCCATCATCAGGTTGAAATACTTTCCGTGGATACCAAAGCTCGGCTTGTCGTCCGTAGTGAAATATTCGCCGTCGGCTCGAGCCTCCAATTTCAGCTTGGTTATAGCCTCGCTCCAGTCCACTTGCGACATCGCTGGCATTGAAACCGACATCATCAATCCTAGTGTGATAAGTTGTAATATTCTTGTTTTCAAAGTATTGTAGTTTTGTTGTTGATTAATTGTTTTTTGCAAATTTACGAATATTTATGAAATTCCCAACACAAAAACGCCATCCGCAATCGCGCGATCTATATTATATATTTAATGGTTCCGATAACAGAGTTCTCGGGGGACAGAGGGGAGGAGTCGGCAGTGCTTTGAGGCCGTCTGTCTGTCGTTATGGCTTTTGTTTTGGTTTATATTGTTGATATACAATATTATGCAGCGATATTTGGTGGATTTTGTGTAAGAAGGTTGTTTTTTTGGATGAAAATTGCGTATTTTGCGGATCCGGAGGGTGTTTTTGCGGGTGTCATGTCATGTGGAGATGAATTTTTTTCTTTTTGCAAACTGCTGGTTATCATCGGTGTTGTGCGTGTCGGATGAATTTTTTTGAAAAAATATTTTGCCGGAATGGAAAATGGTTGTATCTTTGCACTCGCTTTCGACGGAGAGAGGGCATGCAGAGAGAGGCTGCCGGAAGCGAGCGATAATTGAAACGGATGAGAGAGAAGAGATAGCGTGTGTCGGGCGGCCGGAGATGCCGGCCAGCCGGACACGAGACGAGTCAAAGGTAAAAAAAAGCAATTCTTACAATGAAGAGTTTGATCCTGGCTCAGGATGAACGCTAGCGGCAGGC
>CAKZZD010000019.1 GCA_937886715.1 uncultured Bacteroidales bacterium | reverse complement strand
GTGCGCGGCTACTACAACCAGGGGGCGGGGTGGATCAACTATTCGGCCCACGGCAGCTCGACGAGCTGGGGCACACCCAACCTGACGACGAGCCATGTGGCGGCGATGACCAACACACAGAAATTCGGCCTGATGATAGGCAACTGCTGCCTGACGAACCGCTTCCAGACCGACGAATGTCTGGGCGAGGCGCTGCTGCGCAAAGGCAACTACTGCGGCGCCGTGGGATATATCGGCGGCAGCAACAGCACCTACTGGTATGAGGACTTCTACTGGGCCGTGGGGCTGCGCAGCAGCATCGGCCCGACGATGTCGATGGCCTACATGTCGACGGCGCTGGGCGTCTACGACCGCGCGTTCCACACGCACGGCGAGAGCGAGAGCGACTGGGTGGCGACGCAGGGCGGCATGATGCAGATGGGCAACATGGCCGTGCAGTCGTCGACGTCGAGCCGCAAGCTCTACTACTGGGAGATCTACCACCTGATGGGCGACCCGTCGGTGATGATATATCTGACGCAAGCCGACGTGATGCCGCTGGCGGTGGCCAACGCGGTGATCAGCGGCACCAGCACCTTGACGGTGTCGGCGGCGCCGTATGCCTATGTGTCGTTGCGCGACACGACGACAGGCGTGCGCATCGCCACCGCCTATGCCGACGCCACGGGCGTGGTGACGCTGCCGCTGCCGGCGAGTCTGACGGTGGGCAGCTATGAGGTGGCCGCCTCGGCGCAGGGCTACCGCACCGCCTTCCAGACGGTGACGGTGCTGCCGCCCGACGGCGCCTATGCCATGGTGACGGCGATGACGGGCGGCGAACAGGTGGCTGCCGGCAGCACGGCGGCGCTGAGCCTGACGCTGCACAACCCGGGCAACGCCACCGCGCACAACGTGACGGTGACGCTGGCCACGAGCGACGCCACGGTGACGCTGGGCGGCACCACGCTGACGGTGGACAGCCTGGCGGCCGGCGGCACGGTGACCCTGACGGGCGCCACCGCCACGGCCGATGCCCATGCCGCCGATATGGCACGGGTGACGGTGACGGCGACGACGACGTGGACCGGCAACGCCACCGGCACGAGCAATATGCTCTTCATGACCACCGTGGCCCCCGTGCTGACGCTGACGGCGAGCACGACAGAAGCCAGCGTGACCAGCGGCGGCAACGGTAGCGTCGACGTGACGCTGACCAACAGCGGCCATGCGCCGCTGGCGACGAGCCTGATGACCCTCACGACGCCGACGGCCCTGCTGGCCGCCAGCGCCGACAACAGCAACAGCTTCACCCTGGTCAGCGGCGCCTCGGTGACGCACCACTACACCCTGCATGCCGACGCCCTGATGCCGGCGGCGCTGAGCCTGACGGCCCACGCCGTGGTGACCACCGGCGGCGACACCATGGCCACGCTGCCCATCGACGTGTTCACCGGCACGGTGCCCACCGAGACCTTCGAGGGCGGCTACCAGCTGAGCGGCTGGACACAGGGCACCCTGGGCTGGACGGTGACCAGCGGCACCGCCTATGAAGGCACCTACTGCGCCCGCTCGACCAGCGCGATGAGCCACAACGACACCGCCGTGCTGAGCTACACCCAGACCGTGGCCGAGAGCGACAGCCTGGTGTTCCACTACAGAGTGTCGTCGGAGAACAACTACGACAAATTCCATTTCTACCTCGACGGCACCGAGCTGGTGGTGGCCTCGGGCAACGTGGAGTGGACGCGCGCCGCCTTCGCGGTGGCACCCGGCACCCACACCTACCTGTTCACCTACTCGAAAGACTACAGCGTGTCGAGCGGCAGCGACTGTGCCTGGATCGACCGTGTGCAGCTGCCGCACCGCAGCCGCCCGGTGGCCTTCCGGAGCGACACCCTGTGCGCCGGCAGCAGCTACACGCTGGGTGGAGAGCCCATCAACACACAGCAGGAAGGCCACTACTGCCGCACCTTGGACCTGGGCGGCAGCCTGCTGGTGGTGGACTACACCATCGTCGGCACCGTGGACAGCACGGTGAGCGCCACCGCATGTGATAGTTTCACGTGGAACAATCGCGAATACAGCCAGACAGGCACTTACGCCGACACCGTTGCCACAGCGGAAGGATGCACGGCGGTGGTGACGCTGGAACTGACCATACGTCCCTCGTCGGAGCGCACCATGCACATCAACGCCTGCGACCATTTCAGCTGGAGCGGGACGACCTACTACGACGATGCCACCATCGAGGAGCACTACACCAACCGATGGGGCTGCGACTCGCTGCTGCGCATCGAGGTGGCGGTGCATCCCGTGTACCACGACACGGTGGAGGCCACGGTGGAGGCCGAGAGCTACACCTGGAACGGCACCGCCTACGACGCCTCGGGCGTGTATGAGCAGACGCTGCACACGATGTACGGCTGCGACAGCGTGGTGACGCTGGTGCTGACGCTGGAGCCGCCGACGCAGGGCATCGGCGACGTGGAAGCCGGCACCCCCCTGCCCTATCCCAACCCGGCCGTCGACGTGGTGCGCCTGGGCATGCAGGTGGAGCGTGTCACCCTGTACAGCATCGACGGACGGCAGGTGGGCACCTGGCGCGACACCGACGCGGTGAGCCTGGGCATTCTGCCGCGCGGCACCTACCTGATGGACATCGAGCCGACAGGCGGACAGCATGTCCCGTGCCGCATCATCCTGCAATGACGACAACCCCATGAACGAACAGACAAGACAACGGACACTTACCATGAGCTGGATCATCCTCATACTGGCCGGATGCTGCGAAGTGGGCTTCGCCTTCTGCCTTGGGAAGACCAAGGGTCTGACAGGGCTGCCCTACTGGGAATGGATGGCGGCCTTCGCCGTGATGTACGTGCTGAGTGCGGTGCTGCTGGCCCGTGCCACACAGACCATCCCCATCGGCACGGCCTACCCCGTGTGGACCGGCATCGGCGCCGTAGGGTCGGTGCTGGTGGGCATCTTCGTGTTCCACGAGCCGGCCACCTTCTGGCGCATCTTCTTCGTCACCACGCTGATTGCGTCGGTGGTAGGACTGAAGATGATGGAATGATGGAGGGGGAGAAATTCAAAAAGAATACTAAGAAACTGTTTTGAATTTATCCAATGATATTCTTATGCCATATAATCGGTGCTTTTTTCACAGTTTCTCGGTTACAATGGAACCCCATTGCGCCCTCAATACTGTAAAAAAATCCCTCGGTTCTATGTCCAATAATTCTCATCAAAAAATCAAAACAATTTCTAAAAAAACGCGCGAGCGGAAAAAAAATAGTAATTTTGCAGCAGCAAATAATCTACGACATGGAACAACAACTGTTGATTTATAATACCTTAAGCCGGCAGAAAGAGCTCTTCCGTCCGATCACCGAAGGGCGTGTGGGCATGTATGTGTGCGGACCCACCGTCTATGGCGACGGCCATCTGGGCCATGCGCGGCCGGCGATCACCTTCGACATCGTGTACCGCTACCTGCTGCACCTGGGCTACAAGGTGCGCTATGTGCGCAACATCACCGACGTGGGGCACCTGGAGCACGACGCCGACGAAGGCGAGGACAAGATTGCCAAGAAGGCGCGGCTGGAGCAGCTGGAGCCCATGGAGGTGGCGCAATACTACACCAACCGCTACCATGCCGCCATGGAGCGTCTGAACGTGCTGCCGCCCAGCATCGAGCCGCATGCCAGCGGCCACATCATCGAGCAGATCGCCCTGGTGCAGAAGATCCTGGACGCAGGCTACGCCTATGTGAGCCACGGCAGCGTATACTTCGACGTGCGCAAATATCAGGAAGACACCCACAAATACGGCCAGCTGAGCGGTCGTGTGATCGACGAGATGCTGAGCACCACGCGCGAGCTGGACGGCCAGGACGAGAAACGCTTCAGCGGCGACTTTGCGCTGTGGAAGAAAGCGCAGCCGGAGCACATCATGCGGTGGCCGTCGCCCTGGAGCGACGGATTCCCCGGCTGGCACACCGAGTGCACCGCCATGGGCACCAAATATCTGGGCGAGACCTTCGACATCCACGGCGGTGGCATGGACCTGATGTTCCCGCACCACGAGAGCGAGATCGCACAGCAATGTGCCGTCACCGGCCACGGCCCCTGCCGCTACTGGATGCACAACAACATGATCACCATCAACGGACAGAAGATGGGCAAATCGCTGGGCAACTTCATCACGCTGGACGAATTCTTCGCCGGCAGCCACAAAGACAAAGACGGCAAAGAGATGCTCGAGCAGGCCTATTCGCCGATGACGATACGCTTCTTCATCCTGCAGGCGCACTACCGTTCGACGGTGGACTTCAGCAACGAAGCGCTGCAGGCCGCCGAGAAGGGCTACAGCAAGCTGCTGGAGGCCTACAAGACCTTGGGACGGCTGACCGCCGCCAAGAGCTCGACAGCCGATGTGGCGGCCTACCGCACACGCTGCTACGAAGCCATGAACGACGACTTCAACACCCCGATCGTGATCAGCCACCTGTTCGACGCCGCCAAGCTGATCAACACCGCCCACGACGGCAAAGCCAGCCTGACGCAGGCCGACATCGACGAGCTGAAGGGCGTGTTCGACACCTTCCTGTTCGGCATCCTGGGCATGAAAGACGAAGCCTCGACGGACCACAGCGCCGTGGTGGACGGCCTGATGCAGATGATCCTGGAGATGCGTGCCGAAGCCAAAGCCAAGAAAGACTGGGGCACCAGCGACAAGATCCGCGACGCCCTCAGCGCGCTGGGCATCAGCGTCAAAGACGGCAAAGACGGCAGCACCTACACGATCAATTGACACCGGAACAAAACATACAAACAGATACAGCCATGAAGAAAATACTGAGAAAAGGAATGCCCATATTGCTGGCCGCCGCGGTGATGGCGATGTGCGGCGCGGTGACGACCTCGTGCAAAAGCAACCAGAAGGTGATGATGTACGAGCGGCAGCAGTCGAACAAAGCCACCAAGGTGAAATCGAACATCAAGGTGCGCGGCAACAACAAAGCCAACAGCCACACCACCCGCACCTACTGACCCTCCCGCGATGCAATCGGCACTCTATCCCATGAAGTTCCTCCCGATGTACAAGCAGGTCATCTGGGGAGGCAACAGGCTGAAAGACTACGGCTTCGACTACAGTCCGCTGCCCAACTGCGGCGAGCTGTGGGCGCTGTCGTCGGTGAAAGACCATGAGTCGGTCATCGCCAACGGTTTCCTGGCGGAGAACACGCTGAACGAAGCCATCGAGATCTATATGGGCGACCTGGTGGGCGACCGCATCTACAACCGCTATGGCACCGACTTTCCGCTGCTGGTGAAATTCATCGACGCGGCGCAGGACCTGTCGATCCAGGTGCACCCCGACGACACGCTGGCGCAGCGGCGCGGCATGCCGTGGGGAAAGACCGAGATGTGGTATGTGGTGGAAGCCGACAGCGACGCCCGCGTGATCAGCGGCTTCCGCCGCGACAGCGACGCCGAAGAATACCAGGCGGCGCTGGCCACAGGGCACCTGACGGCGCTGCTGCACGAAGAGCATCCCACGGCCGGCGACGTGTACTTCATCCCGGCGGGCCGTGTGCATGCCTTGGGCAAAGGCATGATGGTGGCCGAGATACAGCAGACGTCGGACTGCACCTACCGCATCTACGACTACGACCGGCGCGACGCCGACGGCAAGCTGCGCCAGCTGCACACCGCCGAAGCCCTCGACGCCATCGACTTCCACGGCGTGGGTCCCCGTGCCCACACCCAATACCAGGCACAGCTGAACAGCTTCACCACCGTGGCGGCGTGCCCCTACTTCACCACACGCATCCTGCCCTTCGACACCCCCATCAGGAAAAACCTCGAAGACCACGACAGCTTCACGATCTACATCTGCGTGGAGGGGCTGACAGCGGTGAAGAGCATGGAGACCATCGTGCCGATGCACGTGGGCGAATGTGTGCTGGTGCCGGCGGTGGCCGACAGCGTGGAGCTGTACAGCGAAGGTGCGGCGACGCTGCTGGAGGTGACCGTGGACACCCAAGGGTGGGACGACGCCCCCTCGACGGAAGGCGACTGGGTGGCCCGCTTTGTCGGCGACGGCGAAGGGCTGTAGGCCCGACGGCGGCAGCCAGCCCCCACGACACCCAAGCCCGAAACAGCCCCTGGAGGGGCTTGAACATAACACCATTTCTTGTTTTGAAGCAGATGAAAAAGACCCTTATCATAGCCCTGCTGGCCATTGCCGCCCAGGGACTTGCATGCACCAACCTCATCGTATCGCGAGGTGCCACCACCGACGGGAGCACCTTCATCACCTATGCCGCCGACAGCCACACGCGCTACGGGCAGCTGCGCTACTGTCCGGCCGCCGACCACCGTGCCGGCGAGACGCTGAAGCTGTACAACTACGGCTCGCAGAAATTCCAGCTCGAGATCGCCCAGCCGGCACACACCTACCAGGTGGTGGGCTTCATCAACGAGCACCAGCTGGCCATCGGCGAGACGACGTGGGGCGGCATCAGCCCGCTGGACAAAGGCAACGCCGAAGGCATCGACTACGGCAACCTGATCTACGTCGCCCTGCAACGGGCGAAAAACTGCCGCGAAGCCATCCAGGTGATGCACGAGCTGGTGAGCACCTACGGCTATGCCGACGGCGGCGAGAGCTTCTCCCTTGCCGACCCGAAGGAGGTGTGGATCTTCGAGATCACCAGCAAAGGCAGCGAGAAAGGTGCCGTGTGGGTGGCGCGTCGCGTGCCCGACGGCTACATCAGCGGCCACGCCAACCAGGCGCGCATCACCACCTTCCCACAGGAGCAGAAGAAATCGTATAAAAGCCTAAGCAGCAAAAACATCAAAGAAATCGGACGGGCGGAGGTGGAATGCGTCTACAGCGACGACGTGATCGCCTTTGCCAAGAAGCGCGGCATCGCCGCCTATGCCGGCACGTCGCAGGGCGACGCCAACTTCAGCTATGCCGACACCTACAACCCGCTGACCTTCTCGGGGCTGCGGGCCTGCGAGGCGCGCGTGTACTCGATGTTCCGCCGTGCTGCCGACGGCATGGAGCGCTATGAGCGGTTCGCCATGGGCGACCAAAACGCCGAGCGGCTGCCGCTATGGGTGAAGCCCAACCGCAAACTCGACGTGCAGGACTGCATGGCGCTGATGCGCGACCACTATGAGGGCACACCGATGGACATGACGAAAGATGTGGGCGCGGGCCCCTTCCACTGCCCCTACCGCTGGCGGCCTATGGACTTCGAGGTGGACGGCAAGAAATACATCCACGAGCGTGCCATCAGCACACAGCAGACGGGCTTCTCGTTTGTGGCACAATGCCGCGGATGGCTGCCGTCGAAGCTGGGCGGCGTGATCTGGTTCGGCGTCGACGACACCTACTCGACCTGCTATGTGCCCATCTACTGCGGCATCACGCAGGTGCCGCTGTGCTTTGAAGAGGGCAACGGCAGCATGACACAATACTCGCCCACGGCGGCCTTCTGGCTGTTCAACAGGGTGAGCAACTTCTGCTACCTGCGCTACGACGCCATGATCGGCGACGTGGTGAAGGTGCAGCAGACGCTGGAGGGCCGCTTTGTGGAGCAGGAGCGCCGCCACGCCGAGCGCTGGGCCCAGGAAGACAACGACCAGCGCCTGACGGGAGCCTTGAACCGCTTCAGCAACGACAAAGCGGAAGAGATGATGCGGCGCTGGACGGCGCTGGACCAGCTGCTGCTGATGAAATACATCGACGGCAACATCAAATACGAAAAAGAGGGCCAGCTGGAGAAGAGCGAGACCGGCGTGGTGAAATATCCGCAGCAGCCCCCCTACCCTGAATGGTTCTACCGCCAGATTGTGGACGACCACGGCGATGTGATCCGCGAGCCCTAACGCACCGCACGCCAGCCCTTTAGGCTGTGGCGTTTGGCTTTTTTAAGACTTTTTTACTTGCACGGACGGGATAATATCCGTACTTTTGCAACGTTTTTATCATATAAACCGACTTCCCGATACATGAAACATATAGGCCGAATCCTCTTGTTATCAGCAATCTTAGCCCTGCCCCTGACGGCTGCGGCGCAGAACAACGACCCACAGAAGAAATCGGAAATCAAAGTCAACAAACTGGACGTCATCTACGAAGACGAAGAATACAAAGGCATCGTGATCGACGAACGCGACCAGCAGGAAACCGAGAGCTACATGTACCAGAGCCCCTTCCTGCTGTCGAATCCCGACGACGGTGACGGCGAAGAGCTGTTGCCGCTGCCGACCTTCACCCTGAACGACGAAGGTGCCGAGAGCGAAGACGAGATCCTTTGGGAAGGCTTTGACACTGCCGTGATCCACATGCCGAAGCTCGACGTGGGCACCCTGAGCGAACCCATCGTGCTGCAGCTGCGCAACCTGGCCAAAGGAGAGAAATTCACCTGGCCGACGCCGCACAGCGCACGCCCGTCGTCGCATTTCGGGCCGCGGCGCCGCCGTTTCCACTACGGCCTCGACCTGGCGCTGCCCACCGGCGAGCCCATCTACGCCGCCTTCGACGGCGTGGTGCGCATCTCGAAGCTCAACCGCAGCTACGGCAACCTGGTGATCATCCACCACGACAACGGCCTGGAGACCTACTACGCCCACATGTCGAAACGCAACGTGGTGCCGGGCCAGCAGGTGAAAAGCGGCGACGTGATCGGCCTCTGCGGCAACACGGGCCGCAGCTTCGGCAGCCATCTGCACTTCGAGATCCGCTACATGGGCAACGCCATGAACCCCGAAAACGTGCTGGACTGCAGCACGCACGACCTGATCAACGACCAGCTGACGCTGACATCCACCTCGTTCCGCAAGGTGGCCAAGAAAGGCACCGGCACATACTCGGGCGGTGGCGGCGGCAGCACCGGCTGGTACCGTGTGCGCAAAGGCGACACCCTGGACAAGATAGCCCGCCGCAACGGCACGACGGTGCGCAAGCTGTGCCAGCTCAACGGCATCAAAGAGAGCAAGGTGCTGCATCCGGGCGACCGGCTGAAGGTGAGCGGGTCGGCCAGCGCCACCCCGCCGCAGGCCACGGCCGCGAGCGGCAAAGGTGGCGGCACCTACTACACCGTGCGCAAAGGCGACACGTTGGGCAAGATAGCCCAGCGCCACGGCACGACGGTGCGCAAACTGTGCCAGCTCAACGGCATCAGCGAGAAGAAAATCCTGCGTGAAGGCCAGAAACTGCGCGTGAAATGAGACTCGACATCCTGACGCTGTTTCCGAACATGATGACCATGTTCTTCGAGGAGTCGATCCTCAAGCGGGCCCAGAAAAAGGGCCTGGTGGAGGTGGTGTTTCACGACCTGCACGACTATTCGCTGACGCGCTACGGTTCTGTCGACGACTACCCCTACGGCGGCGGCGCCGGCATGGTGATGGCCGTGGAGCCCATCGCCAACTGCATCGAAGAGCTGCAGGGGGAGCGAGACTACGACGACATCATCTACACGGCGCCTGACGGGGAGCTGCTGTCGCAGCCGCTGGCCAACCAGCTGTCGCTGGCGGAGAACCTGATGGTGCTGTGCGGCCACTACAAAGGCGTCGACGAGCGCATCAGGGAGCATTTCATCACGCGCGAGATCTCGATCGGCGACTATGTGCTGACGGGCGGCGAGCTGGCGGTGGCGGTGATCTGCGACGCCGTGGTGCGGCTGGTGCCGGGCGTGCTGGGCGACGAACAGTCGGCATTGGCCGACTCGTTCCAGGACGGGCTGGTGGCGCCGCCGGAATACACGCGGCCGCCGGAGTTTCGCGGATGGAAGGTGCCCGAGGTGCTGCTGAGCGGCAACCACGCCAAGATCGAGCAATGGCGCATGGAAGAGGCCCTCAAGCGCACGCAGGAACGGAGGCCGGAGCTGCTGAAGAAGAGGGAAGAGCTATAAATTCCAGAACATCGAAAATCGCGAAAATCGCGAAAAAATCTTTTTCTGGTCTACAACAATTGAGGAACACGAATAACTCGAATATCACGAATGATTATTTCTTTTTAGTTTTTTTACAATCTGATTGAGATAAAAAAACACGAAAAACGCCCCAGCTGCGCGGGGCGATCAAACCCACAATCGGTCGTTAGGATTTATGTCAGATTGGGATTTGTTTCGAGCAGATTGGCTGCATCTCTGGCGTAGGCGTAGCGGGCTACGTCAAGATAGGGATGTGGACAAGATGCCGAAAGAAATGCTGATATGACATGAATAGACCTGATTAAAGGGGCATCATAACGAATACGTCGGTCTAATGACCGATTTGGGTTCTATTGCGAAAACATCGAAAAACACGAAATACGCGAAAAATTCTTTTTTGTCTACCACATCGAAAAGCACGAAAAGCACGAAAAGGCCCCAGCTGCGCAGGGCGGGTGGGGATTCCGAAAAGGCCCGAAAACTTCTTTTTTTGTCTGCCTCGCTGGTGATTCTAATCTCAATCAGATTGTAAAAGATTGTAAAAGATTTTAATACTCAAATTTTTGATACTTAGAAAATACCTTGAATCACGCCGAGGTTCTGGTGGTGCGAGAGCGCGTCTCTCCGAGACGCTGGGATGCGATGCAGACTCACCTGCCCCCAGACTGCGCTGCGCTTGTCAGGGGTTACTGAGGTTGAACCTCTCCGAGGTTCTAAATTTTTACAATGCTGATAGCGTCAGCATCACCTCCGATGCAGACAAAATTTGAGTTAAATGATGTTAAAAATGGGATGGATGTAATCATTTGGGGCATTTTGTGGTTATTAGTATAAAAGACCATCGTTGGGCACATGGCAGAGGAGAACCCGAACCGATACGCTGACTTCGACGCGCTGCTGCGCCGCCACAAGGGCCTGATCAGGGCCCTGTGCTGGTGGTATGCGTCGGGCAACGACGAGCAGTGCCGCGACCTGGTGCAGGAGGTGTGTCTAGCGCTGTGGACCTACCGCGAGACGCTGCGCGAGGGTGCTACCGAGAAGCAGGAGCGAGCGTGGGTGAGGCTGCACTGCCGGAGCGTGTTCTCGCACCAACGGCGCCGAAAACGGGTGACCACGGTGCCCCTGACGGAGGAGCTGGAGACGGCCGCGCCTGACAACGAGCTGCGCGAACGGCTGGAGGAGGCCACCGAGGGGCTGAACGAACGCGAACGGATGGCGCTGCAGATGATGATGGACGGATACAGCCACGCCGACATCGGACGCTTGCTGGGCATCAAGGCAAGAAGCGTGGGGATGCTGCGGCACAGGATAATCGAAAAAATCAGAAAAAACAAAGGGATATGAGAAACGACGACAATATGTACATAAGGCTGAGCGACGATGACCGCGAACATCTGCAGACGATGGCCGACGAGCTGAACCAGGGCCTACGCGAGTGGAGTGCAAGCCGAAGGCGTGTGTGGCGCACAGTGGCGCTGGTGGTGGCGGTGGTGCTACCGATAGGGTGGTATATGCTGCTACCGCAACGGGTGGACGACCGACGAGTGATGTGCAACATACCGGGCGACGAGGCGCTGGTGCTGAACCGTGCCTGCACGGCACTAGGAAACTGCGACAGCAGGTCGGTGGCCGGAATGCTGAAATGATGGGGATATAGTGTAAAGAGAATACGATATGACAAAATCGGTGAGCATATACCTGGCGGTGCTGCTCCTGCTGCTGGCGGGTGCCACGGCGTGGCGGCAGCGGCCGGCGGAGGCCGAGGGCTCGGAGCTCTACCAGCGCTACCGCGACGTGGAGGGGGTGCGCGTAGGCTTCGTCGAGGACTTCCCCGTCAGCGACAGCACCCGCTGCGACGTCACCGTCTTCGAGGCGCTGACCGACGAGGGTTGGGAGTGGGTGCTGGACGAATTCCAGCTGCGGGAGATATTTGTCGAGTGGGAGCGCATCGACTCCATCACGGTGGCCGCCGGCGGCCAGCGGGCAGATCCGGAATACAGCCTCAACGCCTGGATGTCGGCGCCGAACCACCCCGAGGTGTGGGGCAGCCGCCTGGCCGACCCCGGGGCCGACAGCAACGACTGCGTCATTGCCTCGCGCGCCTTCCGCTGGATAGCCGCTTTCCACACCCGCAACGAACAACAGCATACGGATGTGATTCACGAGTACATGATGCGTGCCATCGACAACGGCCTCCATACGGCACCGGGAAAAGAAAATGATACAATAAATATAAAATAAACGCGTTGATAATAAATAACATTTCATACATGATGATGAAGAAGACTATTCTATTGTGTGTAATGGGTCTGATGGGCTTAATGGGTCCAATGGGCTTACGGGCTCAGGGGCAGACCGTGGGATGCAACGACACCGTGCATTGGGGCACCCCCCCTCTCGTTCGAGAGCGACAAATGTTGCTGGACGGTGCCCACAGGCAGCACCTGGAGCGGCTACACGAACACCAACCAGTATGACAGCGAATTCGACCCCACAGGCGACAGCCGTCTGATTTCGCCATGGATAGAGATTCCCGCCACGGCGGTGAACGACTCGCTGATGCTGATCTACGGCACGGTGGTGAGCTGCCAGGCCGAATACAGCACGTGTGTGACCACCGACGGAGTGACGTTCGACACGCTGATGCGACAAGTGGTGGACAGCTACCAGCACGATACGCTCTATCTGGGCGACTATGCCGGACAGGTGATCCGCATCGAATTCTGCCAATATGGGCTGAACACTTACCAACTCTCGTCAGCATCGGGCTGCACATACTGGAGCTGGGCCTTGCTGCTGACGGGTATCCATCTGCAGCCTATGGCGCTGCCGGATGTATGGGCAGATGTGCCCTCGAAAGCCTTTGTGGCAGAGCCCGTCAGGCTGCTGGCGGGCCTGAACATTGGGTCGACGACGGGACTCACCTACACGTGGCACTCGTCGCTGACGGGGCAGACCCTGACAGGCGACAGCGCGACGCTGGTGTACACCGCTGCCGGTGTGGACACGCTGACCCTCATAGCGACCAACGCCTACGGCAGCGACACGCTGACGCAGACGGTGACGGTGGTGGACTGCAGCGGTGTCGTCACCGCCCATCCGTGGGTGGTGGATTTCAGCACCGACTTCGACTGCTGGCGCAACCTGGGCAATGCCAACTGGAACTATGGGCTGGAGAACAACACCTTGCCGTTCGTCAGCGCCACGGCTTATAGCAAGCACCATATCCTGGTGTCGCCCGCCGTGCAGCTGCCTGCCGACTCGACGGGCCTGCAGCTCTACTGGCGCGCCAAGCGCTACTCGATGGGCAACCAGAACTACCGCGTGCTGGTGACCACCGGCGCGTGGGACAGCCTGGCGGGCTATGACACGGTGTACACGTCGACGCTAGCCACCTCCTGGCAGGATTGCCATGCGTCGCTGGCCGAATATGCCGGACAGACGGTGCACATCGCCTTCGACGTGCAGCGCAACAGCACGTCGGGCACACTATATATCAGCGATGTGAAGATGTACAACGCCCTGACACCGGTGGGCACGCTGGAGAGCCCCTCCACCGCGGTGGCGACAGGCGACACGGTGCACCTGGCCCTGCATCTGACGCAGGGCAGCGACTCGCTGCTGAGCTACAGCTGGCACAGCACGCTGCTGGACACCACCTTCACCACCAGCGACAGTGTGCTGGACGTGGTGTATCCCCTTGCCGGCGACGAGACGCTGACGGCGACGGCCAGCAACGCCTACGGCTCGCTGGAGCTGACGGCGAGCTACAGCGTGTTCGACTGCGGCACCATCAGCAGCTTTCCCTGGAGCGAGGACTTTGTGGCGATGGGCACCGCCGCACCCTACGACGCCTGCTGGAAAATCACGGGCTGGTGGCACCTGGAGGCCAACCACTCGTTCGGCAGCGCAGATGAAGACGGCAACTACATCACCAAGAACGACATCATGCGATCGACGACGACGGCGGGCCTTCCCCCCTGCATCATCACGCCGGCCATCGCGGTGCCGACGACGGGAGTGGAGCATCTGGCGCTGTGGATCACCTATTGGGGCCGGATGACCATGACCGTGTCGACGCAGGGCGACAGCGCCTTGACGCTCTTCACCGACACCCTCTTCACCGACGAAGACGGCAACAGCATGTTCAAGACCCGCACCTTCGCCTTGGCGCCCTACGCAGGGCAGACCCTCCATGCGGCCGTGACGACGACCCGCTCATACCAATACATCGACCGCATCGCCGTGGACTACGACACCCTGCCCAAGCTGACCGCCATCACCGCCCCGTCCAAGACCCGCACCGACTCGACGGCGGTGTGCAGCGTGGCGATGCGGCGCGGCGACACGACGGGGATGACCTACACATGGCACAGCACGCTGACCGGGCAGAGCGCCACGACAGGAAGCCAGTGGGCGGTGACCTACGACCTGGGCGGCACGGACACCATCAGCGTGATCGGCACCAACGCCTACGGCAGCGACACGACATGGACCACCGTGCAGGTGATCGACTGCACGCCGGCCACCACCCTGCCGTGGCGCGAGACCTTCAACGAAGGCATCACCTGCTGGTATAAACCCGAAGGCAGCAACTGGGCAGCAGCCACATACTATGGCTACGACCCCAAGACCATGCGCTCGTTGAGCAACTACGACACCCTGCCCAACTGGATCATGTCGAAAGCCATCAGCCTGCCTGCCGACAGCGGCATGGGCGTGCGCCTGTTCTGGGACGTGAGCTTCCAAAACAACTATCATCCGGTGAACTACAGCGTGTGGGTGACAGGTGACGACGACTATACCGACACGTCGCACTACAGCCTGCTCTACCTCGACACCGCCACCCATGCGAACTATACCTCCTTCGACCATATGAGCGCCTCGCTGGCGGCCTACGCCGGGCAGACCGTCCATGTGGCCTTCCGCAACATGACCTACAACAGCAACACCTCGGCTGCGCTGTATATCGACAACGTGACGGTGCGCGCCACGGCCCTGCCGGTGGTGAGCATCGCGGTGCCGGCCACCGCCTACACCTCCGACCTGGAAGACAGTGCGAAGGCTGTGCTGAGCGAAGGGAGCACGGAAGGCCTGACCTACACGTGGCACTCGACGCTGATGGGCACCACCTCCACAGGCAGCCGCCTGGCGCTGGCCTATAGCGCCGGCGGCACCGACACGCTGACCCTGGTGGCCAGCAATGCCTACGGCAGCGACACCGCCACCGCCCTCATCACCGTGATAGACTGTCAGGTGGTGAGCACCTTGCCCTACGAAGAAGACTTCGCCACGGGCAGCGACCTGAGCTGCTGGCGCAACTGGAACTTCGGCACCTATAGATATTCGCCCTACAGCTGGCACAGCTCATGGGTGGGCACACGCCCCACGATGAGAAGCAACACCAACAGCGGCGTGAGCCACTACAACACATGGCTGGTGAGCCCCGCCATCCAACTGCCCGCCGACGGCGACGGGCTGAACTTCGACCTTGACATCTATGGCTCGAGCAGCTACACTGGCGGCGTCAGCTATCCGTCGCGCCTGAAGGTGCTGGTGAGCACCACCGGCGGCAGCGACACCGCCATGTTCACCGACACCCTGTCGAACGACTTCTACGTCGTCCGTTGGGAGCACCTGCAACGGTCGCTGGCGGCATACGCCGGGCAGACCATCCACATCGCCCTGGTGAACAACACCGACAACAACAACTACCTCCGCCATTCGGGCATCGATGTGGCCGACTTCCGGGTGGGCTACGCCTATGTGCCGGAGGTGACTGCATTGACCGCCACGGCGGCCTTTGTGGGCGACACCACCACCTATACTGCCACCATGAACAACTGCGTGAGCGACAGCCTGTCCTACCGCTGGCATTCGACGCTGATGGACACCACGATCGCGACCCTTGAGCCCGTGCTGGCCATGGTGTACGACCGCGAAGGAGCCGACACCGTGACCTTCATCGCCGCCAACGCCTACGGCGCCGACACCGCCACGACGGCCCATGACGTGACGTCGCATCCGCTGCCGGAGGTGACCTTGACGGCTCCCGGCGAAGCGTCGATGGGCGACAGCGTCGCGATCGGCATCGTCCTCAACGACTGTTCGCAGAATGGGCGTCAGGTGACGCTGCATTCCACGTTGCTGGACACCACCCTCGCCGTTGCCGAAACCACAGCTACCATTGTCTACACCGTCAGCGGCATCGACACGCTGACCGCCATCGTCGTGAACCACTATGGCGCCGACACCGCCACGGCGGTGGTCAGGATTGCCGACTGTGGCCACACGACGGTGCCCTACTTCATGGACTTTGAGAGCGTCGCTGCCACGGCGCACAACGTCGCCGGTGTCCTGCCCCTCTGCTGGGAAAGCCAGTGGAGCGGCAGCAACGCCACCTATGCCCCCCATGTGATCACCACCGGCGGCTACCAATACCTCAGCAACCTGCCCGACAACGCCCTGCTGATGCTTGCCGGAAACACCGGCAGCGGCTATGCCAACCAGACCGAGGTGCTGCTGCCGGCCTTTGAAGACAGCCTGCAGCGGCTGTCGCTGGCGCTGGACTATCGCCACGAGAGCAGCACGAACGGCACCCTCATGGTGGGATACTACGACACCATGTTCCATGTATTGCGGGTTCTGCCGGCCCATACCGGCAGCTACCGTCGCGACACCGTGACCTTCGACAGCGTCACAGCCCCCAACGCACGCATCGCGCTGCGCTGGCAGCACAACAGCTCGTGGTGGGGTGTGGCCATCGACAACATACAGGTGTTCATCGACAACAACATCCTCGCGCCGTCGGGCCTGACGGCCGACAACCTGACCGCCAGCTGCGCCACGCTGCGCTGGCATCCTGTGGATGGAGCCACCGCCTACCATGTGGAAGTGCCTGGCGTGGCCGACACCCTGGTGGCCGACACCAGCCTCACCGTCTGTGGACTGGAGGAAGACCACGACTACAGCTTCAGCGTCACCGCACACGTGGGCAGCGAGGTGGGCCATGCCTCGGGCTATGTGCCCTTCCGCACCCTTGTGTACTGCACACCGCTGACCGCCCTGACGGCCGATGAGACAGGTCTGGTGAGCTGGCAGTTTGACGATGGCGGCGAGGCCACGCCGACGGGTGTGGCCCTTGAGATAGCGGACCTCACCGCCGGCAGCGTCTGGGCCGACACCGTGACGGGCACCAGCCTCATGCACAGCTTTGCCGCCGGCCACCGCTACAGCCTGACCGCCCGCACCCTGTGCGGCAACGCCGAGGCCCACGCCACCCTCACGGCACCCTTCCTGATGCCTGGCCACGTGTGTGCCGAAGCCACCGGCAACAGCACCAGCACCAATGCCCGGTTCATGGACAACTTCTGGAGCAATAACTACAGCCAGGTGCTGTATCCGGCCACGTTTGCGGCGGGTGTCGACACGCTCTACGGCATCGCCCTGAGGGTGTCGCAGTTCAGCCAGCCCTTCTCCAACTCGGCACAATACAAATTCGACATCTACGTCGGTGAAACCGACTCGAGCAGCCTGACGGCGCCGATAACGTCGACCAGCCTCAGCGCCGTGGCGCTGAACAAAGAGATCACCATCAGCTCGACCGGCTGGGTGGCCCTCCACTTCGACAGCATCTTCACCCATGACGGCACGAGCAACCTGATCGTCACCCTGGTGGAACGGCCGACCAATGCCTACTCCGGACGCTACTTCGGCGTGCATGCCGACAGCGGCTGCACCCACTTTGTGCAGTCGGCCGACTTTGTCTCGGGCACCATCAACCCTGCCACCCTCAACTTCGCGTGGACGACCACTGGCGACATTCCCGACATCCGACTGCTGGGCGGCTGTGCCGAAGGCATCTGCCTGGCGCCCTCGGTGGCCGTGGTGGCGACCGACACCCACAGCGTCAGCCTCGGCTGGGAGCCGCAAGGCACAGAGACCCTGTGGCAGGTGGAATACCGCATCGCCGGAGAGAGCACTTGGACCGTGGCCGACACCACCAGTGCCACACACTACACCGTGGGCGGGCTGCTCTCCGTCACTCCATACGAATTCCGTGTGGCCTCGCTCTGCGACGGCACGGCCCTCTACAGCACCGCCATCGGTGCCACCACCCCCTGCGGAGAGATCGTGGTGCCCTACCACATCGACTTCCGCAACGCCGACATCCCCTGCTGGACCCTCGACCCGGACATCTCGCACAGCTCCTCCTACGGGCTCTACATGGGCTCGGGCAAACAGGTGATCTCGCCGCTGGTGGCCGACAACTTCGCCAATTTGTATGCCACCGTGCGCACCTATGGCGGCAGCTCGACATACTACAACGACACCTACGCCATCGGCGTGTGTGACGGCGACGGCAGCAACACGGTGTGGGTGGACACCATCACCCTCTCGACCGTGTATGGCAACCACGAGCACACCATATATTTCAACCACTACAGCGGCACGGGCGACCACATCGTCGTCAGGATCCTCTCCGGCATCATCGACCTGCGCGAGTTCGACCTGAACGCCGTAGACTTCTGCATCCCGGCGCGGGCGCTGACGGCCACCGCCGTCACCGACACGTCGGCCACGCTGCAGTGGACCGCCAACGACCCGAGCCACACCTTCGCCGTGTATGTCGACGGCCAGCTGCAAGGCGTCACCAGCGCCAGCAGCTACCCCCTGACCGGCCTTGACCACCGCCGACACTATCGGGCCGACGTGCGTGAGATCTGTGGCGCCGGCGACACCGCCGATGCCGCCACCATCCACTTCCGCACCCTCTGCACCGCCAGCGAAGAATTGCCCTACTTCGAGGAATTCGACTACGCCGCCGCCCTCTACGGCGACACGCTGGGCCTGCCGCAATGCTGGGATTCGATAGGAGAATCGAATGTGCATTTCTCGTCGTTCAGCGACGGAGCCCTCACCGTGATGAACTTCTCGAGCTACGAAACATGGAGCGGCAGCTTCACGAGCTACCTTATGACGCCCGTGCTGGACATCCCCACCCAGGGTGCCCGCATACGCTTCAAGGGGCAGGCCAGCCACGACGGCATCGTCACTGCCGGCATCATGACCGACCCCAGCGACGCCACGACCTTCGTGGCGATGAGCACCATCACCTACAACAACCGCGGACTGACCTGGTATGAGTTCACCACCGACAGTCTGGGCAGCCTGGGCGACTTCGCTGTGGCCTTCCGCTGGGCCTCCGACGGCGGCGGCGCCCTTGACTCGCTCTTCGTCACCGCGTTGCCTGCGCAACACACCGTCAACGTAGGCTACGACAGCACGATGGGCACCGTGTATGGCAGCGGCGTCTATGCTGACAGCAGCACCGTGACCCTCCTGGCCATCCCCCACAGCGGCTACCGCTTCGACACATGGAACGACGGCGACACCCATGCCTTGCGGAGCATCGTCGTCACCTGCGACACCGCCTTCTATGCCACCTTCACGACCCTCGCCCCCGACACCGTGTGGCGCACCGTCAGCGTCAGCGCCGAGCCGGCCGACATCTGCGAGACCTATGGCAGCGGCCGCTATGCCGACGGCAGCACCGTGGAGATAGGCTACCTCCTCGTTGACACCGCCACCAGCGGCGGCCATTGGGCCTTCACCGGCTGGAGCGACGGCAGCAGCGACAATCCGCGCCAGATCGCGGTGACCTCGGACACCGTCCTCGTGGCTCGCTTCGAATGGGTGGCCGACAGCACGGAAGGCATCGGCGACAGTCCCACCGTTGCGGTCGACTTCGACATCTACCCCAACCCGGCCACTGTCAGCGTCACCGTGCAGAGCACACACCCCGGCAGCCTGGTGATGATGGATGTGAGCGGCAGGGTGATGACCCGCTGGCATGTGGACAGCGGCAAGCAGACCATGCCTGTCGGCGATCTGCCCCGGGGCGTCTACTTTGTGCGCCACGAAGCCTCGCATAGCGTCAAGAAACTGATTATCCAATAAGGAAGAGATATGAAGACCCAGATTAGCGCAATTATCGCTGCCATACTGCTGTGGATTGCCGTCCCGACATACGCCTCACAGCTGACCGTGGCCAACGGCACGCAGCAGAATATGGCGATCCCCATGTCGACATACACCTGTCCGGCACACTCACAGATGGTGTATCCCGCCTCGATGCTGACCTCGCTGGTGGGACAATACATCACCGAGCTGCGCTTCTACACGGCGGCCAGCACCTTCGTATGGACCGCCACCTTCACGGTGCGCCTGGGCGAGGCCCCATACAGCACGTTCAGCAGCAACAGCCTGATGAGCACGCCGGAGCTGACGGAGGTGCTCGTGGGCTCGTTTGAAGCCGTGGCCGGCGGCTATGCGCTGCAGCTGGACCAGCCCTACTACTACGACGGCGGCGACCTGCTGGTAGACATCACCATCGACGGCAACAGCACATCGTCGTACTACATGACCTATTACGGCATCACGCGGAGCAACGCCTCGTGCATCTTTGTGGACAGCTATACCCCCTATACCGACCGACACAACTTCCTGCCCAAGCTCACCTTCACCTACGGCAGCACGGTGTGCGGACGTCCCACGGGCGTGGCCGTTGACAGCGTCGACGGCAGCAGCGCCCGCATCCGCTGGCACTCGGCCGAGAACTCGACAGGCTACATCCCCATGCTGGACGGTGCGGGCTATCCCCTCACCACCGACACCACCTTCCTCTTCACAGGGCTGGTGTCGAACCACTTCTACACGGTGAGTGTGGGCTCGGTGTGCAGCTCGGGCGACACGATGGTGTCGCAATCGATAGACTTCTGCACCGTCGACACCACCACCGCCCTATGGCTGCCCTACAGCTGCGATTTTGAGGTAGCCCAAGCCCATGGCCTGCCCACCTGGTGGAGCCGTACCGACTCGTGCACCGTATCGACGGGAGTGCGACCCGCCATCGTGGAGGGGAACAACTCTTATCTCTACGGCGGAGTCCATGGCGGAGCGCGCGCGTTGCAGTTTGGTGGCGGCTGCGGTCCCACCGGCATCGTCTCGGCGCCGTTGCCGGCACCGTCGAGAGAGCTGCACGTGAGCTTCTGGTACATGAGCCCCTCCGGCATCCAAGACCCCCTGCAGGTGGGGCTGCTTGACACGGCCGGCGTGTTCCATGTGGTCCGCCAATACACGGCCGGCAGCGACTATGTATGGTACCAGGCCGACTTCTACACCGACACGATAGACATTGCAGGCCCGGTGCGGCTGGCCTTCCGCTATACCCCGAACTACATCTTCCTGATTGACGACCTGACCATTGAGCGCATCGCCTATTGCCCGCGGCCTGTGGCCGCAGTGGTGGACAGCGTGGACGCCTCGTCGGCGACCGTGCGGCTGACTCCTGCCGACAGCGGCGCCACGATGCTGCTAAGCCTCGACGGGACCCCCTGCCTGACCACCAGCGACACCCTCGTCACCCTGGGCGGCCTTGTGCCGTCGCAGCACTACACCCTCGCTGTACGCACGCTGTGCCCCTCGGGCGACACCTCGCAAGCCCTTGTCGCCGGGTTCCGCACCGAATGCGACAGCATGCTGCGACTGCCCTGGAGCGAGACCTTCGACGACCTGGCCATCGGCACGACGCACCCCTGCCTGACCGTCACCGCGCGTGCCCCCCGCAGCAGCTACGACCCGGTGAACAACCCCACAGTGAGCGGCCCTGGCGGCTACGGAACAGACACCCACAGCGGCAGCGCCATGCTGCAGATGCACTACACCGACCAGCAGATGCTGTACATCGCCACACCGCGCATCGCCACACCCTCCGACGCACTGCATATCAGCTTCTGGTATCTGCCAAGAGGATACTATAACGCCGGCCATGTGCAAGCCGGATTCCAGACGACGCCCGACGACACCGCCTCGTTCGTGCCCTTCTACACGTCGGCCCGCCTTAACAGCAGCGGCGACTTTGTATGGACCCATGTGGACATCATGACCGACACCTTCGCCACGCCGCTGCCCGACACCGTGTGCTTCGTGATCCGCGCGAAAAGCGGCAACCTATACTTCGACGACATCGAGATCGCCTCCACCTTCAACTGTCCCCAGCCCATCGCGCCGCACATGCGGCAGGTGGCCTCCACGTCGGCCGACCTGGCCTGGAGCACCGTCAGAGACAGCGGCCTGTATCAGGTGCTGCTTGACGGCACGACGGTGGCTACGGCCGTAGCCGACAGCCACTACCTGTTCACCGGCCTGATGCCGCAGCAAGGCTACACCGCCGGCGTGCGCGCCGTGTGCAGCGACGGCACCTTGGGCGAGCTGCGGCAGGTGGTGTTCACCACGCCCTGTGTGGCGGCAGCGCTGCCCCTCGTGGAAGACTTTGAGACCGTCGGCGACGGCGAGACCATGCCCACGTGCTGGATGACCCCGATGAGCAACAGCAGCTATCCGCGTGTGCAGAATTATGGCACAGCCCACAGCGGCAGCGCCGCGCTCGACCTGTGGGGCTTCTCGGACGACACCTTGCTTGCCCTCACGCCACGCTTCGCTTTTCCCGCCAGTGGCCTGTATGTAGGCTTCTGGGAGCGCCACAGCTTCCGCGACTCGACCCTTGTGGTCGGCATCATGACCGACATCTCGGACCTGACCACCCTTGTGCCCCTGCTGGTGTTCAACGGCACGGGTGAAAACAACTACACATGGAGCCACCATGAAGCCTATCTCGACAGCCTGCCTGGCGCCGACACCGTCAGCCTGGCCTTTTTTACCACCCATGGCGCCTCGTTCTATATCGACGACATTGAGATTTCGGCCATAACCACATGCCACCGTCCTTCCCATCCTGAGGTGGTGACGGTAGGCTACGACAGCGTCAGCCTGCGCTGGACGGGCTCGGGTGCCGACAGATACGAGGTGCGGTACAGCACCATGTCGGACAGCAGCAACGCCACGGCGACAGTGGTCGACGACACCCTGGTGACTCTCCACAACCTGACCCCGGGCACCCCCCACCATGCATGGGTGCGGGGACTGTGCGGCATTGCCGACAGCTCGGAATGGGTGCGCATCGACACTTTCGTCACCGACTGCGCTCCAGCCCCCCTCCCCTACTCCGAGACCTTCACCGGATACTATACAAACGCCGACGCCACATGCTGGCGACATGCCCAAGGATGGATCGACAGCATCGCTACCGCCGGCCATAGCCTCGGCTATGGATACTCGATGTGGAGCGTGTACAACATCTACGGCAGCCTGTTCGCCATACGCGTGCCGCTGGCCTACTACGACGAGCATGAATGGCTTGTGACGCCCCTGGTGGAAGTGGCCGACCCTGCACAGCTGTCGTTCGACATCAGGCTTACATACGGCATGGGAGAGAACAGGCCTGACAGCCTGTCCGACAGGAACCGCCTCAGCGTGGCCTACAGCCACGACAACGGCGCCAGCTGGCAGCTGCTGGGCGGCTGGGGAGGCGCGTCCGGCGGCAACCTGATGGAGGCCATGGACTCGCTGGGCTGGCATCCCTTGCTGGCCCTGCCCGACAGCCTGACCGGCAATATCCGCTTCGGCTTCTGTGTGGAGAACGGCCAAGGTGGCGACAACGTCTATCTGCACCTTGACAACATCCTGGTGGAGGTGGACAGCACACGCATACCGCATACGCCCGACACCGTGAGGATGTACACCGTGCGGCTGACATGCGACAGCACGATGGGCACCGTCGGCGGCGAAGGCAGCTATCGTGAAGGCGACACCGTAGACATCGTCGCCCAGCCCTACGACGGCTTCCGCTTCGTGCAGTGGAGCGACCGCGACACGCATGCCGTGCGGCAGATTGTGGTGAGCTCGGACACCCTGCTGACAGCCTACTTCGAAGCCACCGGCACCGAAGGCATCGACGACCTCGACGCTGACGCGCCGCGTGTGACGCTGGCAGGCCACACCCTTGTGGTGAGCCGGACGGCAGGCGAGCCGGTGCTGGTGTACTCGGTTGAGGGGCGCGTTGTGGCGCGCGGCGGCGACGGCGGCGACGGTGAGGTGCGCATCGACACGGGCGCGCTGGGCAGCGGCGTGTACCTTGTGAAGGTGGGGCCCTGGCCCGCCTGCAAGGTGGTGCTGCTGAAGTGAGGAAAAACAACACATCATCTTATATTCCGAATTCGGGGCCGCAGGCGTGATGCCTGCGGCCCTGAACGTATGGGGGGGGGGAGATGTAAGAGGTAAGATGTAAGACGGCATGAGGGAGGCAAGAGGGAGGTAAGAGGGAGGTAACAAGCAGAAAATCAGGGTCGTGACAAGGTGGACAGGCAGGAGAGGATGGGGAGGGGTTGGAGGGGGGTTGGAGGGGCTTGGTGGGAGAGGTTGGAAATCAAGCTGTTGGCGAAACGTCTGCCAAAATTATGACAGAGGGCAATAAAAGCGGCCGTTTGGCGTTAAAATTGCAGCGAAAATATCCGTAAACTACAACCAGCAATACACGTTATGACAGAATTTGAGAAATACGCCACGAAGCACCGTGGCATCAGCAGCACGACGATGGCCAAATACACGTCGGCCATCAATGCATCGTTGACCCCGTATATTGTGGAAGAGCGCCAGCTGAATGTGGCCCAGATGGACGTGTTCAGCCGCCTGATGATGGACCGCATCATCTTCCTGGGGACCGCCATAGACGACTATACGGCCAATGTGATCCAGGCGCAGCTGCTATTCCTTGAGAGTGTGGATCCGCAGAAAGACATACAGATCTACCTGAACTCGCCGGGAGGGTCGGTGTATGCGGGACTGGGCATCTATGACACGATGCAGTATATCCAGCCGAAGGTGAGCACGATCTGCACGGGGCTGGCCGCGTCGATGGCCTCGGTGCTGCTGTGTGCCGGAGAGAAAGGGCGCCGCTGCGCCCTGCCGCATGCGCGGGTGATGATACACCAGCCGATGGGCGGCGCCGACGGACAGGCCACCGACATGGAGATCACGGTGCGCGAGATTGTGAAGCTGAAGAAAGAGCTGTATGAGATCATTGCCAAGCACAGCGGCCAGCCCTACGAGCAGGTGGAGAAAGACAGCGACCGTGACCACTGGTTCACGGCAGAGGAGGCGCTGCAGTACGGCATGATCGACGAGGTGCTGACGAAGAAATAGCGAACGATGAAAGTGAAATTGAGAAACACCTCGCACCATCCGCTGCCGAAGTACGAGACGGCGCAGTCGGCGGGGATGGACCTGAGGGCCTATCTGCCTGAGGGGCCAATCACACTGAAACCCATGCAGCGTGGACTCGTGAAGACGGGCCTCTTCATGGAGCTGCCGGCGGGCTATGAGGCGCAGGTGCGTCCGCGCAGCGGCCTGGCGCTGAAGAAGGGCATCACGGTGCTCAACTCGCCCGGCACCATCGACGCGGACTACCGTGGCGAGGTGTGCGTGATATTGATCAACCTGTCGCAGGAAGACTTCGTGGTTGGCGACGGCGAGCGCATCGCGCAGATGGTGATCGCGCGATGCGAGCAGGCCGAGATTGTCGAGGTGGAGGAGCTGAGCGACACCGAGCGCGGCAGCGGCGGCTTCGGACACACGGGAAAGAACTGAAACCTTGCAGCAAGAAAAAGAGATGGTCCCTCCCCAGCCGGAGGGACTTTTTTTTTGTTAAAAACCGAAGGCTGATGTAAGATTCGTGCCGTGGGAGGAGTATTATATATATGCATGACGCACCGTGAGGACATAGAGAGCGACTTTGAGCGGCTGCTGCGACGGCGGCAGCGGGAGCTGTGGCGTCTTTGCCTGCGGCAGTCGTGGGGCGATGGCGAGCAGGCGCGGGACCTGATGCAGGAGGTGGTGCTGGCGCTGCTTCGTGCAGCGGGGCAGCGACGGGCCGACGCCAGCGAGGCGGAAGAGCGAACGTGGGTGCTGCTGGTGGCGCGAAGGACGCTATTCAACCTGCGGCGCAAACGACGCGTGGAGACGGTGGCGCTGGACGAGACGATGCCGCTGGCAGAAGAGAACGGCAACCCGGCGCGAGAGATCGTTGAGGAGATGCGTCAGCGACTGGCGGAGGGCGACCAGCGGCTGCTGGCGCTATACATGGACGGATATGCGGTGAAAGAGATCGCACAGGAGCTTTCGATCAGCGCCGATGCCGCCAGCGTGCGGCTGCACCGCATCATCCAGCGGCTGAGGACCCTATACAACGAAACCTATAACACCCTATAGCCATGAAATTTGAAGACCTTGAGCGATATATGCACGAAGAGCACCTGCGGCATGAAGCCGAGAGGCTGACGCGCGGGCTGATGCAGACGCGCGAGACGCGCCGCGCGCTGCGGCAGGCCCGGCTGCAACGGGCCGCGGTGGCCTGCGCGGTGCTGGGGATGTTGACGTTCACGGCGAGTGCCTTCATGCCGGCGCCGCGCTATGACTATGCCCGAGGCAACCACGCGTCGCCGGCGGCGGCAGTGTGCGAGAGCATCGAGGAAGTGTATTCCAAACTGAAAACGACGATATGAAAAGAAGCGTGATCGTGATGGCGGTGCTGGCGGCGTTGTGCGTAGGCGGCGTGGCGGCGGCGAAATACTGGAGATGTCTGTTCCCGTCGGGAGAGACGAGTGTGCTATACAAGCACTACGAGCAAGCAGAGGACATCGAGGCCGACTTTGTGCGGCGGATGCGCTTCGACAACGACGAGCGCATCGACGTCACGCTGCTGCATGCCACCGACAGCGCGGCGTGGGCGCGGCTGAAGAGCGAGCTGAACATCAGAGAGCAACCCGTGGAGGCCCTGCGGCGGCTGGGCGTGGAGCCTGCCGACATACACCTTCGCTACTCGACACGCGAACATCCCGAGAGGGAAGTCGAGATGAGGGACTTCGGGGTGTATGACTGCGTGGCCGCCTGCTACAGCCGACAGACGGTGTGCGTGTTCCACCTGGAGACAGAAGCGCAGATGGAGGCCATGTTCGCTGAGGTGCACCGCAACCAAATGAACCAAATTATCAACCACAAAAAATAGCAACGACAATGAAGAAACAGATCACGACAATGCTGCTTATGGCAGCCATGTTCATCTCCGTGGGATGCACGGCGGAAGAGAGCGAAGGAAAACCCGGCGGCAAGGGAGCCCTGGCAGGTACGGAATGGGTGTATCACTTCGAAGGCACCGACACTATCATGGGGCTGGCCTTCACGCGGGTGAACGACTACACGTTGCAGTTCGAGACGGACAGCACAGGGATGTATCTGGTGGACGGCTATGTGGTGATCGACGGCACATCGCAGAGCAGCAACAGCCAGATGGGGATCCGCTACACCTTTGACGGACGGACGGGCGTAATCAGCTTCGTGTTCCCCGACGGGACACCGTCGTATGTGCGCACGAGCATGCCGGACCAGAAATTCACCTACGACGCACAACGGCAGGAGCTCACCTGGGTGGAGCTGCCGGACCCGAGCTACGAGGAGAAATACGGCAAGATGATTTTCCGGCCGAAGAAGTAGGCGAAGACAATATTTTGCGGGACAAAGCGTTATACCAGCAATATGAAACAGATGAGGATCATATTGTTGGTGTGGTTTGCCGCGATGACGCTGACCTCCTGCCACGCGCAGACGGCCGGCAGGGCCCAGGCAGGCGCGGTGCAGGCGCAGAGGCTGCGGACGGGTGCCGAGGTGCTGATGGGCAAAGAGAAGATTGTGGACGGAGAGACGGCGGTGGCCGTGGTGGGGAACCAGACCTCCATCGTGGGGAGTACCCATTTGGTGGACACGCTGCTGGCTTGCGGCATCCATGTGACCAAGATTTTCTGCCCCGAGCACGGCTTCCGCGGCACGGCGGCGGCGGGGGCCCATGTCGACAACAGCAGCGATCCCAAGACGGGGCTGCCCATCATCAGCCTCTACGGCAAGAACAAGAAGCCCACGCCGGAGCAGCTGCAGGGGGTGGACTGTGTGGTGTTTGACCTGCAGGATGTGGGGTGCCGTTTCTACACGTATATCAGCACGTTGCACTACGTGATGGAGGCCTGTGCGGAAAGGAGCATCCCGCTGGTGGTGCTGGACCGTCCGAACCCCAACGGGCACTATGCGGACGGGCCGGTGCTGGACACGGCGAAATACCGCTCGTTTGTGGGCATGCATCCGGTGCCTATCGTATATGGCATGACGATAGGCGAATATGCCCAGATGATCAACGGCGAGGGGTGGCTGAAAGGGGGCATCCGGTGCGACCTTACGGTGGTGCCGATGGAGGGCTACCGGCGCGACTCGGTGGGCTATGAGCTGCCGGTGGCGCCGTCGCCGAACCTGCGCACGGCGCATGCCGTGGCCCTCTACCCGAGCCTCTGCCTCTTCGAGGGCACCCACTGCGGCGTGGGGCGCGGCACGGACTGGCCCTTCGAGTGGGTCACCTACGGCGCCGACACCTTGGACCTGCGGCAGGAGGAGGCTCCGGCGCAGTTCAGCCTGAAATACCTGATGGAGATGTACCGCCGCGTACCGAAAGGGCAGTTTTTCCTGAAGAGCAACTTCTTCGAGAAGCTGGCCGGAGGCGGCGACCTGCGCAAGCAGATAGAGAGCGGCATGAGCGAGGAGGAGATCCGCGCCACGTGGCAGCCGGGGCTTGAAGAGTTCAAGAAGATTAGAGAAAAGTATTTGATATATAGTGAATAAGGTTCAGATATTCCAAGACAAGAAAGTGCGTACCCATTGGGATGCGGAAAAAGAGGAGTGGTACTTCTCGGTGGTGGATGTTGTCGGGGCGCTGACAGACAGTCCCAACCCACGAAACTACTGGAAGGTGTTGAAACACCGTTTGAAGAAAGAGGGCAACCAGTCGGTTACAAATTGTAACCAACTGAAAATGGTCTCATCTGACGGCAAAAGTTATAAAACAGATGTTGCTGACACAAAACAACTTCTGCGTATTGTCCAGTCCATTCCTTCCCCCAAAGCAGAGCCTTTCAAGCAGTGGTTGGCACAGGTGGGTGCCGAGCGGTTGGACGAGATTGCCGACCCGGAGAGGGCCATCGTGCGCGGTGCCGACTTCTACCGTGCCAAAGGGTACAGCGAAGGGTGGATAAACCAGCGGCTGCAATCCATAGAGATGCGCAAAGAGCTGACAGACGAATGGAAGGCTCGCGGCATTGACCAGGAACGCGACTATGCCATACTGACCAACGAGATGACCCGTGCGTGGAGTGGACTCACGGTGCGAGACTACAAGGAGGTGAAAGGACTGAAGAAAGAGAACCTTCGCGACAATATGACCAACCTTGAGTTGGTGCTCAACATGCTTGCCGAGGTTAGCACCACCGCCATCTCACGCAGTCGTCAACCGGAGACCTTTGCCGAGAGCCGCGATATCGCCATTGAGGGCGGCAACGTCGCAGGTTCCGCCCGCCGTGAGATAGAACAACGTACGGGCCAGCCTGTTGTCAGCGCCCTCAACGCCACCGACAAGTTGGCGCTGGATACCCGTGTTGACAGTATGGACCAATTTAATAAAACAGACAATGAAGACTAACGGAAAGAGCATCTGCAAGGAGCTGAAGGCCATACGCAAGCGTGTGGCCGAAGAGAACGACATCCCGCTGGAGCAGCACGAGTGCCACTACGACGGCCCGTGCGACGGCACCTGTCCGAGATGCGAGGCTGAGGTGAGATATCTGGAGCAGGAGCTGCACCGCCGGATGACCCTGGGCAAGGCTGCCGCCGTGGCAGGCGTGGCCATGAGCCTGGCGGCCTTCACCGCCTGCACCACCACCGAAGGGGATATAGAACCGGATCCGCTGGAGGGTGACCCCATGCCCGAACAGGTGGACACCACCAGCGGCGCCACTAACGACACAAACCAATCAACAATACAGTACAAATGAAGAAAGTGATCCTTATGCTGGCTGCCGCGCTGACCGTGGCCGCCTGCTGCAACAAACAGGAGCCCGTGCAGGCCGACCCTGCCGAGACCGTGATGCAGAACATCCTGAGCCGCAAGAGTGTGCGCCAGTACACCGGCGACACCATTCCCGGCGCGACGCTGGAGAAGCTGCTGCGAGCCGCGCAGGCCGCCCCGAGTGGCCGAGACTGGCGTCCGTGGAGTTTTGTGGTGGTGACCCCTGACCAGGACCTTGAGTCCATCTTCGGCGACAACTTCAACATGCGGATGTACAAGCAGGCCGGAGCCATCGTGATTCTCTGTGCCGACACGGTGCACATGGGACCCACGCGCGAAGATCCGGACGGTCCCGAAGTGGCGCAGGTGAACCCGCTGTGGCGCGACGACCTGGGTGCCGCCACGGAGAACCTGCTGCTGGCAGTGGAAGCCTACGGCCTGGGTGCCTGCTGGACCGCCTGTTACCCCTATGCCGATCGGATGGACCCCATCCGTGCCGCCCTGGGCCTGCCGGCCACGGTGGTGCCGTATGCTGTGGTGCCCATCGGCGTGCCTAGCGGGGAGACACAGCCCAAAGACAAATGGGATGCCTCCCGGGTGCACTACCACCGCTGGTAGGAGCGAGAGTGCACAAAAACAGGGTGACGCCGCAGCCGATGAGGCTGCGGCGTCACCCTTATTTATTGAAGTTTACGGGAGAGGCCTAACGCTTCCAGACGACCCAAAAGAGGTAGATGGCCAGGCCTGTCATTCCGATGAAGAGGAACGCCGGCCAAAGGGCGGACAGCAGCATGATGGCGGCAATGATCAGGAGGATGCGGGTGGCCAACTGCTTGGCGGGCGACATGGCCTGCCACGAGAGGCGGAGACGGGAACGGGCGGACTGCCAGCGGGGGCCGAGACGGTCGAGCCACTGGCGGAGAGGGCCTACGGAGCGGCCGTTGCGGTCGACGGTTTCGGCGTGGGTGACGGGCATCGGAGCGACTTTGACCTTGATGGTCTTGGAATAGTCCTTGCCGGCGACGGAAGCCGTGATGGTGAGGCGCGTGCGGCCCTTGGAACGGTTGAGGCGGAAACGCTTGTTGCCGGCGATGTCGAGGGCCATAGAGGAGGCCTTATAGCCGTTGTCGATGGTGAGGTTGACGCTGTCGGCGCCGGAGCAGTCCCATGTGATGCCGATGATGTCGCCCTCGGCGAGCGAGGTGCGGTCGGCGGTGAAAATCATCTTGTCCATAACAGAGTAAGCAGCAAATAGCGTGCCAATCAGGGGCGTACCTCGGTGCCCCACATGAGCTTGTCGCGGATGGCGGAGAAAAAGTTCTGGGTGTTCATGCGGATGAGGCTGATGCTGAAGGGGGCGCGGGCAAGGGTGACGCCGTCGCCCGGGGCGATGGTAGAGCGGCGCGAATCCATGCCGAGGGTGATGGTGTCGGAGGTGTTGCCGGCCGAGGTGAGGAGGCTGAGGCGGGCGGTGTCGGGGACGATGATAGGGCGCAGGGTGAGCGTGTGGGCGCCGATGGGCGTGATGACGAAGCAACCCGAGTCGGGGGTGAGGATGGGGCCGCCGCAGCTGAGGGAATAGGCGGTGGAGCCGGTGGGTGTGGCGACGATGACGCCGTCGCCGGCATAGGTGGCGACATAGAGGCCGTCGACATAGACGACGGTGCGAAGGAGAGAGGAGCCTTCGGAACGGTGGACAAAGACCTCGTTGAGGGCATAGTGAGGGGCGTCGTCGCCGGTTTCGACCTGGAGGAGGGTGCGTTTTTCGAGAGAGAAACGGCCCGCCAGGAGGTCGTCGACCATGCCGTCGAGGTTTTCCCTGCCGACGGTTGTCAGGAAGCCGAGATGGCCGAAATTGATGCCCAAAACGGGCGGAAAATTGGCGGGGTTGCTGCTGCGGACGAACTGCACCGAGCTGAGCAAAGTGCCGTCGCCGCCGATGGAGAAAAGATAGTCGAAACTGTCGACAGTGTCGCCCTCGGACACGGTGACAGCATCGATGCCGCGTGCCTGAAGGGCATTGGTCAACTGCTGCAGGCTGGGCTTGTCGGCATCGGCGATATTGCGGAGATAGAGTGCTACTTTCATGGAAATGGGATGGGGGTTTATCGAATGACCAGTATGGAACCGGCGTAGGTTTTAATGCGATTGTCGTTGAAACGGAGTCGCAGATGGTAGGCGTAGACCCCCTGAGGGGCGCGGGGCTCGGCGTTGGGGTCCCAGCCGCGGGCGGGGTCGGTGGTGGTGAAGATGAGGCTGCCGCTGCGGTTGTAGATATTGAGTTCGTAGAGGTTGCCCTTCAAGCCCCGCACGCGGGGGCAGAAGATGCCGTTGTCGGGGTCGCCGGCCTTGATGGCGTTGGGGATGGCGATGGCGGGAGGCGGCGGGTCGGGGACGACGACACAGCGGGTTTCGGAATACTTCTCGTTCATGCCGCAGGCGTCGCTGACAGAGAGCTGATAGCAATGGAGCGAATCGTAGGGGTTGATATCGCGGTCCTCGTACACGGGGAACTCGCCGTCGGGCGCAATGGTGGCGATGCGGGCCCAAGGAGAGCCGTCGACGCTGCGCCAGAGGGTGTAAGAATCGACGTGGTAGGATGTGTCGACATGAAATCGGAGATTGACCCTGGTGCCCACGCTGTCGTAGACCACATCGGAGATCTCGACAAAGCGGGCGCTGTCGACGGTGAGGCGTTCGACACTGACGATGTTGGACTGCGAGATGATGGTGCGGCTATTGCTGATGGCGAGCACCTTGGCGTGGACGCGAGTGGTGCCCTCGGGGAGGATGAAGCGGAAGCTGCGGGTGCCGGCGCTGTCGGTATAATAATGCTCGGAATAATCGTCGGAGAAGGGTTCGAGCCATACCATGAGCGAATAGCGGTAGAGGCCCGTGGGCATGCCCGTGTAGGGGGTCCACTGCATTTGGACGGTGGTTTCGCATTGGGGCACGTCGGCGGAGAGAACCATGTTGCCGAAAGAGGGGGTGAGGGCACTGACATTATAGGCGCTGTCGAAGACATGGAGGCGGTAGGTGTGGGGTGTCAGCGGGTCGTGGTCGGCACAGACATAGGAGGTGTCGAAACGGCCGAAGACGGTGTCGTAGTCGAGACAGGGGGTGCCGGTGCAGATATGGTAGCCCATGGCCATGGTGTCGTCGGTGGGGCGCCAGCGGAGGACGATTTGCTGCGTGGGACCATCGACGGTGGCGACCCAATCGGAGCATAGCGCCACAGGGTCCTGCCCGATGGCCGGCAGGCACCACAGCAACAACAGCGCCAGATGAACAAACCTCTTCATGATCATGCAAACGACTGTAAAGCCACAAGTTCGCTATATCGCCCGCCACGTGCGAGCAGCTCGTGGTGGGTTCCCGATTCGACCACCCGACCCGCGTCGAGGACGACGATACGGTCGGCGTTGACCACCGTGGAGAGGCGGTGGGCGATGACGATTGCGGTGCGCCCCTTCAGCACCGTGTCGAGAGTTTGCTGCAGAAGGCGTTCCGACTCGGTGTCGAGGGCCGACGTGGCCTCGTCGAGAATGAGCAGCTCCGGGTCGCGCAACAGCGCCCGGGCGATGCTGATACGCTGGCGCTGACCTCCCGAGAGTGAGCCGCCGCCCTCACCGATATTGGTGTTGTAGCCCTGTGGCAGCTGCATGATGAAATCGTGGGCCTGCGCGGCCTGTGCGGCGGCCTGCACCTGCTCGTGGGTGGCGCCGGCGCATCCGAAGGCGATATTGGCCTCGACGGTGTCGTTGAACAGCAACGTGTCCTGCGACACGACCCCGATGCGGCTGCGGAGCCTTTCAAGCGACATGTCTTGCAGCGGCACCCCGTTGAAAAGGATCTTGCCTTCGGTGACCTCATAGAAACGGCATATCAGATCAGCAATGGTCGATTTGCCGCTGCCGGAGCTGCCCACCAGGGCGAGCGTGGTTCCGCGTGGAACATCAATAGAAACATCATGAAGCACCTGGACCCCAGGATTATAAGAAAAAGAGACATGCTGCAGAGCGACCGCCGTGTCGGTAACAGGGGCGGCGCTGGACGGCGTGCCGGCGTCCTCGATCCCCACCTCTTCGTCTTGCGACAGAAAGGCCTCGATGCGATCGGCGCATGCCCTACCCTTTTTCATCTGGGATATGGCCGACGACAACTCGTTGGCCGGGGGGATCATCAGCACGAACATCATCACGTAGGAGATGAAAAGTTCGGCCGTCAGCCCGTGGTCGCCACGCATGACGAGATAGGCGCCGAAGAGCAGGATGCCGACAACCACCACATTGCCAAGGAATTCGCTTATCGGAGAGGCGCTGTAGATGCGGCTGAACATCGAGGTGCGGAGCTTTGAATACTGGCGGTTGTATTTGCGGAAACGCTCGTTGGAGAAATCGATAGCCGTGTAGCCCTTGATGATTTTCAGTCCCGCCATGGTTTCGTCGGTGAGGGAGATGAGGTAGGAATTCATCTCCTGCACCGTTTTGGACTTCTGCTTCAGCTTGCGGGAGATGCCCGAGATGACCACCGCCACCACAGGCAGCATGCACAGGACGAAGAGCGTGAGCTTCAGATTCAAATAGAACAGCATGGCCAAAAAGAGCAGCATGCTGACGACCGACGACAGGAGTTGCTGCACCGAGTTGAGAATATTCTCCTCATACTCCACCATGTCGCTGCTGAAACGCGACAGCACGTCGCCCTTGCGGTTGCGGTCGTAGTAGCGCATCGGCAACCGCATCGCCTTGCGGAACATCTCGTTTCTCAGGTCGCGCACCACAGCCACACGGATGGAGGCGATTTCGACCACAGAAAAGTAGCCAAAGACATTCTTCAAGCCATAGAGCACGAAGACGATGCCCGAAAAAAGCAACAGGGCATTCAGCTGGCCGAACGATATGAGCCAACCATAGAGCCCCTCGAGCCACTGCGCCACCAGATTGCCACCGGCAGGCACTTCTGACGATTCGGAGCCGAACAGTATCTTCAGAAAATCGGCCACCGACAAAGCCGTAGCCATGGTAAACATGACACTCAGCACTACCAATAGCACATACAGCACACATCGTGCGCTGTATGGCTTAAGGTGTCTGGCTGTGAGGTTCATCTTGGCAGATCAGAAGACTGACTTACAGAGAATAGCCGATATAATTGTGCGGGGTGATAGCCTTGAGGCGCTGCTTCACCTCGGCATCCACATCGAGCCCGTCCACAAAGGTAGCGATGGTGGATGCTGTCACCTTCTCGTTGGTGCGGGTCAGCTGCTTCAAGGCCTCGTAGGGGTTAGGATAGCCCACACTGCGCAGGATGGTCTGGATGGCTTCTGCCACCACGGCCCAGTTGCGGTCGAGGTCGTCATACAAAGCCTGTTCGTTGAGCAAGAGCTTGCCCAGGCCCTTTTCCAGCGATGCCAGCGATATCAGCGTGTGCGCAATCGGCACCCCGATATTGCGGCTCACCGTGCTGTCGGTCAGGTCGCGCTGCATGCGGCTGACAGGGAGCTTGTGGCTCAGATGCTCGAAGATGGCGTTGGCCAGGCCGAGGTTGCCTTCGGCATTCTCGAAATCGATGGGGTTCACCTTGTGCGGCATCGCCGACGAACCCACCTCGCCGGCCTTGATCTTCTGCTTGAAATATTCCATCGAGACATACGTCCACACGTCGCGGCAGAGGTCAATCAATATCACATTGATTCGTTTGCAGCAGTCGAAATAGGCCGCCATCATGTCGTAGTTCTCAATCTGGGTGGTCAACTGCTGGCGCACCAGCCCCAAGTGATCGCTCACAAAGCGGTTGCCGAAGTCGCGCCAATCCATCTCGGGGAATGCCACACGGTGGGCATTGAAATTGCCGGTGGCGCCGCCGAACTTGGCGGTGAAGGGTATGCGGCCAAGCTCCTCGATCTGCTTGCGCAAGCGATAGGCAAAAACACCCCACTCCTTGCCCAATGTGGTCGGCGAGGCTGGCTGGCCGTGGGTGTGCGCCAGCATCGGAATGTCCTTCCATTCCTCGGCGCGCTCGTCGAGCAAGGCCAGTATACGCTGATAGCCGGGCATCAGCACCTCGCGGTGGCACTCCATCATGCTCAACGGCACCGACGTATTGTTGATGTCCTGCGATGTCAGTCCGAAGTGGATGAACTCCTTCAGGGCAGACAATCCCATGGCATCGAATTTCCCTTTGAGGAAATATTCCACAGCCTTCACATCGTGGTTGGTGGTCTTCTCTATTTCCTTGATAGCCAAAGCGTCATCATCAGTAAAATGACGATAGATGTCGCGCAGCGGCTCAGCCTTTCCGGCCACCTGCGCAAGCTCGGGTCGCACCCCGCTCAACTGGCTGGCCAAAGCAATAAAATACTCCACTTCAACCCGCACACGATACTTGATAAGCGCCCCTTCAGAAAAGTATCTTGCCAACGGCTCGCACTTGCTGCGATAGCGGCCGTCGATGGGCGACACAGCATTCAAACTGTTCATTTCCATTCTCCTTTATAGTTCTTTGTTCATAAATTCATGCTTCGCCAGCACCTTGGCCACCTTGCGGTCGTGCGTCAGCGCACACAGCGCCTGCGCATACATCGTGTTGTGCATATCAGTGCCCATAAACTCCACCCAGCCGCGCTCCAGCATATCATAGGCCTTGTGCTTGGCCTCCTCGCCATAGAAGCCGCCAAGCGACAGCACGTTGATCTGGAAATACACGCCCTGGTCTTTCAGCCGCTCCATACGCACCCCCTGCACATTCATGTAGGGATAGCGCTCCGGATGCGCCAGAATCACCTCGTAGCCCTTCATCTGCATGTCGAAAATCATCTCGTCGACACCCATCATCTGCTGGTGCAGCGAAAACTCCACGAGGACATACTTGTCGCCGACCATCAGGAACTTGGGCTCCTCCAGTCTTCTCTGGAAGCCGCTGTCGATGCGGTACTCCCCGCCCACACCGGCCATATCGATCATCACGCCCGCCTCGGCGGCCTGAAACTTCAGGTTGGCAAAGCGCTGCTTGATGTCTTCCTCCTTGTTCTCGAACCGAGGAGTCTGGAAATGCGGCGTGATAATCACCTTGTTGTAGCCCACCGCCCGCAGCGTGTTGAGGCACTCTATGCTCTCCTCCTCGCACTTGCTGCCGTCGTCAACCTTGGGTATCAGATGGCAATGCATATCGGTGCCCAAAGCCTCGAAGATCGGCCATGGTTCGCGATTCTTCTTGAATAATCCAAAAGCCATAAAAAATGAGTTCTGTATTTAGTTTTAATCCACTCTGATGATTTCAGCTCCCAGCCGGCGCAGGCGCTCGTCGATGTGCTGGTAGCCACGGTCAATCTGCTCGATATTGTCGATCCGGCTCTTGCCCTCGGCACTCAACGCCGCTATCAGCAACGCCACTCCGGCACGTATGTCGGGCGACGCCATCCTGACCCCGCGCAGCTTGTGCTCACGGTTCAGTCCTATCACAGTGGCACGGTGCGGGTCGCACAAAATAATCTGCGCCCCCATATCGATCAGCTTGTCCACGAAAAACAGGCGGCTCTCGAACATCTTCTGGTGGATCAGCACGCTGCCTTTGGCCTGCGTCGCCACCACCAGGGCAATACTGATCAGGTCCGGCGTGAAACCGGGCCACGGCGCATCGGCAATCGTCATGATGCTGCCATCCATAAAGCGCTCTATCTCATAGTGCTCCTGCGACGGCACATACAGATCGTCGCCCTTCTGCCACACCTCGATGCCCAGCCGGCGGAACACCTGCGGTATCATCCCCAAGTGCTGCACCTGCGCATCCTTGATGATGAGGTCGCCCTGCGTCATGGCGGCCATGCCGATAAAGCTGCCCACCTCGATCATATCGGGCAGCAGACAATGCTCGCATCCGTGCAGCTCGCGCACGCCGCGTATGGTGAGCAGGTTCGACCCCACGCCGCTGATCTTGGCACCCATGCTGTTCAGCATCTTGCACAGCTGGTAGACATACGGCTCGCATGCCGCATTCATTATCGTCGTCGTGCCGCGGGCCAGCACAGCCGACATCACGATATTGGCCGTGCCCGTCACCGAAGCCTCGTCAAGCAACATATAGCAGCCCTTCAGCCGTTTGGCCTTCACATTGTAGGCCCCGCGCTTGTATTCCACCTCGGCGCCCAGGCGCTCCATGCCGATGAAATGCGTGTCCAGCCTGCGTCGGCCGATCTTGTCGCCACCCGGCTGTGGCACCACCGCCTCGCCAAACCGCGACAGCAGCGGCCCCACCAGCATGATGCTGCCGCGCAACGCCCCGGCCTGTGCACGGAACTCCGCGCTCTGCAACACCTCCAGATTCACCTGGTCGGCCTGAAACTCGAACGTGCGCCCACTCTCCGTGGTCGCCGTCACATCCTGCCGCACACTCACGCCCAACAGCTTCAGCAAATCGATCAACTTGTTGACATCCCGTATGTCAGGCACATGCGATATGCGCACCTTCTCCGGCGTCAGCAACACGGCACACAGCACCTGCAGCGCCTCATTCTTCGCGCCCTGCGGCACTATCTCGCCCTTGAGCTTTCGCCCGCCGACTATCTCAAAACTGCTCATTTGTTTTTCTTTTTCTTCTTTTTCTTTGCACCATTGCCGTTCTCCTTCTTCGCTCCGGCCGCAGCCTCAAGGTAGAACTTCGCATCCTTGAAACGGAAACCCTCGGGCAACTTCAATCGCCCGCCCGACAACTGGTCAAGCTGCTCCACAATCACATCGTCGTCCACCGAGTCGCGGTTCCACTGCAGATACAGCCGCTTCATCGTGTGCGCCAACTGCTCGGTCAGCACGCGGCGCTCCTCGCCCTCGGGCATCTCGGCAGCCGCCTTCACCATATCCTCCAGCGCACGGCCGTAGTGGCGGAACTCGATTTTCCCGTCGCTGTACTCCAGACGGTGGGGCTTCATCTCCACCTCCTCGGCGCGCTTCACCTCATACGGCACATCCACATCCAGATCATAATCCGCCATCAGCATCAAATGGTCCCACAGGATGTGGCGATAGTCGGCACGCTCCCTCACCTTGGGGTTCACCTGCCCCATCACCTCCACAATCAGCCGCGCCAGGCGCGTACGCTCGTCGCGGTCCTCGAGAGTCTTGGCATAGGCAATCATCTTACTCACATTGCGGCCATAGTCCGTGATCTTCAACTGTTCTCGTTGTGTATTGTATTCCATTCGGTTATCGTAGAAAATATGTGTTCGTTTTCCCCAATCAGAAAGGCCAGGGTCCATAATAAAGGTCCCATTCCGGAACCAGGGGGCCATAATACGGATGCCCCAGCAACCCGGCCCGCGCGGTACCATAGTGGTCATGAATAAAATGGAAATGCGCCTCGATCAGCGAGCCGCTCTCCATACGGTACGCCACACCGCCACTGATGTCCGTGGCCTCAATCGGCAGCGACCCGTCGAGCCACAGCGGCTGGGCATAGCCCGTCAGCCGCGTCACACTGCCCCACAGCGTCAGCCTCTCGTTCACCTCATAGCGCGCTCCGGCATGGAACGCCAGCATCTGGGTGCCGCGGCGCACCGGCGCCAGGCTGCGCGGCTCACGCCCGTGCAGCGTGTAGCCGTCGAGCAACGTTCCCACAGCGGCAAAACCGGCATCCACCGTCAAGCGGTCGGTCAGACGGTACTCCACACTCGGTGCCACCCATCCCAGGGCCTGGCTGTTGCCATAGCCGGCCAGCACCGTCGTGCCCATCGACAGATGCACATCGCTCCGCGACGTGTCGGCCTCGCCAACACGCCACTGGGCCGCTGCGCCATACGCCACAGCCAGCATCGCCACCAATAACAGCAATTTTTTATACATAATATTTTATTAACGCCCTTTCCGCCGCAATATTGCCCTGCACCAAAAAAAAGGGAAAATATATCCCTCTCGCCCCACATGCCGCCCCTTCGCACGACCTCCGCAACTCGCACTAAATCCGTCTCTTCTCCTTACCAACTCCTACCCAACTCCTACCCTGGTAGGAGATGATAGTGAGATGGTAAGGAGAAGATAGGTAGAAATCAGGCAGTTGCACCGCATCGGCGGCGGCATTCATCCAAGGAAACGGCGGATCAGCTTCAGCTTGGCCCCTGTGTAGGGCCTGTAGCGCATCGACGGGTCGAGCCACAGCCCTCGGTCAACAACAGATTTCTGGTGACTGAACGTGTCGAAGGTGTGGCGGCCATGGTAGGCGCCGATGCCGCTCTCCCCCACCCCACCAAAGGGCAGGTTGTGCTGCGAAAGGTGCATGATGGTGTCGTTGACGCAACCCCCGCCGAAACTGCATTCGCCCAGCACGCGCTGCCGCACATGGCGGTCGGTGGTGAAAAGGTACAAGGCGAGAGGTTTCGGTCGGGCATTGACAAAGTCGATGGCCTGCTGGACATCGCCGACCGGCAGCACCGGCAATATCGGCCCGAATATCTCCTCCTGCATGGCCGGATGCGAAGCGTCGATGCCGTCGAGGACAAGAGGCTTTTCCACATCGCTCAGGGCCGCGCCCGACAGGGCGGCTAGGCGCTGACGGTGGCGGTCGTTGATGATACGGCCGCAGCCGTCGGGGAACTGGCGTTGTATCTCGGCTTTCAGCAGGGCCACGAAGCGGTCGTGCACATCGCGGTGGACAAGCACATAGTCGGGCGCCACGCAGGTCTGGCCGGCATTGAGAAACTTGCCGAAGGCGATGCGCCGGGCAGCCAGGGGCAGATGGGCCGAGCTGTCGACGATGACGGGCGACTTGCCGCCCAACTCGAGGGTGACGGGGGTCAGATGGCGTGCGGCGGCCTGCATCACGATGCGGCCCACGTGCGGGTTGCCGGTGTAGAAGATATAGTCCCACTGCTCTTCAAGCAATGCCGATGCAGTGTCGGCACCGCCTTGCACCACGCTCACGCACGGGCATTCCTTCGCCATGTCGGCCACCACGGATTCGATGGCTGCAGCCGATGCGGGGGCAAGTTCAGAGGGCTTGAGCACCACGCTGTTGCCGGCGGCCACGGCTCCCGCCAAGGGCTGCAGCGAAAGCAGCACGGGATAGTTCCACGGAGCCATGACAAGCACCCTTCCATAGGGCTCGCTCATCACCCGGCTTGTGGCCGGAAAGCTGCTGAGCGGTGCCGGCACGCGGTGCGGTCGCATCCACCGCCGTAGGTGTCGCAGGGTGTAGCCTATGTCGTCGAGCAGCAGGCCCACTTCACACATATAGGCCTCGGTGGCGCTTTTGCCAAGGTCGGCGGCCAGGGCGGCAAGCAGCGCGTCCTGATGCCGCAAAACGGCCTGGCGCAAAGCCGTGAGGGCATGGCGCCGGGCGTGATAGTCGAGAGGTTGCATGGGTGGCGACTATTTGAGGTCGATAAAGGGGACGCTGTTGCCAAGCATATACTGCGGCATCTTGCCGTCCCATTTTTGCACGGCCTCGTAGTTGACCAGCTTGGGGTTGCGCTCCAAGGCGTTGGCTTTGATGCGCATGGCTTCGGCATCGGCTTCGGCCTTGATTTTGGTCTGCTTGGCCTGCTCCTCGACCTGGATGGTCACGTTTTTGGCTTTGAGGGCATTCTGCTCGGCCACCTGCTTCTCCTTGATGGCGGTTTCGAAATCGTCGTCGAAGTCGATGTCCACCAGCTGGAACTGGATGTTATGGAAATAGTTGCTGTCGAGGGTGCGGCGGAGCGTGTTCTCGATCTCGCGACGCACGGCGTCGCGGTTCTCCACGATTTCGGTGGCGGCAAAATTGCCGAAGGCCTCCTTCATGGCCGAGCGGATGAAGGGCACGACGATGCGGTTGTGGTAGTCCTCGCCGACGTTCTTCATCAGCTTGCTGACATTCTCACGCACAAGGTCGTAGTTGATGGTGTATTCCACCTCGGAGGTCTGCACGTCGCGCGTGTAGCTGTTCTCCTTGCCATCAAATTTCTTCTGCTGGACGTTGACCTTTTTGATGGTCTGGATGAAAGGCACCTTCAGGTGAAGGCCGTCCTCGACAACCTGGTCGCTCATCTTGCCGAAGGTGCTGAGCACGCCGCGTTCGGTGGAGCGGATGGTGTAGAACGAGGAGAAGAACACGATTAATGCTACCAGCGCCACAGCGCCCCAGAGGATGTAGCGTCCCATCTGTTTGTCGTCTTTGAATCCTGACATATCATTTTGTTTTTATGGTTTGTTTCTGATTGTATTCCTGCAAATTGCGTGCCATCCGGTGGCTATATTTCCATCAGCTTGGCAAAAGCATCGGGCAATGGGGTCTCGAACTTCATGCGGCGACCGGTGACGGGGTGGATGAAACAGATGCGGTAGGCATGCAGGCACAGCCGCGACACCGGCGAGAGGTCGTCTTTGTAGCCGTACATGGGGTCGTGCACCACGGGGTGCTTGAGGTCGCGCAGGTGGACACGTATCTGGTTGTGCCGCCCGGTGTCGAGTTTCAGGTCCACCAGGCTGTACCGCCGCGAGGTTTCGAGCACCTCGTAGTGGGTCACGGCCAGCTTGCCGCCGTTGTCGGTGGGCGACGACAGCACGCAGAACTCGCCATCGGTGAACCAACTGCGGATCTCCCCTTTGGGCGGCTCGATGTGACCCCAGGCAACAGCAAAGTAGCGGCGGTCGAACACGCGCCCCTTCCAGTCTTCCTCAAACTTGCGGCTCACCTCCTTGCTTTTGCTGACCAGCATCAAGCCGCTGGTGTCGCGGTCCAGACGGTGCACCACATGGGCATGGCACGACTGGTGGGAGGCTTCCAGATACTGGTTGAGCACGGTGATGACGGTCTTGTCTTTGATGTTTTTGCTGTAGCTGAGCAGGCCTTCGTGCTTGTTGACAACGAACAGGTGTGGATCCTCGTACACGATGTCAAGGTCGCGCGGACGAAGTCTGTCCTTGCGTGAAGCGGTTTCAATGCTCACCTTCATGCCCGGCTGAAGAGGAAAGTTGTATTGCGACGTGCGCCGACCATCGACATAGACATTGTGCGACAGGATCGACTTGACGCGGGTACGGCTGGTGTCGGGCATGCTTTTGAACAGGAAATCGAGCAGACCACTGGGTTCGGCAACATGGAATTCTTGTTTCTTCATGGTTTCACGTGGAACATTATTTTAACAACATTATCAACAATTTATGTCGTACAAATCAACAATTTCGAACGGGTTGCCGATGTTGTGGATAAAACGCATCATATCGTCGCGGCTGATGACCAGCGAAGCACGGTTGTCGTTGGGATGGAAACTCACCTTTTCGGCGCTGAGCAACTGTCGGTCGACGAAGAGGGTCACCTCGTGGTTTGCGTCGTTGACGAGGGTGAAAAGCGAAACGGACCCCGGCTTGACACCAAGATAGCGCATCATGCGCTCGGGACTGGCAAAGCTCAGTTTCCCCTGGTGCAGACGATGCTCCATGTCGTGGATATCCATGGCATGACGGCTGTCCATGATCACCAGGTAGTGCCGGTTGCCCTTGTGGTTGCGAAAGAAAAGGTTCTTGCAGAGCGTGGTTCCTTCACCGCGGTAGAATTGTGCGGCAATCTCGATGGTCGGTGCCTCGGGGTGCTCGTAGTAGTCGAACGGTATTTGCATCCGCTCCAGAGTTTCATACACTTGGGGTTGTCCTATCATGGCTGTTCTTTATGGTAAACATAACACCCGATGTCGGAAGGATGGTCATAGACAAGCGTGCTGGAGGCCTCGTGGCGCAGTGCCCTCACAATCATGATGTCGCCGGCGGCACCGCCAATCATCACGGCTCCTATCATCATCCATACCCAGCTGTTGGCCACAATGCCCGCCAGCCACGGCAGCAATCCTGTCAGCAACAGCGGCATCAGCGCACCCACCACATAGCTGCGCTTCTCCATCGGCACGTCGATATGGCAGTAGGCGCAACCTTTCATAAATCCGAATGAGAGGTGGCTGAAACTCTTTTTCAACATCACCAGCCATGTGATTCCGTGCACCAGTTCGTGCACCACTATGCCTATCAGCATCCCTGCCGAAAACAACAGCATGCCCATGGGATTGAAGTGGATTCCGCCCCAAAGGACACACATCAGCGCAAAACCGACCGCCGCAGCCAACGCTATCAACAACACCGCCAGCACATTGCCCCATACAAGGCTTATGGTTTTCTGCTCTGCCACATAGCCTTCCACCACGGGCAGAGTTTCTTCCTTCTTGCTCATGACCTACTTGATTATACCCAGCTCGCGGCTCATGTCGAGCATGCGGACAATCGGACGCTTGGCAGCCTCGATCATCTCAGCACTCATCAATATCTCCGGCTGCTCGTCGCGCAGGCAGCGGTAGAGCTTTTCCAGCGTGTTGAGTTTCATATAGGCGCAATCGTCACAGGCACACGATTTGTCGTCGTGAAGCGTCAGAAACTCCTTGTCGGGACACAGCCGGCGCATCTCATACAATATACCCGTTTCCGTAGCCACTATTATCTGATGGGCAGGCGACTGCTGGATATAGTTCAACATGGCTTTGGTCGAACCGATAAAGTCGGCCACTTGCAGCAGCGCCGCATTGCACTCGGGATGTGCTATAACGGGCGCGTCGGGATGTTCGGCTTTCAGCTTCAGGATGCCCTCGGCCTGCATCGCATCGTGCACTGTGCACACGCCGTTCCACAGCACCATATTGCGGCCGGTCACGCGATTGATGTAGCCACCCAGGTTGCGATCGGGGGCGAAGATGATCTTCTGCTCCTCGGGCAGCGAACGCACCAGCTTCTCGGCATTGCCGCTTGTACAGATCAGGTCGCTCAAGGCCTTGATCTCGGCCGAACAGTTCACATAGCTGATCACCATGTGGTCGGGATGCTCCGCCTTGAAAGCCGCAAATTCATCTGCCTTGCAACTCTCGGCCAGCGAGCACGACGCCTCCATGTCAGGCAACAGCACCTTGCGCGAAGGATTCAGTATCTTGGCAGTCTCGGCCATGAAATGCACTCCGCAGAACACGATGATGTCGGCTGTAGCCTCCTGGGCCTTCTGCGCCAACGCCAAACTGTCGCCCACATAGTCGGACAGTTCCTGTATTTCGTGCCGCTGATAATAATGCCCGAGTATGACGGCATTCTTCTCACTTTTCAGCCTGAGTATTTCCTGTTTCAGTTGATCGTCGGTCATGTGATTGTCGGTTTTGAAGGGTTAAATGTAACTGCAAAAGTACGAATATTTTCCATATAAATGGCAATCCCGGCACACAATCTTCCACCGCTTCTACATCCTTTTGGTTTATAAACAATTATGGATGATTGATTTATTGCCGTTTATTTTTTCGCATTTTTCAATTCCTTCCCCCGTCCTGCCCCTCCCCTACGTCAGAAAAAAAATATTCTTATTCCTTTTAAATTTTTTATTTTTTTTCTTTTGGGTGTTAATTCTGTTGATATCTTCGTAAGTGTTTTTCGGGGTAAATATTTATTCCTTGTTATCAACAGGAATATCGACTCTCAATAGATTGCAGGATAAATGTTTGTCTTTTTTTTCACCGCCTGTTGAAACTTGCTTTGAACGCCCTTTTGTTTATATCCGAAAATCGATTTACGGGGCAAAACAAATGTTGAAAAACCACTGAAAAATATCGCTGTTTTGAACCGTCGGTTTTTGTCAACAGCGATTCAAACACGAACTAACAGACGATTCAACAAATCGCTGTTGAAAATTCACATACCACGCTGATATATAAATCAGTAAGCCTACAATTTGATAAATAGTTGATAATTTCTACACATTCATTTTGAGCCACTTTGCAAAATGTAGTATCTTTGCAAAAGCAAAAAGTTATAAACACACCATCAAAATGAAAGAAATTATACCTATAGCGAACGACCACGCAGGATACGAATTGAAGAAAAAAGTTGTCGAACATCTGACCAAGAGAGGTTTTGAAGTTAAGGACTTCGGCACCGACAGCGCCGACAGCTGCGACTATCCCGATTTCGCCCATCAGCTGGGCAGAGTGATCAACCGCGGCGAAATGGCCCGCGGCATCGTCATTTGCGGCTCGGGCAACGGGGTACAGATGACAGTCAACAAGTATCCCAATGTGCGTTGCGCCCTCTGCTGGACCCCCGAGATTGCCCATTTGGGACGCCAGCACAACAATGCCAATGTCCTTTCGATGCCGGCACGCTTCATCACCGAGGAAACGGCTCTCCAGATCGTCGACGAATTCCTCGACACCCCCTTTGAGGGTGGCCGTCACGAGCGTCGCGTGGAGAAGATCAACAAGATTCTCGAATAGCCATTCATGATGGACGATACGCTTTTGGCCCGGAAGGTGTTCGGGTGCATCGACAACACGTCGTTAGGCACCATCGACACCGATGATGTCATCATTCAGCTGTGCAACAGCAGCATGGCCATGCGGGGAAGCGACTTCGGCCCCGTGGCTGCGGTTTGCGTCTATCCCCGTTACGTGGCGCTGGCAAAACGTCTGCTGGCCGGCAGCGGCATCCGTGTGGCCACCGTCGCCGGATCATTTCCACATGGCCAGGTGACCCCCTCTCAGAAGGCGGCCGAAGTGCAGACTGCCATTGCTAGCGGCGCCGACGAAGTGGATGTGGTGATATGCCGCGGCAACGTGCTGTCTGGCGACCTGGAGGCGGTTCAAAACGAGGTTTCGGCCATGAAAGAGGCCTGTGGCGACCATGTGCTGAAGGTGATCCTCGAAACGGGCGAACTCCGCACCGCAGAGAACATCAGCATCGCTGCCAGAATGGCTATCATGGGTGGTGCCGACTTTGTCAAGACCTCGACGGGCAAATCTTCTGTCGGTGCCACCATCGAAGCTGCCGAGGCCATCCTGCGCGCCGTGGCTGAATGTGCCTCGCACACCGGCCGCATCGTCGGTTTCAAGGCAGCCGGCGGCATACGCGAAGCAGCCGATGCGTTGAGGTATGCGCATCTTGCTGCCCGTGTGATGGGCGACGATTATGTCGGCAAGGACACATTCAGGATCGGAGCCAGCAGTTTGACCCGCGGTCTCTACGCACAGCTCGTATCATGAGCGGCCGCTGCTCCATTTGCGGTAGCGCGCCCACACATGAAGCCACACCCTCGCAATCGAGTCGATGGCATCGGTGAGGATATATCGGCTGTATTCCTCCAGTTTGCCGTATGCCTCCGACTCGCGGTACAGCTCCTTGGTGAGCGTCGTCTCGTCAAATTCTGCAGGTATCATCCTGTAGGACATGAGGTAGGAATATTCCGACACGGCGCTGATATAGTCCCATGTGTTGCCGTTCCCGGTGCCCCAGCCATAGTAGAATTCGCGCTTCACAATGTCTTCCTCGACGGCCTGCATCAGCGGCGTCACCTTGTCGGCCAACGGATAGCCGTCGGGGGCATAGAAGAAGCGGTTGTTGTCGGTGTCGATACGATAGGATTTCTTCACCTGCTTGTCCCACTCCTGTTCGATAAAGCCGTGGATATTGGCCCCTGACGAAAACGAACGGTAATCGCAATGCAGGGGCATGTGGCAATCGGCTATATAGTGGCTCAGGATGAAAAAGCGCATGGCTATATGGTTGCTCGACGTCGAGATGGGGCATCCCCGCTCCTCGGTGCGCAAAATCTTGAAATTGTCGACGATGCTGTGCGCAATCGATTCGCACCTGTCGGCACAGTTGCCGCTCTCGATGGTGAAGGGCTTTTTGTACAGCTCCGACTTCTGTCCCAGCGTGTAGCACTTCATCGTTTTGGGCAGTTTCTTGAACTTCACCTCATCGTTGCCTTTGGCCGGACGGTATTTGATGATGTGGCTGGTAGCCATGTCCTTAAACACCTCATCGGGATACCACGATCCCTCAATGACGAAGTCGCGGTAGTCGTGGAACCATTTCACCAGACTTTTGGCGTCGTCGCGGTTCGCCTCGGGAATGTCGGCGTACTGGAGTCGTTTGATGGCCATGAAGGCCAGCCAGGCGTGTGTGTACTTTTTCATAAGGCAATGTTTTTTATGATGGTTTGTGTTTTAATGGTCATCTCATCGTCTGAAGCACAAGCATTTGCCATTTTTTTGGCAGCGGAGTTTCTGCTGACAAAAATAGCCAATTATTTTAATTTTTCAAAACTTCCTGCCTAAAAGCTTCTGAGGGATTGAGAAGGGGTTTTTTTTCAGCTTTCGTAATATGCTAAAAATCAATGCTATCTCCTACTCCCCTCCAACCCCCCTCCAACCCCTCCCCTCCCCCACCCCAGCTTTTTTTGGAGAAGATATGGAGAGGGGTTGGAGGGGGGTTGGAGGGGAGTAGGAGAATGGGTTGGAAAACAGGAAGTTGCAAGATGGGTGATTGGAGTGTTCTTCAGGACGGTTCGGAGGGCGGCTAAGGGTGAGGCCTGGAGAGGTCTGACTGTTGCGGTTGTTCGCCGTTTTTATCAATCAGATTTAAAGTTAAATTTAACAAAATATTGTCGTTTTTTAACTCATTTTGTCCGTTTAAACGGCTGTTTCGGCATGAGGAGGACAAAAAGTGCTTCCAGTGCGTTGTTTCAATTATATTATAGTAAATCAGTATTTTATAAATAGTGGTGTCGGTATTTTGTGTCGACGGGTTTGATTTTTAACAAATAAATTGTTTGAAGTTTGCGAAAAAATTAGTTATTTTGCATTTTGATTTAATGTTGAAAGTATGAAGCCGCTACAGAAAAAGTTAGCACAGTACACATACCCTCAGGAGATGCGAGCTTTGGGGATTTATCCCTATTTCACTCCGATATGTTCCGAGCAGAATACGGAAGTTTATGTCACCGGCCACAGCCACCCGATCTTGATGTTCGGCTCGAATAGTTATTTGGGTCTTACCAACGATCCGCGCCTGAAAGAGGCCGCGAAAAAGGCTATCGACAAGTACGGCACAGGCTGCGCCGGCTCGCCGTTCCTGAACGGTACGCTCGACATCCATATCCAGCTGCAGGACGAGCTTGCCGAGTTTCTGGGCAAGGATGGTGTGATGCTGTTTTCTGCTGGTTTTCTGGCCAATAGCGGTGTCATTCCCAATGTGGTCAGCCGCGGCGACTATCTGTTCTATGACGAGCGTGTGCATGCTTCGATCATGGAGGGCAAGCTGATCACTTATGCCACAACGCAGAAATATAAGCACAACGATATGGCCGACCTTGAGCGTGTGCTTCAGAAGGTGCCCGCCGAGGCTTCGAAGCTGGTTGTCACGGACGGTGTTTTCTCGATGGAGGGCGATGTGGCCCATGTGGACAAGATCGTTGAAATATGCAACAAGTACGGTGCTACGGTCATGGTTGACGAGGCCCACGGATTGGGCGTTTTCGGACGTGAAGGACGCGGCACGTGTGATCATTTCGGGATGCTGAAGGATGTGGAGCTCGTGATGGGCACTTTCAGCAAGAGTCTTGCCTCGGTGGGTGGCTTTATTGCCGCCGACAAGGAGACTATCAATTGGATGAAGCATTCGGTGCGCCCCTATATTTTCACCGCTTCGATCACGCCCGCGAGCACGGCTTCGGTGCTTGAGGCGTTGCACATCATGCGCTCCGAGCCTGAGCGCAATGCCGCCCTTTGGGACAACCAGCGCTATGCCTTGAAGGCTTTCAAAGATCTTGGTTTTGAGATAGGTAACACATCCACACCGATCATTCCGCTCTTCATTCGCGACAATGTGAAAACGTTCACCATCACGCACGAATTGCTTGAGGATGGAGTGTTTGTGACACCCGTCATTTCGCCTGCTGTCCCCAGCGACGAGACACTGATTCGTTTTGCCCTGATGGCCACTCACACCCACGAGCAGATTGATATCGGAGTGGAGAAAATTTACAAGGCTTTCAAGAAGCAGGAGGTCATATAACTGAAACAAAATCAAAACTATGGAAAATGAAATTACGATCAAGCAGGGGTTGGGGAACATCCGGTTCCTGATGCCTGTGGAAGAGGTGGTGGAGATAATGGGAACCGCCAACGAGGTGGAGAATATCGACAATGCTGCCGATGTGCCCACGACGGTGCTCCACTACGATGACCAGGGTGTCACGATGTTCTTCGAAGGCGAGAATCCCGTGTTGGCATGCATTGATATCACCAACGATGAATGCACGTTGTTCGGCAAGGAGGTGTTCGATATGAATGAGCGTGATATTGTGGAACTTATGGTTTCGCACAACTATGTCGAACAGGATGTCGACGAAGAAGATTGGGGCGAGCGGAGGGTCAGTTTCCCCGAAGGGAATGTGGATTTCTATTTCGACGAAGGCGATCTGGTTTCGATCATTATCGGAGCATGATTCCCCTTTTCAGCACGGCCTATTTTCCTCCGATATCATGTATTGCCCAAATGGCAAGATATGATGTTGTGCGTATTGAAGCGAAGGAGACATTTCCCAAGCAGACGTACCGTAACCGCATGGAAATCATGACATCGGCGGGTGTAAGGACACTCGTGGTGCCAACCGTCAGGCGCAACAATTCGAGGACCGAGGAGGTGGGTGTTTCGTATGCCGAGCGGTGGAATACCATCCATCTGCGGACATTGACGGCCGCCTATGCCGCATCGCCCTATTATGAGTTCTATAAGGATGATTTAGAGGCGATTCTGGAGGCCAGGTACGACCGATTGATTGATCTTAACCGTCGAGCGCTTGAGTGGGTGCTCCAGAAGCTGAAGGTTGAATGTAACGTTTCTTTTACCGACGACTATCTGCCGAGTACGACGCCTCCCGACCCTGAGGATTTCCGTATGGTTTTTTCGCCCAAGAAAAAAAGGCCATCGAACCAATCTTTTGAACCGTATTATCAGGTGTTTTCCGACCGGATATGTTTTACTCCCGACCTCAGTATTGTTGATCTTTTAATGAATCTGGGGCCGGAAGCGGCCGACTATATCCGGCGTTGTTTGTAGTGTGTAACATACAAACAATCATGGTGTTGCAATGATGTTTCTTGTGAAACGATGATGACTTGTCAGTGTGCAAAAGTCAGCAGCAGTACCGATATGTCGGCAGGAGAAATGCCGCTGATGCGAGAGGCTTGACCTATCGAAATGGGGCGATAGCGGTTGAGTTTCTCGCGAGCCTCGTAGCTGATGGATGTGAGGGTGAAGTAGTCGAAATCTGCCGGCAGCGAAATCTCTTCGAATTTCAGTATCCGGTTGGCCACTTCCTGTTCCTTTTCAATGTAGCGCTGATATTTGATGGCGGTCTCAACACCTTGCTTCACTTCCTGACGGATATTGTCATCGGTCGTGTCGATGGTTTCCTTCACCGCGGGGGCGATCTCCAGCAACTGGTCGAGCGTCAGTTCAGGGCGCAGCAGCAACGAAGACAGACGCACTTTTTGGCTCAGGGTGGCTGAATTATGTCGCTCTAGCCATGCGTTGGCTTCGGATGGCAGTACCGGTGTGGCTTCTATCGTTTCGGTCAGTTGCCGCATAAGATTGTTTTTTGACTCAACCCGGCGCATCCTTTCCTCCGATGCCAGTCCGATGGAGTATGACATTGGCGTGAGTCGTTGGTCGGCATTGTCCTGTCGGAGAAGAATACGGTATTCGGCGCGAGAGGTGAACATGCGGTATGGTTCGTCGATGCCTTTTGTCACAAGATCATCGATCAGCACTCCGATATAGCCCTGCGAGCGGCTCAGCACAAAAGGATCTTTGCCTTTCAGCTTGAGAGCGGCGTTGATTCCGGCCATCAGCCCCTGGCATGCAGCTTCTTCGTAGCCGGTGGTGCCGTTGATCTGTCCGGCGAAGTAGAGGTTTTCCACCTTTTTGGTCTCCAGGGTGTAGACAAGCTGTGTGGGCGGGAAGTAGTCGTATTCGATGGCGTAGCCAGGTTTGAACACCTTGGCGTGTTCGAATCCGGCTATCGTGTGGAGTGCGTCAAGTTGCACTTCGATTGGCAGTGAAGACGAGAAGCCATTCAAATAGTAAGATTGTGAGGTCCACCCTTCGGGCTCAACAAATAGTTGATGGTGGTCTTTGTCGCTGAACCGGTCGATTTTGTCTTCAATTGAAGGGCAGTATCTCGGACCCCGGCCTTGGATTCTTCCTGTGAACATAGGCGAGCGAGAGAAGCCAGTCCGGAGTATGTCATGGGTTCTGGTGTTGGTGTTGGCAATGAAGCAAGGGCGTTGCTCTTTTAGCGGTGATGTGTCTGAAAACGAGAACTTTGCGGGATTACTGTCGCCTTCTTGTTTTTCCAGCTTTGAGAAATCGATGGTTCGTCCGTCAACACGGACGGGTGTGCCGGTTTTGAGGCGAGCCACTTCGAATCCCAATTCACCTAATTGGTCAGACAGCCCGATGGCTGGTGCCTCCCCTACCCTGCCTCCTTTCCAGGAGTCTTCGCCGATATAGATTGTGCCGTTAAGGAAGGTTCCGTTGGTGAGGATCACGGCATGGGCGGGTATATCATGTCCCATGAGGGTGTGTACGCCAGTCAATCGAGTGCCGTCAAACAGTAGAGAAGTGACCTCGTCTTGCCAAAGCGAGAGGTTGGGGATTGACACCAGGACCTTGCGCCAATTTTGCGAAAACAGCATGCGGTCGCATTGTGCCCGCGGGCTCCACATGGCTGGGCCTTTCGACATATTGAGCATGCGGAATTGTATCGAAGAGCGGTCGGTTACGATGCCGGACCAGCCTCCCAGAGCGTCGATTTCGCGGACGATTTGGCCCTTGGCCACACCGCCCATAGCGGGGTTGCATGACATCTGGCAGATGTTGTCAATCATCTGGGTGACTAGCATCACTTTCATGCCCAATGCTGCTGCCGCAGATGCAGCTTCAGCACCGGCATGTCCAGCACCGACAACTACTATGTCGTATTGCTCAAATGTCATAGAATATGGTATTTATGTATGTTGTTCCTCGTGAAACATCTCGTTCCACAAGCGTAAGGATTCTTCCTCTTTCTTCCGCATTTCCAGCGCTTCTGTGTCGGTTTTGTCGCCCTGTCCGAGCAGGTGATGAATGCCATGGATGACCACCCGCAGGAGCTCCTGTTGGTAGGGGACGTTGAATTTTTTGGCGTTCTCCCCTACCCTGTCGACACTGATTAAAAGGTCACCAGAAATCAAGTTTCCGGCCACATAGTCGAAGGTAATGATATCGGTAAAAGTGTCGTGATTCAGATAGTGCTGATTGGCCTCAAGTACGAAATCGTCGGTCGAAAAAAGGTAAGAAATCGATCCGACGGACTTACCGTGGCGCTTTATCACCTCGGCAATCCATTTTTTCGCTTTTTCTTCTATATCTGTGCTTAAATTTCCAGAGTGATAAGTAAACCTGATAGCCATTGTTGTTTGTTTAATCTACTGATATAGAGTGAAATATGCATGTATTTTGGGTGATTATGCTTCAATTTCCTTTGTTTTTTTCCCATTCTGGGAGCAACTGCCTTGGAAAAATGGAGCCAAAATCGGTGTCATGCTGCTACCGGAGAGAAATGCTGCTGGAGCACGGTGATGCGTTCAAGAGCATCGGTCGGGTCAATGCCGTTGATCATGAATTCCAGTCTAAGGTGTCTTCCCCCGTCGGAGTAGGTTGTTTTGTCGGCAAGCGACTTGATGATGAATATGCCGGTGCCTTTGTCGGACGATTCTGCTGGAAGTGCGCCATAGTGACTGAAGTCGAAACCGTCGCCTTGGTCGGTCACTTCGGTAAAGATGCCGCCGCGGCAGGTGCCGAAGCCAATATTGACTTTTTTTTCGGAGACTTGGTGGTTTCCGTGGACGATGGCATTCTCGACGGCTTTGAGCGTGGCAACTGATATGGCCGCGTAGTAGTTTCCGGCATTGCATTCGTGGCAAAAGTGAAACAGGCGTTCTTCAACGACGGCGAGATTTGCAATATCGGACTGGATTTCAAAATATTCGGTCATTGCTGCACTATTTGTATCAAGAAGCAAATATACAAAAAATTTAATAAATGGCGATTCTTTTCATCATTCTCGTTTTTGCTTGTGACCAGACTCATGGATGACGAGGTAGAAGTTGGCGAAAAACGATTCGGGGAAGAAAAGGGTAGGGGGCGGCACAATTTTTTTATGCGAGATGCGTTATTGTTTGGCATTTATATAAAGATTTCATGTCATCCCGCAGTGGAGATATCTTGACGGCGCTTGATTCTTTCATCAGGAAATATTACAAGAATTTGCTGGTGAGGGGGTTGTTGTATGCTGTTGCTATCTTGTTGACATTGTTTCTGTTGGCAGTGTTGCTAGAGCATTTTGGCTGGCTGTCGACGCTTTGGCGGGGAATGATTTTCTGGTTGGGTATTGTGGCTGTGTTGGCGGTTACTGTATGGTTTGTGGTCAGGCCTTTGCTGAAGATGCATGGGTTGGGTAAACGTATCAGCCATGCCGAGGCGGCGAACATCATCGGGCGTCATTTTCCGGAGGTGAGTGACAAACTGCTCAATCTGCTTCAGTTGATGGAGCAGAACGAGACTTTAGGAAGCGATTCGGAGCTGTTGGTAGCGAGTATCGAGCAGAAGACCGAACAGATGTTGCCCGTGCCGTTTCTCAGTGCGATAAACCTGAAAAACAATCGCCGTTATTTGAAGTATGCGCTGCCCCCGTTAGTGATTTTGGTGGGGCTGCTGGTGCTGGCTCCGTCTGTTGTTACCGATCCGACAAAGAGAATAACGCACTATCAGACTGTTTATGAGCGACCTGCGCCATTTGCATTTATTGTTGACAATGATTCGCTTCAGGCTATGCAAGGCGATGATTACGCCTTGAGAGTCAGTGTGTCGGGCGAGGCTGTGCCCAAAGAAGTGGATATTGTCATTGAAGGACGTAAGTACAGGATGAAGGCTGCCGAAAGGGATCGCTTCGAATATGTATTTAAACAGGTGCGACGGTCGCAGAATTTCCTGTTGGAGGGTGGGGGAGTGACCTCGCCTGAATATCGCCTTGAGGTGTGTCCTAATCCGTCGGTGATGACATTCAGTATGGTGCTGACCTATCCGGCCTATACCAAGCGTGAGTCGGAAACGGTGGCCAATTTGGGCGATGCGTCGGTGCCCGAGGGCACCACTGTCAGATGGTATTTTCAGACTCAGGATGCTGATGGCGTGAGCTTTATGGTGTATGACGACACCACCCTCCGGCGGCAGTATTCGTTTGTCGATGCCAATGGGCGGACGGTTTGTGTAAGGCGTGTGGTAAGTTCCTTGGACTATGGCTTTTGTGCCACTGCAGAGCGGAATGGCGGCTTGGCGACAACCGACACGTTGCGCTATGCCATTACAGCCATCGCAGACGTGGCTCCGATGATTGTGGTGGAAGAGGTGACGGATTCGCTGCATCCCGATCGCAAGTTGTTCCTCGGGCGTATCAAAGACGATTATGGCTTCAGCCGGCTGGTTTTTGTGCACAGGACGCATAATGGCCAGGACACGTCGCGAAACAGCGCCAGTGAGGCCGATATCGCCCTCAATGGCGAAAGTTCACAGGACTTTTATTTCAGTTTCAATACCGCCGAATTGGTGCTTGCTCCCGGAGACGAGGTGACTTACTATTTTGAGGTGAGCGACAACGATGCCATCCATGGGCCGAAGACCACACGGTCGCAACAGTTTGAGATCAAGATACCCACTGCCGACGAACTCGACAAGATGCTTGAGCAGAGCAGCACAGAGGTGCGCCAAAGCGCAGAGAACCAAATGAGTGACCTGCAACGCATACAGCAGGAAATCAACGAGATGATGCGTCGGTTGGTGGACAAGAAAGAACTGGGTTGGCAGGATAAAAAGGATTTGGAGCAAATAGCCCAAAAGCAGCGGCAGGTGCGCGAGATGATGCAGCAGATGCAGCAGCAGATTCAAGAGAACAACCGCCTGGAACAGAAGTATCGCGAACAGAGCGAACAGTTGATGGAGAAGCAGCGCGAATTGGATCGACTGATGAACGAGGTGATGGACGACAAGATGAAGGAGACCATGAAAGAGATCGAGCGCATGATGCAGAATCTGGACAAGAAGAAAGTGCAGCAGGAACTGGAGCAGCTTAAAATGGACAACGCAGAGCTGGAGAAGCAACTGGACCAGAACCTCGAGCTCATGAAGCGCCTTGAGATAGAGAAAAAGGTGGAGCAGACAATACAGAAGGTCGACAAGCTGGCCGAGGAGCAGCGCCGTCTTGGCGAGGAGAGTGAACAGGCCAAAGACAAGCCCTCGGCCGAACTTCAGGAGAAACAGAAACAGGTGTCGGAGAAGTTCCAGGAATTGAAAAAAGATATCGACCAGATCAAGCAAGACTACAAAAATCTTGACCCGTCGACCGAATTCCGTGTGCCCGAACAGATTGAAAAACAGATTGAAGAGAACCAGCAAGGCGCCGAGGAGAACCTGAAAAAGGGCAAGAACCGCAACGCCGGCCGGCAGCAGAAGCAAGCTGCTGACGATATGGAGCAACTCTCTGAGCAGTTGGCTGAAGCACAGCTTGAGGCCGAGCAGCAGGACCTGGCCGAAGATGCCGACCAGGTGCGTCAGATGTTGAAAAATCTGGTGCGGTTGTCGTTCAATCAGGAAGAGCTGATAAGCGATATCAATAGCACCTATATACAGGATCCACGATATCAGACCATTATCGCGCGACAAAACCGCATCAAGAGCGACTTTTCCGCTGTCGAAGACTCGCTCCGGGCTATGGCGAAACGGCAGATTCAGGTGGCCTCGGCCATCACACGCGAGGTGGGCGAGGTGAACAGCAATGTGGCGCGCTCGCTCAACGGCTTGCTCGAGATGAACCAGACTTTCTACGGCAACAGCCGAAACACGGGCGCGGCCCGCTCGATGCAATATGCCATGACGTCGTTCAACAACCTGGCCCTGGTGCTTGCCGAGAGCCTCGACCAGATGCAGAACCAGATGCGGCAAAACAGCCAAAAACAGAAGAGCGGCCAAAACAAGATCAAGGGCAACCAACAGTGCAACAACCAGGGCAACGGCAAGCCCTCGCCTAAGTCGATGCGACAGATGCAGCAGGAACTCAACAAGCAATTGGAGGCACTGAAGAAGCAGCTCGACAAGCAAGGCAGCCAGCCTAACGGAAGACACAAGATCGGCCAGCAACAGACTATGAGCGAGGAATTTGCCAAGATGGCCGCGCAGCAGGAGATGATTCGTCGCATGATGCAGGAGTATGGTCAGGAGATGAAGCAGCAAAGCGGAGGAAACTCCAAACTGGCGCAGGAGATAGAGCAGATGATGCGCCAGATGGAGCAGACCGAAACCGACCTTGTGAACCGCACCATCACCCAGCAGACCCTGCAGCGCCAGCGCCAGATTATGACGCGTCTGCTGCAACATGAAAAAGCCGAGATGCAGCGCGAGCGCGAAGAGCGCCGCGAAAGTCATGAAGGCGGCGAACTCTATGGCCAGCCTTCGCCCGCCGAGCTTGAGAAATACAACCGCCAACTGAATCCGGCTACCGACCAGCTGCACACCGTACCACCCTCGTTGTCACCATATTACCGCAACAAGGTGAACGACTATTTCTATCGCTAGCGCGGTGCGTGTCCGTCCGGGCAAGGCTGTTTTATTATTTTTGTTTATCTTTGCAAAAAATTCCCATCATGAAAAACAATACCCAAATTGTCGTCATCACCGGTGCCTCGTCGGGTTTCGGACGCGCTGCGGCCGAGATGCTTGCCGCCAGGGGCCACACCGTCTATGGCCTTTGCCGGCGTGAAATGCAGCATCCAATGATACGCTATCGCCAATGTGATGTGCGCGACCGCGCCGCCATTGCCTCTGTGGTGGACTCGATAGCGGTCGAAGCGGGTCGAATCGACGTGCTCGTCAACAATGCCGGCATGGGCATCGGCGGAGCCCTTGAGTTGGCCACCGGGGAGGAAATCGACCTTCAGATGGGAACCAATTTCATGGGATGCGTCAACATGTGCCAGGCCGTGCTCCCGCACATGCGGCGCCAACGGTCGGGCAAAATAGTCAATCTCAGCTCGATAGGCGGTGTGATGGGATTGCCTTACCAGGGCTTCTATTCCGCCTCCAAGTTTGCCATCGAGGGCTTCAGCGAGGCCCTTGCTGCCGAGGTGCGGCGTTTCGGCATAAGGGTGAGTATGGTCGAGCCGGGCGATTTTGCCACCGGCTTCACCGGCAGTCGCCGCAATAGCCAGGCCACCCTCGACGATCCCGACTACGGCCCCGTGTTCAAGCGCAGCCTTGCCATCATCGAAAAAGAGGAAAACGGTGGTCTCAAGCCCGAGGTGCTGGCCCGTCGCATTGTGAAGATTGTCGAATGCAGCAAGCCCTCCCTGCGCTATGTGGTGGCCAACCTCGAGCAATGGCTCTCGGTGGTCATCAAACGCGTGCTCACTGGCAATCAGATGGTTGCCATACTGCGCGACTACTACAAAAGTTAAATTTTAAGGCCCAAAACCCAGACATTCCACCTCGTCGCGCTGCTGTCCGACGCAGGATGATACACCTCGGGATATATCATCTCGAAAGGTGAAGTGATGTTGTAGCCCATCGCCTTGAGCTTATTGAAGTGCTTGTAGAATCGCCACCAGAAACTGATGTCGGCATCCTCGAAAAACGGGTCCATCTGTCCGCTGTAGTTCCACAACCGCGGGTCGTCGGGATTGCTGATCAGCAGGCCCATGCCGCTGAGCAGATTCCTTTTTGACCTGACCGACACCGGATACAGCGGTACCAAGCCACCTGTAGATATGGCCGGCAGCTTCGAAAGGTCTCCCCTCGGAGGTTGGATGACGCTCCTCACCAGGGTGTTACGTGTGAGGTGCAACCCCTTGTAACACATCAAAGTATCGCCAAACTGAGTGACGAGAAATGTGTAGTCGCCCGCCGCCACGGGCGGCAATTCATAGTTGCCCTCATAGTCGCTGATGCCCGAGGCATGACAGATGCCGTCTTTCAGCAAATGCACCTTGCAGAGAGGCAGCACATTGCCGTCCGCACCGTTGACCACGGTGCCGGTCACCGTCAGACTGTCGGTTTGCGCGTGAGACCTCAGTGCAACCAGCACCAACAGCATAATAATTGTGCGACATTTCATGGCTGGGATCCCTTTCAGTAATATAATACGCATTTTTGATGCGGAATCTGACAGCAACCCATAAAAAAAAAGGGTCCTTTCCTCCAAAAAGAACCCCTTATGAATGATTCAGCAACCTCTTAGAGTGGTTTGCCGAACACGGCGCGCTGCATCAGCGGCACGGTGTTGTATTGCGTCTCCCAGATCTTCACCGCCTCGTTGCCGATGATCTGCGGATTGGTGTAGGCCGTGTGCACGCCGAAGCGGATCGCCGCCTCGTTCATGTCGCTGTAATAGATGCTGTGCACACCGCGCTTCTGCCATTCGGGCTGCACCCCGTTGAGCAGCAGGTCGATAGTGTCGAATTTGCGGAACGCGCGCAGGATGTGGTACCATCCGAAGGGGAACAGACGCCCCTTGGCCTTCTTGTATGCGGCGTTGAGGTCGGGGATGCTCAGGCCGAAGCCCACCAGATTGTCATTCTCGTCCTCCACAATCTGCACAAAATCGAGGTTCACAAACGGGATATACTCCTTGATATACACCGCAATCTCCTTCTCGGTCATGGGCACAAAGTCGTACAGGTCCTTGAACGAGTCGTTGATCGTGTGGAACAGCTTCTGCGCATGCGGGTAGATATCCTTGCGCCGCTTCACCTTCACCAGGTGCAGGTGGTATTTTTCCATAATCAGCTTGTTCAGCCTGCCTACCTTCTCCGGCACAGGCTGGTTGGCCTGCATCGAATACTGTTGCCACTTGCACTTGATCTCATATCCCGCCCGCTCGATAAAGCGGATGTAATATTCCGGATTGTAGAGCGTCGAAATGTTCTGTCGGGCATCGAAATTGTCTATCACCCAGCACTCCTTGTCCATATCGGTGAATCCGAAAGGCCCCTCAATCTCCTCCATGCCGTTCCTTCGGCCATACTCGGCCACCTTCTCCAGCAGGGCTGTGAAGACGTCGTAGTCCTCGATGAAGTCGAACCATCCGAAGCGCACCGACTTCTTGTTCCAATGCTCGTTCACCGAGCGGTTGATGATGGCCGCCACGCGCCCCACCACCTTGCCGTCGCGCAAGGCCAGATACAGCTCGCGCGAGCAATGCTCCAGCGACGGGTTCTTGTCGGTCAGCAGGTTCACCTCGTCGAAATTCAGCGCCGGGATATAGCTTGGCACGTCCTTGAACAGCTTGTTTGGGAAAGCGATGAATTTGCGCAAATCGCTGCGTTTCTCTACGGTTTTGATAATAAGATTTCCCATATGGATGCGATGTTGATTCAAATTGCAAAAGTACGTTTTTTTTTAAATTTTTTCAAAAAAAGTTAAAATCTGTGTAATTCACGCTGCCGCATAGCGTATATAAAGTCCTTTCTCCCAGCGCACTCCGGGCCCTCCCGTTTCCCCCGGTCTCCCGTTTCCCTGAGCCTCCCGAATCCCGACACGAACACCATGAATCCAGAGTGCTCATTCCCAGTGCTTTCTCCATAGCCCCTCCAACCCCCCTCCAACCCCTCTCCTGCCTTTGTCCGAAAAATGATGGAGCGGATATGGAGGGGGGTAGGAGAGGGGTTGGAGGGGCTATGGAGAAGATGTTGGGTTTCAGGCGGTTGAAGATGCGGTATATGGCCGCTGCCTTTTGTGGTGTTCGGCAGGGGATCTTTCTGTGTCATTTCCCTTCCTGTTGCCTGGGGTTTCAGGGGTCGGGCAAGAGCGCGGCGAGGCTTCTGTTCCTGCGGCATGCGATGTTGTGGCAGACATATTCGGAAAAAATTGTATATTTGCATCTCAAAATAAGAAGTTAGGCCACTACTATGGAATTTAAAATCAACACTATAGAGGAGGCCATTGAGGATTTCCGCAATGGCAGGTTCGTTATTGTCGTCGACGATGAGGATCGCGAGAACGAGGGCGACTTTATCATGGCGGCGGAGAAAATCACGCCCGAGCATGTGAATTTCATGCTGAAAAACGGTCGCGGTGTGCTCTGTGCCCCTATCACCGAGGATCGCTGCAAGGAGCTCAACCTCGACATGCAGGTGCACGACAACACGTCGTTGCTCGGCACGCCTTTCACGGTGACGGTCGACATGCTCGGCCAGGGATGCACTACGGGTGTGTCGATGCATGACCGTGCCACGACCATCCGTGCGCTTGCCGACCCCTCGACGAAGGCCAGCGATTTGGGCCGTCCCGGCCACATCAACCCCCTTCGCGCCCGCAATGGCGGCGTGCTGGTGCGTGCCGGCCACACTGAGGCTGCTGTCGACCTTGCGCGCCTTGCTGGCATGTACCCCGCCGGTGCCCTCATCGAGATCATCAACGACGACGGTACCATGGCACGTATGCCCCAGCTGCAGGAGGTGGCAAAGCGTTTCGGCCTGAAGATCATCACCATCAAGGATCTCATCGCCTATCGCATCGCCCATGAGACCCTCATCCGCAAGGAGGAGGAGGTGTTCCTGCCCACGCAGTGGGGCACGTTCAGCCTCATTGCCTACACGCAGCTCGACAATGGCAGCACGCACATGGTGCTCAAGAAGGGTGAGTGGGCCGAGGATGAGCCTGTGTTGGTGCGTGTCCATTCCAGCTGTGCCACGGGCGACATTTTCGGCAGTTGCAAGTGCGACTGTGGCGAGCAGCTGCATCGTGCCATGGAGATGATTGAGCATGAGGGCAAGGGGCTGGTGGTATATATGAGCCAGGAGGGCCGCGGTATAGGTCTTGTCAACAAGCTGAAAGCCTATCATTTGCAGGAGATGGGCCTCGATACGGTCGACGCCAACCTGAAGCTCGGTTTCAAGGCCGACGAGCGCGACTATGGCATTGGAGCGCAGATTTTGCGCGACCAGAAGGTTTCCAAGATGCGCCTGATCACCAACAATCCCGTCAAACGTACTGGTCTTGAGGGATATGGACTCGAGGTGACCGACATTGTGCCCATCGTGGTCGAGCCCAACAAATACAACGAGCGCTACCTCAAGACGAAGCAGGAGCGCATGGGGCATGCCCTGCACATGAAATAGGCCTTTCGCTGCCCATGAGCGGTTGTTTTGCTGTCCGGACACAATAAATTGTGCCCTGTCGGCGTTATAAGGGCAAATTTGTGTACAGCAACCATGGATTTGAGCACCTATTTCGAACCTATCGACATTTCCATTGTCGACTATCACAGCCGTGAGTTCCGCCCGATGCTGGGCGACACTATTGCCACCTATGTCGATCGCGACAAGTTTCCAGATGTCGAACAGGCCACTTTGGCCATCATCGGTGTCAACGACGACCGATTGTCGGTTGACAACCGCGGTTGTGCCACCGCCCCCGACCATATCCGTCGCTATCTGTACCGGTTGGCACGCCCCCATGAGGACATGTCGCTTGTCGACCTCGGCAATATCCTGCCGGGCTCCGAGCCGCGCGACACACATTTCGCCCTGATTGAGGTGTTGCACCAGTTGCTCGACCGCGGCATCACTGTCGTGGTGCTCGGCGGCGGCGACGACCTGGTGTTCCCCATCTACAAGGCCTACGAGATTCTTGGCCGCGTGATCAATATTTGTTCCGTCGACAGCCGCTTTAACCTTGAGGGCGGCGACGAGGTGAATTCCAACAACTATCTGCAGCACATCATCCTGCAGCAGCCGAACTATCTGTTCGACTATGTCAATATGGGCTACCAGACCTATTCCGTCGGCCAGGAAATGATCAAGCTGATGGACGAGTTGAAGTTCACCACCCACCGTGTGGGCGAATTGCAGGCCGACATGACCCATACCGAGCCGCTCGTGCGCTATTCCGACGTGGTGGCTGTCGATATCAGTGCCGTGCGACAGACCGACGCTCCCGCCAATGCTGTGCCCTCGCCGCATGGGTTCTATGGCGAGCAGCTATGCCAGATTGCACGTTTTGCCGGCATGAGCGACAAGACGTCGTGCTTCGGCATCTTCGAGCTCAATCCCAATTTCGACAACCACGGCCAGACGGCCCACATGGCGGCCCATGCTGTATGGTTCTTCATCGAGGGCTTCTTCAACCGTCAGAATGATTTCCCCTATCGCGACAAGCAGTACTACAAACGCTTCACCGTCGAGCTCCGCGACCACGGCATGTCCATCGTCTTCTACAAGAGTATGCGCAGCGATCGCTGGTGGATGGAGGTGCCTTGCGACGACGACCGCCGTCAGCGCTACCAGCGCCACACCCTTATCCCATGCAACTACAGCGACTATCAGCGGGCAATGGAAAACGAGATCCCCGACCTCTGGTGGCACTATTACAATAGGCTCAACGCCTGACAAATACGATAATACATTACGTAATTATGGATGTCAATTTCAAGAAGAAAATCGATAGTCTGATCGCTGAGGTGTCCGCCATTACCGATCTGATGACAAAAGTAGCCGTTTTGAACTATATTCAGCAGGAGTCCGGCTACCTCCTGTGGCAGTTGGAAGACGAGCAACGCATTGATGAAGATTCGCGCGATTACTAGGCTGTGCCTCTTTGGCGTGCTGGCCGTCGGCCTTTGGGCTTGCACGGGTGGTTATTCGTTCACCGGCGCCTCTATCCCGCCCGGTGCCAAGACCATCGCTGTCGAGACCTTCCCCAACTTTGCCCCTACGGTCAATCCTCAACTCAGCCAGAAGATGACCGACGAACTGATGCAGATGTTCTCGACCCAGACATCGCTTTCTGTCGTCAACGGTACTGAAGGCGACCTTCAGATTTCCGGACAAATCACTGGCTACGAGACTCGTGCCTCGGCCCTTTCGAGCGACGACAATGTCTCCATGAACCGCCTCACCATCACCATCAAGGTCAAGTTTGTCAACACCCTTGATCCCGATGCCGACTTCGAGCAGCAGTTTTCCCGTTTCCGCGACTATGCCGCCTCGCAGGATTTCTCCTCGGTTGAAAGCGGTTTGATGTCCGAAATCGTCACTGAATTATGCGAGGACGTCTTCAACAAGGCCGTCGTGAACTGGTAGTCGGCTGGGCGCTTTGCGCTGTCGCCTCGCTTGTCTACCTCCTCACTGCCGACCGTTCTGCCAGTTGGTGGGATTGCGGCGAGTTCATCACCACCTCACACACCCTTCAAGTGGGGCATCCGCCGGGAGCACCTGTTTATCAGCTGATTGCCCATCTTTTTTCGCTCCTGGCCGGCCACAATCTGGCCTTGGTGGCACCTCTATGCAATGCCCTTTCCGCACTGGCAGGTGGCTTCACCGTCATGCTGCTTTTCTGGACTGCCGTCCTCCTCTGGCCGTCTCCTCGACGTTTCCCGCTTGGGGCCTTGGTGGGTGCATTGTGCTATCTGTTTTCCGACACAGTGTGGTTCTCGGCCGTCGAGAGCGAAGTCTACAGTTTGGCCATGCTTGTCGCAGCCGCCTTGGTATGGATCATGTTGCGGTGGGAACAGCGGGGCGACGACCGGCGCCTCCTGCTGGTAGCCCTCCTGCTGGGCCTCGGTTTGGGAGTGCATCTGCTGGTCCTCCTCACGGCGCCGACGCTCCTCTACGTCTTCATCCGTGCCGGTGGCTTCCGCCGTCCGGGGTGGGGGAGGGTAGCCCTCTTCGGCGCACTTTTCTTCCTGCTCGGCCTTACCCCCTATGCCATCATCCCCATACGTGCAGCAGCGGGTACACCCATCAACGAGGGCAATCCCTCCACCCCGGAGACCTTCCGCAAATACCTTGCCCGCGACCAATACGAAAAAGCCCCCCTCTATCCCCGCATGTGGCGCCAGCGCGACTCCGACCAGCGCAACTATCGCGACTGGACTTACGACACAACAGGCATCGGTGCCAACGCAGTTTATTATTTCTCCTATCAGTTCGGCTACATGTACTGCCGCTATCTGATGTACAACTTTGCAGGCCGTGAAGCCGTATACCACACCGCCTCCTACAACCCCCACACCCGTCGTTTTGCCGTCGAACGCCACCACTACATCGCAATCTTCATCCTCCCCGCACTCCTCGCCATCTATGGACTCCTCTCCATGCGCCGTCGCACACGACGACAATACTGGCTCGTGATGCTCCTCTTCCTCTTTGGCGGAGTGCTCCTCAACCTCTACCTCAACCACCCCTGCTACGAACCCCGCGAGCGCGACTACGCCTACGTGCTCAGCTTCTACGCCGTATCCCTCTGGATAGCGGCCGGAGCTCAGGCTCTCTGGGAATGTCCACGCCTCAAACAGTGGCTTTCCGCCCTCCTCCTGGCACTCGCTCCGCTCACCATGGCCGTCGGCAACTGGCCCGACCACGACCGTAGCCGCAACCATGCCACTCACGACATCGCCATGGCTCACCTTCAACCCTGCCGCCCCGACGCCATCCTCCTCACTCTCGGCGACAACGACACCTTCCCCCTCTGGTACCTCCTCCATGTCGAACAGCAGCGACCCGACATCACCCTCTACAATATCAACCTCACCGGCGTCCGCCGGAGCCTCTCCATCATCCGCGACAACCTCGGCCAACGCCCCATCTACCTTTCCCAATACGCATACGCCCGTTTTGGGGCCCTTTTTGAGGGTCATCTGCGCTGTATCGGCCTCTGTTGGGAGGTGACCCCCGAACCCGTCGCGATCGGCTCCGAAAAGGCCATCCCCGACCTCCAATGGCACATCACCCCCACCGAGCACCTCGACCCCGTCTCCGCCTCCTTCCTCAACCACTGGAACCGCAACCTCCCCGCCACCGAATAGCCCCCCTCACGTCTCCGTCACACACACCCGAACCCCTTCATTCCATCCTCCGGGACACAACCTCTAGACATAGCCCTCCCCTCATCATTCGTAACCAGCGAACCGAGGCATTGGCAATTTCCGCTATTTCAGCGAATAAAGCGCCTCATCTGAGTTTTTTTTTCGAGAGTCCATTATTATTTGTACTTTTGCAACTGCAAACCGACAGAAAATGGTTTGTCGAAAGAAAGCGCATTTGCGTTATTCCACAGACTGTGAACTTGGACACTTCACTAAACTATTGCTGGGATAATGGAGATGATTGCTTGCTTGTATTGTATACGTATGCCCATACGATATATAACAAGTGGAGTGTATCAATTCCTTATCTGCAATATCACAGGGAGTCCAAGCCCTACAGTCTGAGATAAGGACAAATGGATGGCTCCACTTCTTTTGTTGTTAGGCCCCGTCGAGCCGCGGACAAATTATCAAAAAATGAAGAAAAAAACTTCAATCATTTTGTTGTCTGTTCTGACTGTCCTGTGCCTCCTGTTGCTTGCTTTGGTCATATTTATCGGAGGATTCAAAACCAATTTCTTTCATCGCCAGTTCGTCAAACTTGGCTGGGTGGATATAAAGGCTAAAGACATGCCCTCCTATTGGTGTATAAAAGGATGGGGGCAGTGTCTGAGAAAGTTGGACATCGATGCAGATATTGTATTCTATGGAAATTCCATTACCGCAGGAAGTGATTTCCGCGATTATTTCCCCGATGTTTCGATCTGCAATCTAGGATTCCCGGGAGACGACCTGCCTGGATTGAGATTTCGTGCATACACCATCTCTTCAGTCAATCCGGAAAAGGTATTTGTGATGGGAGGTATAAATGGCTTAAACGTGAGTCCAATATCGACATTTACTGATAATTACATCCTTATGGTCAAAGCCATTCAGGCAGCTGTTCCCGATGCCAAAATATATCTTCAGAGCATCCTTCCTGTCAAGGATAGGAAACATACTGAAAAAATCCAAAAGTGCAACATCATTATTGATTCCTTAGCCACAGCATATGGGTGTCAGTATGTCGACCTGTTCTCTCTATACGTAAAAGATGGTGCGATGAACGATGACTATTCAAAAGATGGCACACACCTTAAAAAGGAGCATTATGACAAATGGGCTGAAAAGATAAAACTTTTTGTTTACGAATAGCCGTATATAAAACTCGCTGAATTTCCACCCCACCATATTTCACTTGTCTATAAAATCGTAAAGTCTTCTTTCACAACGGGTTTTTTGTAATGTTTCTATGATAATCTGGATGCTCTATTCTTGAGATTCAGATACAAAATACAGATAAACTAGTTTCTTCAAAAAGATGTGCAGCCAGATAAATGGTTGCACATCTTTTGGCCTTTTATTCTGAACTATATTTTGCTAGAGTAGCCCTACACCTGATGCAATCTCTCCCATGGCTTATTAGAACGATTCAGACGGCACATCCCTTTGGCACATCTTTTCCCCTCGGACGAGACTGCAGGCCACTCCCTGCAGGATTCCTAAAATCAAAATAGATATTATTCAAATTTGACCATTCATTCCGGTAGAGCAAAAAGTCTCCAAATCATCCACCCCATCTCGGTACGGATCATAGCTGATTGGAATATTGCATCAAGGTCATAAGAGTTCCCCCTCTCAAAAAATTACGCCTCTAATCCAACCCGACGACATGGGCGTTTTAATTTTCTTTCAAAAGGCCGAAAAACCGGTTCATATAAACTCCACGCTCTCAGTCTTTAATACCTATCATGTTCTTCCCCTCTTCTTCTTTACTCCTTAGTTAAATTTTGATCCCTACACAATATAAATATGCCATCTCCGTTATGAAAACATAATGTCAACCTAACACCTATGGCAACCATATATCAAGGAATCAACGGCCCCCTCAGCGGGCGCATCGGACCCGTTGTCGGGTACATCTGGAAGGGACGTCCATGCCTGCGCGCTTACAAGCGCGACGTGCGCTATCCCAACACCCCCAGTCAGCAATCGGAACGAAGCTGGTTTGTAGGAATGGTGCGATTCGCAGCCACCGCCAAGAGTGCTCTTCGCCTGGGCTTGGGTCATGCCGCCAGCGAGCACAGCATGACGGAAGGCAACTACTTCGTCATGAAGAATAAAGCCCACTTTGCGATGCACGAAGGGCGACAGGTTGTCAACTATTCCCTGTTGCAGTTGGCACAGGGCCCTGCCGCCGATGTTTTCTTCCACGATGCAGAATTTGGTGCCGATGAGGTGGTGTCTGTTGATTTTGAGCGCAATGCGCTGCAGCTTAGGGCGTCGTCCGAGGACAAGGTCTATGTCTATGCTTATTCGGAAGACAGTAAAGAGGGTTTTCTTTCTGCCCCGGTGCCTCGCCGATCAAAGCATTTAAAATTCAGGTTGCCAGAACATTGGTCAGGCCATGTGGTGCATCTCTATGGATTTGTTGTGGATAGGGATGGGCGTCCGTCTAATTCCACATATATCGGAGTGGGTAAGGTGAATCATCAAATGGAACACGGCCATTATATTCCACTCAGCGACAGCTGGTTGGAGTTTGTTGATGTGGCCAAACATAACTTCACCAACCCCGCAAATGCTGCCGTCCAAGAAACGGAGCCGCATCAACCTGTCATCGCCGACGAATCGTCTGGCAGCGTCCCGTAATATACCCTTCGCAACTACAATTCTGCGACCAGAAGCTATTTTTTCCATCCCTTATCAGCGTGTTTTTAACTCCGCTGTAATCCCTTGTATGTCAATACCATCGCCTTACCAACTCCTACCCATCTCCTACTATGGTAGGACTTGGGTAGGAGTTGGTAAGGAGAAGATATTGAGGGACAGTGGTTTGGATGCGATTGTAGAGTCTGTTGAGCAAGAGAGATTTCCCTCTGGACGTCAGGTATGTGGGCTTTCATGATGATCGGGACTATTGGTTACGAAGGGTGGGGCGTTTTAGAGATATTTCTTGGCGGTTTATCTATTGGATGCATGTGCGCAAAACGACCTTAAAAGTGCAAGATAAGATTATTTTTGCTGATTGAATTAGTTCTGTTGTCAATAATTATTATTCTGATTAACAATAATATGTGATAATTATTAACAAAATATTTGGTGCATAATTAAAAAAGTTGTAATTTTGCACCTCAATTTTGAGGCTGAAGCGAAGCGCTTTTGGCTGAAGGAATTGACGAATTGACTCAGTAGCTCAGTAGGTAGAGCACAACACTTTTAATGTTGGGGTCCTGGGTTCGAGCCCCAGCTGGGTCACAGATAATTGAGACTAGTGCTAAGACTCAGTAGCTCAGTAGGTAGAGCACAACACTTTTAATGTTGGGGTCCTGGGTTCGAGCCCCAGCTGGGTCACAAACAATCTCAGGACCGGAATTCAATGTTCCGGTTTTTTTATACCATATATATGAGAAACGCCATCATAACGCTGTTTGTGTGCATGTTGACCCTTGTTCCGGCCACGTTTGCACAGGCCCAGCAGACCCAGGAGCAGCTGGCGGCGCACTATTATGACAATGGCGAATTCGAACAGGCGGCTGAGCTGTATGAGGCTCTTTACAAGAAAACCACCAATCAATATTACTATCAGAGATTATACTCTACCTATCTGGAAATGAAGCAGTATAAGGCTGCTCTCAACCTTGTGGAGAAGCGTCAGAAGACCCACAAGCGTGACCTTAGCCTGTTGGTGGACGAAGGTTATGTCTATTCGATTCAGCAGCAACCCAAGAAGGCTGAAAAATGCTTCAACAAGGCGATTGAGTCGATAGGAAACAATATGCAGGTGGTTTCGTCGCTCGCGCAGTCGTTCATGAAGATCGGAAGGTCGGACTATGCCATCCAGACCTATCTGACAGCAAGAGTCAAGACTAAAAGCAAGGCGCTGTTTTTCAACGAATTGATTGGTGTTTACCAGCAGGTTGGCAACTATGAGGCGATGACCGGCGAGTATTTCGACCTGCTCGACAATCAGCCTTCGATGTTGAACAGTATTCAGATTTCGATGCAGAGATCGCTCCAAGAGGCTCCTGACGACAAGTTGGCCACGGGTGTGCGCCGTGCGCTGGTCAGCCGTATTCAGGAGCATCCGGAGAACAAGTCATATCTGGAGATGATGATATGGTTTTCCCTCCAGCAGAAGGACTTCCAGTTTGCCCTGACGCAGGCGAAGGCCGTTGACGCACGCTTTCCGGACATGAACGGCGATCCTGTCTTCAGGGTGGCGAAGATTGCCCAAAGTAACAATGACTACGACGTGGCCGCGGAGAGCTACCGCTATCTCATTGCGAAAGGGCAGGACAACCCTTATTATATCGAAAGCCGCGTGGGTGAGCTGGAGGCCGAATTCGAGCGCATGAACCAGCATTTCAGCATCGATCGTCGCCAGTTGGAGTCGCTGAGACAGAAGTACTTGTCCGCCTTTGAGGAGCTTGGGAAAAATGATGTCACCATTCCGTTGATGCGGCACTATGCCACGCTGATGGCATACCATTATAATGATGTCCAGGCTGCCGCCGACATCCTGTACGATGCGCTGGAAATACCGCGCCTGAAACCATCGCTGCGCGATGCCGTAAAGCTTGAGCTGGGCGATGTGCTGCTGTTTGCGGGCGAGATATGGGACGCTTCGCTGCTGTACATGCAGGTCGAGAAGGCCAACAAGGACGATGTGCTGGGAGCCCGGGCCAAGTTCAAGAATGCCAAGCTGTCATACTATAACCATGATTTCGACTGGGCCAAGTCGCAGCTGAATGTGCTTAGGGCTTCAACGTCAAAGCTGGTGGCCAACGATGCCATGGAATTGTCGCTGCTCATATCCGACAATATGGAGGATGACAGCACCTACGGCATGTTGGAGCTGTTTGCCAATGCCGACCTGTTGTTGTTCCGCAATATGCTCGACTCGGCGTGGGACGGTTTCGACGATATTAGCCGCCGTACGCTGTCTCACCCGCTGCTCGACGAGGTGCTGATGAAAAAGGCCCAAATCCGCATCAAGCAGGCACGCTACGCTGAGGCCGACTCGTTGTTGCAGAAGCTGCTCGATTTCTACCCCTATGACCTTACTGCCGACGACGCGCTGATGATGATGGCTGAACTGAACGAGGATCGGCTGGGGCATCCCGAAAAGGCCCGCGAGTGCTACGAAAAGTTGCTGATAGACTATCCCACCAGCCTTTACGTCGAGCAAGCCCGTAAACGCTATAACGCCCTTAAAACAAGATGACTGAAGTCAGAGCAAAGAAGTTTCTCGGTCAACATTTTCTGACCGATGAGAGTATCGCGCAGCGGATAGTGGAGTCCCTGTCGCCTGATGTCAAGTGTGCCCTTGAGATCGGGCCCGGTATGGGTGTTCTGACCAAATATCTGATGCAGCATGAGGGGCTGGATTTCCATGTCGTGGAGATCGACCGCGAGTCGGTGGCTTATCTGCACGGCCATTATCCCACTCTGGATGTCATCGAAGGCGACTTCTTGAAGTACGACCTTTCAGTTTTCAGCAGTCCGTTTGCCATCATAGGCAATTTCCCTTACAACATTTCATCGCAGATATTGTTCAAGGTGCTCGACAACCGCGACCATGTGCACGAGGTGGTCGGTATGTTCCAAAAGGAAGTGGCTGAGCGTGTGGCGGCAGGTCCCGGCAGCAAGACCTATGGGATTTTGTCGGTGCTTTTGGCTGCTTTCTATCGCACAGAGTACCTCTTCACCGTTCATGAACATGTGTTCAATCCGCCGCCTAAGGTCAAGTCGGCAGTGATCCGTCTTACCCGCAACGAGGTTGCTGAGTTGGATTGCGACGAAAAGCTGTTTGTCCAAACAGTCAAGGCTGGCTTTAACCAGCGCCGCAAGACTCTTCGCAACGCGTTGCGCCAGTTGAACATTCCCCTGGATGGGATTCCTGACACGTTCCTTGTGAAACGGGCTGAGCAGTTGTCTGTGGATGAATTTGTTACGCTAACAAAAATGATTCAAGAATGTCGATAGTTTCCTATATTATTGTCGCCATCGCTGTGGGTATTGTCGCCCTACTTACGTTCAGGCGTAGTGCCGAAGCAACCCCGGTCCGTTTGTCGGCCGGACTTGCCATTGCCTTCTCAATTGCCGCCATCCATACTGCGCTCTATTTGCTGGGCATTGCCATTGGCGACCTCATCCGTCTTCAAGCTCCGAATGGCGCGACCATCTACGACAAGACGAATGCCTATATCCTTTTGGGTCTCTTTGTCGCCGTAATCATCAAGTTGTTTGCGCCTTACATGAGACGGAAGCCGAAACTGCCCACATTTGGGTTGACGTCAGCCACGACGGTGCTGATGATGGGGCTTGCCACGGGCATCAATGTGCTGCTGCTCGGCATCGGGGTGGGGTTTGCACCCACGTTCTCCTGGCAGGTGGGCAGAATCATCTGGCCTATGCTGATCGCTGTTTTCCTGCTTGGCTATCTGGGAATTATGTTTGGCCGACAGAAGGTTGCATTGAGGCCTCGCCGGTGGATGGCAGTGGTCTGTATCATGCTTCTTGGAGTGGCGGTTGCCACTGTCGTCAACGCTTGAAGATCAGCATCTGACAATTCTTGCAGTCGAATTGAAGGCGGAACAGACGGTCGTTGTTCCGCAATAGGAGTTCCTCATCGGGGGTGATGTCGGCTTGCGGTCGCCCTTGGTTCTTTCCTCTGAGGCAGCACCCTAGCTCGTAGCGCAGGCAGTATTTGGTGGTCATCAGTGCCTTGTTGTCGTACGATTCGGTTTTCTCTAGTCCGTATTCTACGATATTGATTCCATGATTATTATAGAATTCTTCGGCACATCTGTTGAGCACATTTGCCCGATAATCCATATTTCCACCTGCCTCTTCCGCCTGCTGATCCAGCCGAGATACCGACTTCGGATGGAACTTCTTGATTCTATGGGCTATCAGGGTTTCAACCACATCGCGGCGCATCTTGTTCACTGCCGAAACGGGTAGGAAATACTTGCCATGCGTCATGTCTTTGATCTCTTTTGCCATAAACGGGTTGCTGCCCATCTTCGACAGCTGTTTGGCGATCATGGCGGATATTGCTTCAGGATTGCCTGAAGGTTCCATTGGCAGATGCATGGAAGTTTCGGCTGTCACCCCATCCGTATCGACCGCTTTTAGAACAAACCCATCGCCCTTTATGTTGAATTCCAGACTAATGTCAATTCTTCTTGTGGCCGACTCGCCACCGAGCATGCGCTCAAAGGCATGGTCGTGGTTGCGCCATATAGGTGTGCCCACGGCTATGTCCGGCATGTTGTTGGGCACAATGGTGTGGCCTTCCACCCTGTTGACAAGGAAACCCTGAAGGTGGTTCGACGGATCGAAAAAGCATAATCCGTCGCCGGCAGTAAATGCAGTATCGCCGCTGATAACAAGAGTGTTACGTTCGATCTTTATGACTTTCCCCACAGGGGCACCGAGCGACTTTTGTGTGGCAAAATTGGCCATCGGCTGGCGCGAGACCAGGAAGTAGTCGGTGTAGCCCCTGTTGAAAGTCTTCGAGGGATCGGGATTGAAGAAGAATGTCGATTGTCCGGATGATGCGCGTTCATGTCCAGACATCATGCTATCAAGCAGTTGCCGATAGTAGGCGGTGATATTCTTCACGTAGCTCAGGTCTTTCAGGCGACCCTCTATTTTGAACGAGCTGATTCCAGCTGCAATCATCTCCTGCAGATGTTCCGATGCGTTGAAATCTTTCAGCGATAGCAGGTGACGATCTCTTAGAATCAAGCGGTTGTCGCGTCCGATCAAATCATACGACGAGCGGCATGGCTGCGAGCAACAGCCGCGGTTGCCGCTGCGCTGATTCAGGTATTGGCTCATATAGCACTGGCCGCTGTAGCTCACACATAGGGCTCCATGGATGAATGCCTCAAGGTCGACAGCGGTGGATCTGCGGATCTCCTGCATCTGCTGCAACGAGGTTTCGCGAGCGAGGATCACGCGCTTGAAACCTGCTTGTTCCAAGAATTTTATGCGTTCCACCGAGGCATTGTGGCATTGCGTGCTGGCGTGCAGTTCGATTGGGGGCAGGTCGCATTGGAGCAGACCCATATCCTGTATGATGAGGGCGTCGACCCCCATATCATACAATTTATGGATCATTTGCACGGCAGGCTCCAGTTCATCGTCGAAAAGCAGCGTGTTGACCGTGGCAAACACCTTGGAACCAAACAGATGGGCATAGTCTACCAGCGCCTCAATGTCGTTGAGCGAATTGGTGGCTGCGGCTCGGGCACCAAAAGCAGGAGCACCGATATATACGGCATCGGCGCCATGGTTGATGGCCTCGCGCCCATATTCCAGGTTTTTGGCCGGGGATAGCAGTTCAAGCTTCACGCGAATACTGTTGAAGGGGATCAGTTCCAAAAACCATTGTTTTCCGTCGAGCGGCCCCAACCCGAGCGTATCTGATATCCCTCGTTGACATCATCCGTGGTGTTGAGGGTCATGGATCCACCTCCGGATTGAGCGTATCCGCGCTCCACTTTGAATTCCACCACCGTCAATTCCGGTGCCTCATATTGCTTTTTCTCATTCATAGTATGGTTGTTATGATTATTCATTATATTCTCTGACTTCAGTTATTTTTGTTCCATTACCATATATTTCTAATGAGTCGTAGTTGCAGTTTCTAATATTTTTGCTGCTATTAATGTTCCTATATTTTCCTATCCAAGCTGCTAATCTGCTATTAATTGTGTCAGTATAAGTAGCATTAATTGTGCCTGATACATTATCATTTTCTATTGTTATAAGAGAAGCATTCCATGTAGAACCTATCGCGCCAGCGGCATAGACAATGGCGCCTTTAATATTATTGTTCAATGCAAATGAACATGCTGAAATTTTTATAGTTGTATTATTAGAACTATTCGACATGTTTTTTCCAATAGCACCTCCAACGTTGGCACTCGATGTTGCTACGATGGTTAAAGGTTTGTCATATGAAATTGTGCAATTAGTTATAATTCCATATCTATATGTATTGTTACTATATTTATCGATCTGTCCAATGATACCGCCATGGCAAATAGATGTAGAAACAATTGGGATGCTGTCGTTTACGAATCCAGAAAATGTGCAATTGTCAATGGTGTCAATTGCTGCTTGACCAACAAAATTGCCGAAGAAAGTATTATTGGTCGTTACTTGGCCATCAGTATTAACTGCCAGATTATTGATATGGCAGTTTCTGACGATTATCGTATCTACTTTAGATTGAAAACATCCACCATAAAGATTGGTATAATTACCATTGTCTAATTTCAGTGTTATATTGTTGATTGTAAGGTTCTTGACTTCCTTTATGTCGTCAAAAAGACTGCAGTAGTAATTGCCATTTGTGTTTCGCCCTTTCACACCAAGGTTGCTGAGGTTGTGTCCGCGTCCGTCAAATATGCCTTTGAATTTGATAGGATGTACAAGCACAAGTCCTTCGCAGTCAATGTCGTGGGTGAGTGCGAAACACCTGTTTCTTTTGTTGAACGTATTTGTGTTGATATTCGTGTCTACAGCCCTGACAAACAGAAGGAAATCGCTCAAAGAATTGATAAGGTATGGATAGGTCTCGCTGCCACCACCCGTGAACAGAGGTTTTCTTTTGATGTAGTCGGCCGTATCTGACACGGTTTTCATCGTGACAGGAATATAGCCTAATTGATTGCGGTCCAAGGCGCCACCTTGGGTTTGCTGGCGGCGGTAGACGTAGTGAGATCCGATAGGATTATCGTACGTCGATACCTCGACAGTAAACCTATTTGAGCCCCCTACTGCAGGTATAGGCACAACCACAAATGTAGTATCCGTACTGTTGGCCGGAAGAACCACAGGCTCAAGGTCAAACATGAGACTAACGCTGCGGTCGGCAACCGTGGATGTCTCCACAATATTATTATTGGTTGTGAGCGACTGGAAATTAACCAAACGGCTGCCACTAAGCTGGTATCTGTCGCTGGTGATGGTGATTCTGTCTATCGTCAAAGGTTGGCTATTGTCGCTATTGGTGATCATCAGGCACAGGGCTCCGGTGAGGTGCTTGAACTGGACTGCATCGGTGCCTGTGGCGTAGGCCGCCATGGGCATGTCAAGCTTCTGCAGGTTGCCCGTTTTGCGGTAGTGATATTCAGCCGGCAACGTGATTTGTACCTCGTCGGATGTGGGTGCCGACGTCGTCAGGCTGGTGGGGAACAGGGCCCGTATAGGGGAGGTCGCCGCCACGTTGCTGGCGTAGACGTGGCCGTCCGACACCGACAACTCGGCCTCGGTGCCGCTGATGTAGATGCGGTCGCCGTCGACCCAATGCACCTGCTGGTGCTCGACGGTCATCTTCCGGCTGTTGGAAAACTGTTCGGTGAAAATCTCGATCCTGTTCGGGACCGGTTCGTCGTCAATGCAGGAAACAAAACACGTTCCTGCCGACAATGCTGCCCCCACCATGAGGGCCACTTGCTTGAGTAGAGCTTTTTTCATTGCAAAATCAATATTTGGTCACCGCAAAGTTACGGAAAAAACCTCAAATTGGCAACCTCCAATATGAGAATGAAACCATACCGAGCCCGAAAGGTTCATTGTATTGCATTGAAAAACAAATCGATGCGGTAATAACACAAAAACAAAAAAAAATTTGATCACACACCCTCGGCAGCGGCTGAACAACAAAGAAACCGGCGCGGAAATAGTGACATTTGGCCCTAAAAACACCCCTTAAAGAGCCCCGCAAAATGCGTGTGCATCTCTCACCACGCAACTGCCTGATTACTACTTACCAACACCATATCATCTCCTACCCAACTCCTACTATGGTAGGAGTTGGGTAGGAGGGGGGTAGGAGAGGGTATTGAGAGGCAGGGAGTTAAGTGGGTGCAACCGGCTAGTTGTAGGCGTGGATGCCGCCGAGGATGAGGTTGACGCCGAAGTAGGTGATGATGACGCTGAGGAAGGCCAGGGTGCAGTAGAGGTGGAAGGTGCGCGGGCGGCTGCTCACACCGAGTGCGGGGTGGAGGGGGATGGCGTAGACGATGAGCGTGATGAGCGCCCATACTTCTTTTGGGTCCCATGACCAGTAGTTGCCCCACGAGATGTTGGCCCATACGGCGCCGATGATGATGCCAAGGGCGAGCAGGAAGACGGCAGGATAGAGCAGCAGGAGGTTCAGCCGGTGGTAGCGTTCGTGACGGGTGACGAGTCCTGCCACGCTGCCCATCATGATGAAGAAGAGCAGGGCATAGGAGCACATGATGACGGCCACGTGGAGGGTGAGCAGGGGGGAGTTGAGGACGGGCATGAGGTTGGTGACGGGCGGGTTGCTGCCGCTCATCATGGCCACAAGCTGGCAGAAGCCCATGGTGAGCATGCCGATGGCCGGGGCCACGCGGACGCGCCGGGCGAGCAGCAGAGAGACCACACCGATGCCGATGGACATGAGGTTCATCGAGTCGAAACCGCCGGCCATGGGCACATGACCGCCAGCTATCCATCGCAGGACGAAGATGATGGCGAGGAAGGCTGTGAGCGTGGCCACGCAGAGGGTGGCGATGCGGCATGACCATTTTTGCGTACGGCCACGCAGGAAAAGTGCTGAGGCGAAGCAGATCAGGCCTAGGGTGATGGCCAGCATGGGGAGCCAGCGGCCGGTGGTGAGGGCGTTGTAGAGGCGTTCGGCCTTCAGGCGAGAAGGCGAGGGGAGCACGCCGGAGGCCTGTTTCTGCTGGAAGGCGACGGTTTTGTCGAAGACATGTTCCAGTTCGTCGAAATCGCCGCGCACGACCAGTTCCTGGCAGTAGCCGAGCTGTTTGCGGACGAAGAGGTAGACGTCGTCGTCGACAGCGACGGGGAGGGCATCGTTCTGGGCGTACCATCCGATGGTGCCGGTGCTGTCGGCCAGGGGGAAGATTTTGAGGCCTTTGCCGGAGATGAGCGACTGGATGAGGCTGTAGCGCTCGTTGGCGGCGCGGAGGTTTTTGTCGGTCTTGCTGCCGGTGAGGAAGGTTTCTTCGTTGTCGAAGAATTGGTTGTAGCTGGCGCGTTTGCCGTCGGTGTGCAGGCGTTGGCAAGCCTCGCCCTTGATTTTAATGATGGGTTCGTCGGCCCAATCGGAGAAGTAGAAGAGATAGCCGGAGAGCACCTGTTCGGGTGTGAGACCCTGGTAGGAGGCCTTTCCTGAGAGCTTGGTGGTGAAGTCCTTGGCGTAGGTCTGCAGCGGGCATACGCGGCCTTTGTAGAGGATGTGGATGCGACCCATCTTGTCGGCGGTGGCTTTGGGGAGGGTGCGAGGGGCGGCGTCGGCCAACTGTGGCAGGAGGAGCAGGGCTGCGACGGCAGCGCCGCGGATCAGGCGGCGGAAGCGGCCGTTAGGCGACAGCATCAGGCCTATCATGCCGATGAGCAGGAGGGCGTAGCCGAAGTAGGTGACGGCGATGCCGAGGGGGTCGTGAGCCACGCTGAGGGTGGAGCGGCCCTGGTCGTCGTAGTCTTCCTGATAGAAGCGGTAGCCGCGATGGCGGAGGATGTGGTTCATCGAGATGTCGTAAGGCTTGCCTTCGGCGACGACGTGGCTCACGAAGTCCATCGGGGTGTGGGTGCCTGGGTAGGTCAGCACTTCGAAGCTTGTGAGCTCGATTTCGAAGGGCAAGGGAGTGGTGCGTCCGTCGGCGATTTCGACAGAGGTGTTTTTCATGCCAGGTGTGAGGGTGATGCTGCCGTGCAGACCGGTCCATGAGGTGAGCGCGCCGCCCAGCAGGATGACAGGCACGGCGGCATGGACGAGCAGGGCAGCCGGTTTTTTCCACATCCGGCTCTGGAAGATGGCCACCACCGCAGCTATGGCCACCACGGCCATCAGCGCTGCAAACCACCAGGAGCCATAGAAATTGTCGGCCACCCAATCGGCGCCACGGTATTTTTCAAAAATGGTGCCTGTGGCCAACACCGTGACCACAAGCACCATGAGACTCACTCTCGCTTTTTTCATTCTGACATTAAAACTATTGATAAAAAGAAAGATGTATTAGATCGCATTGATGAATTTCACCACTGCGTCGCGGTCGGCTTTGGAGAGCTGACGGAAGTTTTCCACGCTGCGGCGGGCATCGCTCTGGGCGGAGCCGTGCCACATGATGGCCTCGATGACATTGCGTGCGCGGCAGTCGTGCAGACGGTCGTCGTGGCCGGAGCAAATAGGAGCCAAGCCGCGCCCCCAGAGGGGAGTGGTGCGGCACCAGCCGGTGCGAATGTCGTTTTTCATGAAGAGGCGGTGCTGCACCATGTCGGTGTAGGGCCATATTTTCTGATGCGGGTAACGAGGCAGGCGTGCGTCGCCGTCGGCGAAGAAACCGTTGGGATCGGTGAAATTGTCGTCGCCGGTAGTCCAGCTGGGACGGTGGCAGGTGGCGCAGCCGAGTTCGCGGAACAGTTTGCGGCCACGCTGGACGGTTTCGTCGCTGAGGTTGCGAGCGGCCGGAACGGCGAGACCGCGGTGCCAGACCATGAAGTTGACATAGTCCTGATCGCTCATTTCAATGGGGAGGGTGTCGCACATGAGGTAGTTGTAGATATCGGTCTCAGGATCGCCAGTTTTGTTCCAATCGGGGAAGTAGTCGTAGAAAGCAGCCTGAACTTCAGGGTCTTTGGAGGCTGTGGTGGCGTAGATGCTCTTGTTGAGGCTGAGGTAGTGGCTGCGGCGGTCGCTGCGGGTGACGTTGGGGATGTTCCAGATGGCGTTGGCGCCGGCGGCATCCTGAAGAGGGCCGCGGCTGAGTGCGTAGGTGAAGCGTTTCGGATGGTTGGTGTTGCCGTAGGTGGAAGCCCAGTCGGAGCCAGCCCAAATGGCCGGGTTGAGTTGAGCGCCGGCATCGTATTCGCGCTGGTATTGAGCCTTGAGCGAATCGTCGGGGATGGCGTCGAGGAGGCCCGTGCCATAGATGCCGATGGTGCTTTCGAGGCGGAAGCCCAGTTGCGAATAGGGCGTGGCCAGGGGAGCGTAGAAGGCATCTTCAGGGATGGTGACTTCAGGATAGATCAGGCTGTAGGTTTCTCCGTCGGGGAAAGTGTTGTTCCATTCGTCGGTGTAGTCGAGCCAGGCGATGTTGACCTTTTCTTCGTCGATGGAGGGTTTGAAAGGCTGAACAGCCTTGGTTTGTGGCATGCCGGCAACGGAGGTTTCGTAGGCGTCGTTGGTAGTGTTGTAGACCACCAGGAGGTAGCCGTTGCCCCAATCGTCGGCGCGGTAGCGTTCCATGCGTCTGCCATGGCCGTAGCCGGGGTGGCAGCTTTCGCAGGAGGAACGGACGTAGAGAGGTCCGAGGCCGTTGAAGGGAGGATTGTTCTGCGTGATGGTGTGTTCGAAGAAGAACTCGCCGTATTTGAATGCGTTGACCATACCGGCCATTTCGACGGCGGGCGTGGGATCTTCATAGGCGGAAGCAGATTGGTTGAACGTGGTGCCAAGCAGACCGCCGGCGTAGGTCTCTTCGTCGACACCGTCGATGGGTGTCGGATTTTCGTTTTCGTTTGGCTGGCATGCCTGGAAGAATCCAGTCAGGGAGACTGCCAGAGCGAGTAGGATAGATGCCTTTTTCATGGAGTATAGGATTGTTAAAACACTTAGAAACAGATTATTGCTTACGAATAGCCTCGTTGACTTCGTCGAGGATTTCGCTCAGTTCGCTGCAGGCGTCGACGGCTTCGCCGTTGGCGGGGTCGCTGTAGTTGAGAGCGAAGGGAGCGGGCATGGCGGAAATCTTGTCGAAGGCGTTGCCGATGGCGGCTATGACCTTGGCATCGAGGCTTGCGTCGAGTTCCTTGACGTAGTTGTGGAGAGACTTGTCGGCATCGCGGTCACCTTCCACACCGCCCATATAGACGTTCTGGATGCTGATGATGTTGTTGGTGAAGTCGGTGATGGACATATAGCTGTAGGGGCTTTCGATGTAGGTGACATCTTCACCGTGCCATGCGGCGTAGATCTTGGAGCTGCCCACCTCGTCGGCAATGTCGATGCAGCCTTGGACGATGGCCATCAGGGCAGCGGTGCGGCTGGTGTAAGTGCTGCCTGCGTTGCCTGCATTTTTCATGTTCTCGCCATAGCTGTAGTTGCCGCCGGCCACGGTGTAGGCCATCTCGAGGTCGTCCAGTTTGGCAATATGCTGCGCGGGAGCGTTTTCGCCAAGCCAGCCCACCTCGAGCTGGTAGCAACGGTTGCGGAGGTCGCCAGCCACGGCTGCAGCGTAGATCCACTCTTTTTCGCTGATCTGGCTGGCCTGTTTGGCCTGTCCCTCGCTGAAGAGGATGTATTCTATGCCATGGAAGCCGAGAAGGGCGTTGCCGAGGCGTTCGCCGGCAATCACGTCACCATCATCACCGTCGAGAGCCTCGATCATGGCGGGGCTGTTCATTAGGGTTCGGAATGCGTCCTCGTCGAGGGGCCAGGAATCGATATGGGGGTCGATGCCGAAATCGCCGGCAGCGCCAAAGAGGAATGCCTCGCTCTTTTCCCACCATGCGCGGGCCTCGAGGAAGGTGAGACAGGCGTCGCGGAGACCTTGGTCGGAGGGATTGGCTTTCAGTGCGGCCAACTGGTCGGCGAGGCGCTCGGTGGCGTCGGCCAGCGCGGTATAGGTGGGTGCCACGGTGTGGTCCACAAATTGGGTGGCGACGGCGGCAGCCGAGGCGTCGTCAAGTTCGTTGTTGCTGTTTGGGGTGCATGCAGCCATACTCATCAGAAGAGCGACTGATGCGAATCCAGAAAAGATAGTACGGAAAAATGTTTTCATGTTGCAGATTATTTTATTTAAAGATTATTATTAAAAATTATCTCTTGAAAAAGCCGCACCAAGTGATGCCCACGGCGGCATAGGGCTCGTTGTTGTATTGTTCGGCGAGGAGACGGATGCCGGCTTCGGCCTTGATGGCGATTTCAGGGATGGGACAATAGTTCGCACCCAGCGACAGCAGGGTTCGTTCGGCCCACTCGATGTCGGCCCAGCCGTCGGCAGGAACGAAGCTGTCGTAATGGTCGTAGCGGCCGAAGAGGTAGAGTTTGCGGTCGGTGTTGCTCCTTGCAAGCAAATTGATGCCGGCTTCGAGCGAAGCGTCCCAGGCCTGTTCGCCAACGGCGGTGTGGGCGTAGGGGTTGCCATTCATGGTAGTCTGGTTCTTGTTGCGCGTGGATATGAGCGAGGCGTCGCCCAGGAAGCCGTAGTCGAGGTTGCCACGGACGATGAGGCAAGGGTTGCTGTAGCTGAAGTCGAAGCAGCCGATCATCAATGTGCCCTTGGCGTTGCGGTAGCGCGAAGTTTCGGAGTACTGCTCGGTGACGATGTCGTTGGAGAAAGTGTTGCCCACGTATCCGCTGAGGCTTAGGCGCAATCCTTTTGCGGCGAACCAGTCGATGCGTGCAGCAGCAGCTAGGTTGTTGGCGGGACGGAACTCGTAGGGCGAGGCCGAACCGTTGTGCACCCATCCGGCATCGGTGAAGAGGTTGCTGTTGAGGGCAGGCAACATCTGCACCTCATAGCGCCAGTTGCCCAGCCGACCCCACAGGCTGACGCCGGTTTCGTGCCAGGTGCAAGGCATGATGGTGTTTTCTCCTTCAGGACGGTAGACGCCGAAGAACATGTTGGGAGTGTGGTTGTTGTTGGTCATGCCGACAGGAACCACGATGTGGCCTATGCGCAAGTTGAGCCCTCGAGAGAAGCTTTTCTGGATCCAGAATTGCTCAAGGGCGACCTCGCCGCCGCGTTCGATTTCCTGCTCGAATTCCCCTGTCTCTTCGGTTTCCTTTTCAACGGCGGCTTCGATTCCGCCATGTTCAAACTCAATTTCCGTGCCCATTGTCCAGCCGTGGCCGAAGTCGTAACCGAGCATAATGACAGCATGTGGGAGGTCGAAGCGGCCATAGCCCGGAGCATCCTTGTAGCGTTCGGCGTGCGAGTAGCGGAATACATTGTCGCTGTAGAAGTGGCGGCTGTAGACAGCTTCGCCATAGCCTCCAACGGTGAGTCGTGAATGGAGGGTTGAGTCTTGTTCTTGTGCCGTTGCAAAGCCTGTAAAAGATAGACAGAAAGTGGCACAAATTATTGCCAATCTGATAGTTGTATTCATAATAGCATGTAGGATTATTGACTGCAAAGGTACTTAGGGAAGTGTTGTCGGACAATCCCCACATGTGGTGATTTTGCCAAGGGGAGTGTTTTTTAGGGCTGAGAAGGGGCCGAGAGGAAGGATCGGGGAACGGAAGGGTGGGGGACGGTGAAGGGCAGGAAAAGTTTTTTTCGCGGGTATGGGATTATTTTGTATTTTTGCACCTCAGAAAAATTAATCATTACAATATTCAGATATGCAAAAAATCAGAAGTATCCTTGCAGCAGGAGTGTTGACTGCGGCCATGATGGTCGGATCAATGGCTGATGCCTGCACCAATTTCCTCTTTACTAAAGGTGCCACCAAAGACGGTAGCACGATGATCACTTATGCCGCTGACAGCCATACTCTCTACGGAGAGCTGTATTACCGGAAGGCTGCCGACTACCCAGCTGGCACGATGTTCATGCTGGTGGACTGGGACAGCGGCCGTCAATTGTTTGAAATTCCGCAGGTGGCGCATACTTACAGCGTAGTGGGCAACATGAACGAGCACCAGTTGGCCATCGGCGAGACGACCTACGGAGGCCGTGAGGAGTGCTGGAAGAGCGAGGTGAAAGGTATCGACTACGGGTCGTTGATCTATGTCACCCTGCAGCGTGCCAAGAATGCCCGTGAGGCCATTTGGTGGATGACCAATATGGTGGCTGACTATGGCTATTGCTCCGAGGGCGAGAGCTTTTCCATTGCCGACCCCAATGAGGTCTGGATTCTCGAGCTCATTGGCAAGCGTGGCGAGCCGGTGAATGCCGATGTGGCGAAAAAGCTGAAGTACAAATACACCGACGGTGCAGTGTGGGTTGCTCGCCGTATCCCCGACGGCTATGTGAGTGGCCATGCCAATCAGGCCCGCATTACCACTTTCCCGCAGGAGGGCAAGAAATTCAGCAAAGCCAAAGGCAAGGGTCTGCACAAAGTTATCAGCAGCACACATATTGACTATATATATGAGCCCGAGGTAGAGTGCGTTTATGCTTCCGATGTCATTACGTACGCTCGCGCATGCGGATGGTTCAATGGTGCGGATGCCGACTTTTCGTTTGCCGACACCTATGCTCCGCTCACTTTCAGTGGACTCCGCGGTTGCGACGCCCGCGTGTATGCCATGTTCAACCGTGTGGCTTCCGGCATGCAGCGCTACGAGAAATACGCTATGGGAGACGCCACTGCCGAGCGTTTGCCCCTTTGGATCAAACCCGACCACAAAATTGACGTGCGCGAGGCCATGCGCCTGATGCGCGACCACTATGAAGGAACAGCCATGGATATGAGTAAAGACTTGGGAGGCGGCCCCTTTAACTGCCCCTACCGTTGGCGTCCGATGGGCTTTGAATTGGATGGCCACTCATATATCCATGAGCGCGCCACCAGCACCCAGCAAACAGGTTTCTCTTTTGTGGCCCAGTGCCGTGGATGGCTTCCCGCCAAGGTTGGCGGCATCCTGTGGTTTGGTGTCGACGATACGTATTCAACTGTCTACTGTCCGATGTACTGCGGCATCACCGAAATACCGCTCTGTTTCCAGGTGGGCAATGGCGACATGCTGACCTATAGCGAAACGGCTGCATTCTGGCTCTTCAACCGTGTGACCAACTTCCTCTACAGCCGCTACAGCGACATGATTGTCGACGTTCAGAAGGTTCAGGACCGTCTCGAGGATGGATACATCCACGATGTGCTGAAATTCGACGAAAGAGCCAAACTCAGCGAAGGCGAGGCTCTGACACGCCAGCTCAATGACTTCAGCGGCCGTGCTGCCGAGCGCATGATGAAAGAATGGAATGCGCTTGACAAGTATCTTTTGGTGAAGTATATGGACGGTAACATCAAGAAAGAGAAGGATGGCCAGTTCGAGCGTACTGCGACCGGCCAGGCGGCTTTCCCGATGCAGCCCAACTATCGTGAAGAATGGCTCCGCATGATTGTCCGCGACCATGGCGACGTGGTTCGCGAAAAGTAGCCATCGCATCTGATTGCCAATAGGATCGGGCCACGAGGCATGCCTCGTGGCCCGATCCTATTTCTGTTTCTGAAAACGGATTAGTAATCAAAGACAATGTGTCCGTCGGCGATGGTAGCGTGGACACCGTAGACGCGCTTGATGTTGTCGGGGGTCAAGCCGTCGGCGATGGGACCATGGTAGAGAGCCTTGCCCTCGTGGAGAAGCAACAGGTTGTCGCAGAGTGCTCGTGCCAAGTTGAGGTCGTGTATGACAATCAGGGTGGTTTTGGATGTGGCCGAATGCAGCAAGTGCATGATTCCTATCTGGTGGGCGATGTCGAGATTCGATACAGGTTCGTCCATCAGCAGAATTGGCGTCTGCTGGGCAAGGGCTCGGGCAATCATCACCCGTTGCAGTTCGCCGCCGCTCATCTGGTGGGGTTTGGCCAGACGAAGATGCCATGTGCCAGTTTGCCGCATCGCTTCTTCGACAATGTCCCAATCGGCCTGAGACTCGTTCTGGAGGCGGTGTTGATATGGGTTGCGCCCCATGAGGACAGTTTCGAAAGCTGAAAATTCGAAATCGGTTTGCGGATGTTGGCGAACAAATGCCACCTTGCGTGCCAACTCACGAGCTGAATAGTCGCCGACAGGTTTGCCGTCGATGATCACTTGCCCATTTTGAGGGAGGATAAGGCCGCCGATGCAGCGAAGCAGGGTGGTTTTGCCACATCCGTTGGGGCCCATGACAGCGGTGATGCGTCCTTCGTCGAATGTCAGGTCCAGTCCTTCGAGGATTGTTCGTTGGCCAAAGGCCACACCGAGATTCTGCAATTGTATGGCCATCAGTATTGTTTCTTGTTTTTATACAATAGGTAAATGAACAATGGTGCACCAACCATCGATGTCAGGCTGCCGATGGGCAGTTCGCTGGGACGGACGACGATACGGGCCAGCGTGTCGCATATCAGCACAAAAATGGCTCCGCACAACATCGAATAGGGTACTACTCGCCGGTTGTCAGGTCCGGCTACCAGACGCACCGCGTGGGGCACAATCAGGCCAACGAAGCCTATCACGCCGCAGCTACTGACGGCAAATGCCACCATAAGCGTGGTGAACAACAGCAAGATACGTTTCACCTTTTCCACCTCGACTCCCATGCTTTTGGCGGCTTCGCTGCCAGCCAGCAGAAGATTGAGGTCGCGACAATAGTATATCACCACGGCCATACTCACCGCAGCCACGGGGGCCATCAGCCCCACGTCAAACCATGACGCGCTTCCGAAGCTGCCCATTGTCCAAAAGATGATGCTGTCCATCTTTTCCTGATTGAGTACCATCAGGAAAGAGATGACGGCAGAGATAAGCAGCGTCAGGCAGACACCGGTGAGAAGCAAGGTGGTGGTATGCATGCGGTTGCCGATGGAGGCGATACGGTAGATGAGCACAACTGTCAGCAGGGCTGTGGCCAATGCAAAAGCCCCCACGCCCCAAAGTAAGGCCTCAAGACCAAGCAGAATGGCTATTGCGGCTCCAAGTGATGCTCCCGACGAGACCCCCAGAACATAGGGGTCGGTCAGCGGATTGCGGAAAATGGACTGGTAGGCGGCACCGCTGACGGCCAGACAGGCTCCCACCATGGCACCCATCAGCACTCGTGGAAGGCGTAGCTGCCAGAATATAGGCGAATGAAAAATCTCGCTGATACTGAAATCAATGGCACCCAGCATGCAGCTGCCAGCCATGATGACCAGCAAGAGGATGCTCAGCAGCAGAATCACCCAGGGGTTGGCCTTTTGCGAATGAGGGGTCATTGTTGCAGTAGGTCGCGCATGGTGAAAAATCCTTTGCGTCCTACAAGGTATTCGGCAGCAGCCAAGGCTCCTTGTGCCAGTCCGTTGCGGTTGTGGGCGCTGTGGGTAAGGGTGATTGTGTCGTTATGACTTTCGTAAGTCACGGTATGGATGCCAGGCACCTCTCCTTCGCGAATCGAAGTGATGTTGATTTCTCCACTGATTTCTTGCGCAATTTGGTCGCGCAGGGTGATGGCTGTTCCGCTGGGAGCATCGAGTTTGTGAATGTGATGGGTCTCGGTGATGCCCACCGAATAATCAGGGTGTGCGGCCATGATATGAGCCAGATATTCATTAAGCATGAACATGATATTCATGCCGATACTGAAGTTTGAGGCCACAAAAAGAGCCAGGTTGCGGTGTATGCACTCTTCGGTCAGTTCAGGCAATTGGGCTGTCCATCCCGTTGTGCCGCAAACCACGGGTATTCCGATGTCAAAGCAACGGCGGATGTTGCCCACGGCGGTGGTGGGAGTGGTGAATTCTATGGCCACATCAGCTTGGCGCACCGCGTCGGACGACCGGTCCCAGTCAGCATCATTGTCGATGGTGCAGACGATAGTGTGTCCTTGCAGAACGGCCATAGACTCAATGGCATGACCCATTTTTCCATAGCCAATAAGTGCTATTTTCATAAGGCTTTGAGTTGGAAAGAAACGCGGCGGCGACGCATCGCGTCGCCGCCGCGTCAATTGTTTGCGGACGTAACGTCCCTGTTCTTGGTGGCAGTTTTAGCCTTCGATTTCTTTACGGACTTTCTTGAAGGCCTCGATGCACTTGTCGAGGTGCTCATGCTCGTGGGCAGCGCTGATCTGAACGCGGATACGAGCCTGTCCCTTCGGCACCACGGGATAATAGAATCCGGTGACGAAGATACCCTCTTCCTGCATCTTGGCGGCGTACTGCTGGCTCTTGGCGGCGTCGTAGATCATCACGGCGCAGATGGCGCTCTCCGAGGGCTTGCAGTCGAAACCTTCCTCCTTCATGCGGCGCAGGAAGTAGTCGGTGTTCTCGTGCAGTTTGTCCTGCAGGGCGTTGGTCTCGCTCATGAGCTCGAACATGCGGATGCCGGCGGCCACGAGGCCGGGGGCCATCGAGTTGGAGAAGAGGTAGGGACGGCTGCGCTGACGCAGCATGTCGATAATTTCCTTCTTGCCGGTAGTGAAACCGCCCATGGCGCCACCGAAAGCCTTGCCAAGCGTGCCTGTCAGGATCTCGATTTTGCCGCGCAGGTTGTAGCGCTCGGTCACTCCGCGGCCAGTCTTGCCGACTACGCCGGCGCTGTGGCTCTCGTCGACCATCACCATGGCATCGTACTTGTTGGCCAGCTCATAAATCTTGTCAAGCGGGCAGACATTGCCGTCCATCGAAAACACACCGTCGGTGACGATGATGCGGAAACGGTTCTTCTGGGCGGCTTTGAGCTGCTCCTCCAAGTCGGCCATGTCAGCGTTGGCATAGCGATAACGTTGGGCTTTGCACAGACGGACACCGTCGATGATCGAGGCATGATTGAGGGCATCGCTGATGATGGCATCCTCGTCGGTCAGCAGGGGCTCGAAAACACCACCGTTGGCATCAAAGCAGGCAGCATAGAGAATCGTGTCTTCGGTGCCGAAGAACTCGGAGATTTTCTGCTCAAGCTGTTTGTGCAGATCCTGACAGCCGCAGATGAAACGGACCGAAGCCATACCGTAACCACGGGCGTCCATACCCTTCTTGGCGGCAGCAATCAGCTCGGGGTTGTCGGCCAGTCCAAGATAGTTGTTTGCACAGAAGTTGAGGCATTTTTTGCCTTTTACCATAATCTCGGCACCCTGCGGGCTTTCAATGATGCGTTCGTGTTTGTAGAGTCCGGCTGCCTCTATGTCGGCCAGCTCTTTCTGAAGGTGCTGTTGAAACTTAGTGTACATAATTACAGATTTTTATTGATTATTATTGTGATCTTTCTGGACTATGTTCAGAGTTACAAAAGTACAAAAAAAAACATTATCACCAAGAACTTTTTCATCTGCCGATTCAATAAACTCGTCAACAATGCGTTATGTTATCATGAAGCAACGCGGGAAAATCATCACTGGCGGTTTGCGGTCGCTCGGTCGCGAACTGCAGAAAGAGGCTTGGCAGGATGCCGGCTATGTGATACTGGTCGACGAGAATACTTTCCAATTTTGCCTGCCGGCGCTCGTCTCGCAGGTCGAGCCTTTTCAGGAGGCCGAGTTTGTCGAGGTGCCTGTAGGTGAGGAGTGCAAGAGCCTTGAAGTGGCTTCCCAGATATGGCAGACACTGATGGAACGTGTTTCCGACCGCAACACTGTGATTGTCAATCTTGGAGGTGGCTGTGTGTGTGACCTTGGCGGCTTTGTTGCTGCCGGTTTCAAACGCGGTATCCGGCATATCAATATTCCCACCACTTTGCTGGCAATGGTCGACGCCTCTATCGGAGGAAAAACAGCTGTGAACTTCGGCGACGTGAAGAATATGATCGGCCATTTTTATATGCCTGAGGCTGTTTGCATTGACACCACATTCCTGGCCACTTTGCCCCAGAGTGAATTGCTGTCTGGCAAGGTGGAGATGATCAAAACTGCCGCTGTTGCCGACCCAGCGCTATATCGCCAGCTGCTGCAGTCGGCCGATATCACAAAACAGCAGATCGTAGCCGTTGCCAAATTGAAGAATCGGATCGTTAAAGAGGATTTCAACGACCATGGAATCAGGCAAATACTCAATTTCGGCCATACCTTTGGGCATGCCGTTGAGGCCTATTCGCACCTTTCGCATGGCGAGGCTGTCGGGGTGGGCATGTTGATGGCCATGTATCTGTCCACAAAAAAGATTGGACTGGACGTTGAAATCTATCAGTCCTACAAGGCGTGGGCCACATCGCATCTGAAGCTCCCGGCCTATACGTTGAAAGATGTCCCCAATCTGTTGTACCTCATACATCAGGACAAGAAATCGGAGTCCGGCCGTGCACGTTGCGTGCTGCTTCGGCAAGTGGGTGCTGCGATGATCGGTGTGGAGGTGCCCGACGAGGAAATCGTCGATGCTATCCTTTCGTTGGGACGATAAGCTGCTCAGTCGAGCGGCTGCGCTGCTCAAGCAATATGGGCCTGCCCGCCACGATGCTGTCAATCACCGCCTGGTTGTAATACCTGATCGTGACCAACTGCAGGTTCTCATTGTAACGGACATGGAATGAGCGCTGTAGCCTGTCTACAAGCATGCTGGTCAACTGCGCATTGTTGTCGATGCATATCGAAAAGCTGAGCGCTGAATTCTGCATCATGTTCACCCTGATTCCCAGCTCGCTGAGTATTCCGAAGATGATCTGAAGGTTGTCTTCGGCAATGAACGAAAAGTCTTTCGGAAAGATGGAAATCAGAATCTGGTTGTTCTTGAAAATATAGAGGGGCGTTTCCGGCAGAATGGTGCGGTAGTCACCAATCGACGAACCTTCACAGTCGGAGGTGATGAACGATCTGATAAACAGCGTGATGCCCTTGTTCTGTATAGGCTTCACCGTTTTCGGATGAATCACCGATGCTCCATAATATGCCAGTTCAATTGCCTCATTGTATGGTATTTGCTGTATTTTTACGGTATCCTTGAAATATTTGGGGTCAGCATTCAGAAAGCCGGGCACATCTTTCCAGATGGTGATGTTCTCTGCGTTGAGGCAATATGCCAGAATGGATGCCGAATAGTCCGATCCTTCGCGGCCCAGGGTGGTGGTGCTGCCGTCGGCGGTGCCTCCGATGAATCCTTGTGTCAGAATGACATCAAAATCCATGAAATCAGCAACTAACGCATCCACATTGCATTGAGTCTTCTCCCAATTCACCTTCCCTTCGCGGAAGTGGTTATCGGTTGACACAATCTCTCTGGCATCTACCCATTTGGTTCTGATTCCCATATGGTTGAGGTAATGGCTGATGATGCTGGTGGAGAGCAGTTCTCCATGGCATACCACCTGGTCGTAATTGTAGTTGTATCTGTCGGCAGAGCCCTGCAGGCGCTCTATTGTGTGATCCATTGAGGCCAACCATCGGCTGATGACCTGCTGTACGGCTTCATTGTTTGGAATCAGATTGTTGGCAATGTCGCGATGGTACTTTTCCAACTGTTCGCGCAAAGCTTCCGATTCTCCTTTTGCGCTTGCGCCGGGAACCAGGCGCTCCAGCAGGTTGGTGGTCTTGCCCATGGCCGACACCACTACTACCAAAGGCTCTGATTCCATGTGCTTTCGCACGATATCAGCCATGTTGCGCACTGCGTCGGCGCTGTTGACCGATGCACCTCCGAATTTGTAGACCTTCATATCTGTTACACTAATTCCCGTTCCATGTCGCGACGCGAATCTTTTGCCTTGATGGATTCGCGTTTGTCGTAGTGGTGTTTGCCCTTGGCGAGGGCTATTGTCAGTTTTGCCCTTCCTTGCGGATTGACGAAAAGCATCTCAGGAACAATCGTATAGCCGCGCTCTTTGATCTTGTTTTGCAGCTTTTTCAGTTCGCGGTGGTTCAGAAGCAGCTTCCTGTCGCGCTTGGCGGTGTGTCCCCAGTACGACCCGAATTTGTATTCCGAAATGTGCATGTCGCGCACGAAAAGTTCGTTGCCGACGAATGTGCACCAGGCATCGTTGAGGTTGGCCTTGCCTTCGCGGATGCTTTTGATCTCGCTTCCCATCAGCACCAGGCCTGCCGTGTACTCGTCCATGAGGAAATATTCGTACGAGGCGCGTTTATTCTTGATTTCTATGATGTTTTTCTCTTCCATATCGATTCTTTAACGCTTTGGGGCGGATTTTATTGCCACGGCCAGAAAATATGCATTTTCACGGATGAGTCAGACCTCTCTCACGGCTGTCGTCCGTCTCACTTCGGGCTGTTTTTTATTCGCTTGCAATCCGCTGTCCCTCAATACCTTCTCCTTATCATCTCCTACCCAACTCCTACCATGGTAGGAGTTGATAAGGCGTTGGTAGGTAGTAATCAGGGAGTTGGGAGGTGTTATGGCTGGTAGGAAGAGGCGATTTGGTCGAGGACGTTGTCGACACCTTCGGCCGTGGTCTCGCTGACGAGGCGGAGGCGGTAGGGCTTGAAGTTTCGGAGGCCCTTGAAATAGTTGCCGTAGTGTTTGCGCATCTCGAATATTGAGGTGTGTTCGCCTTTGAAGTTGATGGCGTCGTGAAGGTGGCGTCGGCAAACGCTGACGCGTTCTTCAATGGTGATTTCCCTTTCGCTGTCGCCGTTGAACACGCGCTGGCATTGTTCAAAGATCCAAGGGTTCCCGATGGCAGCCCGGCCGATGAGGATGCCGTCGACGCCATAGCGGCGGTAGTGGTCGAGGGCTTGTTGGGGGGTGGTGATGTCGCCGTTGCCGAAGATAGGTATGTGCATTCGCGGATTGGCTTTTACCTGGCCGATGAGTGTCCAGTCGGCAGTGCCGCTGTACATTTGTGTCTTGGTGCGGCCGTGGATGCTGAGGGCTGCGATGCCGACATCCTGAAGTTGTTCGGCAACTTCTACAATAGGCATGGAATCAGCGCTGTAGCCAAGGCGCGTTTTGACGGTGACGGGGAGTTTGGCACGACGGACGATGGCATCGGTGAGGCGTATCATCTTTGGAATGTCCTGCAAGATGCCGCTGCCGGCGCCGCGACCGGCCACTTTGCGGACGGGGCATCCCCAATTGATATCGATGAAGTCGGGTTGTGCCTGTTCCACGGTTTCGAGGCATTGCAGCAGTTCTGTTTCGTCGGCGCCGAAGATCTGGATTCCGATGGGGTGCTGGGAAGGTGTGAAGCGCATTTTGCGCAGGCTTTTCTCGGCATCGCGGTTGAGGGCTTCGGAGGCGATGAATTCGGTGATAAGCAGGTCGGCGCCGAAGTGCTTGCAGAGTTCGCGGAAGGGCAGGTCGGTGATGTCGTCCATGGGCGAGAGTCCGATGACGGGCCGGTTGTTGGGGAGTTGGAGCGTCATTGGACCGGGGTGTTTGGCGGGGCGGATGGCGGCGATTTCTTTTTTGGGCGGAAGATTTTTTGGAAGAATTTCTTCCATTCGGATGCGTCGAAGAATGGGGCGTCGGTGGTGGCCTGGATGGTGAGCAGCAGCCCGATGGGAAGCATGACGAGTGAGGATATCCACATGCCTTCCGGACCGAGTGCGGATTCGCGGACTGCCTTTTCGCTGATCATGCCGATGACGTAGTAGAGCACGAAGAAGCCCACGGATGCTACCAGCGGCAGGCCGAGGCCGCCTTTGCGGACGATGGAGCCGAAGGGTGCCCCGATGAGGAAGAGCAGGAGGCAGGCGATGGAGAGGGTGAATTTGCGCTGCTTTTCTATTTCGTGGCGGTTGATGTATTCGCGTTCGGACTGGAGTATCTCGGATTGGGTTTTGAAGGCTCCTCTGGTGGAGCGGCCCAGGTGGCTGGCATGGCGATATGCCTTTTTGATGTCGGAGGGGTCCATGCGGCTGATCATCTTGTGGACATCGGTGGGTTGGGTGGAGGCTTTTGGCGGTGCGGCTTTGAGGTAGTGGTGCCATGCCATGAGTGACCCGCTGATGTCGCGCAGGTTGTCGGCGTAGTGTTGGTTCAGGCCGGAGTCGAGGCGTATGATGCTTTGGTTCAGCTGGTTGATGTTCATCATTTGGTAGCTGCCCTTGAAGAGGTCTTCGCCGCTTTTGTTGTAGGCGAAGGAGGAGATATCGAAGGTGATGGTCTGCTCGTGGAATTTGATGGTGGTCAAGGGCCGCTTTGTGTAGTTTTCGCCGTTGGTGGGTTCGGTGTAGGTGTAGCCATCTTCAAGCAAGAAGAGCAGGTATTGGTTGTCGGGGGTGGTCTGCATGACGCCGCGTTTGGCGAAGATGGCGTTGGTTTCGTTGATGCCGTTGGAGTGGTCGTAGATGATGATGTCCTGAAGCGTGCGGCCGTCGGAGTGCTTGCTGCCGACGTGGATGACGTAGCCGTCGATTTCTTTGTAGTATTCGCCGGGGCGGATGTTGACGGCAGGTTTCTTGCGGGTGATGTCGTAGAGCGTCATGCGGTAGCGGAGCATGGCGGTGGGCATGACGTTGTTGGCAAAGTAGAATGCCACGCCCGTGAGGAGCAGGACGACGACCGTCAGGGGAAGCATGGCGCGGCGGATGGATATGCCGCCGGCTTTCATGGCGATGAGCTCGTATTTTTCACCGAAGTTGCCCATGGTCATGATCGATGCAAAGAGCACGGCGATGGGTAGGGCCATCGGGACAAAGGTGGCTGAAGCGTAGAGCAGCAGTTCGGCTATGACACCGAAATCCAGGCCTTTGCCGACCATGTCGTCGATGTACTTCCAGACGAATTGCATCAGAAGCACAAAGACCGAGAGGACGAAGGTCAGCGCCAGTGGGCCGATGAAGGATTTGAGGATGAGCCGATCTATCTTTTTCATGTCAGATTTTTCCGCTTAGCCATCGCCAGAGGTCGTTGCCGTTGGCGAGGACCATGAGTGCGAGCAGGAGTATCATACCGATATTCTGTGCTACTGAGAGGAATTTTTCGGAGGGTTTTCTGCCGGTGACAATCTCCCAAAGGGTGAAGAGGATGTGTCCGCCGTCGAGGCCGGGGATGGGGATGATGTTCATGAAGGCCAGGATAAGCGCCAGCAGGGCTGTGAGTTCCCAGAAGGCCTGCCAGTCCCAGGAGGAGGGGAAGAGCGATGCCATAGCGCCGAAGCCTCCCAGGTTTTTGGTGCCGCCCGGGGCGAAGAGCAGTTTGAGGGAGGATACGTAGGTGGCGAGGGTTTTCCATCCGTGGCTGATGCCGACGGGGATGGCTTGCCAGAGGGTGTAGTCGATGTGGTGGAAGTCCTTGAAGAGTTTGGCGATATGGGTTTCGACTTGGACGCCGATGCGGCCGTTGTTGTCGATGGTGACGGGCAGCGAGTCGAAGGTTCCGTTGCGGAAAAATCCTATGGTCAACTCTTTGCCCTTGTTTTCGGCGAAGGTGGCGGTGAGGTCTTGATAGGCGGGCATGTGTATGCCGTTGATGCTGACGATGCTGTCGCCGGGCATCATGCCGGCCCGTTTGGCATGAGAATCGGCGGTGAGGTCTTTGATGACGAAGGGCATACGGATGGCCATCAGTTGTTTTTCGCCCGATTCGTTGAGCTGCTGGGCCAGATTGCCAGAGAGGTGGATGTCGACGAGCGAGGTGTCGCGCCTGACGGTCACTATGTTAGGATTGTTCAGCAGGAGGTCTTTGTTGACATCTGAAATTTCGTAGTATTCCTTACCGTCGATGGCGTAGATGATGTCGCCGTCGACGAATCCCTGCTGGTGCAGTACTTCGGCGTACTGGTATCCCAAGCTGGCGCTGCGCAGGGGCAGTTCGTCTTTGCCCCAATGGGCGAAGATGAGGCCGTAGAGAAGCAGGGCTGAGACGAAGTTGACCAGCACACCGCCGCTGATGATGCAGAGGCGCTGCCATGCAGGTTTGGTGCGGTATTCCCATGGTTGGGGAGTGCTTTCAAGGTCGTCGGTGCCTTTGGTTTCGTCGATCATGCCAGCGATGTCGCAGTAACCACCCAGCGGTACCCAACCGATGCCCCAGAGCGTGTTGTCCTGGTCTTCCGGGCTGAGGTTTTTCTCATCCCACTCGTCAGGTGTTTTGCTGCTTAGGAAGCGGAAATGCCATTTTCCGTTGAACTTCTTGGCTTTGAAAAGGGAGAAGCCCCAGTTGAAGAACAGGTAGAATCGTCGGACGCGGGTGTGGAACAGTTTGGCGAATCCGAGGTGCCCCATCTCGTGCGTGAACACGAGCAGCGAGAGGCTAAGCAGGAGAGCAATCCATTTCATTGATGTCGAATGGTTTTGTCGGTTTGTAATAAATCTTCTAAGGTCGGGTTGGGTATGTAGTGGGCCGTTTGCATGGAGTGTTCCACATAGTCGGCAATGTCGAGGAAAGAGATGCGGCCTTCGAGGTATTGCTTGACGGCGACCTCATTGGCGGCATTCATGATGCAGGGCATGTTACCACCGGTTTCGCATGCATGGTAAGCAAGGTCAAGGCAACGGAATGTGTTGCGGTCGGGAGCCTCGAAGGTGAGGTTTTTGTAGTGGGTGAAATCAAGTCGAGGTAGGTGACTTTCAACACGTTGTGGGTATGTAAGGGCGAATTGGATGGGGGTTTCCATGGTGGGAACGCCGAGCTGGGCCTTGATGCTGCCGTCGGAAAATTGTACCATGGAATGCACCACCGATTGCGGGTGCACGAGTACCTCAATGTCCCGGATGTCGACGCCAAAAAGCCATTTGGCTTCGATCACTTCAAGGCCTTTGTTCATCAGGGTGGCCGAATCGACGGTCACTTTCCTGCCCATATTCCAGTTGGGGTGCTTCAGGGTCTGTTCCACAGTGACGGTGGCCAGTTGGTCACGGGTCATGCCTCGGAAGGGACCGCCGGAGGCGGTAAGTATGATTTTGTCGATGGCATATTCGCCAATGAGGCACTGGAAAATGGCTGAATGTTCGCTATCTACCGGCAGGATTGGTGTGCGATGTTTCGTGGCTGTTTCTGTGACAAGTGCTCCCGCCACGACCAACGTCTCTTTGTTGGCCAGCGCAACAGGCTTGCCGCATTCCAAGGCGCGAAGGGTGGGACGCAGACCTGCAAATCCTACGATTGAGGCAACCACCATGTCGATGGTGGGCATCTCCATCAAATCGATCATGGCGTCGGGTCCTGCATATACTTTTGTGTCGCTGTCGGCCAAAGCGTTCTGCACTTCGGCGTACTTGGTGTCGTCGGCGATGACCACGGCATTGGGCCGGAATTCAATGGCTTGTGCCACCAGCAGTTCGGCATTTGAGCCTGCGCATAGCACTTCGATGCTAAACAGCTTGGGGTGGCGGCGAACGACATTGAGTGTCTGGGTACCGATGGATCCGGTGGATCCAAGTATGGCGATGCGTTTCTGCGGAGGATCTTGTGTGAGGGTTGTTGCCATGCGGGTAGGATTATAAGCCAATAATATCTTCTGGGTCAACTGATTGTCCGTTTTCCCATATTTCGAAATGGAGATACGGCATCAAAGGTTTTTTCCCGGCAGGGATCACGATGGCGATAGGTTCGCCGGTGCGTACGATGTCGCCTTGGTGTTTCAGTAGTGAACTATTGTTGCGGTAGATGGTAGTGATATTGTCAGGATGCTGGATGATAATGACATAGCCTGCGTCATCGGTCAGATGGGTGGCTACCACGGTTCCGCGGAAAGCAGCCACAACAGGTTGCGCCGTGATCCCGGCAATATCGGTGCCATAGTGGTTCGACGTGGCGTCGTATTTGCGCACGACATTGCCATGCAGAGGAGGAATAAACCGGTGTCCGCCAAGAACCATATCGCCGCCATTGGCAGCCTGGGCCCGTGTTGTGGCCTCCACCTCCTCACGCAGCAGGCTGTCGGCCTTGGAGTGTCGGTAAGTGTCGGCCACTTGCTGCAGCGTGGCTGTGGTGTCGGCCAGCATTTGTTTCATCTGTTCGTCGATGTTTTTTCCGCTGATGATGGCCTGCATTGTAGAAATCAGCCATTCTTGGTTTTCCACGGCCGTCTCGAGGGAGTCAATACGTTGGGTGTTGTCGTACGACTGCTCCAGCATCTTGCTGTTGGTGTATCCAGGAATCCATTCTCGGAGCGGCGTGAAGGCAATCAGGATGGTGGTGAGCAGTATCAGTATGATGACAGTGATGCCGATGGTCACAAAAAGATTGATGCCCGACAGCTGGAAGGAGAATTTCTCCTTAAACGTGTCGGTGTCCATCACCACAAAGCGGTGTTTGTGCCTGATGACATCGTTGACAGGCTTGCTCCGAAGCCGTATCCACCAATCCCTGAGTGACATGGTATTATATAATGAAAGTGGAGAGTGGAAAGATTTGATTAGTCAATCATTGTTTTCCGCTCTCCACAATCGGTTCTTAGAAGATATCTTTTAGAAGAACTTGTTGCGCTGGTCGGTGATCTTGGCATTGTCGCGCAGCACCTGCGTCAGCATACGCACTTTGTTGCGGTAGCCCTGGGTCAGCTGGTTCGTGACGGTGGCGTTGTCGACGTCATGTTTGGCTTTGCTGTCGACCTGCACCATGTAGACGCCATTGGCACCCTTGACGGGGCCCACAAGACCGCTCTCGGTGGTGGCGATGACCGACTGGACTTTGGGCTCCATGCCATAGCGGCCAAGGTAGAAGTCGTTGAAGGAAACGCTGTCCAGAGTGTCGACGGCCACATTTAACTTGGTGGCAATCGAGGTGATGTCTTTGGCGCTCTTTGTTGCTTCTTCAGCGCGGGCAATCAGCAGTTGTGCTTTCTTCTCGATACGGGTGGGCTGTTCGATCATGTCGCGCACCTGCTCGAGGGTGGCGTAACCTTTCTTGTAGACCTCTTTCAGGGCTACTACGACAAACATGTCGTCGCATTCAAACACCTGGTTGGCGACATCGCCGATCTTGGTGTTCTCGTTGAAGGCCCATTGGACAATGTTGCGGGCGTTGTTGATGCCAGCCATGTTGTTGGCCATCATGTTGATGCGGCCGCTGCGCACCTGCAGATTCTGCTCCTGGGCGGCTGCGGTGAATTCGGCCAAAGTGCGATTCTGGCCGGCAAACTTGTTGGCGGCGTTGTAGATGGCGCGGTTGGTGTTGTTCGAAGGCACAATTTCGCGAGTGATCATGGCCACGCGGTATTTCTTGGTGGCAGGGGTCTTGTCGGTGACTTTCACCACAAAGTATCCGACTCCTTGGGGATGTTCAAAGAGGAAGTGTCCTCCCACAGGCGTGTTGATGATGTCCTCGTTCAAGAAGCCGTATCCGCCATCAAGCTGCCAATCCATGTCGCCCTTGGTTTCGGCTTTTTGAGGATCGTCGGAGAACTGTTCGACGGCCTCTTCGAAGGTCATCTTTTTGCTGTTCAGCAGTGCGAGCACGCTGTCGGCCAAGTGCTTGGCCTGGTCGTTGGTGCGTGTGATATTGCCACCGGCGGTGCTGTTGAGCACATACACAACGCTTGCACGCAGGCTGTCGGGGCGGACGGCGCTACCAAGCACCTTGGCCATCATCCATTCGCCTTCAGCCATTACGGGAGCCAGCATGGTGCCGGCAGCACTTGCGGCAATCATTTCGTCGAACGGGGCTTTGAACGAGCTTGCTTTGCGGTAGGTCGAGTCATAGCTGCGGTCGGATTCTGCGTTGACAAAGAAAGGAATCTCCTCCTCGGGTGTGGTCTGGAACTCATCCCACACTTTGTTCACCTGATCCTGGATGTCGGCCAAGTCCTGTGGGGTGGGGTTGACGGGGAAGGTGATGAATTCTACGTCGCGAAGCTCTTCTCTTACGCGGAAGTCGCCCTTGTGAGTGTTATAGTAGTCCTTATAGTCAGCATCGGTGAGCGTCACTTCGTCGTCGCCCACGCTCTGGAACGGCAGCATGGCGATGCGCACATTAGAGCTGTTGGCCGAATAAGAAGCCACTTTCTCAGTAATGGCCTTGGGCATATAGAAGCCCGAGCCGATGAGGGTGGAATACTTCTGCTGCTCGCGGTCTTGACGCACATATTTCTCTACTTCCACCCACTGGGTGCGGAAGTTGGTGTCGAGCTGGTCAAAGTTCTCAATCATGTAGTTCACCTGGCGCATGTCGTACTGGCCAGTCTGAGGGTTGGTGAACATTTGGCGAAGGTAGGGGTGGATGAAGGTGCCGGTGTACATATCGCTGATTTCGGCCGGAGTGACGGCAAGACCGAGCTTGCTCATCTGCTCTTCCATCAAAGTCTCGTCGACGAAGTTCTGCCAAACCTGCTCGCGAATCTGGGTCTCAACATCAGCGGGGATCTGTGACACCTGCTGCTGCATCTTATAGCTGTTTTCCATCTCCTGTACCAACTCGTTGAAGCGCTGGTTGGTGAGTGTGGCGTTGTTGACGGTGCCCATGTCGGGGATGCCCCCGTTGTTCTTCGTCAAGTCGCCAAGGATAAACGCCAGAATAGCTATACCGACGATAGCTACGGCTACCCATGAGTGTTTTCTAATTCTTCCTATTATTCCCATTTTTGTAATGTTTGAGTTATGCGCTGAGCGCTTTGCTTATTATTTATTCTTATTTTAATTAAGTGTGCAAAAGTACAAAGAAAAAACTTTGTGGCGAAATTTTTTTTGTTTCTTGATCTCCATTGGTCAAATAAATAACATAGAATCAGTGTTTAATATGATTCTATTTTTAATAACTGCCCGTCTTTTTTTTGTCCTTTTTCCCGGCAGTGGAATGTGCTGTTTTTCAAAAATTGAACCCGAATGGCAGGAGATTTGTGGCCCCTTCGACCACCCTGATTCTGCCCCCATCCAGATAGCAGATGATGCGCATCGGGCTGCCTTGTCGCCCTTCATATTCTATCATCACCTGGCGACAGGCACCACATGGTGAAGCCTCGCACAATTGGCCGTCGCTGTTGCGGCCCACAACGGCCAAGGCTTCAAACCTTGCCCCGCTATACTGGGCCGAAGCGGCGAACATGGCTGTCCGTTCTGCACATAGCCCAGACGGGTAGGCAATGTTCTCCTGGTTGCTTCCGGTCACTATTTCCCCGTTGCCGAGGAGCAGCGCTGCCCCCACGTGGAACGACGAATAGGGTGCGTAGGCGTTCCCGGTGGCCGCTATGGCATGTTCCATCAGCGAGCGGTCGGCCTTGCTCAATTCATCCGGCGAGTCGAATTCTTGGTAATTGATAGTCAGACTTTTATTCATTTTTATGGGTGTTGTTTTCTCATGCAAATATAGCACTTTTTGCCCATATGAGATGCAAAGAGCATTAATATCCTCGCAACACCGTGACAACCACATGCCTGCGCCCTACCAACTCCTACCGCGGTAGGAGTTGGTAGGGCGCAGGCATGGAGAGGGTGTGGAGAATCAACGTTTTGAAAATGGCTGTTCAGGGGCACGAACGTTGACTGTGGATAACTATTTTGGTGCAGTACGCAAAAATTTCGTACTTTTGCAAAACAATTCCATATATTGAAGACGCATGAAGGAGATACACGATTTTACGATAGTTGACCGACAGCAGTGTGGCGAACATTATTTTATCCTTGTTTTGCAACATGCTGATTCCATGAAAGCTGTGGCACCTGGACAGTTTGTTGAGGTGCTCGTGCCAGGATCCCGCGAGGTGATGTTGCGGCGGCCTATTTCGATTCATGATGCCGACGTGGAAGCGGGTCGGCTTAAGTTGCTGATACAGATTGTAGGCAACGGCACACGCCGTTTGTCGGAAATGAGGGTGGGCGAGAAGTTGAATGTGGTGTATCCCTTGGGTAATGGGTTCAGCACGGATATACCTGCTGATTCCAAGGTGCTTATGGTTGGTGGCGGTGCCGGTACGGCTCCGTTGCTTCATCTTGCCAAGGTGCTCGCTCAGCGAGGCATTCGTCCCACCGTTCTGCTGGGTGGCAGAACAAAGGACCTGATACCTGTGAGCGATGTATTTACGCCCTATGCGCAGCTTCTGATCACCACCGACGATGGTTCTCTTGGTCATAAAGGGATGGTAGTCAGCCATCCTGAATTCGAACGTCCTTATGACATCATCTATACCTGCGGTCCTACACCGATGATGAAGGCTGTGGCCCGATCGGCGGCTGAAAGGAATATCAGGTGCGAGGTGAGCCTGGAGAATATTATGGCTTGCGGGATAGGAGCCTGCCTATGCTGTGTGACCGACACTGACCTGGGTCACAAGTGTGTGTGCAAGGAGGGCCCTGTGTTCGACATCGCGAATATGAAGAAGTGGTATGAAAAATAAAAATGTCAGGTTATGTTAGAAGTTAAAGTTCACAATCTGAATCTGAAGAATCCGGTGATGACGGCTTCCGGTACATTTGGTTATGGAGAAGAATTTTCCGATTTTGTCGATTTGAGCCGTTTGGGTGGCATTGTGGTGAAAGGCACCACCGGAGAACGTCGCCAAGGTAACCCTTATCCGCGCATGGCCGAAACCCCTTCTGGAATGCTCAATGCAGTGGGACTTCAGAATGTCGGTGTGGATGCTTTTTGCAGCGATGTGTATCATAGAATCAAGCATTTGGATACCAATATCATTGTCAATGTCAGTGGCTCGTCAATAGACGAGTATTGTATGGTGGCTGAGAAGATTGACAATCTTGACGCGATACCTGCCATCGAATTGAACATCAGCTGTCCGAATGTCAAAAAGGGAGGAATGGGATTCGGAGTGGATCCGGCTATGGCTTCCCAAGTGGTGAGCGAGGTGCGGAAAGTGTATCATAAAACGCTGATAGTGAAGTTGACACCGAATGTAACGAGTATTGTTGACATCGCGCACGCGGTGGAGGAGGCCGGAGCCGACAGTGTGTCTCTCATCAACACGATGCTTGGAATGGCTATCGATGTCGAGAAGCGGAGGCCTTACTTGAGCACTATTACCGGAGGATTGAGCGGTCCGGCGGTGAAGCCAGTCGCTGTCCGGATGGTGTGGCAGGTGGCTCATGCAGTGCAAATTCCTGTCATCGGATTGGGCGGCATCGCCTCGGCGTCTGATGCGCTGGAATTCCTGATGGCAGGAGCGAAGGCGGTGCAGGTGGGCACAGCCAACTTCATTGATCCCGCCATAACTGTCAAGATTGTGGATGGCCTTGAAGGTTACTGCAGACGCCATGGAATCAGTGATATAAATGAAATTATCGGCATTATATGATATTGGTGGCCGATAGCGGGAGCACCAGTACAACCTGGGTGGATATATTGTCTGGTAACAAGATAGTTACAGCAGGATTGAATCCCCATTTTACGGACGATACCGCTTTTATGTCGGCATTCGCAGAAGTCTCTTCTTTGGGGCATTGCGACCGCGTGTTTTTTTATGGGGCAGGATGCGGCGACGAAGTTCAGCGAATGCGTGTTGCCAGATTACTAAAGAAAAGTTTCCATACCGACATTGTTGCCGTTGAAACGGATCTCCTTGGAGCGTGTCGAGCGGCATGTGCCGACCATGCCGGGCTAGTCGGCATTCTTGGCACAGGAAGTAATGCCTGTTTCTATGATGGACATGATGTGGCGGGTAGGGTTGCCAGTACGGGATATGTGCTTGGCGATCATGGATCTGGCAACCACTTGGGCCGTCTTTTGCTGCATGATTATCTGGTTGGTGTTATGCCAAGCCGATTGGCTGAGTTGTTCCAAACAGTTTTTCCTTATTCTTACAGCGAATGGATGGATCGTGTGTACCATCAGCCACATGCCAACCGGTTTTTGGCCTCGTTGGCTCCGTTTGCCGTGCGACGGATTGATGATGAGTATTGCAAACAATTGATTCTAAGAGTACTTGACGAATGGTTTGATAGTCAGTTGGCTCTTTTGCTACCGCAGACTGGTTGCAGGGAACTTTATTTGGTAGGCGGCATTGCTGCTGCGGTCGAACCGTTGTTGAAATATTTGATGAAGGGAAAGGGGATTGAAGTGAGGGGTGTGTTGGCCGATCCTGTCGATGGCCTGTGCAATTATCACATGTCGAGGTGATAGGCTCTTTTATTGAATGAGGAGTACACCACAAGTTTCCATTGTCGTTCTTGAGGGATGCGAGTCAGCGGTGCGTCATGTTCTATGATGCTATCGTGTTGCCGCTATTCAGAGGGGGCATGGTTGTGTAGTTGATGTCCGGTTCGATGGTGGCTTTAGTAGTTTCGTTCCATCACTTTTTGGACAATAAATGGATGACACCATGAACTGGCATTTTGCCAGCACGGATGATTCCGAGATTGCTGAATTTGAGGGATAACGGATATGGAGTCCGTTTAGTTGAAAATTCTGTCTTCCGGACCGTGGATGATACCTGTCTTGCGGATCTTGCCCCGTTTGTCGAGAGTCTTGGGACTGCTGATGCGAGGCTTGGGTTTGGCCACGCGGGGAAGATAGTTGATGTCGCCGTATTCGTTGACTTCCAAGCCATAGACCTTGCGTGTGGCGAGGTTGCACTTGATGTGCCAGAAGTGGGCACATCCACCTCGGGTGAGGAGAATGTCGGAGGCAAGTTTTTCGTCGCTAAGGTTCTCGTCCCAAAGGAAATTGGCCCAAATGATATGGTCGCCTTTGTCGTTGGTGAAGCCCACATATTGGCGGCGATATTTGCGCATGTGTTCGTCAATCAGGGGGCACATGCCTTCCTGATTGTAGTGATCGCGGTTGACATAGCTTATGCGTTTCTGTATGAGGCGTTCGGCTTCGGCGATTTCTTCGTCAGTAGGCGTGAAGCGTCCATCCTGGTTTTCGACGGTGAAATCCACGTCCCATTCCTGATGGAATGCCCATCCGTGGTAGTTGATGCCCCACACTTCGGCGACCTTCCATTTTTCAACGGGTTCGATATATTCTTGGGCGCTTGCACTGATAGCAAACAGCATCATTCCAAGCACAAAAAACAGCTTCTTCATTGTTGCTTTATTGTTGTTTTTCAAATGCAAAAATACTCATATTTCGCCATCCTGCAAAATTTTTTTTCCGAATTGAGAAAAAAGTAGTACATTTGCAAATTGAAAAAGTAACGCAAAAACATATCAAAATAGTATATTTATGAACAAATTTGTCACAGTAAAAGAAGCCGCCGACAAGATTCATGACGGTATGACAGTGATGGTTGGAGGCTTCCTTGGAGTAGGAAACCCCATTGCCTTGATTGATGAGTTGGTGGCCCGGAATGTGAAGGACCTTACCATTATTTGCAACGATACGGCATATCCCGAAGTGGGTGTCGGCAAGTTGATCACGAACCACCAGGTGAAGGCTTTGATTGCCACGCACATCGGCACCAATAACAACACTATTGACCAGATGAATAGCGGCGAGCTGAAGGTCACCCTTCAGCCGCAGGGCACCCTGGCCGAGCAGATTCGTGCAGCCGGAGCTGGGCTGGGTGGCGTGCTGACGCAGACTGGTCTGGGCACTGTCGTGGAGAACGGCAAGGAGAAAATTACCGTTGACGGTAAAGAGTATCTTCTTGAGAAACCTGTGCGTGCCGATGTCGCCATTATCGGAGCCAATATATGCGACGAGGAAGGCAACCTCGTGTACAAGGGCACCAGCCAGAACTTTTGCCCCATGATGGCCACCGCTGCCGACATGGTGATTGTTGAGCCCGAGGAGATTGTCGCCACCGGCAGCATCGCTCCCGAGAATGTGAAGACTCCTTCGATTTTTGTTGACTTCATTATCAAGAAATAAACCACACGATTATGGCAGTAAAATCTATGCTTCGCGTCCGCATGAGTGCGAAAGACGCCCACTATGGCGGCAACCTCGTTGATGGTGCCCATATGCTCCACCTTTTTGGAGATGTCGCAACCGAACTTCTTATCATCCAGGATGGCGATGAGGGTCTGTTCTGCGCCTATGATATGGTTGAATTCAAGGCTCCTGTCTATGCAGGCGACTATATTGAGGCCTATGGCGAAATCACCCATGTCGGTAACACCAGCCGCAAAATGAGTTTTGAAGCCTACAAGGTCATCAAGACTCGCCCTGACATCAGCGACAGTGCTGCCGATGTTCTCGAAGAGAAGATCCTTGTATGCCGCGCCAGCGGAACTTGTGTCACTCCGAAAGAATGCCAGCGTAAGAACTGATTACGACAGGCTTACATACATAGGGCGCATCGCGATGCGCCCTATTTTTTTTGCTGCAGCCGACGGACACGGTCGGCAGATTGGCGAATGCGTTCGCGGCTCACTTCACCTTCGTTGACCAACTTCAGGATGGTGGCCGCCACCTGAGGAACAAGGTCGCTGTTGTAGCTGCCGCCGTTGTTGCTGAGGCAGAGCAGATCTGCTCCGGCGTCAATTGCCATGCGGATATACTGGGTCATGGTATAGTGCTGTGTAATGGCTCCCATGGCGAGGTCGTCGGTAACGATAACCCCTTTAAAACCAATCGAGTCGCGAAGCAGCGATGTGATCTTGCCGGAAAGTGAGGCAGGAAGGCCTTGTGGGTCGAGGGTTCGGTTGATCACGTGTGCAGTCATCACCATATCCACCGCATTTTCAGCCACCAGAGTGCGATAGGGTTCCAATTCGCAGCGTTGCCATGTCGAACTCACATCCACCAGCCCCTGATGTGTGTCACCGCGGGCGCTTCCATGGCCGGGAAAGTGTTTCAGGCAGCTAATGATGCCTTTCTTTCTTTGTTCTTCAATCCATATCCTACAGCAGTCTGCAACGCGCTTGGTATCAGAGGAGAAGCTGCGTTTCATGGCTCCGATCACAGGGCACTTGGGGTTGACATTCACATCGGCAACAGGGGCAAAGTTGAGGTTGATTCCGGCCTTCTCCAGTTGCTCGGCCGTCAGTTGTGCATAGCGTCGCACTGTGTCGTCGCCCAATTCGGCACTGCGTTGTGCCGACATTATGTGAGGAAACCCATAGCGCGTCGACAGGCGGCTCACATAGCCTCCTTCCTGATCGATGCCGATGAGCAGGTCAGGGTTATAGCTACGCAGTTGATCGCAAAGCATTTGCAGCTGTTTTGCATCGGTGATGTTGCGGCCACGTGTGCGTGAAGGCGCGTCATAGTCGAACAGGATCACGCTGCCCACGTGGTATTGGCTCAAATCCCTCACAATGTGGTGATCTTGGTCGATAGCCGTACCGCGGAAGCCGACAAGCAGCATGGCGCCTATATCTTCCTCCAGGGTGTATTCCGTGCTGTCCGTTTCTGCGCTTGCAGAGTCAATGCCGTCGGGCCTGTCCGATGCGCGGCAACCGCCTAGGGCGAATGCCATCAGCATGCTGATTATTAGTATGTTTCTCATAGATTGTAAGCAAGGGTCATTCAAAAGGAATGCGACCCACAATGCTCCGGCCAAGAGTGATTTCGTCGGCATACTCAAGGCTGTCGCCCACGGCCACACCCCGGGCCAGCGTGGTCACTTTCACGTTCATCGGCCGCAATTGTTTGTTCAGGTAATAGTTAGTGGTGTCGCCTTCCATTGTGGTGGGCAGGGCAAGGATCACCTCCTCCACCTTGGCAGGTATGCCTTCCTCGACGCGCTTTACAAGCGAGGCAATCTCCAGGTCGTGGATGCCGATGCCGTCGATTGGTGAAATCACTCCCCCCAGCACATGGTACAGCCCGCGATATTGTTGCGTGTTTTCGATTGCCATCACGTCCTGCACGTTCTCCACCACACAGACGATGCCCTGTTGCCGCTTCTCGCTGCTGCAGATGGGGCACACCTCCGTGTCGCTCACATTGTGGCAGTAGCGGCAGTGATGAAGATCGGTCTTCAGCCTCAGCAACGACTCCGACATGTTGCGCACCTCATCCTCGCTTTGCTTCATCAGAAACAAGGCGTAGCGCAATGCCGACCGCTTGCCCACGCCGGGAAGCATTGCCAATTGTCCGACAGCCTCTTCCAGGATTTTCGAAGGCAGCTCCATCTGCTATTTTTCTTCCTCGCTGCGGAGTGCCTTCTTGCCGGCCTCGACTGCCATCTGGTCCTGCAATTCTGCTATTTTCGCCGCCGACTGGGCTTCGCGTTTGCGATGCTTCGAATTGGAGATAGTGGCCAGCGTGAGCAGTACCGCCACAATGGCAAACACAATCGCTCCGGTGATCCAGGCCATCCGCGTGCTCGCTTTCAGATACGTCATGATGAGCACCATCACATCTCCTAGCAGCAGGGCGAAGAACAGGTTCCAACCATTTGATTTCATGATGTTTCTAAATATATTTTATATCAGGTTCAGGCTACGTTTGATATCCTCTATCTTGCCGTCGAGCGAGGCGTTCACCTTGTCGAAATCCTCCTTGCAGCACAATTCCCCCTTCACGCCAAAGTAGAATTTGATCTTGGGCTCGGTGCCGCTCGGGCGTACTGTCACCTTGTTGCCGTGTTCGGTGAAGAATTGGAGCACGTTGCTTGTCGGCAGGTCGATAGCCGACTTGCAGCCTGTCAGCAGGTCGTGGCTTTCGTGCAGCTGGTAGTCCTTGATGCACACCACCCGGTCGCCGTCGATGGCCTGCGGCGGGTTGTTGCGGTAGTCCTTCATCATCTGCTGTATCTCTTCGGCACCGCTCTTGCCTTTGCGCACAATCGACACAAGGCCTTCCTTATAGAAGCCATAGTGCTTGTAGATGTCCACCAGCACATCAAAGAAGGTCTTGCCCTGTTCGCGAGCCCAGGCTGCTATCTCGGCAATCATGGAGCAGGCCGCCACCGCATCCTTGTCGCGCACAAAGTCGCCGATCATGTAGCCGTAGCTCTCCTCGCCGCCGCCGATGAAGGTCTCCACGCCTTCCAGCTCGCGTATCTTGGCACCGATAAACTTGAAACCGGTCAACACATCATACACCTTCACACCCGCACGCTTGGCGATGTCGGCCGGCAGTTCGCTGGTGACGATGGTCTTGACGATATATTCATTGCCCGTAAGCAGCTGTTTTTCTTTCCATTGTTCAATCAGATAGTAGATAATCACCGACATCGTCTGGTTGCCGTTGAGCAGCATCCATTCGCCGTCGGGACGTTTCACGGCTACACCCACGCGGTCAGCATCGGGGTCGGAAGCAAACACAATGTCGGCATCAATCTGGTGGGCCAGATCAACGGCCATCTTCATGGCAGCCTTCTCTTCGGGGTTGGGCGAAGGAGTTGTCGGGAAGTTGCCGTCGGGTATCGCCTGAGCCTCCACGACGTTCACATTGGTGAATCCCAACTGCTTCAACATTCTTGGAATCAGCACAATGCCGGTTCCGTGCAGGGGCGTGTAGACAATCTTCAGGTCGTGGTGTTTCTTGATCAGTTCGGGATTCAGCGCATTCTTCTCCACCCGGGCCAGGTACACCTTGTCGAGGTCTTCGCCGATGGTGATGATGCGTGACTCTCCACCAGTCATCTTCACATCGCCCAAAGTCTTGATCTTCAGCACCTCGTCAATCACTGCAGTGTCGTGCGGTGCCGTCAGCTGGCATCCATCGCTCCAATAGGCTTTGTAGCCGTTGTATTCCTTCGGGTTGTGGCTTGCAGTGAGCATCACGCCGGTGTGGCAGTGGTAGTGGCGCACGGCAAAACTCAACTCGGGAGTAGGACGCATGCCGTCGAATAGGTACACCATGAAACCGTTGGCCGCCAACACGTTGGCCGTGATTTCGGCAAATTCGCGACTGTGGTTGCGGCTGTCGTGCGAGATAGCGGCACGCAATTCGGCCTCGTTCGGGAAGCACTTTTTCACATAGTTGGCCAGACCCTGAGTGGCCATCGCCACAGTGTAGCGGTTCATCCGGTTGGTGCCCACACCCATGATACCGCGCAAACCGCCGGTACCAAATTCGAGATGGCGGTAGAAGCTCTCGTTCAGCTCGTTAGGATTGTTCTCAGCCATGTCGCGGATGGCCTGTTTCGTAGCCTCGTCGTATGCGCCTTCGAGCCAGCTCAGGGCGTTTGTCTTGGCGCTTTCATCGATGTTCAGTTTGCTGATATCCATAGGTTTGTGTTTATGTTAGACTTAATATACAATATTTGTTAACGCGCATTCCTCCCTTTTATTGTGTCGCATGTCGTTTTTGTTGCCACATCCGTCGCGCTCGTCACCGCCAGCCATTCCGCACCTTTCTCCCGCCGTCGCCTCCCTCTTTTTTTGTCCTCTCCAACCCGCTGTCTCTCAATACCTTCTCCTTACCAACTCCTACCCAACTCCTACCACGGTAGGAGTTGGGTAGGAGTTGGGTAGTGGTAGTCAAGTAGTTGCATCGCTTTGGATGTCGTTGAGGCAGCAGGTTGTGAGGGCCATTTCCTGTGCGTTGCGGCTGTTTGGATTTTTTTGTGTATTTTTGCAGCGTGTTTTACAGATCGTATGCCGACTACTTCCGCGAGCTGTTCGGTTCGCGGGTGCAGAAACTCTCGATCGATGCCGGCTTTACCTGTCCGAACCGCGACGGGACCGTTGGCAGCGGAGGGTGCACGTTTTGTTGCAATGATGCCTTCAACCCGTCCTATTGCCGGCGTGTGGCAACAATCACCGAGCAGCTGGAGGAGGGCATCGCCTTTCATCGGCGTCGCTACCGTAAAGCTCCCCTATATCTAGCTTACTTTCAGGCATATTCGAACACATATGCGCCTGTCGGCACATTGCGTGAGCGATATCTGGAGGCGTTGTCGCACGAGGGTGTGGTGGGGCTGGTGGTGGGCACCCGTCCCGATTGTATTGACGAAGCCAAGCTTGATCTTCTGTCGGATTTGTCGAAGGGGCACTATGTGGCGGTGGAATATGGCATTGAAAGCTGCTACGACCGCACGCTGCGGGCGATTCACCGCGGACACGATTTTGAGTGCGTCCGCAAAGCGGTGTGCGCCACTGCCGAGCGCGGCTTGCCGGTGTGTGGCCATCTCGTTCTGGGGCTGCCAGGTGAAAGCCGCGGCGAGATGCTTGCCGAGGTGGCTGAGCTGAACGCGTTGCCGCTGACATCTGTCAAGCTGCACCAGCTGCAGGTGTTGCGCGGCACCGAGCTGGAGCGTCAATGTGCCGACGAGGCCTTCCGTGCCACGATGTGGCAGTTCGACCTTGATGCGTACATCGCATTGGTGTGCGACATGCTGGAGCGGCTGCGGCCCGATATGGTGGTGGAGCGGCTGGCTGGTGAGGTGCCACCCCGCTATCAGGCTTTTCCCGAGAGGGCTTTCCGCCGGGCCGACGGACACCACTTGCGCAATGAAGAGATCCCTGCGCTGGTGGAGGCTGAGCTGCGAAGGCGCGGCACACGACAGGGATCATGTTATGAACCAATCCAAACATCCGATACACCATGAACATTTCATTCATCACCGCAGTGCTTCCTGTGCTACTGCTGTTGCTTTTCATCTACCGCAAGGATGCCCTCAACCCAGAGCCGTTGGGGCTGTTGCTGCTCACGTTCGCCGTGGGGTGCTTCAGTGTGCTGCCGGCCAGCTTGTTGGAGGGGATGCTGATGCCTTTGGCTCCTGGCAATCCGCTGATGGCGGCGGTGTTTGAAGGCTATGTGGTAGCAGGTTTCAGCGAAGAGTTGTGCAAGTTGCTGCTGCTGATGTTGGTGATATGGCGCAGCCGTCATTTTGACGAGTATTTCGACGGTGTGGTGTATGCGGCGTTCCTGTCGTTGGGGTTTGCCTGTATCGAGAATCTGATGTATGTGTTGGGCTCCACCGATCCGATGTCGACCAGCATTATGCGAGGTCTGCTGGCAGTGCCGGCGCATTTCCTGTTCGCCGTCACGATGGGCTACTATCTGTCGCTGGCCAAGTTCGACCCCGAGCACCGCGGGCGCCACCTGCTGATGGCGCTGCTGCTGCCTGTGTTGCTGCATGGCACGTATGACTCCCTGCTTATGGTGGGTTCCGCGTTGGGTGGCGACATGGCTCTGATCAGCGGGGTGTTGACGGTGGTGTTCATTTTCTTCGATGTGAAAATGTGGCGATGGGGTCTGAACCGCATCAAAAGGATGCAGGAAAGGACAAAAGAGCAGAACTTTGATAGCCTTCATCCGTTCGATGGATTCACGTGGGATGTTTGAAAATCAATGATTTGTAAAAAATATCAAAAAAATATTTGGCCATATTGGAAAATAGTTGTACTTTTGCATCCGATTTGAGAGAAAATCAGTTGGGGTATTAGCTCACTTGGCTAGAGCGTTTGACTGGCAGTCAAAAGGTAATCGGTTCGATTCCGATATACTCCACGAAGAGGGTCGATAAAACGGCCCTTTTTTATTAAGAAAACCGCAAATGGGGTATTAGCTCATCTGGTAGAGCATTTGGTTCGCAATCAAAAGGTAGTGGGTTCGAGTCC
>CAKZZD010000018.1 GCA_937886715.1 uncultured Bacteroidales bacterium | reverse complement strand
GGGGCTCGGTGCGGGGGTTGTGCACATGCACCGGCCGCGACCGCAGGCACCACCGTCCGCGCCACATGTATCCGATTACGGGCCCCACCGTGCCGCGGTACCCGTCCATGATGCCGTATCTCTGTCTTGCCATATCGTATTGGTTTTAAGGTTAATCGATTCGTTTTCTGCCTCGGCCTCCGCCCGCCCCGCCTCTCCCATCCACCCCCGCCGTCCGGAAACCGACATATATAATATAAGGCCCCGCACTGCGTGTTTTTGTTAAATTAACCATAATCACCCTCACTTTTATGAATGTTTAACATTCGTCAGCCCCGGAACGCCGCTTCACCATCTATTTTGCAACCGCCTGACAACCAGCTATCATCTTCTACTGCTGTAGGAGTTGGTAAGGCGATGGCTAGGCGTTGGGAGGGTGATGGTAGGCTTCAGTCTACAAACACGAACGGAACTTTTAGACTACAAATACAAGTAGTAACTAAATCGATATCGCAAAAGGCAAGACTCAACTTATTTATCAAAAAAATATGCGTCGAAAAAAAAATTCAATATTATTTAACTATCACTTATCCAAAAATAATATTATATTTGCAAGAGGTTAAATTCATATATTTATAAATAAATAATTGATAATCATGCATGGCAGACAAACCAAAAAAAGAATCCTCAATGAGTGTTAGTAGCACTACAGGATGGTGGAATTGGACAGTTACTTGGTATGACAAAACGGCAAGGTAATTGGAACATGTTCTGGATCAGAACCTACAAGAGATGCCGCAAAACAGAGAATAAAAGAACATATGAACGAAGACAAGCCTTGCAATAGCAATGGTAACTAAAGCACCATTATAAATATGAAAAAATCAATTTTATTGCTGTCGCTAATCGGCATTGTCTGCGCCGGAATGTGGGGGTGCAGCAAATCGGTGCTGGGGCAGATGACAAAAATGGAGAACGGCGTATATATCGACAGCGGCGAGATGACCATAGGCGACTGGATAGAATACGACTGGGACCTGAAGCGCGACAAGGCACTCTCGCACGAGGAATACACACGGCTGGCGATGCCCGACAGCGTCATATTTCTCAGGGAACACAACGTGGCCTATTCTGCGATACGCCAAGCCTATCCCTACTACCGCCAATACGAGAAGCTGACGATGGTAGGCCTGAGCCACGAGCAATGCCTTGCCTACTGCCGGTGGAGGACAAAGAAATACAACATGATACATCCGAAGCAGGTGACGTTCTCTCTGCCCACGACAGCCATGCTAAAGCGCCTTGCTGAAAAGAAGTCGGCCAAGGGCGACCCGATGGGGGACTATTCGTCCGACGGCAACCCATCGGCAAAGGGCATGTTCCGCTGCGTGGCCACGGCCGAGTAGCATCGGCTCATCCATACTTTACAATCCCGCCCGCAATACCGGGCGGGATTGTTTTTGTGCAGCAACAGGGGCGTGGCCCGAATTGAGACAAAACAGGACAGCCTATACAATAAAAAACGATGGCGGGCGTTAATAGTGGCGATGAAGAAAATAATGACATTACTGCTTGCGCTGGCGACGTGGAGCGCGATGGCGCAGACGGCGTCGGTGCTGTCGACAGGCGACTGGTGGAGAATAGAGGTGGAGGAATGCGGCATCTACCGGCTGACGACGGCCGACGTGCCGGTCCTCGAGGGCGCCGCCGTCGCAGGCATAGGCCTCTATGGAGGCAGCGGCGACATGATGCCCATGTACAACCGACAGGCATCGACGGCCGACCTGCAGCCTATGGCCATCCGCATCGCCGACCACAACGGCAACGGCATTTTCGACGCGCAGGACGAGATCCTGTTCTACGGCGAGGGCCCCGACGTGTGGCGATATGTGAGTGGCGACCAGCGGTGGGAATTCACGTCGCACGCCTACGCACCCATCAACTGCTACTATCTGACCACCACGGCCACCCAGCCGCTGCGCATAGCCACCGCCAGCGCACCGGCAACGGCCGACACGGTGATCAGCACCTATACTGCCGTGGCCCACATCGACAACGACCTGGTGAGCATCATCGAGAGCGGCCAGCTGTGGATGGGCGAGAAATTCAGCAACGCCAACCCCACGCGCAGCTTCCAGCTGCAGCTGCCCGGCACACCCGGCGGTGCCACCAAGATACGCTATGCGCTGGCCAGCGTATCGACGGCCACCGCGGGCTTCAGCATCAGCACCGCCAGCGGCTTCAGCACCAGCCACTACATCACAAGCAGCAAGGTGTATTCGTCCCACATGGACGCCGTGCAGCAGTCGTCGCCGGCATTCACCTTCAACATCACCTACCAGCCTGAGGAGAACACCGCCGAGGGCTATCTGGACTATATCGAACTGAACGGGCGCGTGCCGCTCGCCTTCCCGGGCGGACAACTCGTGGTGCGCAACGACCAGCACAGCGGCGGCACCGCCACCTTCGCCATGAGCGGCGCGGCGGGTGCCGAAGTGTGGAACGTGAGCCGTCTGAACCACGCCTACGCCGTGGCGGTGGACGGCAGCGGACGCTGGACCGACAGCATCGGCGAAACGTCGACATACATCGTCTTCAACAACAGCAGCATTAAGAGCCCCAGCCGTGTGGCGACGGTGGCGAACCAGAACCTGCACGGGGCGGAGGCTGCCGAATATGTGGTGATATGCCATCCGATGTTCCTCGAACAGGCACAGCGGCTGGCGTCGCTGCATGCGGTGGTGGACGGCTACAGCACCCTGGTGGTGACCGACGAGCAGGTGTACAACGAATATTCGGGCGGCAAGCAGGATCCCATGGCGCTGCGTGCATTGCTGCGCTCGCTGCGCGAACGGCATCCCGACCGGCAGCCCCGCTTTGCGACGCTGTTCGGCAAAGCCAACTACGACAACCGCGACCGGCTGGGCAAGAACCTGCCCACGGTGGTGATATACGAAACCCCCAACTCGTTTGATTCGGACGGAGGGTCGTACTGCAGCGACGACATGATCGGCTATCTCGACGCCAACGAACAGGGCTCGTCGAGCCAGAGCCTCGATGTGGCCGTGGGCCGCATGCCGGCGCTCACGGTGGCCGAAGCCGAACACATGGTGGACAAGGTGGAACACTATCTGCTGCGGAGCGACCTGGAGAACCCCGACGTGCGCGGCGACTGGCGCAACTATGTGGCGCTGCTGTCGGACGATGCCGATCCCGGCAAGCCCGGCGACACCAGCTTCGTGCACTCGTCGGAGCAGACCGCCACCGACATCAAGCACCTCTACCCCACCCTCAACATCGACCGCCTCTATGCCGACGCCTACCATCAGCAGTCGGGCTCCATCGGGTCGTTCTATCCCGACCTGAACAATGCCCTCGACAAGCGGATGAACTACGGATGCCTGCTGATCAACTATATCGGCCACGGCTCGTCGGCCTACATCGGCACCGAGCGCTTCATTGAGTTGAGCAACATCGAGCGATACAGCAACACCGACCGCCTGCCGCTGTTCATCACGAGCACCTGCTCGATAGGCCGCATCGACCATCCCGACACGCGATGCGGGTCGGAGGCCTTCCTGACGGCACCGGCAGCTGCCATCGCCGTGGTGGGTGCCGCCCGACCGATACCGCATATCCACAAGTTCAACAACGACCTCATACTGAGTGCCCTCGACGGCAACAACACCATCGGCGAAGCGCTGCAGGGAGCCAAAAACCGCACCGGCGTGTCGATGTGCATCGGCCTCACCGGCGACCCGGGGCTGCACCTGAGCGTGCCGCAGAACACGGTGGCGGTGACCCATGTGGGTGAACATGCCGTGGAGAGCGGCGTGGACGACACGGCCACGGTGCTGTCGCAGGTGACCATCCGCGGCGAGATACACGATCCGGAGGGGGCGCTGATCAGCGACTTCAACGGCACGATCTATCCCATCGTGTTCGACCGCGAGGTGAAGACCTCGACGCTGGCCAACGACAACGAAGGGACGCAGGTGGCCTTCGCGCAGCAGAAAAACATCCTCTACAAGGGCAACGAGGAGGTGCGCAACGGGAAGTTCGAATACACGTTCGTCGTGCCTCGCGACGTGGCCTACCAGTATGCCTACGGCAAGCTGAGCCACTATGCCAAGAGCGGCAGCAGCGATGCCAGCGGCGAATACTCGAAAATCATGTTCGGCGGGCTGAACGAGGATGTGGTGATCGACGAAGAGCTGAGGCCCGAGATACGGCTGTTCATCGGCGACACGAATTTCCGCACGGGCGGCATGACCGACTGCAACCCCACGATAGTGGCGCTGCTGAAAGATTCGGTGGGCATCAACGCCGTGGGCTCGGGCATCGGCCACGACATCACGGCGGTGCTTGACGACAACGCATCGGGGGTGCTGGTGCTGAACGACTTCTACGAGGCCGACATACAGGACAGCCGCTGCGGCACCGTGCGCTACGCGCTGAACGGGTTGGAGCCGGGGCCCCACACGCTGACGCTGAAGGCTTGGAACATCTACAACATGTCGAACAGCGCGAGCATCGGGTTCACCGTGTACGACAGCGCGGAGATTGCCTACTCGTCGCTGGCATGCTATCCCAATCCGGCCAGCGACCATGCCACATTCCACTTCGAGACCAACAACGGCGAGCGCATAGCGACAGCGGTGCTGAACATATATAATATGTGTGGCCAGCTGGTGGCGAGTTTCAAGCCGACATGCCAGCCGGGCGGCTACGTGGTGGGACCGGTGCGGTGGGAAGTGGCGTCAGCGGCGCCGGGCATCTATCTGGCCACCATGATGGTGACCACCGACAGCGGGAAAACCCACCGCTCGTCGACAAAATGTGTGGTGCGCTGACAGAGGCACACAATAAAAGCGCACAAGGCGCGTTAATGGAAAGACGAAAAAAACAGTAAGAATACAGAATGAAAAAACTCACAATTCTCACATCGTTGCTCCTCGTGTGGAGCGTGGCAACGGCCCAGAACGACAAAAACTATATCTCGACCGGCATGCCGATCCTGCTGATAGCCAGCGACGCCACGGCGGCTGGCATGGGCGATGTGGGTGCCGCCTCGACACCTGATGCCTACTCCACCCATTGGAACAATGCCAAGCTGGCCTTCATCGACGGCTCGATGGGCCTGAGCACCACCTACACCCCCTGGCTGCGCAACCTGAATGTGGGCGACATGAACCTGCTGTATCTGAACGGATACTATCGCATCAACGACAACAGCGTGGCAGCCGCCAGCCTGACCTATTTCTCGCTGGGCGAGATCCCGCACACGAGCGAAGAGGGCGACGAGCTGTGGATGATGCACCCCAACGAGTTTGCCATCGACGGATCGTATGCTTTGAAACTGACCGACCAGCTGAGCCTCGGCGCCACGGTGCGCTATATCCGCAGCGACCTGACCAACGGCACGGATGTGGGCGAGGACCACACCACGACGAAGGCCGCCAACTCGGTGGCGGCCGACATCGGCTTGTACTACACCACTGAGGTGGCCAGCAACAGCGAACTGGCCCTGGGCGGATTCATCTCGAACCTCGGCGCCAAGCTGTCGTATTCCGACGACGACAACGACAAAGAGTTTCTGCCGGCCAACCTCCGCATCGGAGGCCGCTACACGAACACCATCGACGACTACAACAAGGTGTCGGTGCTGGTGGACCTGAACAAGATGCTGGTGCCGACACGCCCCTATACCAAAGACGGCGTGGACCACCCCACCCCCTATGCCAGTAACCTGACGGAATACAACAACATCGGCGTGATCCAGGGAGCCTTCCAGTCGTTTTTCGACGCTCCCGGCGGCTTTGCCGAAGAGATGCAGGAGCTTCAGATTTCGGCCGGCGCCGAATATTGGTACGCCAACACCTTCGCAGCCCGCTTGGGATACTTCTACGAGCATGAGAACAAGGGAGGTCGCCGCTATGCCACGGTAGGCGTTGGTGTGAGATACAGCATCTTCTCGTTCGACTTTTCCTACCTGATCCCGACCACCAAGATCACCACCAGTCCGCTGGCCAACACTATCCGCATGACGATCGGCATCGACCTGAAACCGACACGATAAGCACCCCCAGCAATGATACACATAGGCACAGGCTACGATGTACACAGGCTCGCGGAAGGATTGCCGCTGTGGATTGGCGGGGTGAAAATCGAGCATAGCCACGGGCTGGTCGGGCACAGCGATGCCGACGTGCTGCTACATGCGATATGCGACGCGCTGCTCGGTGCCGCCGCCTTGGGCGACATAGGGAAGCATTTCCCCGACAGCGACATGCGCTATAAAGGCATCGCCAGCACCAAGCTGCTGGCCGAAGTGGGGCGATTGCTGCACAACCAGGGCTATGCTGTTGGCAACATCGATTCGACAGTGGCGGCACAGCGCCCGAAGCTGGCACCCTACATCGAGGCTATGCGCAGCACGATAGCCGCCACCCTCGGCATTGAAAAAGAGCAGGTGTCGGTGAAAGCCACCACGACAGAGCATCTCGGCTTTGAAGGCCGCGAAGAAGGCATCAGCGCACAGGCCGTAGCACTAATCCATACGATATGAACATTAAGCCCTATACCAGTCCCCAAGCCGACGAAGAAGCAGCCGTGTTGGAAGACAACGGTTGCCGGCTGGTGCTCTACAACGACGATGTGCACACATTCGACTATGTGATCAAGGCCCTGGTGGACATCTGCCGACACACCAACGAACAGGCCGAGCAATGCGCCATACTGGTGCACTGCCACGGGTCGTGCACGGTGAAACACGGGTCGTATACCGACCTGTTGCCGATGCACACGGCGCTGCTGGACAAGGAACTCACCACTGAGATTGTAGAAAACTAAAACAAAAACACTTACAGATATGAATACCACCCTATTGATAATCGTACTGCTGCTCGGCGTGATACTGCTGACCCTTGAGATCGTGGCGTTGCCGGGCGGCGTGGCAGGATTGTTTGGAGCGTTGCTGATAGGCTTCGGCGTATGGGAGACGTATGCCATGTTCGGCTCCCGCACCGGCACCATCGTGCTGCTCTGCGCGATAGCCCTGTGCGTGCTGCTGCTCGCCATATTCATGAAACGCAAGACCTGGAACAAATTCAGCCTTGAAGAGGAGTCGGACAGCAAGGTGAACCAGCTGGACGCCACGGCGCATGTGGGTGCCAAGGGCAGTACCATCTCGCGTCTGGCCCCCACCGGAAAGGCCTTGATCGACGGCCAGGTGATGGAGGTGCACGCCGTGAACAAATTCATTGACCCTGACAAGAAAATCGAGGTGGTGGCCATTGAGGGCTATCGCATTGATGTGGTCGAGATCGACGACGACCGTTTTTCCGCTGAAAATTAACCGTAAAAAAACAATAAACCATGTCAACAATTATCATTGTGGCAATCTGCGTCATTGCCCTCATCCTTTTTCTCTATCTGGTGCCTATTGGAATCTGGTTCCAGGCCCTCATCTCGGGTGTGTACACGTCGCTGGTGCAGCTGATTTTCATGCGCTTCCGCAAGGTGCCGCCCACTGTGATTGTCAACAATATGATATCGGCCTCGAAAGCCGGCTTGAAGCTGAAACAGAACGACCTTGAGGCGCACTACCTGGCCGGGGGCCATGTGAATTCGGTGGTCAACGCCCTGATCAGCGCCGACAAGGCCAATATGAACCTTGACTTCAAGACCGCCACTGCCATCGACCTGGCAGGCCGCGACGTGCTGAAGGCTGTGCAGACATCGGTCAACCCCAAGGTGATCGACACCCCACCGGTGGCAGCCGTGGCAAAAGACGGTATCCAGCTGATAGCCAAGGCCCGCGTCACCGTCCGAACCAACATCAAGCAGCTGGTGGGCGGTGCCGGCGAGGAGACAATCCTGGCCCGCGTGGGCGAAGGCATCGTGACCTCGATCGGTTCGGCCACAAGCCACAAGCAGGTGCTGGAGAACCCCGACAGCATCTCTAAGCTGGTGCTGACCAAGGGTCTGGACAGCGGTACGGCATTTGAGATTCTTTCCATCGACATCGCCGACATTGACGTGGGCAAGAACATCGGTGCCCAGCTGCAGATGGACCAGGCAAATGCCGACAAGAACATTGCCCAGGCCAAAGCCGAGGAGCGTCGCGCCATGGCTGTTGCACAGGAGCAGGAGATGAAAGCCAAGGCTCAGGAAGCCCGTGCCAAGGTGATCATGGCCGAGGCAGAGGTGCCGCTGGCGATGGCCGAAGCTTTCCGTTCGGGCAACCTCGGCATCATGGACTACTACCGAATGAAGAACATTCAGGCCGACACCGATATGCGCAGCAGTATTGCCGGTCCCGCCGTGGCCAACAAAGCCAACAATAAGAGCACTGAAAAATAAAGATCACCCGTCATGTTGAAACATACCAAAATCAGTCTCATCATTCGAGGAGTGCTCTTTGCAGCGTTGGGCATTTTTTGCCTATGCTCGCCCAAAGGGACGCTTGAGGGCATTGCTTGGATCATCGGCATCTGCCTGATAGCGGTGGGTGTTGTGACCTTTTTCCTCGGCCGCAAGGGCGACAAGGGCGTCGACACGATGTATCTCATATCGGCAATTCTGATGGCGGCCGTGGGCGTTGTTGTCATCATACGTCCACAGATCATCGCCATCATCTTGGGCGTGCTGATTGTGTTCGAAGGCGTAGAATTCCTGATACAGGCCATCCGATGCCAGAAATCGGGCGTGCGCCATTGGGGCATGATACTCGTGGTCAGCCTGATCATCATTGCGTTCGGACTGTGGGCGGTGTTCACCCCTTGGGTGGGTGCCACATTGCTGAGTCTGATCGTGGGCATCGGAAGCATCGGCATTGCCGTCGATTGCTTCGCCATGCTGGCCGGACTGGGCCGCTTGGAGAGGTTCTTCCACGAAGAGAAGAAGATGATCGGCGAGTGAGTCGCCGGGAAGCACAATAACGAGAGGGCGGGCTGCATTCGCGGCCCGCCCTCTTTTGGGTATACAATGATCAGCTGAATCAGTATTGCTCTTTTTGGTTGGGGAAGTCGCCGCTCTTGACATCCTGGATGTAGTGGCGGATGGCATTGGCGATATCCTCGCCAAATGTGCCATAGGTGCGGAGATAGCGGGGCTTGAATTGACGCGTGATGCCCAGCATATCCTGAAGCACAAGCACCTGACCATCGGCAGAAGGACCCGCGCCTATGCCGATGGTGGGGATGCGGAGCGACGAGGTGATGGAAGCGGTGAGGGCTGCGGGAATCTTTTCGAGGACGATGGCAAAGCAACCAGCATCCTGCAGGATGAGTGCGTCACGCTTCACGCGCTCGGCCTCCTCAGGGTCGGTGGCACGGACGGCATAGGTGCCAAATTTGTTGATGCTCTGGGGGGTGAGGCCAAGATGGCCCATGACGGGAATGCCCGCCGACAGGATGCGTTGTACCGACTCGAGCACTTCCTGTCCGCCTTCAAGCTTGATGGCATCGGCACCCGTCTCTTTCATGATGCGGATGGCCGAAGCCAGCGCCTGCTTGGAATTGCCCTGATAGGTGCCAAAGGGCATGTCGACAACGACAAGGGCGCGGCTGATGGCACGGACAACAGATGTGGCATAGACGATCATCTCGTCGAGTGTAATGGGGAGCGTCGTCTTGTGTCCCTCCATGACGTTAGCTGCGGAGTCGCCAACAAGGACAACATCAATCTTGGTGCTCTCGAGAAGAGAGGCCATAGAATAGTCGTAGGCGGTGAGCATGGCGATTTTTTCGCCATTCATTTTCATATTCTGAAGGACACGCGTGGTGACCTTAGTGACATCGGTTTGCAGATATGCCATAGTTGATGATATTAAAAAACTATTCAATTATTTCTTCCGGATCTTCGGATTTGCCGTCGGAGGGAGCGATATCCTCTTCCTGATCGGGCACAATGCGGAACAGCGCCTTGAGCGGTTTTTTCAACTCATACTGCCCGTGCTTACCCATACGATAGGCCACATAGTACTTGTCGCCCACACGGAACGAGGCTGCCTCAGTGGGGCCGTCGACAGGATAGAAGTATTTCGACACTTCCTTGTCTTGCAGGCGCTTGCCGACATATATCGTATCGAATTGAGTGATATTGATGGGTGCCTGGAGCATCAGTTCACCCTTGCCGGGTGCTTTTCGGGTAGGCAGCTGTTTGTACTCCATACCGCGAGTGGTCTTGACCTTGGCAAAGAACTTGAGCTTTGCCTCAAGTTGCTCCGGTGTGGCCGGAATACGAATAAAGATGGAGTCCTTCTGTGGCTGAGTGCACTCTGCGGTGTCGGCTTTCCAGTCGCTCTTCACCACAATATAGCCAGCCTGGGCAAGAATCTGACGGCGATGAGGGATGAGGTGGTACTGTTCTACCGTCTGCTTATAGTCGAGGTGATCCTCAATCTTTACATCAAATCCCGAGGGGCAGGTATCCTTGGTGTTTGCAACAGAATAGACAGCCCCCTTGGCAATCAGCAACGAAGCATAATAGCCATACACCAGACTGTCCTCAGAGGGGACGAAACAGCCACGCGCAGTTCCCACACAGGCATCAGGATCGTTTCTGAAGGTGACAAGCACCGAACCTGCCAATGGCACCGACCCATTGAGTTGAAGGCGCGAGGGCTGTAAATCGGCACAATCGTAGACTGCCAGATTGGTGGGTACTTCGAAACGAAGCACCTCGACGGTATCGCCGTTACACGAACAATGTATCGGATTGAGTGCATGACGGATGGGAAATATCGCATGGGTGCGCTGGGCGAAATAGCGATAGACTGCATCCACACGCTGCTCAGTGAGAACCGTGTCTGATGAGCCATAACCTTCGATGGTCATGGTATAGTACATCGGATTCTTCAAATCGAAAGCGATATTGTAGGCCGAATCGAGCAAGTCGAGATCCGCCACCGAATATTCAATCGAGTCGTCGTCATAATGAAGCAAAAGATGGAACACCGGCGGATTGGTCAGTGCCTTTTGCATATTCTTGATCGGCTTTGTCGAGGGGACATACAGGCCAGACTGCGCAGCAGCAGAAAACGGACAGGCACAGAACAGCGCCATTACTGAAAAAAGAATCAACCTTTTACTAAAACATTGGTCCATATGACAGATTGTTTATTTGACTAGCAACTTGGCGACATGCCCTTGGCTGTCGCGGAGAAAATATACACCAGCCTGACATCCGGCAAGCGAAACCGACGAGCAGCCGGCGGGAAAATTCCAATGGGATATCTGACGGCCTCTGACATCAAGTAGCGCCATCTGAACAGGATGATCAAGCACCACATTGACACGGTCCGAAGCTGGATTCGGATACACCCTGACGATATTGTCCCCATTCTCGACAATGCCGCTAGTGGGGATATCGGGAGCAAAAGAGCTGTCGCCTACGAAGAAACGGTGGATTTCGGCAATATAGTCAACATCATGCTGCAAGGTGTCGGAATACCATTCATGCTCACCGCCCAATACCTTGATGAATTGGAACCGGGCGCTGTCAGAACGTCCAAGATATGTGTAGCGGACAAAACGGAGTCCATCGTCCACCCTGTCAGGCAGCGTATCGACCACAGGAACGCTGTCGCAATCGTTCTGCCGCACCCAATAGGCAATCGTGGAATCGACCCCAATGCCCAACAGCAATGGCGTCATTCCGATCAGCGGCTCGGAATAGCCATCGTAGCGCACCACATTGTCAAGTGTACCATGGATGTGCATCATATTGAAATGACGCGAAGGACTACGACGGGCCAAAGGGGTGGCCATATAGCCGCTGACAGCAGCCGCAGCCGTGAAATGGTCGGTGTAGTCGATGGCCAAACGATGGGTAAAAAAGCCGCCGAGCGACACTCCCGAAACGAAAAGACTGTCGCGGTCGACGGGATAGACTTCGGACAACGAATCAATCAATGCGAGAACAAAACCGGCATCGTCGACTTCTGCGTTGGGACGGTATACCGTGTCGCCCAGAGGGACGGCCAGGTCGGCATTCCACATCGAACCGAGGTCGACCGGATAGCCCATAAACTCTACAACAGCAGGCAGGGCCTGAGGTAAAACGACCAGCCACCCATAGCGGTCGGCGATAGCCTGGAAGTCCTCAAAAACCTCATAGCGGCTTATGTCGCCGCCCATTCCATGAAAGAAGAAAAGCAATGGAAGCGGTCGGTCAGCGCTATAGTTTTGGGGTGCATGAACCAAATACTCCCGCACGGTATCCTGCCACGTGATTGTCTGTCGCGGAGAATGCTGCGCCATAAGACTGCACACCGGCATCGCCATAAGGACGAGCACAATGAATGACATGGCTGCCGAAGCGGACTTCATACGATATATTGGAAATCAATTGTTAATATAAAAATCCAACCTACAGCAACGACTTGATGATCATGTCGGTGGTAACACCTTCGGCTTCTGCATAATAGTTTCGGACAATGCGATGGCGAAGCACATTCGGTGCCACAGCCGCCACATCCTCGCTATCGGGAGAGTATTTGCCATGAAGGGCTGCATACGTCTTGGCGCCAATGACCAGATATTGTGAAGCTCGGGGGCCGGCTCCCCATGATATATACTTGGCATACTGCGAAGCGGCTGCATCGGATGAGGGACGCGTTGAGGTTACCAGACGGACCGCATACTCCACCACATTGTCGGCCACAGGCATCCGGCGTATTGCCTGCTGGCAGGCAATGATATCGTCGGCCGTGAGCACCTGATTCACTTCAGGGACACGCTCATCTGTGGTCTGCTTGACGATTGCCACCTCCTCTTCAAACGAGGGATAATCAAGACGGATGTTGAACATAAAGCGGTCAAGCTGCGCCTCAGGCAGCGGATAGGTGCCCTCCTGCTCGATCGGGTTCTGCGTGGCTAGCACAAAGAAAGGCTTGGGCAGTTGATACGACGTACCGCTGACCGTCACACGGCGTTCCTGCATGGCCTCAAGCAAGGCGGCTTGGGTCTTTGGCGGCGTACGGTTGATCTCGTCGGCCAACACAATGCCGGCAAAAACAGGCCCTTGTATGAACCGGAAACGACGGTTCTCGTCGAGGATCTCACTTCCCGTAATGTCCGACGGCATCAGGTCGGGGGTGAACTGTATGCGACGGAATTCAAGTCCCATCGTTCTCGACAACGTGTTGACCATCAAAGTTTTTGCCAATCCCGGCACGCCCAACAGCAGGCAATGGCCATCCGAGAACACCGACAGCAGCATACCGTCGACAGCCTCATGCTGGCCCACAATGACCTTGCCGACTTCCGCCTTCAAGGCCTGGTATTTGTCAACCAAAAGGTTCAGTTGTTCTTTGTCACTCATTTGGCAATCTGCAAATTGTCAAAGACACAGTCTTTGTAATCGTCTGAAAGATGTATATAGGTATTCTTAGCCTGGCGGATGGCCCACTCGCGGAGTTTCTTCTGCTTGGCATCGGCCAATGCGGCATCATAGATGGCATCATAGTCGTCGTCCAGATTGGCCACATGCGAGGGATGCTTCTTGTTAAGGCGCACTATCCTGTAGGCATCCTTGTTGTCGTCGGTTTTCATCATGGTGGCCTCGCTCACCTGCCCCTCGTCCATACCCGGAATGCCGACAGCATAATAGCGCTCGTCGACAGCAGCACGGTCGAACTTGGTGGTGCCGTCGCTAGGGTTGACGGCAGTGCCGCCCTGCTTGGCATTCGCAGCGGTGCTGTAGCGGCGTGCGGCATCCTCAAAGGTGATGTGGCCAGCACGTATCTCGGCGGCCAGACTGTCCAGCGTCATGCGGGCATGCAGCAGGTCGTCGGTCGACACTTTCGGGATCATCAGAATGTGGCGGGCGTTGACGGTGTTGCCGCGACGCTCGATCATCTGGATGATATGGAAACCGAACTCGGTTTCGATAATCGGCGACACCTCGCCGGGCTTCAGAGCAAAAGCAGCGGCCTCAAACTCAGCCACCATCTTGCCACGGCCGAAGAAACCCAGTTCCCCACCCTTGCGGGCCGATCCGGGGTCTTGGGAGTAAAGCGTGGCCAGCATGGCAAACTTCTCGCCCTGCAGCACCCTCTCGCGCAGCTGGGCCAGCTCGCCGCGCACGCGGTCGCGCTCAGCCTCGCTGATTTGGGGTTGGATGACAATTTCCGAAAACTCGTAGCGCTCCGGGATGGTGGGCAGACTGTCCTTGTCAAGCTTGGCAAAGAAATCCTGCACCTGGCCGGGCGTCACCTTCACATCGTCGGTAAGCTGATACTGCATTCGGCTGCTCAAAATCGTCGTGCGCAGCATACGTCCATACTCTTCCTTCAACTCATCGTAGGCAAAGCCCGTGGCTTCTCTCAGCGCTTCCTTGGTGCCATACTGGGCCAGGTCGTTTTCAAGGTACATATTGACATAGTAGTCCAGCTCCTCGTCGGTCAGCTCCAGGCTGTCCACCTCGGCCTTGTGCACAAGCATTTGCGTGAGAATCATATTCTCCAGTATGGCGCATCGCGTCGTCTGGGCATCGCCGGTGGTGCCATGCAGCCGCATCTGCGCATACGAGCGCTCTATGTCGGAATACTTCACAATATTCTTTCCCACCACTGCGGCCACTCCGTCAAGGAGCACCTCGTTCTGCGCACAGACACTGCCGCCAACGGCCAGCAGCGCAATCGCCATCACTATCTTTTTCATAGACATAATTAAAATAGAATCAGTAAACGATATCGTCGACGACATCCCAATTGATCTTCACATTATATTTCTTGCGCAGTTCCTCGTTCAGATTGCGCTCCACCTCGTTCTGGTACTCGCTGAGGTAGTAGCCGCGCGCCTCGAGCTGCGATTTCAGCATCGGCTCAAACACCCGCTCCACCACCAGGGCACGGTAACCCTTGGGCTGCGGCACCATGTACACCCCTACGCTCCACTGGTTGTCGCCGAGCAGATTCTGATGGGTCTGCTCGACCAGGTCGACGCTCGACTTCACGGCATCGGCACCCTTGCATTTCTTGCCCATGGCCTTCTGCAGCGCGTCGCGCATCTCCAGGCTGCCCAGGCTCTTCTTCAGGCCCTTGTCCAGGATTTTCTTCGCCTTGGCGGGCGCCAGACAGGCGCTGTCGGCCACATCGTAGGTCACCACACGGGCACGCATACGCCAGAAATATATCGAATCTTCCGGCTTCGACATGTCCTTCAGCTGGCTCTCACGATTGTAGAATCCGGCAAAGCCGGCCGAATCCTTGATGGCCTTGGTCCAGATCATGCGGTCGTTGTAATTGAATATCATCAATCCGCGACGATATTCGTCGACCAATTCGGCAAATTCCGGATTCTCATTCTCGATCTGGCTGTCGGCATACACGATCGTCACGCTGTCGATGAAGTCCTGATAGTGGTTCTTCACATAGTAGTCGATCTTGGTGGCCACCTGCTGTTTCTGATGCTTGCGGATATAGGAAGCCACATCCTTCACGTTGTAGGTCTTGCCCGGCACCTGCACCAACGGACGCAGGTCGTGGAAGCAGGTGTCCTTATAGCGCCACAATCCGCTCATCACCGAATCGGGCACAATCGATATCAGCTCGTCCAGCGAGGCCTGCATCTCCACCGGGGCGTCTTTCTTCCGCTTCTTGCCGTCGGTGGGCACAGGAGTCTGGGTGAGGTCAACAATCTTGTATTTCTTGCGGCAGTTGCTGGCAAAGGCCTTGCGCGACGCCTCGCCGCGCTGGTCGCGAGCCAGTTTCTGCTTGTAGTAGGGCACCATGTCCTCATAGGGTGCCAGCTCTTCCTTGCTCACCAGCTTGACGATATGCCAGCCATATTTAGTGAAGAACGGCTTTGACACCTCGCCCACCTTCATGTGCTCGATGGCATGGATATACTCCGGCGGCAGCTGCGACAACGTCACATCGGGCATCAGTCCGCCATTGCCGGACGTGGTGCGGTCGTCGCTCTCGCGGGCCAGTTCCTCAAACGGAGTACCGTCCATCAGGCGCTGGTACATCGTGTGGATCAGACCCTTGTTCTTCAGCGAATCGGTGGCATGAAGCCAGATGTGGGCCACCGACACCTTGCCCTGCAGCTCCACCTTGTCGAGCAGCTTCACGATATGGTAGCCGAAACGGGTGCGCACAGGCTGGCTCACCTCGCCCACCTGCAGCCCATAGGCAGCATTCTCGAAGGGATACACCATGTCGAACGATGTGAAATAGCCCAACTCGCCCTCGTTCGGGCGGTTGGGGGCCTTCGGGTTGACGCGGTGCACCTCTTCCGACGCCACGGCGAAGAAATCCTCGCCGTCCATCACCCTGCGGCGCAGTTCCTGTATGCGTTGCAGGGCAGCCAGCGTGTCCTCCGGTGCGGCATCCTGGCGCACATGCACCAGGATATGGGCCGCGTCGAGCGAATAATGGTTACGCTCATAGGCCTCGTGCAACAAGGCCGACAGCACCGACGAATCGATCAGGTAGGGCGCTGCCAGCTCGCGGCGGTATTTGTACAGCTCGCTCTTCAGTTCGGGCATCGTGTCAAATCCCATCGCCTTGGCATCAAGCAGCTTGGCGCGGAAATTGGCATAGAGGTTGACATAATTGTTCAGGGCCTCGCGCTTTTCGTAGGTGCACACCGTGGGGGCGTCGCCGACCTTTTTGCCCACCGTGGGCAAAAACTCTTTCATGAAGTCCGACTTGTACACCTTCTCTCCGCCGACCTCCATCACCACCGGGTCGTCGGTCTGGGCCGCCGACGGGGCAATGCACATCAACTGGAAACAGCACATCAGGGTTGCACAGGCAACCGTCTTCGATATCCGACTCATTCTTTTCAGCATCATTTTTTTGTTCAAAAAATCAACGACTATAGTTCGGGGCCTCGCGGGTGATGGCGATGTCGTGGGGATGGCTCTCGGTGCGACCGGCAGCGGTGATGCGGATAAACTTGGCCTTCTGCAACGCCTCGATATTGGCGCTGCCCGTGTAGCCCATACCCGCCTTCAGGCCACCCACCATCTGGTAGAGCACCTCGGCCAGCGTGCCCTTGTAAGGCACACGTCCCACAACGCCTTCGGGCACCAGCTTCTTGGCGTCGGTCTCCTTGTCCTGGAAATAGCGGTCTTTCGATCCGCTCTGCATGGCCTCGAGGCTGCCCATGCCGCGATAGCTCTTGAACTTGCGGCCTTCGAAAATGATGGTCTCGCCCGGAGCCTCGTCGACACCGGCCACCAGGCTGCCCACCATCACCGAGCAGGCGCCGGCCGCCAGGGCCTTCACGATGTCGCCGCTATAGCGGATACCGCCGTCGGCAATGATAGGAACGTCGTAGCCATGCTGTTTCAGCGCACCCGCCACCTCGCAGACAGCCGTCAGCTGGGGCACTCCGATACCGGCCACGATACGCGTCGAGCAAATCGATCCCGGTCCGATACCCACCTTGATGGCGTCGGCGCCGGCCTCGGCCAGCATCAGGGCAGCTTCGCCGGTGGCTATGTTGCCCACCACCACATCGATGCCGGAATATTTCTGTTTGACCGACTTCAGGGCCTCCACCACGCGGATGCTGTGGCCGTGGGCAGTGTCGATCACGATGGCGTCGGCTCCGGCTTTCACCAGCGCGTCGACGCGGTCCATCATGTCGGGCGTGATGCCCACACCGGCAGCCACACGCAGGCGGCCGCTGTTGTCTTTGCAGGCGTTGGGACGCTCCTTGGTCTTGATGATGTCGCGGTAGGTGATCAGACCCATAAACTGGCCTTCGTCGTTCACCACAGGCAGCTTCTCGATCTTGTGCTGCTGCAGGATGTCGGTGGCTTCGGCAAAGGTGGTGCCCACATGAGTGGTGATCAGCTTGGTGATCATGATCTCGCTCAGCGGACGGTCCATGTCGCGCTCAAAGCGCAGGTCGCGATTTGTCACCATGCCGATGAGCATCTTGTTGTCGTCCACAATGGGGATGCCGCCAATGCCATACTCTTCCATCAGGTGCAGGGCGTCCTTCACCTTGGCCTCTTTCGACAGCGTGATGGGGTCGATGATCATGCCGTTCTCGGCACGTTTCACCTTGCGCACCTCATTGGCCTGGCGCTCAATGCTCATATTCTTGTGCAACACTCCGATACCGCCCTCCTGGGCCATGCCGATGGCCATGGCGGCCTCAGTCACGGTGTCCATGGCGGCCGACACCAGCGGGGTGTTGAGCATGATGTTCTTTGAAAAACGTGAAGCCACCGACACCTCGCGGGGCAGCACTTCGGAGTAGGCCGGAACGAGGAGCACATCGTCGTAGGTCAGCCCCTCACCAATGAATTTTGTGGTATCTGTAAACATATTGCGCAATATTTTTATTTACGATGAAATTAATTTGCAAAAATACTACTTTTTCCCCAATCTGAAAAGAAAAACTTTCAACCATATTTTGAAATTTCTGGTTTTAAATCACTTGCAACGCTCTTTTGCCGCCCCCAAGCGGCCTTTTCTGTGCCGCACCGCCCTCCCGTTCCGGCCATTCGCATCTGCGCCCCCTCCTGCCCTGCTCCACATACGCCCGAATGCGCTCCAACTGCCTGACAACCACCTATCATCGCCTTACCATCTCCTACTGTGGTAGGAGTTGGGTAGGAGTTGATAAGGAGATGGTATTGAGAGACAGTGGATTACGGAATGAGGTCACAGAGGCAAAAAAGGGTCGGCGGGAGGTCGGAATAGGGGTCGGCGGGAGGTTGGAAAGGGAGTTCGGAACGGGACGGAAACAGAGGTTTGGGAATGGCGGAAAATAAATTTTGCCACATGCGGCAAGTTTTGTACTTTTGCATTTTGTTTTTAACATAAATCCATCAATGAAAAACATTAGCAAAATCTTGTGCACAACGCTGATTATCGGAGCAATGTGCAGTTGCGGAAACAAGCATCAGTTCACCATCAACGGCACAGTCGAAGGTGAAGAAATCAACGGAACGACTGTCTATCTCGTCAATGGATCGGACATCGTGGACAGCGCCACAGTGGCCGACGGCATGTTCAGTTTCACCGGCACGGTGGAGGAACCGTGGATCGCCATGGTGGCCAACGACTTTTTCGGCCAGCAGTGCGTGGTGGAGCCGGGTGTGATCAACGTGACGGCCGAGACCATCGGCGGCACCCCGCTGAACGACAGCCTGCAGAGCTTCGCCAACAACAACGACATGAGCGACCTGGAGAATGAGCTGAAGACCTACCTGCAGCTCTACTATGCCGCGCCGGATGCCGAGATGCGCGCCCAAGCCGAGCGCCTGTACGACTCGGTCGAGGCCATCGCTACCGCCCGCACGCTGGAAGGCGCTTGGCGTCTCTACCGTTCGAATGGCGACAATATTCTCGGAGCCTATGCCATGAACATCATCGGCCAGACCGACAACCTGACGTTCAGTCAGTTCGACAGCATCCTGAGCAATGCCTCGCCGGTGGTGAAAGCCTACAAGCCGGTGAGCCGCAAGCTTGAGCAGCTGAAAGCCGTCGAGTCGACGTCGGCCGGCAAGCATTACACCGACATCCAGGGTGTGGACGGCAAACTGAGCGACCTGATCGACGGCAAGCTGGCGCTGGTCGACTTCTACGCCTCGTGGTGCGGTCCGTGCCGTGCCGAGATCAAGGACAACCTGGTGCCGCTGTGGAAAAAATACCAGAACAAAGGTCTTGTGATCGTAGGCCTGAACGTGTGGGAGCGCGGCAACCGTGAGGAGCGCGAAGCCGCCCACGCCAAAGTGATGGCCGACCTGGGCATCACCTATCCCCAGCTGGTCGACAGCACCCGCACCGCCACCGACACCTATGGTGTGATGGGCATCCCGCAAATCATGCTTATCGGCCCCGACGGCACCATCCTGGCCCGCGACCTGCGCGGCGCTGCCATCGAGGAGGCCATCGTGAACGCACTGGGCAAATGAGAAAACTGCTGGGGCTGATAGGTTTGATGGGGCTGATGGGCATGTGGCCCGTTCAGTCCGTCGTGCCTATCGGCCCCATCCCGTCGGCACAGGCACAGACGTCCGACAGCGCCGACCTCAGCCTGCGCTTCGACGGTGCGTTGTTTTTCATCGACAACGAGTTTTTCGGCCACCATGTGGCGGGCTACACGCTGCCGGGATTCGTGCTTCGGCCACACGTGGTGTGGCGCCTGTCGCACAATGCCGAGCTGAAGGGCGGTGTGCACTGGCTCCACTTCTGGGGCGCGCACAGCTATCCCGCTGTGGCAAGCTACGGGGTGCTGCCCGACTACAGCGACACCAACACCCTGATGCACGTGCTGCCGTGGCTGCAGGCAAAGCTCCACGCCACGGGATGGCTCACCCTGACATTGGGCAGCCTCGACCCCAACGACCACCAGTTGCCGATGCCGATGTACAATCCCGAACGGCTCTTCGTGGCCGATCCCGAGCAGGGCGTGGAAGCATCGCTGCACAACAAATGGCTGGCGATGGACGTGTGGGTGGACTGGCGCGAGTTTATCTGGAACCGCAGTCCCCGCCAGGAGAAGCTGACGGTGGGAGCATCAGGAAGGCTGCGCGCGGGCGGCGACGGATGGGAGGTGTATGTGTCGCTGCATTTCGTCGCACAACATGTGGGCGGCCAGGTGCTGGAGCACATGTCGAACATACAGAACAACTTCAATGCGGCCGGCGGCATCGGCGCCAGCTATGCTTTCGGCGATGTGATGACGGCTGACGTGAGCTGCCGCATGATGTGGTATCACCAATACGGCAACCGTGCGGTGCCGTTCACCGAGGGCTGGGGCCTGTATCCCGAATTGCAGCTGTATTTCCCTACCCACTGGCATATTATGGCGAGCTACTGGTCGGGGCACCGGTTTGTGCCCCTGATGGGCAGCGGCCTGTTCAGCAACATTTCCACGATGGACGCCGACAGGGTGTTCAACCGCAACGATGTGCTGACCGCCAAGGTGTCGTACGAGCTGAGGTCGAAAAAAGGCAACTTCTGCCTTCTGCTTGACGTTTCGGCCTACCATTTCCCGCTGGAGGGCGAAACCGAGTTCACGGTGGGCTGCTCCCTACCCTTTTATCCGACATTGAAGCTGCGCTGATGTTTGACCTTTACGACATTCACGGACCCATTGCCGGCATTGCCGAGGCCACCGCTGTCACGGTGGGCGTGTTCGACGGCGTGCACCGGGGCCATCAGGCTCTGCTCAGGCAACTGTCGACCGTCAACCGTCAACTGTCAACCCTAATCGTGACGCTGACCAGCCATCCGTCGTTCGTGCTCGGCCGCCGCCAGAGCGAATACTGGCTCGACGACCCCGACGAGCACCTGCGGATGCTCTTCGATGCCGGCGCCAAGTATGTCGCCATGCTGTCGTTCACCCGCGAAGTGTCGACACTCAGCGCCTGCGAGATGGCGCGCCTGATGCACGAAAAGCTGAAGATGCGCAGCCTGCTGCTGGGATACGACAGCCGCTTCGGCAGCAAACAAAACGACGACTTCGACCGCCTGCCGCAGTTGGCCGGCGAGTTGGGCATCACCCTCCTGTGCGGCGAACCCTTCCTTGTCGACGGCCAACCCATCAGTTCGAGCCGCATCCGCGAAAGTCTGCTCGACGGCGATGTGCAAACCACCGCCACTCTCCTCGGACGCCCCTATGTCGTCACCGGCAAGGTGCTCCACGGCCGCGGGGTGGGCCACACTCTCGGCTTCCCCACCGCCAACATCGACCTCACTGCCACGCGCAAGATGCTGCCGAAAGAAGGAGTCTATGCCGTGCACGCATGCGGCCATTCCGGCATGGCCAACCTCGGTGCGGCGCCTACCTTCGGCGTGGAGAAGCCGCTGCTCGAGGTGCACCTGATCGACTTCCACGGCGACCTTTATGGGCAGACCATCACCGTCGAATTCGCACGGCGCCTGCGCGACATCGAACACTTTGCCTCACCCGAAGCCCTTGAATGGCAACTCACGAAAGACCTCAACGCCTGCCTACAACTATGAACAATCTTCAGATAAGCTTCTACCAGCAAGATATCGTCTGGGGCGATGCCGAAGCCAACCGCCGTCGTGTGGAGGCAGCCATGGCTGACGCGACAAAGAGCGACATCTTCGTCGTGCCCGAAACATTCACCACAGGCTTCGGCGACCACATGGCCTCGCTTGCCGAAGAGCCAGAAGGCCCCACCCTGCTGTGGGCACGCCAAATGGCAAGGCAATACGGCCTGCTCTTTGTCGGCACATGGATTGTCCGCGACGGCGACCATTGCTACAACCGCCTGCATTGGGTTTTCCCCGACGGCTCGTTCGGCCACTACGACAAAGCCCACACGTTCCGCGTCAGCGGCGAATACGACATTATCAGCCGCGGCTCCCGGCGTGAGGTGTTCGCCTACAAAGGCTGGCGCATCAAACCGGCCGTATGCTACGACCTCCGCTTCCCCAAGTGGCTGCGCAACGACCATCTCAGCTACGACCTGCTGCTCGTTTGCGCCAACTGGCCCGGAAGCCGCCACGAGGCATGGACCACCCTTATCAAGGCTCGCGCCATCGAAAACATCAGCTATGTGCTGGGGTGCAACCGATGCGGCGTGGACGGCGTGGGCGGCAACTACTCGGGCAACAGCGCCCTCATCGACTACAAAGGCTTCCCTCTGGCAGAAGCTGAGGCTGGCGCCGACCAACTCGTCACCGTCTCCCTCGACAAAGACAAGCTCGACTCCTTCCGCCAACATTGGCCTTTTTATCTTGACTTCGACTGATGCAGAACAATATTGAACAGAAACTGGGTTTCGAACGCATCCGCGCCATGGTGGTGGAACATTGCACCAATGCCCTCGCCAGCCGCATGGCCGACGAGATGGCCTTCACCACTGACTATGACATCTTGTGCCACGAGCTTCAGCTCACCGGAGAAATGCAGCAGATCGTCCTCATGGAGAGCGAGTTTCCCCAGCAGGATTTCATCGACCTCTCGCCCATATTGTCCCACCTGCACGTGGGCAACACCTTCATCCCCCTCGAAAGTCTCTTCGACCTGAAGCTGTCGCTGCGCACCATCCGCGAATGCTACAATTTCCTCACCTCCGAGGACAAAATGCATTACGCAGCCCTGCGCAACATGGCTATCGAGGTGGAGCTCGGCTATGGCGGAAAAAGCTCGCAGCTGAACGTCATCAACTCGCTGCTGGGCAAGCTCATCGACGACCACGGTGAGCTCTACGACAATGCCTCCCCCGCCCTGGCCGAGATACGTCGCACCAAAGCCCGCAAGGCCGCCGAGGTGGAGGCTCAGGTGAACAGCACCCTGGCACGCGCCAAACGCGAGGGATGGGCTCCGGAAGGCGCCGAGGTGACCATCCGCGACGGCCGTCCCGTGATACCGTTGCTCACCACCCACCGCCGCAAGATCCGCGGCCTCATCCAGGACGAAAGCGCCACCCGCCTCACCGCCTTCGTCGAACCTGCCGAGGTGGTGGAACTGGGCAACGACTTGCGCGAACTCGACTTCGACGAACGCCACGAGGTGCAGCGCATACTGCTCGCCTTCAGCGACCGGCTGCGTCCGCTGCTGCCTCAGATCGAGGAAGCCTACCGATTTCTGGCACGCATCGACTTTCTCCGGGCAAAAGCGCGCGTGGCCGTCGAACTGAACGCCAGTGTGCCGACAATGCACCGCGAACCCAAGATAGCCTGGCTCGATGCTCGCCACCCCATACTCTACCAGCAAAAGCGCGACGGCGTGGTGCCGTTCAACCTGACGCTGACAGGAGAATCCGGCGAATCCGGCGACGCCCGAATTCTCATCATTTCAGGCCCCAACGCCGGCGGCAAGTCGGTGCTGCTCAAGGCCGTGGGACTGATACAATACATGCTGCAGTGCGGCATGCCCGTACCGCTGCGGCCCACGTCGGAATGTGGCATCTTCGAATCCATATTCATCGACATCGGCGACCAGCAGTCGATCGACAACGACCTCTCCACCTACACCTCGCACCTCCAAAATATGAAGACTCTCCTGGCAGAAGCCAACAACGGCACCCTCTTCCTGCTCGACGAGCTGGGCGGCGGCACCGAGCCCCGATCCGGTTGCGCCATCGCCGAGGCCGTGCTCGACGCCCTATATGGGAAAGGGGCCTTCGGCGTGGTGACAACCCACTTTGCCGATCTCAAGCTGCTGGCCGACAATCTGCCCGGCGTGGTCAACGGCGCCATGCTCTTCGACACCAACGCCATGCGTCCGCTCTATCGTCTCTCCATCGGTCACCCAGGCTCGAGTTTCGCTTTCGAGATTGCCGAAAGCATCGGTTTTCCAAAAGACATTCTCGACCGCGCCGGCGAACTGGTAGGCCGCGAACAACTGAACTTCGAACACCAACTGCAGCAACTCGAGCTGGATAAGAAAGAAATCGAAAAGAAAAAGGAAGAGTTGCGCGTGGCCGACGATTTCCTCAACGAGGTGACACAGAAATACCAGCGCCTGTCCGACCGCTTGGAGGACCGCCGACACGAAATCATCTCGCAGGCACGCCACGAAGCGCAGCAGATTCTCGAAGGCGCCAACCGCACCGTGGAACGCACCATCAGCGACATCAAGAGCGCCAAGGCCGAAAAGGAGGCCACCCAACAGGCCCGCGCAAAACTGGCCAAAGCCACCGAACAGAATATAAAAGCACAAAACGAACTAAAAGAGCAAAAAGAAAAAAAACAACGCCTCACCGACAGCAGGCTCAGCCCAGAAGGGGAAAACAAACTCCCCGTCCTCGTGGGCAGCATTGTCCGCATCGACGGCGAAGAAACCTACGGCCAAGTGGTGGAAATCAAAGGCAAGAAAGCAGTGGTGGAAAGCAACAGCATCCGCATGACCATACCGCTCGCACGACTCTCCGGCACCGCCAAACAGAAGATTCCCTCCGTCAAAGGCGAAGTGCGCGTCAGCCGCAGCATCTTCGACGACATGAACGAGAAGCGTGCCCACTTCAACCCCACCCTCGACCTCCGCGGCCACCGCGCCGAAGAGGCCATCGACATGCTACACCGCTTCATCGACGAGGCCATCCTGCTGTCAGAGAAGGAAGTGCGCATCCTGCACGGCAAAGGCTACGGCATCCTCATGCAGGTCATCCACCAGGAGCTGCGTGGCATACACGAAGTACGGTCGTTCCATCCGGAAAAGCTCGAGCTGGGCGGCGTCGGTGTCACCATCGTGGTGCTGCGATGATGTTTTTCTGTCAACAACGTTTTTTTACGCCAATAGACTCAACGGGAATCACATCCTCTCGTTTCCTTTCCGATATGAAACATGAATGTTCTACAGGAAGTATTCAGCAGGTCGCCAGGAAGTATGCAGGAAGTATGCAGGAAGTATTCAGCAGGTCGCCAGGAAGTACCCAGGAGGTATCCAGGAGGTATCCAGGAAGTATCCAGGAGGTATCCAGGAGGTATCCAGGAAGTATCCAGGAGGTATCCAGGAGGTACCCAGCTGGTAATATCACAAATCGATTGAAGATCAAAAGCAGGTACTAGACATCTACAATTATTTCTAAAAGTTTAATTGCAAAGGAGGTGGTGCCCACTTAAAAATCATTGACATCCTGCTTGGGCCCCACAACACTCTGCCACATGGTCATCAGCTCGTGGTCCATATACCTCGCGCCGTAGTGTGCCTGCCGAGCTTGATGAGGCAAGTAGCCGTAGCCAGTGAGCAAGCCCTGTGGACTTGTGAGCCGAGCCCCGCAAAGTCCCCCTCTTTGCGGATTAAGGCGAAGGACGTCGCGTTGCTCATTGTATTTGATTTCATTCAGCGGTATTCGCCACCCCTTACGGGGGCCATTGCCAGTGAAAACGAGTGGGTAAAACCGCATGGCTTGAATGTGGTTTACCCCTTTGGTTTTATGTGATGGATGGTTCAATTATCCATTCTTTTATTTGTCAAGTACAGGATTATGCGCATATCCTCAAATATTGTTTAACCCGTCCAACATTATGGGGCCACTTCAATGACTGTCCCCTGACTCAACATCATTTTCTCTTTTTACAAAAGAAGGGTAGAATACAAGTGTTGAGATAATACGATCAAACAAAAGAACATCTTCTTCTTTTATATTAACGTAAGAAATGGTTACTTTTCTTTCTTTATAGAAGATTTCTTTATAGAAAACATTGTTACAAATACCATAATGGCATTGCAATGTGTCATTTTCAAAAAAAATACCTTTTTGTGAAGTGTCCAAGAAAGGTTGTCTTACATTATGTCCCTTATGAATATAAAAAAAGGCCGAATCTCTGTATGGATACGTCATAAAAAAACCTTCGTCATACTGATAATAAGTTTTATGTAAATATGAGATGCACGGAACTTTTACTAACATCAAATAACTATCACAAATAATTGTATCACAACATAAACTATCTATATACGGAGTACTCTCATTATGTTGAGCTTGTGCATAAATAATTGTCAAATTACAAATTAGATAAACAATGATTTTTCTTATTCTGACCATGATTGATAATTTCGTTTAGCTTCAAGAACTGCTGCGTCTATTTGTTCTTTTAGAATGCTATTTGCTTCATACCATCCAAAATTAGGTACATTACAATGCATCTTTTCGTCCCATTCATAACCCACGATCGTGCATTGATAGTCATGGTTTGGATTCACATTCTGCCCTTGTTGTTTTAATTCATATAAATATGCATGTCCATAACCTTCATGAGCAACATTTGCAACTTGGTCTTCTTCAGACATATTTGCGCTTGTGATAATATACACATTCTTGTTCGGTGAAGGGTCATTTACATTTTCTGGTATTAATGTCACCCCCTTGACATGTTCACCCTCACTTATTCCGTTAGGATCAGTAAGATCAATATTATTATATTCATCTCCATGACGTGTTTCCACACTGAAGATATAGTCTGTTTTGCTTTGAGCTAATGTTTTCAAAGCATTAAAATTTTTCGAATTACTTTTGCATTTTCCCAATCTTCTCAAATCTATGTTACCATTTTTATCAAATCTAACATATTTTGCTTCTGCTTTCGATAGGGTATGCATGATATTCATTCTGGACTGCTTATCGGCAGCTCTCACTGCTCTACCGTATGGGTCTACCAATTTTACAGGGTTCCAGCTGCAATATGCATATGGACTAATGCTGGGGTATTTATCCACCATTGGGTCGACACTGAGCCACATCGTCATCAGCTCGTGGTCCATGTAGCGGGCACCAAAGTAACCGTAGCCCGTTTCCTCGTCCTTCTCTTTCCCGGTGAAAACAAAGGGAAGAAACCGCATGGTTTGCGTGCGGTTTACACCTTCGGTTTTATGAACTTGTTGTTCCATCTATCAATTATTTCCACTTTGTGACAAGTGCTGTCCCTCGTCCCATAACTGAAGTGGATCCATATTGCTGAATAAAGCGTATAGGTTCTCTTCAGTAGTTGTCCCTTATTCTAATTCCACTAATGTTCTACTGACTCTTTTTCAATGAATCCTTTCTATGACCTCGCATTTTTACCATTGTAATTACCAAAAGAGAAACCGATAATAAATTAGGTACATCGTATGCCCACAAAATCATATTCTGGTCAACCATTGGATTCTTTGTCAAAAAGTTAAACAGACTGCTGTATAATTGCATAATGACAGATCCTAGCAATATAAGATTCCACACCAAGGTGTATTTAATGTTCATGGACTTTCCCCAGAAAAAAAATATAAGAAAAACGCACGCACATAGTACTACCAGATCTGCAAAAAGTATAGAATAATCACACTTATGACGAGAAAAAAAACAGAATATTGCATACGTCTTGGCAATGAAAACATATAGACACATGAGAGATATTATTATTCTAAACACATATTTCTTCATCATTCGTTTGTTTTATTGGCCTCAACTTTCTTTTGTAATTCTTTCCAAAAAGTCTTTCCAGAGCTAATTGGCCCAGCGTGAATATAAGATGTCCCTTGGTCTGACTTCTCCCTTATTTTCACGTCAGCATTATTTATCTCGCCTCTCCCAAGATTAGGGTCAAACCAAAAAAGAACAGGGTCATTTGTGTTCTGATAATCTATCAAGAAAGTGGGATCATCCTCATTCACTTTAATTTTGTCTGACTGATACGTATTTATGAATACCATGGATTTCACCTCCCATCCTTGTTCTTCTAGGTATTGTCTCATACCCATTGCAAATGCCCCTCCCATACTATGAGAAACGAACTCGAATGTTTCTCCCTCATTCATTCCTTCAATCAATGAACTATAATTTGCTTTTGCATAATCATACCCATTTTTCTGTCTACTTCTAGCCGATGAAAGCATGCCATGTTCTACGTTGGTGAAAAATGGCTTCGTATAATCATTGAAAAACTCTTTTGCTCCACGAACAAATGATGACGACCAATATTTTTCACCCCCTTCAGGGGAGCCAAAACCCAAATAACCGTTTACAAAAACTGGTTTTTCGCCATTCGGATCAACCTGTTTAATTGGATTCCAAACACAGTAGGCATAGGGACTAATAGATGGATACTTGTCAGCCATTGGGTCGACGCTCAGCCACATTGTCATCAGCTCGTGGTCCATATACCGTGCTCCGAAATAACCGTAGCCTGTTTCTTCGTCCTTCTCTTTCCCGGTGAAAATGAAGGGGTGAAACCGCATGGGAATCGCGCGATTCATGGAACAGATTACATATGCATCCTTTGTTGGCATAATTTTACCGGAACTTTTCAGGACTAATCATCTTTAGTTAAATAGGAATCAGTCTATCGGATTGCTCTTCTTTAGAGCAAGCACCCATCCCATTTTCATATCACGAATACCACTTTTTGACACCTTGAACATCTCTTTCTCAAGCGGTAGATAATACAACGGAGCATCTCCAAAAATACTATCAATGCTAATTGTATAGTTGCCCCTTTGATTCAATATTATTGGTTCAGACATGACAATCAATTCTCGTGGTGCGGCATAAAAAGCGGGATTTTGCTCACGAGGTTTTTCCCCATATATTATGTGACGATCACGAGGTTTGGCGCATATTGTCACCTGCAATGGGTATTTCGACTCTATGTACATCGTATCTTGGACCAAGTGTATAGAATCATTATTCATCAAACAGAACCAATCATAATACATAAGATTAATTCCTCTAAAGACAAGAAATGCTGCATTATTGCTATCTACGTCAATAGCAGATATGCTGACAGGGAATTTTCGAACATCCGAGACATTGCTTGTAAGATAAATGCAGTTGCCCTTTTGCGCCCACGTCCCCGAGGATATATCTTCGCCGATATGAAATTTATATCGGTACAAATATGTGCTATCATCATTTAGGACAATTGTATAGTCGGGTTTTGTTGCGGTATATATTCCCATTTGTATATGGCTGCCACATCCTATAATGCAGAACATTATGGGTAATAATGTCATCAATGGAATACTCTTATTTGTACTTTTCATACGGATATACTTTTTTTGATTCATTGATCAGATATAAACCCTTTACCCAGACTAGAGGTATTCTTGAAGAAGGAGATATACCACTGCTATTATATAGTGCAGATATGGATCTAGGGCTATAAGAGTATTGTGTTGAGTAGGCATTCATCTCCATTTCTCCTCTTGTCATCATTTGCACATCAAGATAGTTCATTCTATACACCTGAATGGCATGTGTGGATTCATGAATTGCATTTCCCTCATTTCCAATCTGATAATTAATTGAGTATACTTCATTTTCTGGCATAAAAAGACTGACTTCATGATAATCTCCTCGCGTAGGATTGAATGTAAAAATAACGTTCTGCGTTTTTTCTATTTGATCAAGCCCTTCAAGGAAATCCTCCAATAATATCTTTTGATTTTGTAATTCTGACAAAAGGGCCTCTTGTTTCTCAATTTTTTTACCTTTTAACAATCTCTTATTTATTGCATATTGGCAGTTATTTATGCTCGACTCAATATCAGAAATTCTTTGTTTCACACTTGTTTTCATTTCGTCCGCAGTTCTCGCATCTACAGAGTCTTTCCACTGCCTGCCATCCGGATCAACCAGCTTCACCGGATTCCAAGCACAATAAGCGTAAGGACTAATGCTCGGGTACTTGTCGCTCATCGGGTCGACGCTCAGCCACATCGTCATCAGCTCGTGGTCCATATAGCGGGCACCAAAGTAACCGTAGCCCGTTTCCTCGTCCTTCTCTTTCCCGGTGAAAGAGATGGGGTAGAAACGCATGTTTTGCGTGTGGTTTACCCATTCGGTTTTATGACTTAGTTGATGAATCAATCCTTTGTTTTTTATGTAACAAAAAGCCTGTTCTTTGTTTCGTCTCGTTTCAATTATCCATTCTATTCTGTTGTGACAAGCACTTGTTCCCAGGCTCCCTCAACAATTCTAATTATTGGGGAGAACATAGTTAACATATAATTGGTTATTGTCTTGTTTCATTCTATTACGAACCCCACATAACCCGATCTTCGCCATTTCTATACTTCTGTCAAAATAGCTTTTATATGTAATGTCCTCACCATCATTACAATCACAAGACCATGCCAGGTCGAAAGTTTTTTCAATTGAGTATCGACCATCACGTTTTTTTTCATAAACATCTGCTCCTATTATGGCAATCTGTTCGTTGATGGCAATACTTAACAAATCTTCTGCATCGCAAATACTTAGAAGCCGATTGTTTGGGTCAGAAGCTTCAGCATAAGGTATACCTTTTAGTTTAAAAAAGTCGCATATTTTTTTATTCATAAAGTTTATTTTTGTTTGAAAAAATGATGATTTATATTATTCATATTGTCTTTAATGTATTCAAATGAGCCATCATTTCCTTTGAATCCACCTTTCAGCCTTAATTCAAAATAGGTTTTTCCATCTCCGCCGGTTATATATTTGAACTTACCATATTTTACTGCAAATCCATCAACGCTAGCAGGGAAAGAGTGCATATCACCACTTGCTATTTGACTTTCTACTTTTTGAGTCAGTTTTGCATTTTTGAAAAAGTTCCTTTTTGCTTCACGTTTAATCATGGATTTACCAATGCTTTTGGCAATAGCTTCCGTTCCTCCAGTGACAACAAATAGTGTCGCATCCAAAACTGCTTCCGCAACGGGATGTCCCCAAAAATCTGCCGCACTTTGATGGATGCTTTGTACCAAAGGATTTATCATAGTGCGCTCAAAATCAGTTAGAGTCTCTGTAACAGAGACTTCCCTCAACGGCTTTGTGGAATGGGTATGACCATATTGGTCGCCATAGACAAATTCTCCATCGCTATTTGTCATGCTGGCGGTTTGTCCATATCGCGTGTATTCCTCCCCATCGTATGTGTATTTTTCTGCTGTACTATTGAACCACCTCATTTCTCCTTTGTTGTTAATATACCAGTCGTCATTTTCAATAGCCTCGTTTCCATTCGGATCAACTAATCCCAGTGGATTCCAGGCGCAGTAGGCATACGGAGAAATACTCGGGTACTTGTCCGCCATCGGGTCAACACTCAGCCACATGGTCATCAGCTCGTGATCCATATACCTCGCACCGAAATAGCCATAGCCGGTTTCCTCATCGCGTTCTTTCCCGGTGAACGTATAACGCTCCTGATAACCAGCGGGATGCTGGTCAACAAACAGCTCGCCAAAAGGTAAATATTGCAAATGTTGTACTGGTACCCCGTTTCCGTCGGTAATCCAGTTGGCTCCGCCGAGGTGGTCGGAGTGGTAGAAGTAGACTTCGGGCTCGGAGTTGTGGGCGGGTTGCCCGGTCGGAGACAGCGTCCCGATGGTTTCATGGATGCGGTTGGGGTTTATGGTCACTTCTGCCTGCATGGACACCGGTACATCGTCCGGATCGAAATACTCCAACCCTCCTATCGCACTGCCGTCGATCTGCACAATGTCGGATGTCGTGGGCCTGCGGTATTCCATCTTGTTGGCCAGTTCCCAGGCTTCTAAGAACAGGCTGTCGGCGGTCTGCTCGGCATCCATATTGTTTCCCACGCAGACGCTGTCATGGTTCAGGCCGCCGGCTCCCAGACGTGCGGCCACACGCTCGGCTCCGGCATAATAGTGCTTGGTGTATCCGTGGTCTGTGACTACCAGGAAGGGTGACGGGTAGAGGGTGATGTCGTCCAGGCAGGAGACGCTGTGCTGCACCGAGGCATTCATGTCGCCCGACGACACGGCGCCTGTCATTTTGAGCGTGCGCTCTCCCGTGTGGTCGTAGGCATAATAGCTGTAGTGGCGCCAGTCGGCCACGGTGACCAGCCTGTTGTCCACGGTCCAGCCGAGGAAGCGGGTGCCGTAGGTGGATCCCTGCGGGCGCTGTTCCGACAGCCGGACCAGGTTGCCGGCCTCGTCCCATGTCAGGCTGTGAATTGCATTGTCACCGGCTTGGTTTTTGATGAATTCGGGGGCATGGGGTCTGACGTCTGTCTGTGAGTACCCGTATTCCTGAACGACCTCACCTTGTGAGGTCCCGGAGTCCCAGTTCTGTGCTTTCACGCCCAGCCTGCCTGAGGGGGAATAGGCAATCTGGTCGATAGTGAAGTTGCGTTGCTGGCCTTCAGCAGAGCCGCTGCCACTGGCATTGACGAGCCGGTTCAGCGGGTCGTATATGTATGTGTTGGTGTAGGCTCCACCCAATCCGTCGACACTGCCTGCCGAGTTGTGGAGCATTGTGATATTGCCCACCTTATCGTACAGATAGTTGATTTTTTGCATTATGTGCTGGTGGCCATCATTGCTGCGGAGCACCGACAGACGTTGCAGGGAGTCATAGCTGTATTCCGCACAGGTGCCGTTGCCGTAGACGACCTTGGTCCGTTTGCCGTATTTGTCGTATTCGGCCGAGCTGATGTATTCCCGCAGGTTGCCGCCCTTGTCGCCGGTCATGCCCGCGAGGGTCCCGTCGGGGTGGTAGTGATATTCCACCCTTTCGCCGTCGGGATAGGTCATCTGAATCATCCTGTTCCAGCTGTCGTAGACATACGAGTGGGTGAACGTGTAGACATGCGCGGACGCGGGCACGGACAGCATGCGGACGCTCCGCGCCACGCGACCCATCGCGTCGTATTCGAGCGACATGGTCCCACTGCCGTCGGTGATGCGGCGGGGCAGGCCGGCCCCGCGTCCGCTGTTGCGGTAGGAGTATGTCACGTCGTTGCCGGTCATGTAGGAATAACGTTTTTTTAACAAACGGTAGTATGTGTACTCGTAATTAATATCGCCGAGCATGTTGCTCTCCTGGATCAGGTTGCCGGCAGGGTCGTACAAATATTTGCAGTTGCCGGCATCCGGATGGAGCCTCCTTGTCGTGCGCCCGGCCAGATCGTAGTCGAAAGAGGTCATATAGCCTTCGGGGTCATATGATTCCACCAGTTGGCCGATTGCGTCGTATACAAATCGCGTCACGCCATGTGCGCTGGTGGCGTCGATGGTTTTCAGAGTCAGCCCTCGAGCATCGGACAGGGTGGTGGTGGAATGGTATTCCGGGTCGGTGGTGACGGTCTGGAAGTATTTGGCGCCGTCGACGGAGTCGAACCCATATGCGATGGAGGTGGCGACGTCTGCCGATGGAATGGATTTCAACACCACGCGGTCAAGTACATCGTATTGGGTCGCGGTGTAGATGCCGGTATCCACCGGAGTGGCGTAGATGTTGAGAGAATCGTTGTAGACTGCAAAAGGTTCGTAGGCTTTTGCGGGACGTCCGATATGGTCGTAAATAATGTGGCCTGAGGCCACACGGCAAGTGATGCCGTCCACCACAGCGGTTTTTTGCGTTTGGAGCACACGTCCGTGGCCATCGACAAACACCGCTGTTGCTGTATTGAGCGCTGAATCGGTCTGCGACCGGTGGAACGTTTGTGCCCATATGGGTCCGCCAATGTACATGTTGCCAGCGGATATTGCCAGAGGCTCTATTGAGGGCGGGAAACTGGTGAGCGACCTGAAGCCCGGTCTGTTGACCGGCAACGCGGGCAGTGCGCCGTCCCAATATCTGTATCGGATGGTGGGGGATCCGCTGGTGTCGCTTTCCTGTGGAGCCCTGACAGAGAGCGGTCGTCCCCAGCTGTCATAGGTGTAGCTGATGCTGTCGCCGCCGACCGAGTAGATGCGCAGTGGCACCCCCAACCGCACGTCGTATCCGGTGCGGCTGGTCAGGCCAAAGGCGCTGTCGGTCACCGACACACAAAAGCTGTTCACCAGGGTATCGTAGGCGTAGATGTATTTCGTCCGCTGCCCGTTGAGATTGGGTGGCAGTTGCACCGAAGTGATGTTGCCGTAGGTGTCGTATCGGTAGCTTGTCGGAGCCGAGTCGGTGGTATTGATATGTGACACCGACTCTATCAAGTGGCCTATGGTGTCGTAGTATGCTGTTCGGAGGCGGAGCCTATGGCCCTGTAGGTTGGATACCGTTACCCTTTGTGGCAGGGCATATTGGTTGCGGTAGCCTCGGGTGTGGATCAGTTCACAGCGCACATCGTCGTTGGCGGTGGCCACATTGCCGTGGTCGACATAAGTTGCCAGCCTTCCGCTGTCGGCATGGATATACCTTTCGGCGGTAATGATTTCCGAGTTGCCTGTTGCTGGATTGAAATATATGGTGACCGACGAATCCAGCGCCGGCCATACCGGACCGTAGCAACCGGATTGGGCCATGTCGACCACAGCGCCATCGGAGATGCGCTTCATCTCATGCTTCCATCGGTGCTCTACATAGGGCCGTCCAGCGTGGTCTGTAATTCTCTCGGAATCCTTTTTCCCGCGCATCTTGTAGTGGTCGGTGCGGTAGTGCTGGCGTGTGATGCGGCTTAAGCTGTTTCCGGAATATTGTCTCACAATGACACTGTCGAAGCCATAGGGTGTGCGCTCTGCCACCGAATGGACGTATCCGGAATAGTTGAAAGTGAAAACCCGGCGGTCGTTGCTTTTGCCCGTCTGGTCCATGATGGCCAGCCTGGACATCACGGTGGGTCGGTGCCGCGACCGTGGAGAATGGGGCGCTTGAGCATACTCCAATTCCATCTTGTTGCCGTAGAATGATTCCACGGACACAAGTTTATCAAGGGCATACATCTGATTGTAATATACGGTGATTACGTCATTCACTTGATGCACGATATCCGGCAAGCCGTCGGCATTCATGTCGATCAGAGTAGACTTGGTGCTTGTGATAGAGGTTCCTGTTTCGAAGCCTGTTGTTCCCTGAAACTTCATGTTGCCACTGAAATAGGGAAGTGGGACACCTATTGTAACGTTGCCATTCAGATCCTGGCTGACGCCCTCGCTGTTCGACGACAGTCTTGCATCTCTAAGAGGGGCATTCGTGGTGAATCCCCAGCCCGTGTTGAAATAGACATCCCGATTATTGGCAATCTTGTCCACCAATCCGTCGCCGTTGACATCGGCATAGATGATGTCAGCGTGATTGTCGGTTGAACTGCATCCCATGCCCGCCGAGAAACTGTTGTTGATATCGCGGATATGGTTGTTGCCAAAGGACATGGCGATGGTCACACTGGCGTTCTCCGGCAGCGGGTTTCTTCTCAGTGACGTGGCTCCATAATAGTCGTATCCGAGGTTGAGATACACGCTGTCGCCGCGTACGCAGTCGGGCAAGCCGTCGCCGTTCATATCCATCCAAGCCATCGTCATGTAGTCGACCGACTGTGCCGTATTGGTGCTGACAGAAATGTCGGATCCATTGCTGCGCTGTTCAATGCTGACAGTGCCGCTGGACTTGATGTGCTTTCTGTACGAGGGATAGGATGAGCCCCCCTGTAGGCTGGCAGCATTGTAGGTTGTCCGCTGGATGCCTTGCTGGCCTGACACCACGGTACCGGCATGTTTATAGGACAGCCCGCCTCGCGTGTTGGTGTATTGCACGTCGTTCTCGCCCACTATATCAGGGTATCCGTCGCCGTTCATGTCCACATAGTCGGCGGTCACACGGCTTTCGCCGTGAGAAAAGTTGACACATCCGCTGATTCCCATGCTTGTGACAGCTTCATTGATTCCGCAAGACAATGAAGCATGCACACCATAGCCCTTTTGGGTACTCCCCTTGACAGGAGCCAGCGGAACAGCATTCGATTGAGCAATGCTTGCATTGGTGACAGGATACTTCAATTCCGGGTCGCCAAGAGTGGCTTGCATGGATTGCCAGTTGTAGAGACCCATCTGTGAGGCGCTGACAAAAGACCTGTAGCCGTTGGCGACCCAGATGGCTGTGCTGTCCGAAGCGTCGTAGACGGCAGTCATGATGCCCGAGCCGGGATCCTCAGAATTGGGTACCGTTGTGGCTATCACGGCCTGAATGGAGTCGGAGGAAACGCCATTGTCGATGTTGCCCAACCGGTTGAGGATGGAGGGTTCAAGGCTGTCGCCGGGCATCGTGCTGTAGGTGTTGTATTTGTCGGGATAGTGAATCCTGTTCTCGTTCATGGGTGTGCGCATGGTGTCACTGTTGTAGGTGAAGCAGCCCCATCCACGATATAGCGAGCGGAACAGGCCGGCAAAACCTGCGGGAAGGTTCATGTCCGAATAGTCGTTGACAGGAAGATAAGCAGGCGATGGGTGGACATCGACCGTGTGCTCCACATTGGAAGAATGTCCGTCTTCATTGAGGGTCGAGGTGCTGGTGGGAATGGCGCTGTTGGTGAAAGCAGTGGCAATGACATGCGGATGCCATTGCAGGGCATTCCAGTCCTGTTCGCTGTTGGCGGAAACCTGAAACAATAGGGCATCTGATGAATCCAATTGCCAGTCCTTGGTAATGGCACTGGGAGCAAGTGTGTTGGGCGGAACGATAATGGTGGTGTCGTTATTGCCTTTGATGTAGGTCAGGCTATCGTCCCAGCGAGTAATGCGCAAAGAAACACTATCCGCCAGGGGCCGGGTTAGACTGTAACCGGCTGAAATATGCACAGACCCTGAGGCCGGCATATGGAATTTGTCGCCTTGCCATGCCAGAAAATCGTCTTTGGCCGAGAACAGATATCTCTTTCTGTAGGCTGAGTCGGTCAGGCTTGTGTCCCTGTCGGAATAGTAAATCACAGGGTTCCAGTTTACCACGTCGTACAGGTCGTTTTTCAAGGCCTCGACCCTGAAATATATGCGGTCGCCCGGATCCACCCATGTGTTGGCCGAGATGCTGACATTCCCCGACTCTTCATTCAGGGTATGTTCCGTTCCACTGAGGATTGTGCCGTTGTGCTGGATGCTGACATGTACTCCATCTGCGCAGGTAGCTTTCCTGGCATCGGCAAAGCGATTGTCGAGACTGGCGGTGCCGGAAATATGGATGTTGCCATCGTAAGGCGCTATCCATACACGTACGACACTGCGATAGACAGTGTCGGTGTCTTCGTTGGCCAGTATGTGTCTTGTAGTGGTACCCACCAACGTTATATTGTCTTGTTGCTGTGAATAGCTGGATACATATGTCTCCGACTCATGCCCTTCCTCAAAAATTTTGCAGTCCATCGGAGCGGCTTTTTCGTATGAATAGTAAACTTGTTCGCAATGGTTTTCGTCAGGTACGTGTGGCTGGTAGTTCCTGCTGAAACGGATAGAAGAGCCATGGCTGTTGTTGAACCATATATTCCCGTTTTTGACAAGATCGGGCAGACCGTCGGCGTTGACGTCGGCAAGGTAGATCGTATTGTTGGAGGTGCTGGAGGTTCGTTGGGCACCTATGTTCAGGCCCGAGTTCATGTCCGAGTTCATGTCGCTGTACTCGAAACCTGCATGTACGGACATGCCGACCGCATAGCCGCCATTGGAGATCGTCCTGCTGATGTCCTTCCCCAAAGAGAGCATTGATATGGGGTCTGTTGAATACGTACCATCTTCTGGAGGCATACCGAGAGAGGGTTTGAAGAGCAGGCACTCCCATGCATCGGAACCATTATTAGACAGGATATCGGGATAGCCGTCACCATTGATGTCGGTCATGAGTGTGGTGCAGCGGTTTGAGGACTTGGTGGTAACACTACCGTTGACTTCAAAGTTTAGTGTCCTTAACCATGATTTGGGATCGAGACCCACTCCTGCACTTTGGCTGAAGCCAGACCTCCATTCCCTGCTTCCGCCCAGAGGATCCCTATATTCAACATGGAGGACATGAGGGGCGCCAAAGGCCGGATTGTTGAGTTGCTCATATTGAAACCGGTGGTATTTCAGTGTTGTGTTGCCGTTAATAAGGTTGTCGAGTCTGAGGGTTGGCACATGGCTGTCCCATTCATCGGGGTTCATCTCCACAGCGGCTGCCAGCAACGACTTGCCCGTCGAGGACATTTCATATAGCAGGAGATATCCCCGGATAAGACTGGAATCCGCCTGTTGCATGCGGTCGTGGCCGAGAAGCCGGGTGACATACGACAGAAGGCCTTCTCCATTGCCGATTTGTTCGATTTCGGGGTTTAGTTTTATGTCATTGATCTCGTCGCCATAATCCGACATATTGTCAGGAATGGTGAAATTATTGTTTTCCAGCGGTGTCGGATTATTCTTCACATACCAGGTTTTGACGGATGACAGCCTCTTGCTGACGTTCTCTTTGACGCCGAGGTTGCCGTTGACCACGCAATCATCGCGATCTTCATAGTGGAAAGAGACGCAATAGCCATACCACTGTTGCGGGGAAAAGCCTCTGTTGGGCGAGGTGTAGATGATTTTCTCGAGATAGACGGCGGTGCCAGACTTGCTAGTGCTGGTGCCATTTCTGTATACGTTGTAATGGTAGCGGGCGACATTCCCGTCGCGGTCGATCACGCGCGTAAGGTACCATTTTGAGACCGCATTTTTGCGTTGCGAGCGCAGTTCACCGTCGCCAAGACCATAGATGTAACGGGTGCCGGAACGGTCGTACACCTCCCACCAGTAGGTTTGTGGGGAGGTGCCGTGCCGCAGGATGCTGTCAAAAGAGCCCTCGACGCGGGGATAGAAACGACGGGTGTAGACATCGTCGCGTCTTCTTTCGTGGTGGAAATCACGGGCAAAAGCCGGAAGCGAATCATGGTCTACAAGCAGCTGCTCGCCGTTGAACAGATATGTTTCAGACTCATAGTCAGGGTCATACCAAGGCACACCCCAACGGGTTTCAACAGAAATGCAAGGTATCGGCAAATCCCATCCCAAGCCACACACCCCATTGCCACCGTTGCTGTTGTAGGTCAACGTCAGGTTGGGTTGTATGCCCCCACGTCCTGCGGGCACATGGAGCGGGTAGGAAAGATTGGCAGTGCCCATGTTGTTGGCTTCGGGTGGCGCCACGACGGTGTATCCTGCCAGAGGATTGGCTGCTTCCAGACTGCTGATCTGGGTCGGCACAAAGGCTTGGGTTTCGGGCATCTCGGGAGCCTTGAGCAGTTCGTTGATGAAGTCGGTGAAGTGGGAGGTGAGCGACACAATTTCGTGATTGACTGTATCCACCTCGATACGTTCGAGGCGTACCCAAGCCATGGCAGAGGAGTCGTAGTAGGAGGTATGGATGTCGTCGGGGGAGTAGCCCTGGGGCAGGCGGTCGGGGTCATAGGCTATGCGCAGTTCCGCATAGGGCGCGAAATGTT